>JAZOSB010000054.1:0-4079 GCA_045656865.1 Clostridia bacterium | reverse complement strand
GCGTCAGGTGAGTTTTTGAACGCTCTTTCTAAAATAAACAGAGAGCTTGGAGTAACTGTTATAATTTCCGAACACCGTCTTGAGGATGTGCTTGCACTTTCAGACCGTGTAATTTTGCTTGATGAGGGCAGGGTAAGTTATAACGGAAAACCTTGTGAACTTTCAAAAAAACTGAAAGATACCAAGGACAGTATGCTTCTTCAGATGCCCGTTGCAATGCGTGTTTTCTCAGCTTTGACAGATGAAAGAATATCTCCCGTAACCGTGCGTGAGGGAAAGGAATTTCTCCGTGCATATGCAAAAGATAATTCGTTTACAACCAAGGAGGCAGAAAAGAAAGAAAGAAGCAGTGAAACCATTCTTTTCGTAAAGGATATTTATTTCAGGTACGAAAAGGCTTTGCCCGATGTGGTAAGGGCACTTGATTTTACTGTGTCCAAAGGTGAATTGTATACAATTCTCGGAGGAAACGGCAGCGGAAAAACAACGACTCTCTCTCTGTTGTGCGAAATAAATAAGCCGTACAGAGGAAAAATCGAATGGAACGGCAATCCGTCAATAGGTTTACTGCCACAGAATCCCCAAACGGTTTTTGTGGAAAAAACCGTTGAAAAGGACCTTTGGGAAATGCTTTCGGATATTGACATTTCCGCAGAAGAAAAAAATCTACTCCTTGACGAAACAGTAGAGCTGTGTGAACTGGAAAATTTGAAAAACCGACATACCTACGACCTTTCGGGTGGAGAAATGCAAAGGGCGGCACTTGCCAAGGTGCTTCTTAAAAATCCTGATGTCATTCTTATGGACGAGCCTACAAAGGGTATGGATGCACGATTCAAGGAAAAACTTGCACAAATACTTAAAAAACTGCAAAAAAAAGGTGTTACGGTAATTGTGGTGTCCCATGATATAGAATTTTGTGCAAAGTATGCCGACCGCTGTGCAATGTTTTTTGACGGAAATATTGTAAGCGAGGATGTGCCGACAGTATTTTTCGGTGGTAAGAGCTTTTATACAACTGCCGCAAACCGTATGTCAAGGGGAATTATTGACAATATGATAATCGCCGAGGACATTATTTCCGCTTTCGGGAAAAGGGAAGAGTATGATAAACTTCCTCCAAAGAAAAAGGAGGAGCAACCGACCAATACGGTAACTCCCCCCGAAAAGAAACAGAAAAAATATCCAATACAAAAAAGCAATATCCTCTTGTGCCTTTTTACCGTTTTGGTACTTATGCCTCTTACAGCATTTGCAGGAATGTATCTCTTGGAAGATAAAAAATATTACTTTATAAGTCTACTTCTTATAATAGAGGCAATGATACCCTTTGCCGTCGCTTTTGAACGGCGTAAAGCCTCGTCAAGGGAAATTGTTGTCATAAGCGTGTTGTGCGCCATTGCCGCTGCAGGAAGAATAGCCTTTTTTATGCTCCCATTATTCAAGCCCATTGCGGCAATTGTCATAGTGACGGGAATTGCATTCGGTGCGGAAACGGGATTCCTTACAGGTGCAGTAAGTGCCTTCGTATCCAATTTTTATTTCGGTCAGGGTCCGTGGACCCCATGGCAGATGTTTGCCCTTGCAATGACGGGATTTCTCGCAGGACTTATTTTCCATAAACAGAAATTTGCGAAAAACCGTATTATAATGTGCTTCTTCGGGTTTGTGGCGGCAACTGTTGTTTATGGCCCTATATCGGATTTAAGTGCTCTCGCAGGGGTAAATACCCCCACTTGGGAATATATGCTTACGGTGTGGGGGTTGGGGATGCCCTTTAACCTCGTACACGGACTTTCAACGGCATTTTTCCTCTTTGTAATCGGGCGAGCACTTTTAGAAAAGCTTGAAAGAATAAAAACAAAATATAGCTTATAAACGATTTGTTATGCAGATTTTCCGATGACTATTTGTAAAGTTGACAAAATGCATTAAATGTGATATGATTCAATAATTAAAATTGTAAAATGCAACCTCAACTTGAACAGACAAAGGAAAATTTTTATGAAGAACAATTGTTTAAAAAAATTACCTGAGTTATTGAAAAAAGAAAATTTAAAATTGCCTTCTGTAAAGTCTTGCCTGCAGGCGATTTTCTATACTGTGCTTACCGTTATGCCCTTTTTGCTGATGGATTTTTTCATAAGAATTCTGGCAAGGGACGTAAGGTATTTTCAAGCTACAATGGTTTTGCCCAATATTTTATTTACGCTATTGTGGATAAGCTTACTTTCAATCATTCCGCGGTGCTTTAAAGGGGAGCTTGGCAGAATTATCTATGCAGTTTTTTTCCTTGTATTCTTTTCTGCATTTGTGGCTAATTCCATATACTATCCTTATACCGATTTCTTTTTTGGCTTTAACTTGTTACAGTCGGCACAGGAGGGCAGTGCCTACATAGGGGATGTTGTGAAAAACACGGACACTATAACGGTTTTAAAGTGTCTGTTGGTTTTAGTCGTGGGTCTTTTAGCAATATTTAAGTTCCCCAAATCTAAAAGCACAAAATGGAAGAGTATGATTTTGTTTTTGGCTATATTCTCCGTTATTTACGCAACAGTTCCCGGACTTTTGGGACAGGGAAACAAATCCCTTAAATGGGACACATGGAGAAACCCCCGAAATGTTTATGACAGCTTCAGCGACCAGAACAAAAATATGAAAATCTGCGGTCTGTTTGAATACACCGTAAGGGATTTTTATATAACATTTCTGATGGCGGATAGTGAACAAAATCCCGACGAAATGGAGCTACTGGAAAATACATACAGTGAGCAGACGGCACATAAAAAGAATAAATATACAGGATTTTTCAAGGGCAAAAATGTTATTTTCATTCAGCTTGAGGGAATGGATAGCTGGCTTATCACCCCTGAGGATACCCCCAACCTTTATAAAATGCTTAACAATTCCCTTGTGTTTAATAATCACTATTCCTACTATACGGGCGGGGGCTCAACCTTTAATTCAGAGCTTGCCGTTTCAACAGGGTATATAACCCCTATTTCTTATACAAAGAATCCGTATTCTTTCACGGGAAACACATTCCTTTATTCTCTTCCCAGACAGCTTAAAAATGCGGGATATTCGGCAAATGCCTTTCATATGAATACAGGAGAATATTATACCCGTGATATAAACTACAAAAACTGGGGATATGATGAATATTACAGTCTGCTGGACGACGGCAATTATGAGGATGCATCATATCAGCTTGACAGAGAGCTTGTACTTAACGAATTTTTCTACGAGAAAATGTTTAAGCAGGACTCCAAATTTATGCATTATATAATCACATATACTCCTCATACTCCTTTCAGTATTAACAGCGAGACGGCAAAGCTAATTTTGGCTGAATTGGAGGGGCAGGAAGGAGAAACTCCCGTTGCGGCAGAGCCTCAGCCTCAGGTAGAAGAAACTCCTCAAGAAGGTGAAGCAGCTACAGAGGGGGAAGAAACCGAGCCGCAGGTAAGCGAGGAAGAGGTTGCACGGCTTTTTGCAAGTGAAACCGACAAAATGATGGGGCTATTGCTTCAGGCGTTAAAGGATAACGGACTTTTGAGAAATACGATAATTGTAGCCTATGCAGACCATTATCTTTATACCCTCAACGACAAAACCATACTTGACCAATATAAAACTACAGAGAATAACCTTATAAACGAGACTCCGTTTTTCATCTGGAGTAACGGTATGAGAAGAAGAGATTTTGACAAGGTTAATTCCCAGATTGATATACTGCCCACAGTCCTCAATTTGCTCGGAATAAAGTACAACGACGAGTGGTATATTGGCAGGGATATTATGGATCCCGATTATCAGGGATATGTATTTTTCAGCGACCGTTCCTGGTATGATGGGGTGAACTATGTTGAAAACGGGGTTGCTACAAATAATTCCGAAGCAGACCAACAATATATTATGGATACCAGTACCCATATGAATAACCTTATACAGAAAAATGACCTGACTCTTAAATATGACTTTTTCAAGAAAAAAAGAGAATAAAAAGTTACTGGAACGCAATGCGATTCAAGAGATTTTTGTTTTTTTTTTGGGAAGGAAAATGATATAAAAAA
>JAZOSB010000053.1:0-78659 GCA_045656865.1 Clostridia bacterium | reverse complement strand
TTATTACTGTTCTTTTATACTGTCCTCGTACTGTTTCAAAATACGGTAGAAGGAGCGTTCTGATGTGAAACCGACCATTTTTGAAATTTCTTTTTTTGTATATCTGCCTTCATTTATAAGCTTTACGGCATGCTCAATTCTTAGGTTGTTAATGAATCCTAAGAGGGGAATGCCTTTTTCCTTTTTAAACGAAAGGGAAATATAGTCAGGATTCATATTGAAATAATTTGCCACTGAATTGATATTAAGATTAGAGTCGGTGTAATTATCGGTAACATATTTTTCAATATGAGAAACAAGAAATTTTACCCTGCCTTTATGCTCTTTACTGTTTTTTAAGGTTGTTTCGCATATTTTAACTATAAACTGCGTCATACGCTCACGAAGGTCAACAAGATTTGTACAGTTTTTGATTTCTCTGTAAAAATTAAGCGATTCATTAAATTCAGTTTCGCTTGTACTTTTAATAACTGTACTTGCAATGTCAAGAACAACGTATGTAAGATAATCAAAAGGCAGGTCGTGATTTTTTTCAAGCTCTGAAAAGACCTGATTTAAAACAGTAAGTGCAGTTTCTTTATTTCCTGTTTTTATAGCATTTACAAGAGTCTGCTCTTTATGGAGGTCGAATATTATTTGTGCATCTCTGGAATGAGTGTAATTATCTATATATTGCATAGGCTCTTTTATCCCCAGTAGTCTTTGATATTTTAAAACTGATACCGCCTCGTTATATGCCACAGGTACATCAATAATATTATTAAAAATTTTTGAAAAGGAAAAGGATAGCTCGATGTTAAAATGACTATTGATAAAACTGCAACCTGATTCAGAAATTTGCATAATAGTGTCAGAATCTATATTTTCATCAAAGTTTATAAGACAAGCAATCTGATTATCCATTTCAGTAGTATGGACAAGAATGTTTTTTTGCATCATAAGCTCGGAGATTACGTTATTAATAATAAAGCTTAAATCAAGGAATTTTTCCTGATAGGATAACTCTTTTGTATCTGCAAATAAACTGTCAATATTTTCAAGGTGGAAAAGAAGAACACCAAAAGAAGTTTCTTTAAAGTCAAAATCTGATAATTCATCGGTAGAGTAGGAGTGATCCCCGCGAAGGAGCTTTCCGAGATTTATTTTTCGAATTGACACGGTATGGCTGCTTATTTTTTTAGCAAGAGCTGAGTTCTTATCTAAAACAGCATTAATAGATGTAAGCAAATTCTCATATTCGTTTGTGCTCTCTGTTATATCAAAAACCGAGAGCATCTTTTTTATCGGTTGATAGTTGCTTGCAACAATTCTTTTTACCAAAAAGTACAGAATTACAGTTAATACAAAAATTATAGTCAATATAACAATCCAACTGATTAAAATTTTCTGCGTTGCAGGTGTGGCGGAGGAAACGGTAACAACCTTCCAAGGGTGGCCGTTTACTACAATATCAGATGTGTATATTATATTTTCTTTGTTGTCGAACTTGGAAATTTGTTTGAAAGTCTTAGGCAAAGAATTATTTTCTAAACGACTGCTGTAGGCAACGAGATTGCCTGAACGGTTATAAATATACACATCACATAGATTTTCAAAATTTATTTTTTCAAGACCGCTTACAAAGTGTGATTGGTTACTTAAAATCATGCCCACACAATCGTTTCGGGTGTTAGACAAATTAAAAAGCACTGAAACAGTATCTGTATCAATTCCGTCTTCAGCTTTGTAAGGTATTGCGCTATACTGAAGACTATCACTCGCACTAGAAAGTGTTTCTTTCCAATCCTCATAGCTGATTTTTTCAGAATTAAAATGTGTGTTAAAAAAGAGCTTGCTGTCAGTAATTCCGTTTGTAGAAATAATTAAGTCACTCTTTTTCATATACAAAAATAAGCAATCAATGCGCTTGGAAAACTCTTTATAAGCCTTTAAATCATTTATCAGGTTATATGTAGCTTCGCTTGAATAAATATCGGGAGATGACAAAACCGAAGCGATATGCGCATTAGTGGAAATATTCATATAAATATAATTTATACTGTGCAGGGCATTCTCTACATCAGCCGTTACATTTTCATATATGTATTTATTAAAATCATCTGAAATCTTTTTTGTTGTGTTAGTGTGCATAAGACTGATAATAATAATAGAAATAAGCATAATAGATATAACTGCAAGGTAGGAAATTACCCATTTGAATGCAATGCTGTTTCTTATTGCCTTAAAATTACGCATTTACATACCACCTTTATATTGAAGTGCATACGATCATTATATCAATAATGAAAGATTTTTCATAACTCATATAATGATTATATACGAAAATCAGGAAAAAAACAAGGAAACCGAAGCGGTATTTTTTTCCGCTCCGGTTTCTTATTGCAATTTTACCAGAGGCTGGTTTCGCTAACCTTCTTACTGATTTTATTTGTTGCCAAGAGCAGTGCCAGGTTAATAATTGAGTTAAACATATTTACAGCTGTTGAATAGCTGTAGCTGCGATTTACCAGACCTACACGATATACATACATAGAGAGTACTTCTGTTACATCCGTGATTGCATCATTCGTAAGAAGAAGTATTTTCTCATATCCTACATTCATAACACGGCCGACCTGAAGTATCAGCATTGTGATAATAGTAGGAGCAATTCCCGGAAGAGTAACGTGAAGGAGCTGCTTGAATTTACCTGCACCGTCAATTTTTGCAGCCTCGTAAAGAGAGTCGTCAATGGAGGTGAGTGCGGAAAGATATACTACTGATGACCATCCCATTTGTGCCCATATAGAAGATATGATATATACTGGCAGGAAATATTCAGGGTAGCCAAGAAGCGTTACCTTAGGCACTCCGAAAAATGACAAGAAGTGTGTAACGACGCCGGTATCTCTTGTGAAATCCTTTATTAAACCACAAACAACGACCATAGAAATAAAGTGGGGAAGATAGGTGGCATTTTGTGCTACCTTGGCAAAACGTGCGGACTTTAACTCATTCATCAGAAGTGCTAAAATGATTGGTGCCGGGAAAACGAAGACCAATGAGCTTAAGCTGATTCTTAGGGTGTTGCCGATTACAGTCCAGAATGTCGGAATACTGAAGAATCTTTCAAAATGCCTGAACCCTACCCACGGACTTTCAAGAATACCCTTTGAGGGAGAAAAGTCCTTAAATGCAATTATTGCACCGTAAAGAGGACCGTAATGAAATATTACAAAATAAAGAAATACGGGGATAAACAAAAGATACAGTGATTTGTTTTTTGTGAAATCCTTTTTTATAATCTGTGCGTAATTTTTTTTGGTTTTCATATGCTCATCATCCTTTCACTGCGCCTACCATAACGCCCTTTACAAAGTACCGCTGCAAAAATGGATAGACCACTAAAATCGGAATTGTTGAAACGATGATGGTAGCATATTTAATTGTTTCACCTATGTAATATTGATCTGTATTATCTGCACCCTCTGCAAGTCCTGTGGAGCTGTTCTGGATAAGAATTTCTCTTAAAACAAGCTGCAGCGGATATTTTCCCCTGTCCCTAAGATAAATGCTTGCGGAAAACCATGAATTCCAGTGACCGACAGCGTAATAAAGCGTCATAACAGCTAAAATTGATTTTGAAAGGGGAAGCACAATTCTGCTCAGTATTGTAGCATGATTTGCCCCGTCAAGCTGTGCCGATTCAATTAAGCTGTCGGGAATGCCGGAAAATGACGCACGCATAATAATAAGATTGTGTGTGTTAATTGCATGGGGGATAATTATCGCCCAGAGGGAATTATTCATTCCAAGTGTTTTGGCAGTCAACAAATACGCCGGAATCAGTCCACCGCTGAAAAACATGGAAACGGTAATCATTTTCATAAAAAATGTATTCCAGAAAACGTCCTTGCGTGAAAGAACGTATGCACCGATTGAGGACATAACAAGGTTTAAGGAAACACCTACTATAAGAATGAAAAGAGTGTTTAAAAATCCCGTTTTTACCATATTGTTTTCCATTACAGCCATGTAAGCATTTGTGTCAAAGCCCTTGGGTAAGAAAAGTGTGCCGCTATGGCTTAAAAGTGCTGCTCCGTTGCTTAAGGAGCCGCAAAAAACATGCCAAAGCGGATATATTGTTACAAACATTAAAAACAGCATAATTATTACATTTACTGTATCAAAAATACGTTCGGAAAGCGGTCTACGCATTAAATAACCTCCTAAAAAGATGACTAAAAATAATACACTGCCCCTACCCGACGAGTGGGGCAGTGTATTTTAAAAGCTCTGTATATTATCTGTTGTTGTAGCGCTTGAGTGCATCTGTGTAGATTTCAAGCAAACGGTCAAGGCCCATTGTTTTTGCTTTTTCTACGTAAGAATCAAAGTTTTCGATAGGCTCTACACCTGTAATAAATTTAGCTTTCATAGTAGCAATATGTGTTTTGAGCTCTGCTAAGATATCAGCAGCCTCCTGTGCATCCTCAGTTGCCAATGTTACAGGAACCATTGAATATTTTTCGTTTGCCTTGAAATCCTTCTGCCATGTGTCAAGAGCCTTTCTTTGCTGAGGAAGATTATAGAACTGATAGATATATTCCTTTGAACATTCGTAAGGACCCTTTGTTCCCGCATAAACATAGCAGCCCAGGGCTTCCTTCATAGAAAGTCCGTCGGGATTGTTTGTAATAAGCTCTGTATATGTAGGCTTGCCATCCTTCATTGTATAGGTTTCACCCTCAATACCAAAGTTTGCAAAAAGCTCACCTTCTTCTGTGTAAAGGTAGTCAAGCATCTTTACAGCAAGCTCGGGATATTTGCACTGACCTGAAACTGCCGAAACAAATTTTCCTGCAACAGGTATATTGGGAATAACACCGGTGTTCGTAGCACCCTTCTCATATGTAGGATACTTTGCAGGGACAAGGTCAAACTTTTCATCGGGTGCAGCCTGAAGATATCTGCCTATATCGCCGCCCCCGGCAACAGTGGCACCTGTCAGCCCCGTTAAAAACTGACTGTCAAGTGTTTTTGAGTCAACAGAAACGATGTTTTTATCAAGAAGTCCTTTTTCAAACCAGTCATTTAAGGTGGCGAGTGCTCTTTTGTATTCGGGCTCAAAAGCACCGTGCTTGATTTCATCGCCGTCTACGTAAAAGTTGCTTGCAGCTCCAAACATAGTGAGCATGTTTGCATTTGCGAAAATTGATGAGAAGGGCGCTTTTGCACCTTTCTTATCACGGAAGGCTGTGAGGACAACTTCCCATTCGTCAAAAGTTTCGGGAACCTCAAGATCAAGCTCCTCGAGCCAGTCTGCACGAAGAACAGGACCTGCAGTGCTGCGAAGTGCGAGGTCACCCTCTATATTTTGAAAACCGTAACATCTGCCATCATCTGTTTTAGCAGATTTGTTCCATTCATCATTAGCTTCAAGCTTACCAAAATATGCGGGGGCATATTCCTTGTACTGTTCGATGTCAATAATTACATTATCATCAAGAGCAGTAGCAACGCCGCCTGTAAATGAAGCCCAGTTACTTTGTATTATATCGGGAAGCTCTTCTGAAGCAACCAAAAGGGAAAGCATTTCCGCTTCCCGACCCACAGAGGAATGTATATATTCCACTTTTACACCTGTTTTTTCCTGCCACTGCTGTGCAAAGGGTGTTTCGCTAAAATTTTCTACTTTTCCTGCCAGAGTATTGCGCAGAGGCAGGAAATAAGAAAGAGTTACATCCGTTTTAATAGGATAAGAGGATAAATCGATGCCTTGTTTTGAAGCAGTTTCCTTGTTTTTATCTCCGCAAGCGGTGCTAAGAAGCATTACCGCAGCAAGCGTCATCAAGAGAAACCTTTTTTTTGTGTTTTTCATTTAAAAAACTCCTTTCGTTTTGTGAATTTTGCTATGTCTATATTATATCGCTGTAACTCTTTGCGGTAAAGAGTTAAAAACCCAGATTTAATGCCAAAATACCAACGGCCGGCAAAAAACGCAAAAAGCTACCTTATTATTTATTTGAACAGAAGAAATGTATAGTCGGGAAAACGGCAGTAATTCAAGGGAATTGTCTGTTTACTTAAAAAAGACGCACAGTTATAATTAATCTACAAATGATAGAAAGGGGCAAAATTATGTCAAAGCTGATTCTTTTTCAGGGGGATTCAATTACCGATTCGGGTAGAAATTATGAGAGCACTATTTTTGAGGGGCACGGCTATGTAACCATGGTAAAGGGAATGCTGGGACTTGATTATCCTGAAAAATATTCTTTTATGAATAAGGGCATTTCAGGGAACCGTATCGTAGACGTGTATGCAAGAATTAAGAGCGATATTATTAACCTTAAGCCTGATTATATGAGCATACTTATTGGTGTAAATGATGTATGGCATGAGATTGGTCATAAGAATGGTGTTGATACTTCAAAATTTGAAAAAATTTATTCAATGCTGATTGAGGAAATAAAGGAAGCGCTTCCCGATATCAAAATAATGATTCTTGAGCCGTTCGTATTAAAAGGAAGTGCGACAGCTTCTAATAGTGAATGTGAGGACTTGTATCCGCACTTCAGAAAAGAAGTTGAAGAAAAGGCAAAGGCGGCAAAAAGAGTAGCAGAGAAATTTTCGTTACCGTTTATAAGTCTGCAGGAAAAATTTGATGCGGTGTATAATCCGGATTTCCCCGACTACTGGGTTAGAGATGGCGTGCATCCAAAAGCTCCGGGGCATATGCTTATCGCACGGGAATGGGTTAAAGCTTTTGATAAAATGAAAGAGCAGTAAATCAAACTGTCGGGAAAATGGCACAAATTCAAGGAAACTGTCTCTTTTGGTTATAAAGGCACAATGGTATAATTTATTTGGTATCGAAGGAGACGGAAAGGAGAAAACATATGATTTTTACAAAAAAAGCAAAACAAAGATTGGTTTGTTTACTTACTGCGGCAAGTCTTAGCTTGCCCGGATTTTGTATAACGGGTTTGGCGCAATCTCAAGATGTTGTCTGCCCGAAAAGCCTCGCTGATTCGGGGGCGTATGAACTGGATGACATAGGTCATACGGAAGGCTCTGCATTCACCCTTGACGAGTTTAAGGTTAAGCTTGAAGCTGCGGAAGAAGATGGCAGAACGGCCATCTGTACCTTTGAGGGACTTGATATTGGCTCGGGGATAGACACCCTTAATCTGCAATACGGCAAGGAGAACGAGAACGGGGAAAAGGAAAAGTCCCTTTCCGTTAAGCATGACGTAGATTCTGCATACATGCGCTTCAAAGTCGCTGCAGGCCAATCACTAATACACGGGTATGCTTCTTCGGGATCTACTATTCTCTATTTAGATGGTGGCAGTGAGTGGACGTATACGTTTTCCCCTGCTGTCAACAAAGACAAACTGGAGGTTGTAAAGGCTGTCGGATTTATATCGACGAGAAGAAACCTAAATATGAAGATTACGGCACATTACGCAAATATTTCTGACGGTGAAACGTCTGGGAGTGAAACTATCACCGTCACTAAGGGTTCAAACGCCAAAGCCGGATCCAGCGACTTTGTGGGCTTTGAGGCACCTGAGAACTGCTTCATAACCAAGCTTGTGATTATAATATCTCCTGATCCTGAAAAAAATGTAATATACGCTACAGGAATTGACGACCTCTCTCTCATAACGCAGGAGGTTCTAAGTGAAGAGGCAAGACCGAAACGTATTGAAATAACTGCACCCGATACTGTAAAAACCTCTTACTATGGTTCCATCCTTGAATACGATTGTACGGCAAAGGTGCTTGACCAGTTCGGAAGAGAGCTTGACAGCGCGGTTGAGATAACTGTCGATAACAATGATGTTGCCGAGATTAAAGACGGAAAGCTTATAATAAAGCAGCAGGCAGTTATGCCTGATGCAATTACGCTGACTGCTTCGGCAGGGGAAAGAATCAAAACAAAGACAATCACGGTAGATACAAGCGTTTCCCCGTATTACGACGTATCAAGAATCGGTTATGACGCTTACGAAGTATATGCTGAAAATAGTGAAAAGTATTATGATGAAGAAACGGAAAAGGTATTGTCTGAACAGACCGACCTTACGATGGGTGAATTCATAGCTGCTATGGAGAAAGCGGCAGCAGCAGACAACGACAAACAGGATGTCGCAATGATAAACTTTGAAGGCGGAGAGTTCGCAAATCCTGAAGCGCCTACAGCTGAAGAACTGGAAAAACTATTCACTGTGCCACTTTCAAAGGATAGGGAAAAGATTTTTACTTTTACGACTGTAACTAGAAACCCATGGACAGAATGGGTTAATGAAGCTAATGAAATAGCTACAGAAAAGAATCTGGCTTCTACGCCTTCTAAACGAAAGAAGATCTTGGTGCCATCAGGAAAAATGTATAAAATTGTATCACCGGCAGTTAATCAAGAAAACGACTATTTATTTGATACAAGCCAGACGGGGGATTACAGGGCGACTCACTTCGGATTTGTTTACGTTTCCAAGGGAACTTACAAAAACTATGTATCCGATGGCTTTGGAATTCAAGCTACATTTTCCGACGGAACGCAGAAAACCTATGGAATAAATCATGAAGCGGGCAATGATAAAGTAGCCACGAAGGAGAAAAATACCTTCTACGGAATTAAAGCCCCTGCAGGTCATTATATAACCAGGATTGTTATTACAGTGGAGCCGCGTACGTACAATGGTGCAGACAACTTCGGATTTATTTTTGAAAAGCCCGATGTTCTGACACTTAAGCCTGATTTTGAAAATCTTACCTTTTCAAGCTTTTGCGACCAGAATATGGAAAATATAACGGAGGATATCGTGCTGCCAACCGTAACTGACGGCGGTTGCACTATTAATTGGACTGCGAAAACACCTGAGGGTGAAAATTACGTTGTATCAGATGTAATAGCGACGGACGAAACGGACAGTGCTAATTTAGGAAAAATAAAGGTGCCCGATATTTCGGAAAAGTCGAATGTACGCCTCAGTGCGGAGATGACTTACGGTGTGCTTACATTTTTAAGGAATTTTGATTTGTATGTGCCCAGTAAGCTTGAACGGGATTATAAGAAAATAAGCATCCCTGAAAAAACGAAGGAAAATATAACGCTTCCGACGACGGGAAGTGAGTTTGGCTCGACCATTACGTGGAAATCACTTGACACAAGTCTGATTGATGATAAAGGAAATGTTACAAGACCTGACGGACGGCGTGACAAATACTGCGTGCTTCAGGCCACACTTACAAATTCGTCGGGAACACTTGTAAAGGAATTCGGCGTCACTGTAGAGGGTACAGGTCGTGACAACTCCGAAGAAAGCGGCTCGGGCAGCTCTACAGGCATCGTTGCATCAGGCGGCGGTGGCGGTGGTGGCGGCGGAGCCACAGTAAAACCACCCGTACCTGTTGAAGTAAAGCCCCCTGTAGACGAAAGCGCCCCCACAAACAATACCTTTGCTGATGTTCCCGAGGAGCATTGGGCATATGAAAGCATAGCAGAGCTTACAGAGAAGGGCATTGTAAACGGAATGGGCGAAAACAGCTTCAAGCCCGAGGGCACTGTCACACGTGAGCAGTATCTCAGTATGCTTGTAAGGGCGTTTGGCTTTACAGATGAAAAGGCATCAGCAGAATTTACTGATGTAGAAAAAGGCAGCTGGTATTTTGATGCAGTGTCTGTGGCACAGTCCTTAGGTATCTGCGGCGGATATGAGGACGGCTCCTTTGGTATAGGAAAGGAAATTACAAGGGAAGAAATGGCTGTTATGGCATACCGCAGTGCGCTTCTTGCAGAGCTTGGTGTTGAAGCAACCGATGAAAACACAGCGTGGAAGGATTCGGGGGAAATTTCATACTTTGCATATGAGGCAGTAGCCGCACTTAACAATGCAGGTATTATAAAAGGAATTTCAGAGGATAAATTCTCACCAAAGACCACTACAACACGTGCACAGGCAGCAGTTATTATACAAAGACTGCTCAGCGTACAGTGAGGTGAAGTATGAAAAAATTATTATATATGAAAAAACTTCTTTCCTTACTCCTTGTACTGTGCCTTTTTACGGGAGGCATAAGTGCCCTTGCAACAGAAGATGGAGAAGAGATAGCTTCTGAGGAAGAAATCACGGAAGAAGAAGTCGACAACGAGGATTATGATATTGAGGATGCATCGGATATCTTAAATGAAGAAGAAATAGAGAAAAATGAAAATGCAGAAAATACTGAAAATACTGACGATAAGATTATAGATGAAAATCTCAATCTTACGGATGAGGAAGCAGTTAAAAAAGATAGCGACGCACTTTCATTAGGCTTTCTTAAATGCGTTTCCCGTAATCTTAACTTTGTAGCAGAGGGAAAAAACGGCAGCCGCATCTTGTGGAAATCAAGCCACCCCCACATAATTTCTGATAAGGGCAAGTTTACCGCCCCTAAGAAAATAACGGATGTAACAATAACCGCTACGATAACAAAGGGGAAAGCAAAGGCGACAAAGAAATTTACTGCAACGGCAAACAGCCGCAGTATGTACGACCTTATCGTAGATTATGTGGATACAATGTGCGAGTACGGCAGAGATACCAAGTATTTTAATAATGATTTCCTTTATAATTTTAAAGACGACAAGTATTCTAACTATTACGAAATAGGCAACAGAGTTGAGATCGTGACGAGCATAACCGGAAGAAATACCATCGGCAGAAAAAGCGGTCTCTTTTTCGGAATGCTTGACCGTGACACGCTTCAATATCCTGGATATTACGTTACCGAATGGCCGAGGGAGACATATAACTCTGACGAGAGAAACAGCGGCTGTGAAGTATCACCCGAGGTATATCTTTATGAAATAATGTATGACCTTACTGCGATGACGGGCGAAAAAAGGTATGAGGAAATTGCAGACGGAGTTTTCGCATTTTTACTGGATCACCTTATACTTCCCGACAACGGTGTGTTGGTATGGGGTAAGCATATGATATATGACCCGATAACGGCAACCTTCAATACCCCCAATCAGTACGCAACCAGCGAGGAAGAAGTAAGTGCACAGGGCTCTTTAAATGAGGCCTACTACGGACAGCGATATCTGATGCGCATACCGTTTTTCATACATAAAATGTTTGAGACAGACCCCGAGGCGACGCATCAGCATCTTTTATCCTGGTACAGTACGACTCTTGCAAACTATAAGGACTTCTCCTTCGGACGCCATACAAATCTTGACTCAACAGGAACTGTTACAGGTAACTATCTGCAGATGCTTGACCCGATGCTCTATGCCTATGCATGGGGATATCATTATACGGGCGACCCACAGTTTATGGAGGCACTTTATTCCCTTATGAACTGGGTTGAGCGGCTCGGCAGTATTATGAATGAGAATGATGTCATAACACAGGAGCTGTACTACGGCAGTAACCGCCCCAGATCAGCCTGGATGTTTGGTCAGCAGCTTTTAGTCTCGCATATGATTGAGGTAATGCCCCTCGTTCCTGAAAATATCAGGGAGAGAATGGAGCGATTTATCGAGAAAAACGAAAAATTTTTCTATGCGGACACTTCAAAGGGAAAGAGCAGCTTTTTAAGGCAGGTATATCTGAGAACAGGTCAGCCTTCACAATTCACTTCGCCAGTCGAGTCGTGGGGTTATATCTACACATGGGAGGATCTTCCTGAAGGGGAGTTCAGGGATAAACTGACAGAATGGCTCACATGGTGGGCTGATAAATACGGATTTGATAATCTGGAAAGCAGACTGACAACGTCTGAATATATGCCGTTTAGTCTGGCAGATGAAATGGAGTTTTTAAGAATTCTTTACGAGGGTACGGGAAACGAGAAATATCTTGACCGTGCACTTGAGTTGGCTGATTTTGCAATCTATGATTTGTGGGAAATGGAAAGCCTGCTTCCTGCAATGACGCATGCACAGAAAAAGTATTATGACTCAGGCTGGGGCTGTGTTAAGGTTGTCGGTGAAATATGGAAGGCATACTTTGACGGTGTTGAGCGTGACACGGGAATTCATCCCGTAAACGTGGCATGGGAAAAGGCAGGATATATGACAAAGGAAATCGGCGACTACTGGAATAAAGAACTATATGAAAAAACAAAATTTAAACATGAGATTGGAGGAGAGCAAAATGAAGAATAAATTGAAAAGAATGACAGCTGTTTTGATGAGTATGCTTTTGCTTCTTCCTTCATATGCACTGGCAGAGAGTGAGGATTCCGTGCTTGTTCAGATGTATAAGCAGAATGCACAGGAATATGCACAGACCGAGTTCCCCAAGGCAATCGATATCGAAGCAGGGCTTTTAAATGCAATGGATATGATTCCCGAGGGGGTGGATTTTGCTTCCTATATAACAAGAGAGGAAGCGGCAGTCCTCGTTACCAAAATGCTTGCCAAGGAAAACCTTGCCGAAACTGTATCAAACGTAAGCTACTATCACGACGTGTCGGTGTACAGCAAAAATGTAGGATATATAAATGTAGTAACGCTTGACGGGATATTCAGCGGTAAGGGCCGAAATATCTTTGCACCAAATGATAACTTAAGCTATGCTGAATTCTGCAAGGTAATGGTTATGGCGACAGGCTACGGCGTGGCGGCAGAAAACAGCGGCGGCTGGCCGGATGGGTACACCAATATGGCAGTCAAGCTTAAAATTGCAACGGCTGTTGCAACAGATAAATATGTTACATGGGGCGATGCCGTGAAAATGGTGTATGAGGCGATGAAGGTAGATGTCCTCACCATTGAGGGGTTAAGCTCCAACGGCAGCTATCATATGGAAAAGCAGGACAACGCAACACTGCTCTCTCTTAGTCACAAAATACGCATTGACAAGGGGCAGGTTACGGGAACATCTCTTTGCCGCCTTTTCGGCGCAGGACAGAGCGATGACCTGAAAATGGGCGAGATTGAGATTGAGGGTATCCTCTACGACTATAATGTTGAAAAGCTCCCCCATATTCATCAGATGACGGGCTATAATACAGAGTATTATTACAGAGAGCTTTCGTCTGACGAATATGAGCTTGTCTACGCATACATAAAGGACGCTAAGGTTATGGAGTTGATGAGCTACGACATAACAGAGGTTTACGGCTTCGACGTAGGGGATAATGGCAGTCCGTACATTGAATATTTTGTTGAGGATAAGAACAGTAAGGATTACGGACGAAACAAGGTGTCACTTGACAAGTATTTGTCACTTATATTTAATACCGAAACAATTCCGAGGGTGACAAATGCGGCTCTTTTCCCATCGTGCGGTAAAGTTGTGCTGATAGATTCCGATAACGACAATATTTACGACGTAGCACTTGTAACAAGCTACGATGTAGAGATTGTGGACGTTGTTTCTATTTATGACAAGCACATTTTCTTTAAAAACAATCCTACAACAACACCGCTTGTTTTAAATCCAATTTATAATGATGTTACGTATGATATTGTAAAAGACGGCGAATATATTTCGCTTAATATGCTGCGTGAGGATGACGTTATCGGTATCATTGAAAGTGAAGTTGACGACAAGCCGTATTATATGATAGAACTTCTCTCCTCAATGGTAGTGGGAACGATTGAGGAACTTGGCGATGACGAGGTTGTTATTGACGGCGTAACCTATGGAGTGGCAGATGATTTCGATCCTGTGCTCTGTGATGTTCAGTTAGGAAAAAAATACAAGCTGTATTTCGACTTTGCAAAGGAGCTTTTCTATGCAGAAAAGGAGGAGGAGCTTTATAACTTCCAATATACTCTGATTAATGCAGGAAAAACAAAGACAATAGGTGGATATGTTCAGCTGAAGGTTTGCTATGCGGCAGGTAACTACGGAAAGAAAATTCAGATTCTTGACTGTGCGGAGCGTGTTAAAATAAATGGCACAATGCGCACAGGCGACGGAATTTTAGATGCACTCAGGTTGTCCGAAGCAGACAAGAAGACAGTAGGCGGTTATGAATTCCTGCGCCCCCTTAAATACGTGGAATTTAACTCCGAGGGTAAGGTGAAGATGATTGAAACCGTTCCCATTACGAGTCCCCGAGAGAAAAGAACGTATATGGGTGACGGCCCCTACAATGAATCCTTCGGAGAATATGATATCAGCTATAAAACGCAGATGAACTATATTCCGCTGTCAATGGAGGATGATGACTGGCTCTATTCAGAGCTTAACAAGATTAAATTCGGAGGTAGCTTTGAAACGCTGATGTGGGGAAGAGACGCAGAGGGACTTCCCGAGACGGTGTTCGTATGGCACGACAGAACAAAGAGCGATCCCGACTTTATGATTGACTACACACGTCCTATGATTATAAATAAGGTTACAAATGTTTACAGCAGCAGTGAAGATGCATGGGTTCATAAAATTGACACGCTGAACATTGGCGCAAGCTACACCTACATGTCGGACGACAGAAATGCCACCGCCGCTTGCTTTGATGATTTAAAGCCGGGTGATGTAGTGTTTGCGGCACTTACAGGGAGCACCGGAACAGCAACCACGCCCAAGGTTGCCAAAATAATAGGCGGCGATATGTGGAGCTGTGTACGGCGCATACGCCTTAGCGACAGAAGCCTGTCCTTCTATCAATCCGCCGATAATATGTACGGCAGGATAAAAACTATAAGAACGGATCCCAGAGCGAATAAGTGCGTAATCAATGTTCATTTCGGTTATGATAACTTCGGCAATGAAATCACGAAATCCTTTGATGCGACAGGCTGCCCGATATACTTCTTTGACCGTGGAGAAAAAGAGGTGTACCATGCTACATATGCGGCAGTACGCAGTGAGGAGGTTTACGGAATCGATGGTGCGTCAAATATATTCATAAATCTTGACGTAGAGCTTGACCCCAATATGATTGTTATAGTAGGCGAAAAATAATTTAAATTTTTAAATATGAGAGGAATGGTAAAAATGAAAAAAATCAAAGCAACGGCTATTTTATTAGCCATGACACTGACATTCTCAATGTTTGCAACGGCTGCATCGGCAGCGGATGTTACTTTATGTAGTGGTGAATATGAGTCAATTGAGGATGTGACTGGAGCCTACAGCTACAGCGAAGAAAATTTCAAGGCAACCTTAGCGAATGCTAACTATGCAGCGCTGTTCAACTTTGACAGTGAGACGGCCACGTACTTAACCGAAGTAAATACTGCTATAGTAGGTGCCGGGGACAATGACAAATGTACATTAGGAATAACCCCATCAACAGCAAACTGTGTTTCTCTCCGTAAAAATTCTAGTGGTAACACAATCGTTGCTTCCGGTACGCAAGCTATGGGTATAACGAGAGGGACTAGTGCAACATTCAGTATCAGCAGCACTGATGATACCTTAAAGCCCGTTGCAATAGGCTTCTACGTGTTCAGCGACACAAATAAAGTGGATAGTGCAGTTGCTGCCGACCTGACAGTGACCCTTTCGGGTGGAACCACTGAGACTAATGAGTGGAAGAATGCGAATGCAAAGAACACTTCACTTAGATTTTACGGATATAAAGCACCTCTCGGAAAGTATATTGAGTCTATACAAATCGCTGTTCCTTCACACGCCGGGACTTCGCGTGTAAGATTTGATGATTTGTGTATTATCTATGATGACGTATCAAGAATCAACACAGGTGTTCGTTTTTATAAAAATGGAAATACAGAGGTTGACTTTTACGATGTCACTGATCTGAAGAACTCAACGATAGGCGGCTCTGTTTGGACAGAAGTTTCTTCCGAGAAGTATACAGGTAAGAAGATTATTATGGCAGTGTATGACGGTAATGAACTTATGGATGTTAAAACAACAGACGATCTTTCAGTGGGTAACGGTTTATCTGCGGGTCAAATAGACAGACTCACCAAAATAAAGACATTTATCTGGGATATGAATACACTTGTTCCTGCAGGTCCTGCAGCAACTCTTGAATAATTAATATTGTTTTGACCTGAGTAAGGGGAGGCGGCATGCCGCCTCCCCTTTACTCATATACAGAAAGGAAATTTGCAATGACACTAAGTGCTTTGGATTATGCAAAATTAACCTGCGACACACAAATGGGCGAGGAAAACCGTGAGCAGATGTTTGACACAGTAAAGGGCTTCGACTATCAGAAGGGCGTATTTCTGTGCGGTATGGAAAGGCTCTATAACCTGACAGGTGATGAAAGATATTACAATTATATAAAAGAATGGGTTGATAACTACATTGACGAAAACGGCAATCTTCACCACGCACAGCTTGACAGGCTTGACGATTTGAAATCGGCAGTGCTGCTCTTTGACCTTTACGAAAAGACGGGAGATGTACGCTATAAAAAGGTACTTGATATGGCAATGAAGCTTTACGAAAGCTGGAAAACCAATCAGCACGGCGGATTCTGGCATATGGAGCAGTATCCCAATCAGATGTGGCTCGACGGACTCTATATGGCGTGCCCCAATCTTGTCCTTTACGGAGTGAAATTCGGGGAGGAAAAATACCTTGACATGGCATACAAGCAGATGAAACTGATGTGGGACAATATGCACGACGAGAGAACGGGGCTGTTGTACCACGCATGGGATTCAACCAAAACGCAGCTGTGGGCAGACCCGAACACAGGTTTATCGCCAGAATTCTGGGGCAGAGCATTAGGCTGGTACGTGGTAACGGTTTTTGACGTTGCAAGCTATATGCCTGACAGCTACGCAAAAAAAGCGGAATTTATTAAAAACGGAGTATCGCTGATAAAGGCAATAATATCCTACCGTGACGAAAAGACGAAAAAATGGTTTCAGGTATTAAACAGGGGAAACGACCCTGATAACTGGGTAGAAACCTCCTGCTCGTGCCTGCTTACCTACGCAATATGCAAGGGTATAAACGAAGGCTATCTTGACGAAAGCTATAAGAAAATTGCACAAGAGAGCTTTGAGGGTATAGTAAAGGATATTGAAATTATTGACGGAAAAATACAGATGGATAAAATCTGTATCGGCACAGGCGTTAAACACACCTACGATTTGTACTTAAAAAGACCTGTAGTGATGAACAACCTGCACGGCATGGGTACATTTGTACTGATGTGCAGTGAATACGCAAAATTGATGTAATGACGAAACGTGTCAATCATCGCATTACGGGCGACCACACAGGGTCGCCCCTACGAGGAGGAAATTAAAATGATATTAAACGGCAGTTTTAAAGATATAGAAAAAGGTATAGCAGAGCTTAAAGAGACAGGTGCACTTTCTGCACTGGGCGATGAAATTACTATTACCGTAATAAAGGGTGAAAACGGATTAAAGGTTGAGGGAAAAGAGAACGAGTATGAAATTACATACGGGGAAAAAGCCGATTTCTTTCGTGCAGTGAGCCTGCTTAACGGAAGGCTCGCAAGGGGCGAAAATGAAGTTGAGATAAAAGAGGAACGCCTGCTTACAACAAGCGGTATTATGATTGACTGCTCCCGTAATGCTGTTTTAACAGTAGATACGGTTAAGGATATAATAAGAAGAATTTCTGCAATGGGACTTAATATGGCGATGCTCTATACCGAGGACACCTATGAAATAGAGGGCTACCCCTATTTTGGCTATCTTCGTGGTGCATATACGAAGGAGGAGCTTATCGAAATTGACCGCTATGGACTCCTTTTCGGCGTAGAAATGGTACCGTGTATACAGACACTCGGGCATCTTGCGGCGGCACTTCGGTGGCCCTTTGCGGAGAACATCAGGGAGAATTTCCACACCCTTTTAGTAGGGGAGGAGGAAACCTATGCCCTTATCCGCAAAATGATAGAGCGGTGCCGTGAATGCTTTACGACAAATAAAATCCATATCGGTATGGATGAAGCACCGTCTGTAGGAAAGGGTGCATATCTTGATAAACACGGCTACCGTGACCGTTTTGAGCTGATGGAAATGCATCTTAAAAGGGTTATAGAAATAACCGATGAGTTTGGCTACGAGCCGATGATGTGGTCAGATATTTATTTCCGTCTGGCATCAAAAAAGCATGTGTATTATGATTTGGAAGTTGAGTTCCCTGAAAATCTGCCCGATATGATTCCTGAAAACGTGGCTATGGTTTACTGGGATTATGTTTCAATGGGAGAAGAAAGATACAAGATAATGATGAGTAACCATAAGCTCCTGAAAAAAGAGATTATCTTTGCAGGCGGTATTCGCAGATGGTTAGGGCTTAGTGTAAATTACAGAAAGTCATTTATTGCCACACACGCAGCACTTAAAGTTTGCCACGAGGAGGGTATAAAAAATGCCTTTGCCACCCTTTGGGTAGATGACGGCGGCGAGGTAAATGTTTATACAACTCTTTTAGGAATGCAGCTCTACGGTGAATATACATATCATAAGGAAGTGACCGAGGCAGAGCTTTTTGAATCTTTCAAGCTCTGCACAGGATATAATGCAGAGGATTTCATGGCACTTGATTTGGATGTATATCCCGAAGAATGGTGCAATAAGGAAAGATGGGGCGGCGGTGCCACCACCTCCAAAAATGTGTTTTATCAGGACGTGCTGCTGGGTTTATACGATAAAAATGTTGAAATCCATAATCTCCCCGAGGTTTACACTGAAAGACTGCGCATTTTAAATGAAGCAGGTGTTCCCGAAGGCTTTGAAAAGCTGTACGACTACCACAAGCAGCTTTTAAAGGTGCTTATAACAAAGTGCCATATCGGTGTTCGTCTGTACAAGGCATATAATGAGGGCGACAGGGCGGAGCTTGCCATAATTGCGCAGCAGCTTGGTCAGATGCAGACAGATATGAAACTACTTCACAAGCTGATGAGAGATTCGTGGATGGCTACCAATAAGCCCTTTGGAATAGAACGAATTGAAACACGCTACGGCGGACTTATACTGCGTATGGAGGCAGCAAAGGAAAGAATACTTGATTATTTAGGCGGCAAAATTGACCATATTGAAGAATTGGAACACGAACGACTTATGTACGGCGGACACCATGTCAGTGGCACGGAGACACTGATTCCGGAACAGTTCTACCCCAATTTTGCCATGCCTGCCCCCGAAGGATTTGTTGCCAGATAAATAAAAAGTGGAGGAAAGGGTGTAGGAATTATGGGGAAAATATATAATGTTTTAGAGTATGGAGCAAAGGCAGACGCAGTAACGCTTGACAGTCCTGCCGTGCAAAAGGCAATAGATGCGTGCAGCGAAAATGGGGGAGGAAAAGTATATTTCCCAAAGGGCATCTATGTCCTTGCAACAGTATTTTTAAAAAGCAATGTACATATTCATTTTGAGGACGGTACTGATGTTTTAGGATGCCTTGATTTTTATTCCTATGCACAGCAGGAAGAAATAGATTACCCTGCATATCAGGACCAGTCCCATACATATTTTGACCTTGCAATGTTCGTGGGTAAAAACTGCGACAATATCGCTATTACCGGAAAGGCAAAAATAGATATGCGCAGTGTATGGGACGAGGACGGCGTAAGGGGAGCAACCATACGCCACAGAGGACCTAAATGTATTTCCCTTAAAGAATGTAATAATGTCCTCATTACAGATGTGGATTTAAACAATGTCACTGACCTTGCGATATACTTTGCAGGGTGTAATGATGTTGATATACACGATGTAAAGATGTGTGTTTATATTGACGGAATATCACCCGATAACAGCAAAAATGTAAAGATATACAACTGTGATGTGGAGTCGGGCGATGACGGAATTGTTTTTAAATCCTCGTACACTCTTAACCGACTTGATGAGTGCAGAAATATCAAGGTATGGGATTGCAGGGTGAAAAGCCGCTGCTCTGCAATAAAATTCGGCACAGAAACAAACGGCGGATTTTACGATATAGAAATTGATAATATCGATGTTTATGATACACGAATTACGGGAATTGCAATCGAAAGTGTTGACGGTGCGATAATAGACGGTCTTTCACTTAAAAACATCCGTATGAAAAACACAAACGGACTTTTATTTATCCATCTAGGAACACGTATGCGTGGCCCTGAGGGCAGAGAAGTGGGCGAGATAAGAAATATCACCCTTGAAAACATAACGGCAGAGGGCCCATATGAGCCGTACCGTGCAATCCCTATGAGCTATTTTGAGTATAAGGCGAATGATTATCTTCAATATCCTTGGATATATTCAACGATAAAAAATGAGGACGAAAGCCTTAAAGAACGTGGCAGAAATACTCCTTGGCAGCTTTCAAGCAATGTTTGCGGATTAAAGGATAAACCGCTTAAAAATATCACACTTCGTAATGTGCATTTCAAAGTAGCAGGAGGTGTGACGGAATATGAAAAAAATGTTCCCGACACGGCACCTGCGTATCCTGAAATAATGGTGTACGGCTGGACACTTCCTGCAAAGGGGATTTATTTCAGGCACATTGAGGGACTATTACTTGATAACGTGACTGTAGAAAGCTACCGCCCGGACGCACGAGAGGATTTTGTTTTTGAAGATGTGACATTTAAGTAAAAATAACAGGAGGAGCTAATATGTTAAGAAAAGCAAGTAAGGTAAATACATTCAAATATAAAGTGGAAGAAGGACAAAATCCATATATAGGCTTTACCAGCTTTCAGCATTTTAACGGAGAAAAGCTGTATTCAGATTCTATTGTTCGTCCTGAAAACAAATTTACGGAAACAGAGCCGTTTGAATGCTATCCTGTACCCGATGATGTAGAGGAAAACGGCAGAGAGCAGGGCTTTTATCCCGATTCATCGGTTGCATATATCCGTATTTTATGGAAGGAATTTGAACCCGAAAGGGGAGTATATAACTATAAATTTATAGAGGATATAATAAATGAGGCAAAGGCTCATAATCAAACCATTGTTTTCAGACTGATGGCGCACAGTACAAGGGAGAGAGATGATGTTCCCGATTGGTTAAAAGAACTTATTCCCTGCCCGAAAAGACCGGAGGGAAAAAGAGTAAAGGATTCACCCACAGATCCACTGTTTCTTAAATACTTCTGCGAGGCAGTAAGGAAACTCGGAGAAAGATTTGACAAAGAGAGTGTATTTGAAGCCATAGATATATCTCTTCCCGGCTCGTGGGGAGAGGGGCATAATCTTCATCTGTACAGTCAGGAAGCTTTAAATGAAATTGTAGATACATATCTGGAAGTATTTAAAAATACTCAGCTTATGACACAGGTTATGCGTGATGAACTTATCAATTATGGAAATAAGGTTACAAATGTAGGTTGGAGAGGCGATGGATTAGGACATCCGAGACTTTTTACGGAAATATATCCGTCGCATATTGCTAAAATTTCAGACAACTGGAAGAAAGCACCTGTTTCCTTTGAAGCATATTGGTGGCTGGGCGAATGGAAAAGACAGGGCTGGGATATAGATGAAATAATAGAGAAAACTTTGGAATGGCACATAAGCTCCTTTAACGGAAAATCACTTCCCATACCATACGAATGGAAAGAAAAGGTAGATTACTGGATAAGTAAAATGGGATATCATTTTATGATAGACTATTTTAAGAGTCCTGATACAGTGTGCGCAGGCGATAAGGCGGAGCTTGAATTAGGAATAGAAAACTGCGGTGTTGCCCCGATATACAAAAATATTCCTTTAAAAATAAGGCTTTTGGGAAAAGAGAACTCGTATGAGTTTGAAACAGATGCAGATATAAGAAAATGGCTCCCTGGTAAAGCTGTGGAAAAATTTTCAGTGGATATCCCCGAAAATATTGCCCTGGGAGAATATGACATAGAAATAGGAATATACAACGAATTGGTACCTGTAGTATATTTTTGTACAGATGCACAAAGAAACGAAAGCTTTTATAAAGTAGGAAGGATAGAGGTAATACAGTGAAATATACTTATCATCCGATGCATATGCATCTTCATGCAGGGAATGAGCCGCACAGCAGCTTTGAGGGACATATTGCAAATGCCGCTTCCTTAGGTATGCAGTATATCCGCATAACAGGGCATGATATCAGAATGGGAAGGCGAGAATATCCCATAAATAAATTTGATTTTTCCCGAGGAGAGATGGTGTATAACGATACACCGAAAACACAGTGTGGCTGGAAAGAGCTTGGCACACCTTGCATATCGTTTGATGAAAACGCAATGAAAATTACGGGCAGTATCGGCGAAGAATATGGTGTAGAGTTCTTTTCATCAGGCAAACGGCATGCTGTTTCCCTTGCAGCTGATGTAACACTGCGTGTCGGAATAAGGCATATCAATTCAGCGGGTAAAGTGTCACTCAGAATATGTCTGTCGCAACACCCCGAATTTGGCAATGATGGAACATTGGAGCATAAGCCTGCAAGCCTTGTATATACCATCGGGAAAGCAGAAAACGGAGAAATTCCCCTTGCCGATAACGAAAACGGCATATATACACTGAATATTTCAGAAGATGCGCAAAAGTATGCTCGTGGAGGACTTGACAATGCATTTTTAACATTTCAGGTTATTTGTAAAAATGGTGCAGAATGTGTTCTTAATTGCTTCAAAATAGATTTCAGGCATAGCTTTCAGCCCGTTCTTGACAGACAGCGTGCACTTGCAGAAGAAACAGGAAAAAGATATGGAATTAAGCCTTTTGTGACGTTTGAAATAAGCGATGCAGGACAGCATAAGAACTGCTACTCTACAAAAGTTCCAATAATTGATTATCAGCAGAAAGGCTACAATGTTACACAGCATGAAGCGATAGAGCATGTGAAAAAATATGGTGGAATATTTTCATACAATCATCCCTTTGAAAAATATGTGAGGATGAATCTTTTGGAGAAAGAAAAGGAAAAAATTGTATATCGTGAGGCCGCGGCTTTGTCGGCAACAAAGGTTTATGGGGCATCTCTTATCGAGATAGGGTTTACAGAGGGAAGAAGCGGTTTTTCTCTTGAAGAGCATTTAAAGCTGTGGGATATGTTATCACTTTCGGGGGTATTCATCACAGGCTACGGAGACAGCGACAGTCATAACAGTGAACGTGGATGGCTTTCGGGAAATAATTTTGCCACATACATAGCGGCAGATGACTCGCTTGATTTTCCCGTGCCTGAGGAAGAATTTATTGGCTCCATGAAAGCAGGCAGAGTATATACGGGGGACCCTGTATATTTGAACTTCAATATCGATTTTACTTGCGGTGAATATCCTATGGGGGCAGTAATCCCCATTAAAGACCGTGACTTCAATGCAAGAAAAATGAAATTTACTGCCGAAAGCGTAAAAGATAACTGGAAGATGCGTGTTATTGTTGACGGCGAAGTTTTTGCGGAGGAAATTCTTAAGGAAGGCAGCTTAGAACACAACTTTGAGATTGAGCCAAAATTACCAGTAAGTTTTGCCCGAGTAGAGCTTTACAATGAAAACGGCAGGTGTATAATGCTGACAAACCCGATTTATTTAGCAAGGGTTGCAGAATTATCGGATAAAATTCCGCAGGAAAGAATATATAACAGAGAGGAAATATTATAATGAAATTATATATTACACGACATGGTCAGGTTGCAAACCTTGAAGCTATGGCACCGGAAGAAAAAGCAGGAATTCGTTTTGGAGAACCCCCGCTTTCACAGCTTGGACGGGAGCAGGCAGCACTGCTCGGAAAAAGATTAAAGGAGCTTGGCTTTAAAGGAAAAATACTAAGCTCCCCCCTTATCAGAACCCTTGAAACAGCGACAATTATTGCGGAAATCACAGATTCTGTAATATATCCCGTAGCATCTCTGCACGAAATATTTGATACTGAAAAAATGGTAGAGGAATATCAAGGATATACTATTGAGGAAATAAAAGAAAGGTTTCCTCGTGTGTTTGCCGATTCCTTTCTTCCCGAAAAATGGTGGTATGAAGAAGACGGAACTCTTCAGGTGGAAACCGAAGAGAGTATGATAGAAAGAGTTAAAAGGGGTTTTACACCTGTTATAAAGCAGTATGAAGATGAAGAGGAAATTTTAGTAGTAGGTCATGCTGCATCTGTTGCTGCTCTTATAAGAATGTATAATATAAAAGAAAAAGCAAAATCAAGAATTGTAGCAAAAAAACAATTTGCTATGTTTAACTGCGCTTTATCAGCAATTGATACTGAAAATTCAGATTTTGTGCCATTATATTGTGACACTGACCATATTCCATATGAAAAGTGCAGTGCAAATCATAAGAGCAGGGAAGAATGGGATAAAGAATACTTTGAGAAAGAGTATAAGGAAGAAATATGTATTCCTGATGAATTTGATAAAATACAAGGCAAGAAAATATTACATATAGGAGATACCTTATCAAAGCATTATCCGTATTATCGTAAACTGATAGAAACAGTAAAGCCTGATATGATACTTCACACGGGGGATTTGGTGGATGAAGTTAAAGTAGGCAGAATTCCCGAACTTAAGTATGAATACTATTCAAAAGCAAAAATAATACTGAAAATCTTATCAGATTCAGGGGTTCCGTACTTAATTGTTCCGGGGAATAATGATATAGAGACTGTTATACGTGAATTTGCTCCAAACGCACAGCTCTACGAAAGAAATTCAGTTGTGGAAATAGACGGACAGCCATGTCGCATAGGGCATGAAGTAATGAAAATGAGCTTTGATTGTCAATGGAATCTTTACGGACACGGACCTACAGGTGATGACTGGTCTCTTGATAAAAACGTAGATGGTGTCAACTGGAGATTTAATGCAGCCTTTGATTCATATGTGTACTTTATTGATGAAAGAAAGTATTTTTGTTTTCCTGAACCTATGGAGTTTGAATGAAAGGAGGTCTATGTATGAATGACATATCTAAAATTGATAAAAATTTTGAGGTTAAAACAAATATAGAGAAGGATGATATTAAGTTTTATAATATCAATGATGCACCGTTTAACATATATGGTGTTACACTTGAAAACGGAAAATATCGCCGTATGCCTGAAAAGGTAGCGCAAAGCGTGAGTGAGGGCGTTTCTTACCTTCATTCAGATACTTCGGGTGGCAGGGTAAGATTTGTTACAGACAGCAGCTATGTTGCAATCAGTGTTGAAATGCATGGAGCCGGAATGAGACCGCACTTTGCACTTACAGGCTCGGCGGGTTTTGACCTGTACTGTGATAACAGTTATGTAAAAACTTTTATTCCTCCTTGCAATATGGAAAAAGGGTATGAAAGCGTAATCGAGCTTGGAGAAAAGAAATTACGCAATCTCACGATTAATTTTCCACTATACGGCAAAGTGCTCAAAATGTATATCGGAGTATCCAAAGATGCCGTTTTGAAGGAGGCTTCTCCGTATCTTAACAGTAAACCGGTTGTATATTATGGTTCTTCAATTACTCAGGGCGGATGTGCCTCAAGACCGGGAAGATGCTACCAAAGTATTATTTCCAGAAGATTTAATTGCGACTATATAAATTTAGGATTTTCAGGAAATGCAAAAGCTGAAGATGAGATGATTGAGTATATAAAAAAGTTAGATATGTCAATTTTTGTTTATGACTATGACTATAATGCTCCTACGCTAGAACATCTTAGAAATACACACGAAAAAATGTTTAAGGAGATAAGAAGTGAACAACCAAGCCTTCCGATAATTATAATGCCCCGTCCGAAAGTTGAGTTATCAGAAGAAGCAAAAGAAAGACGAAGAATAATTGAGACAACATATAAAAATGCACTTGATGCAGGTGACGAAAATGTCTACTTTATTAGTGGAGAGACTTTGATGGAGCTTTGCGGGGATGAAGGAACAGTAGATGGAATCCATCCTACCGATTTTGGATTTGCTTCAATAGCGAAAGCGGTGGGAGATGTTATTGAAAAGAATAATTTGTTGCTATAAAGGTGTCAAAATTTGATATGCAGTAATCAAAGAAAAGAATCCCACAGCTAAAACTAAGTTCGCAAATGTGGGATAAACTGTGGTCAAATCATATGATAGGAAGAAAGTGAGTTTCTTCCTAAGAAATAATTAAAGAATAATATAAACGAAGAAACCGTATGGTTAAGGGGTTTTCCCTAACCACGCGGTTTCTTTTTTTGGTCGGAGTGACAGGACACAGCCGCCTAAGGCGTCTTGCCTGCTTGTCCACCCAAATGCTAACGCATTTCGGTACCGGACTACGCACCAAACACCTAAAAACGATTATCAATCGTTTCCTTGACGGCGTTTGCCTTCTTAAGGTTCAAGTCCTTTTCAACAATAAAAAACACAGCTGATGCAAAAGCACCAACTGTGTTTTTTGGTCGGAGTGACAGGACTTGAACCTGCGGCATCCTGCTCCCAAAGCAGGCGCGCTACCAGCTGCGCTACACCCCGTAATATAATATCAAGTTATTTTTTATCCAACATTGTGAATTATAATATAATTTAATTGAAATTGCAAGAGAAATTTAAAACAAATTACTTTTATTTCAAGAATTTCTTTTTTGTTCACAAAATATTGTATCTCCAACCCTAATATTTTCCATATTTAGATAGTAATGTAAAAAACTAAAAAAACTCAAAAAATTTTTAAAAAAGTATTGAAATCACGGCTGATATATAGTAAAATATATTCAAAGTGTAGGAAAGTGCACAAAAGTGCAACAAAGTGGAGGTGATGTAGAATGTTCGTAGGCGAGTACTCACACAATATTGATGCCAAGGGAAGAGTAATCATCCCTGCAAAGTTTCGTGAACAGCTTGGCGAACATTTCATGATTACCAAGGGCTTTGAGGGCTGTCTGTTTGTATATCCTATGGATGTATGGGAAGAGCTTGCCGATAATCTTGCGAAGCTTCCCTCTAACCAGAAGAGTGCCCGTTTCCTGCAGAGAACATTCCTTTCCGGTGCCGCAGAGGGCGAACCGGACAAGCAGGGTAAGGTGCTTATTACCCCCCCTCACCGTGAATATGCTGCTCTTACGAAAGAGGTTGTCATAATCGGTGTCAGCAAGCGTGTTGAAATCTGGGATGCACAGCGTTGGATGGAGTATTCTCAGAGTGAAGAAGAGATGACTGTTGAGGAAGCTGCAGAGAGTCTGGAAGAAATCAGCTTCTGATAGGAGGAAGCATTGTGGAATTTAACCATGTTACTGTGCTTTTAGAAGAAACCGTTGACAGCATAGATGTTAAACCGGATGGAATATATGCCGATTTCACATTGGGCGGCGGCGGACACACATCTCTGATTTTGGAGCGTGGCGGACAAGTTATCGGAATAGACCGTGATGAAATTGCCATAAAAAATGCAAATGAGCGTTTTAAGGGTAAAAATTTCACCGCAGTGCACGATAATTTTTCCAATATAAAAAATATAGCAAAAAACCTTGGAATAGAAAAATTTGACGGAATCATAGCGGATTTAGGTGTATCGTCGCCTCAGCTTGACGATGCAGAGAGGGGCTTTTCCTATATGCAGGACGCGCCACTGGACATGCGTATGGATAGTCGCGACAGCCTTACCGCAAAGGATATAGTAAACACCTATTCGTCAGAAGAGCTTTTTAGGATAATCTCCACCTACGGAGAGGAAAGATGGGCAAGCAGAATCGTTGATTTCATTGTTGAGAAAAGAAAAACAGCACCCATAGAAACAACCTTTGAGCTTGTGGATATTATAAAAGCGGCAATCCCCCTTTCAGCAAGAAAGGATGGCCCCCATCCTGCAAAACGTACATTTCAGGCTATAAGGATTGAGGTCAACGGAGAGCTTAAAATATTGGAGCAGGCAATAAAGGATGGGGCAGAGCTTCTTAAAAAAGGCGGTAAGATGGGAATAATCACATTCCACTCCCTTGAAGACAGAATCGTAAAAACAACTTTTGCAGCTTTGGAAAAGGGCTGTACCTGCCCAAAGGATTTCCCCGTATGTGTTTGCGGAAACAAGCCTTCCGTAAAGAGTATTACACGAAAACCCATAGTCCCCTCTGAAAAAGAGCTTGACGAAAACCCCCGTGCGAGAAGCAGTAAATTAAGAGCTGTGGAAAAAATAATCTGACAGGAGCGTACCGATGTATACAGACGGTTCAAGTGCATTAAAAACTGAATACTACACATCAGATGTTCCCAAGAAGAAATCCGCAGGGAAGAAAATCACCGGAAGGACAAGCGTTAAGCTGTCGCACAAGAAAGCGTTAAGGATGAAAAAACGCATTGTAAAAGCAATTCTGGTTGCGTTTGCACTGTCTTTCGTAGTCCTTCTCAGATATGCGACAATTACTGCAGAGTACAATAAGCTCTCAGCTTCTAAAGAAAACCTTGAGCTTATAAGTGCAAAGGTTGTTGAACAGCAGGTGAAGGCAGAGGGTAATCTTGACCCGAAAAAAATTGAACAGGAAGCACAGCGTCTTGGACTTAAGCCTCCTGCAAAAAGTCAGATACAGTATATTGCACTTGGAAATACTGACAACGGTGAAGTTTTAAAGGTTGAGGAAAAAAGCACGTTCAACGCATTTATAAATCGCATATCGGGAATACTGGAATATTTATATTAATATAATAAAGGGAAGTGGCAGCAGGACTTTTTTTGCCAAATCCCTTTTTGCGTTTATAAAAAAGGAAAAAGTAAAAACATAAAAGGAGTGAAACCATGCCGACAAGAGCCATAAAAAAACGAATGAAATTAATAACGCTTTTTTTTCTTGTGGGCGTGTTGGTGCTTCTTGTAAGGCTTGCATGGATACAGTTTGTCCGCGGCGAAGAATATAGCAGAATGGCGGCTGAACAGCAGACCCGCGACAGTGTAATCAGTGCAAAACGCGGCTCTATTTATGACCGTAATTTAAAAATTCTCGCACAGAGTGCATCTGCTGAAAGAGTAACTCTTAACCCTCAGGAAATAGCAAAAAGCAAGAATGAAGAAGAGGTTGTAAGCACTCTTGTAAAAATTCTGGGTGTAGATGAGCAGAATTTAAGAAAACAAATTTCCCGCACAAACAGACAGTCAGTGGTTGTTGCAAAGCAGGTAGAAAAAAGTGTTGCCGACCAAATCAGAAACGAGAAGCTTTCGGGAGTCTATTTTGAAGAGGATTCCAAGCGTTACTATCCTTATGGCTCGCTTGCGGCACAGGTTATCGGCTTTACGGGAAGTGACAATCAGGGACTTGAGGGCCTTGAAAATGTTCTTGACGAACAGCTTCGCGGGGTTGACGGCAGAATCGTTGCGGCAAAGGACGTTGCGAACAACGAAATGCCCTTTAAATATGAAAACTACATTGAGCCTCAGGACGGCAAGGGCGTTGTCCTGACAATCGATGAAACTATACAAAGATACACGGAAAAGCATCTTCAGCAGGCATATGAGGAAAATCTTCTCGGAAATGGCGGTGCCGCTATCGTTATGGATCCCAACACAGGAGAGGTTCTTGCTATGGCGGTAGTTCCTACCTACGACCTGAATGCTCCCCGTGTGATAACAGACCAGCTTCTTTTGGAACAGCTCGATGCTCTTGAACTGGAGGGCGAAGCTTATACAGAAGCATATAACAAGGCTGTCTGGAAAATGTGGCGTAACAAAGCCGTTGTAGACTCCTACGAGCCGGGCTCAACGTTTAAAACAATAGTTGCAGCGGCAGCTCTTGAAGAGGGTGTTGCATCCCCTCAGGACGTATTCTCCTGCTCAGGTGTAAGACAGGTGGCAAACCGCAGTATCCATTGCTGGCAGCACGCAGGACACGGAGAAGAAACCTTTGCACAGGGGCTTATGAATTCCTGCAACCCTTTTGTAATGGAGCTTGCTTCAAGAATGGGTGCAACAACTTTCCAGAAATATTATAAAGCCTTTGGACTTACAGAAAAGACGGGCTTTACAATCCCGGGTGAATCTGCCGGAACATTCCATCAAAAGCTTGGTGTTGTAGATTTGGCAACATCATCTTTCGGGCAGACATTTACAATCACTCCTCTTCAGCTCATAAGTGCCGTTTCAGCCGTAGTAAACGGAGGAAACCTTATGAAGCCCCGTATAATAAAAGCATATACCGATGCAGAGGGAAATGTGATTGAAACCTTTGACCCAGAGCTTGTGCGCAGTGTAATTTCCGAAGAAACCAGCGTGCAGATGCGCGGTATGATGGAACGTGTTGTAGCGGAGGGAACAGGTAAAGGCGGATATGTTGCAGGCTTCCGTATCGGCGGAAAAACAGGTACAAGTGAAAAGCTTCCCCGAGGAAGCGGAGAATATATCGCATCCTTTGTAGGTGTAGCACCTGCCGATAACCCCCAGCTTGTATGTCTACTGCTCCTTGACGAGCCTCATGCAGGAGCAACTGGTGGTGGTGCAATTGCGGCACCTGCGGTAGGAAGAATTTTTGAAGATGTTCTTCCTTACCTTGGATATGCTCCTCAGCCTACAGAGGAAAACAAGGATAAAATATCTGTAACAGTACCCAATATTAACGGACTTACTGTGCAGGAAGCCCTTATTAAGCTTGACAATCTGGGACTTAAAATAAATCCCAAGGGCAGCGGAGAAAAGATTACAAATCAGATTCCTGCAGCAGGAACAAAGCTTCACAAAGGCGGTGTTGTAATTGCATACACCCAGAAGGAAGAAGCGCAGGGGACTGCAATTGTTCCCGAGGTTATAGGAATGAACTATAAAAACGCAAAGGCGACTATCGAAAATGCAGGCCTCAGTATGGAGCTTGATGCTGCAAACAGCGGAACAATTCCAGCTGATTATATAGCAGTAAGTCAGAGCCCCAAGGCAAAATCCGAAGTTGCGGCGGGAACAAAAATTTATGTAAAGTTTGTTAAGAGGGAAGAGAATTGACGGAGGTGCATAATGACATTAAAAGAACTCGTTAAAAATATTGAATGTGAGATTTTCGGAAACTCAGAAATTGAAATAAAGGGCATAGCATATGACTCCAGAAAAGTTCAGGACGGCTATCTCTTTATAGCAATAAAGGGGTTTGAAACCGACGGACATAAATACATTGACAGTGCAATAAAAAACGGTGCAGTTGCAGTTTTAGGTGAGGATAACATTGACTGCGGATGCACCTATGTAAAGGTAAAAGACTCAAGAAAGGCATTGGCACTTACCAGTGCGGAGTATTTTGACCATCCTGAAAAGAAGCTTAAAATAATCGGTCTTACAGGTACAAACGGAAAGACCACTACCACATATCTTATCAGGCAAATCCTGATGCTCAAGGGGTTAAGATGTGACCTTATCGGCACAAATCAGATAATAATCGGTGACTCTGTCACAGAAAGCAGCCGTACCACCCCCGAGTCCTTCGACCTTTTTGAAATTTTTCACAAAGTGGTGGAAAGCGGCGGTGAATACGTTGTAATGGAGGTTTCAAGCCACTCTCTCGAGCTTGACAGAGTGTACGGTGTAACCTTTGAAACGGCAGTTTTGACAAACATTACACAGGACCATCTCGATTTTCATAAAACTATGGAAAATTATGCAAAGGCAAAGGCAAAGCTTTTTGCAATGAGCAGAACCTCCGCAATAAATCTTGATTCAGATTATTCGCAAATCTGTCTTACTGCGGCAGGGGAAGATGTTCTTACCTATTCAATTGATAATGACTCTCTCATAAAAGCAGATAACATCAAAATGAGTGAGAGAGGCGTAATATTTGACATTGTATATAAAAACGAAACTCACGAAATGCGTCTGGGAATCCCCGGAAAATTCTCAGTTTACAATGCCCTTGCGGCAATTTGTGCCTGCATAAATATCGGCATTGATATGTCGGATATAGAAAATGGCCTTGTCCTTGCAAAAAGTATAAAAGGAAGAATTGAGGTTGTCCACACAACCACTCCCTACACCGTGATTATCGACTACGCACATACTCCCGACGGTATGGAAAATATTATATCTGCAGTGCGTGACTTTACGAAAGGATGCGTAATAACCGTATTTGGATGCGGTGGTAACCGTGATGCAAGCAAGCGTCCTAAAATGGGAAAAATTGCAGAGGAGCTTTCAGACCTTGTTGTGGTTACAAGTGACAATCCCCGCTGTGAAGAGCCCGAGGCAATCATAAAGGATATTCTTGCAGGAATGGAAAAGGATAACCACATCACCGTGGTGAACAGAAAGGATGCCATCCGTAAAGCAATGGAAATTGCCAGGGAGGGAGATATCATCATCCTTGCAGGAAAAGGACACGAAACATATCAGGAAATTGACCATATTAAACACGACTTTGACGAAAGAGTTGTTGTAAAAGAGATACTTTCAACAATGAAGGGGTAATTAACTATGTGGATAAAAGCATGTGTAATAAGCTTTCTAATAACCGCACTGTGTGAGCCGGTTCTGATTCCGTTTCTTCGCAAACTGAAATTTGGACAGACAATTTTAGAGGACGGCCCCTCATGGCATGAGAAAAAGCAGGGAACACCTACAATGGGCGGTCTTGTTTTTATAGCGTCAACAGTTATTGCCACATTGATTTTCGTAAGGGATTTAAGATGCGGTGCAATACTTTTGTGCGGTGTCCTGTTTGGACTGATAGGCTTTATTGATGACTATATAAAGGTTGTTAAAAAGCAGAACAAGGGCTTTTCCGCTTCACAGAAATTTCTTGCACAGACTGTTGTAAGCCTTGCATATGCAGTTTTTCTGTATTTTCAGTTTGGGCAGACGGAAACAAGAATCCCCTTTACAGATTTGACCTTTGATTTAGGCATTTTGCACATCCCCTTTGTAATGCTTGTGCTTCTGGCGACAACAAACAGCGCAAATCTTACAGACGGACTTGATGGTCTCGCCGCAAGTGTGGGAAGTATAGTTTCCCTGTTCTTTGCGGTTGCGTGTGCCGTAATAGGAATGCATTCTGACGGCAGCGTTGTTGCAGGTGCTCTTACAGGCGGACTTTTAGGTTTCCTTATTTATAATGCTTATCCTGCAAAGGTTTTTATGGGCGATACGGGAAGTCTTTTCATTGGCGGTACGATAGCAGCTGTTGCAATTAGTGCAGGTCTGGAGCTTTTTATAATAATTGGTGCATTTGTGTTTCTGTTTGAAGCACTCAGCGTTATCATTCAGGTGTCTGTATACAAAAAAACGAAAAAAAGAGTTTTCAAAATGGCACCTGTCCATCACCACTTTGAAAAATGCGGGTGGAAAGAAACAAAGGTTGTGGCACTTTTCAGCATAATAACGCTGATTCTCTGTGCCGTTTGTTACATAGCAATTTAAGGCTTAAGGGGTTTGACTCCCCTCGGCTTAAGTTAAAGGAGGAGCCAATATGACAGGAAAAAGAGAACCTTCCGGTAAAGCGGACTTTATATTAGTCGTTATAGTACTCAGCCTGCTCTTGTTTGGCTTCGCTATGCTTTTCTCAGCAAGCTCGCCGGGGGCGGCGGAGGGCGGTATTTTCCGTACTCTTATAAGGCAGGGTGCAATTCTTCTTATGGGCAGTGCGGTAATGGTCTTTGCAGCAACCAATGATTATCATATGTACCTTAGCCTGCAGAAGCTTATGCTTGGGGTTACGGCACTTGTTATGTTTATAGTGCCCGTGGTAGGTTTTGCATCCCACGGTGCAACAAGACAGATTTCTTTGGGATTTATCAGCTTTCAGCCCTCGGAATTTGCAAAAATTGTATTGGTGTTGTTTTATTCAGCGAGATTTTCAGATAAGAAAACACAGAATCTTACCACAGATAAAAAGAATATTTTAACATCCTTTGGTGTAATGGGTATTTTTTGTGTATTCTGTATTATGCAGAGTCATATGTCTGCCGCAATTATGCTGGCACTTATCAGCATACTGATGATGCTTGTTGCAGGCTTCTCTCTCAAGTGGACTATTTTCGGTGGATTGGGTCTTGGTGTGGCAGGTGCTTTTTTCATATTTACAGAGGAATACAGATACAACCGTATTCTGGCGCTTTTCAATCCCTTTAAATACAAGCAGGGAATAGGCTGGCAGATTGTACAGTCCCTCTATGCAGTGGGAAGCGGCGGACTTTTCGGCTTGGGACTCGGTCAGTCAAGGCAAAAGTACAAATATCTTCCCGAAGCACAGAATGACTATATATATGCCGTTATTTGTGAAGAGCTTGGATTTATAGGCGGTGCAGTCGTAATTCTTTTGTTTGTGCTTTTTGTGTGGAGAGGTATAAGTATTGCTCTCAACGCAAGGGACAAATTCGGTATGTACACAGCCTTTGGTATAACCGCTATTATAGGACTTCAGATGCTTATTAATATCGGCGTTGTGCTGTCAGTTCTTCCGTCAACGGGAATGCAGCTTCCCCTCTTCAGTTCGGGCGGCTCGTCAATGCTTGCCACTATGTGGGGAATAGGAATTCTGATTAATATTTCAAAATCCAGTAAAATCAAAAAAATATAGTGAAGGTGCTTTAATATGAGGGTACTCTTAACCGGAGGCGGTACTGCAGGGCATATCAATCCTGCAATTGCCATTGCAAACTATATAAAAGAAAAGGAGCCGGAGAGCGAATTTCTCTTTGTAGGAACAGAGCGCGGTCTTGAAAAAACGCTTGTTCCCAAATGCGGATACGACATTAAGTTTATTGATGTTATGGGGCTGAGAAGAAGTCTGAGTGTTGAAAACATCAAGGTGTTTATAAATTATGTAAAAAGCACGGGCGTTGCAAAGCGTATCGTAAAAAATTTCAAGCCTGATGTGGTAATCGGCACAGGGGGATATGTATGCGCTCCCGTTGTAAAGGCGGCGGCAAGCCTTAAAATCCCCACGCTTATTCACGAGCAGAATGTTTTCCCCGGACTTGCAATAAAGATGCTTGCAGGGAAAGCAGATGTTACAGCGATAAGCTTTGAGGAAACCCGTGATATGATGAAGGCAAAAAAAATGGTCCTTACGGGAAATCCGTTAAGACCTGACCTTTTTGCGGTGCATGATATAGATTTGGTGCGTGCACAGTACGGTTTTGACGAAAAGCCGATTGTTCTGATGTTCGGAGGCTCTCTTGGTGCAGAAAAAATGAATGAAGCCCTTGTACAGATGATAGCGGAAAACCGTATCAGGGACTTTAACCTTATTGCATCAACCGGCGAACGTCACTATGAAAGCATAAGTGAAAGTATAAAAAAGACTACCGACCTCGCAAAGGTAAAAAATATCAAGGTAGTTCCCTATATCTATAATATGGAAGAAATTTTCTTTGCCGCAGATGTTGTTGTCGGACGGGCAGGTGCAATAACCGTCAGCGAAATAACGGCATTGGGAAAAGCGGCGGTGCTTATTCCCAGCCCCTACGTTGCCCACAACCACCAGGAGTACAACGCAAGGTATCTTGAGAAAAACGGTGCAGCAAGGGTTGTACTTGAAAACGAGGTAAGCGGAAAAAGAATTTCGGAAGAAATCCATTCAATACTCAAAAATAAGGAAACTCTGGCAAAAATGCAGTCCGATTCCAAAAAAATCGGTATTGCAGATGCCTGCGAAACAATATATAATTATATTAAAGAAATGATATAAAAATCACCGAAATTTCCTATACGGCATAATATGTTGGTGTAGGGGGTGTCGGCTTGAATAAGTACATAATTACCGGAGGCAGGAAACTCTCCGGAAGAGTGCGTGTTCACGGAGCAAAAAATGCTGTCTTGCCAATTATGGCAGCGTCCATACTGGCAGGCGACAAATGCAGAATCTATGACTGTCCTCATCTTAGTGATGTGGAGCATACAATAAAAATTTTGGAGTGTCTGGGCTGCAGGGTGGCTTTTTCGGAAAACATTCTGGAAATTGACTCTTCGGATATTTCTTCATGGGAAATTCCCGAGGAGCTGATGCGGGAAATGCGAAGCTCCATTATATTTTTAGGAGCACTTGCAGGAAAAATGGGCAGGGCAAGAATGTGCTCGCCCGGCGGATGTGAGCTTGGGAACCGCCCTATAGACCTGCATATGAAAGCACTACGGCAACTGGGCCTTTCCATAAAGGATGAAAATGGGTTTATTGAAGCCAATGCAGACAGGATGCATTCGGGGGATATACACCTTAGTTTTCCAAGCGTAGGTGCGACGGAAAACATTATTTTAGCATCGGTCTGCCTTAACGGGGAAACAACGATTTCCAATGCGGCAAAGGAACCTGAAATAACCGATATGTGCGAATTTCTCAACAAGATGGGTGCCTGTATAGAGGGTGCAGGAACGGAATTTATCCGTATCAAGGGAGTTGCACATCTTCACAGTGCGGAGCATAAGGTAATGCCCGACAGAATTGTTGCGGCCACTCTTATGTGCAGTGCAATGACCACTAAAAGTGAGATAGAGCTTCTTAATGTAAGGAGCGCGCACTTGGGTGCCGTGGTATCAGTTCTTCGTGACAGTGGTGCAAAAATAGAATTTTTTAACGACAAGATGTACATTCGTGCGCCTGAAAAAATAAAGAGCGTGGATATGATAAAAACGCAGGTTTACCCGGGATTTCCCACAGATGCACAGTCTCCTGTTATGGCGGCATTGTGCTTTGCTGAGGGAACAAGTGTGATTGTGGAAAATATCTTTGACAGCAGATATAAAATCATTCCCGAGCTTCGGAAGATGGGTGCTGATATTCTTCAGGACGGAAGAGTGGCAATCATCAAGGGGCAGAAGCTTTGTGCATCCCCGCTTAAGGCAATGGATTTGCGTGGCGGTGCGGCACTTGCGGTAGCGGCTTTAGGTGCAAACGGGGTAAGTGAATTAAGCGGTATCCACTATATAGAACGTGGATATGTGGATTTAGATAAAATGCTTGCACAGTTAGGTGCAGATATAAAGAAAATAAACTGATGAAAGAAGGTGGGAGACAGTGAGAAAAATGAAAAGACGGCAGAAGAAGCAACTGGCACTCCTGACGCTTGTTGTTTTGATAGCCTCCATTATTTCTATAATGCTCCTGACTCCCGGTTTTGACATTGATAAAATTGAGGTCCGCGGAAATATGGTGTTAAAGGAACAGGATGTAATAAATGCCAGCGGGCTTATCAAGGGTGTAAATATTTTCAGCGTAAACCTTGGCGAAGCAAGAGATAATGTTAAATCAATGGGCTATGTTGAAAGTGTAAAAATCAAACGTGACCTCCCCTCGGGAATAATAATAACTGTGGTGGAGGAGGTTGGTGTAGCCTATCTGACTGCAGAAAACGGATATATTATCATAACTGCCGACGGCAGGTGCGTGGAGAAGAGAAGCTCTTCCGGTGCATCCGCCGACGGTAATAATACAGTTTCTTCAACTCCCGAGCTTCCGCAGATAACGGGTATTAAAAATGTCAAGTATAAGGAGGGCAGTATCATAACTGCCGAGGATAAAAGACAGCTTGATGCTCTTTTAAAGTGCCTGGGTGAATTTACAAAATCGGGTTATATTGACAAGATGGTTGAAATTGATGTAACCGATATAACCGATATAAAATTCTATTACAGCAGTAAAAAGCTTTGCGTCACGGTAGGCGATACAAGTAAGCTTGATTACAAGATGGAGTGCTTCGGCCCTATTTATGATTATGTCGTTGAAAAGACAAAAGCCGGAGAGATGCCCTCGGGATATATAAATCTTGAGAGACTAACATACCGTGAAAAGGAGATTGTTACGGAAAATAAAGACACAAATCCTTAAAAAACGCAATTATTTAATAAGAATTTAAAATTTTTCTTGAAACTGGGCACATTTAGGTGTATTATATAGTATATAATTGTATTTATTATAGCTATATTACTTATAGAGGAGGATTTCAGGTGAGAATGGAATACGCAGAAGAGCTCGGCGCAGCTCAGAAAATTAAAGTTGTCGGTGTAGGCGGCGGCGGTAATAATGCTGTAAACCGAATGGTAGAAGCAGGTATTAAGGGTGTTGAATTCATCGCTATAAATTCAGATAAGCAGGCACTTACCAAGAGCCATGCCAGCCAGAAGATTCAGATTGGCGATAAGCTTACAAAAGGTCAGGGTGCAGGCGGTAAGGCTGAAATCGGCAGAAAAGCTGCAGAAGAAAGCCGTGCAGAAATCGAACAGGTACTTAAAGATGCAGATATGGTATTTGTAACAGCAGGTATGGGCGGCGGAACAGGTACAGGTGCAGCTCCAGTTGTTGCAGGTATTGCAAAGGAACTCGGTGTTCTTACGGTTGCTATCGTTACAAAGCCTTTCGGTTTTGAGGGTAGAAGACGTATGATTCAGGCTGAGGAGGGTGTTGAACAGCTCCGCGGCAATGTAGATACACTCGTTGTAATCCCCAATGACAGACTTCTTGATATCAGCAATAATAAGACAAGCCTTCTTGATGCATTCAAGGATGCTGACGAAGTTCTTCGTCAGGGTGTACAGGGCATCTCCGACCTTATCGTAGGTGCAGGTCTTATCAATGTTGACTTCGCTGACGTTACAACAGTTATGAAGGATGCAGGCCTTGCTCATATGGGTATCGGTCGTGCAAGCGGTGAAAACCGTGCTGAAGAGGCTGCTAAGATGGCTATTGAAAGTGCTCTTCTCGAAACAACTATTGATGGTGCAACAGGCGTGCTCATCAATGTTATCGGTGGTGCTAACCTTAACCTTCACGAAACAAATGCAGCTGCAAATCTTATCGGTGACTGCGTGGATGAGGATGCAAATGTTATCTTTGGTGCTGCAATTGATGAAAGCCTTGAAGACGACATCATCATCACAGTTATTGCAACAGGTCTTGAAGGAAAGAAAAAGGATAAGGACAACGGATTCTTCGGTGCTATCGGAGATGACGGCGACCTTGAAATTCCCGGATTTTTGGCAAAGCCCAGCTTTGACTAATATATGAGGAGGAAACTCAATGGAATTTTTGGATAAAGTTAAAGAAATTGCTTCAGAAGTTGCTACAACCTCCAGTAAACAGAGCAAGAAGCTTTATTCCATTGCGAAGCTGAATCTCGAAATAAGCGATAAACAGAAAAAGGTTAAAAACCTTTACAAGGAAATCGGCTTTGAAGCGTATAAAGCTTTCAAGAGAGACGGTCAGGTTATGGAAGCAATAAAGGAAATGCTCGAAAATATCGATTCTTACGAGGAAGAGATTGCTGTTCTCCGCAAGAAAATTGACGATATAAAAAATACCGAAGAGGTTGGCGTTGAGGATGTTCCTGCGGAAGATTCCGAGGCACTTGATGCAGACGTTTATGACGGACAGAGCGAGTACGACGAATCTGAAACAGAACCTATCGACTAAGAATAAACAAAAAGTTGTGCATCAATAAGATGCACAACTTTTTTAACTTTAAAGCTTCATTGTAAGGGAAATTCTCTTTTTCTCCTTGTCAACATCAAGGATTTTTACCTTTACAATATCTCCTACGCTAAGCACATCGGTGGGGTGCTTTATAAATTTATCGGAAATCTGTGATATGTGAACAAGTCCGTCCTGATGAACACCAATATCCACAAACGCACCAAAGTCAATAACATTTCTTACGGTACCGTCAAGAATCATTCCCGTAGTAAGCTCCTCAAGGGACATACAACCGCTTCTGAGGAGTGGCTTGGGAAGTTCGTCACGCATATCTCTGCCCGGCTTTGCAAGGGTGTCACAAATGTCACGGAGAGTAAACATACCGATATCAAACTGCTTGCAGATTGCTTCTGCAATGTCCTTTGTCACACGGGTCAATATGTCGGGAAAACTACTCTTTTTAATTTCATCGTTCGTGTAACCACACTTTTCAATAAGTGCCCTTGCCGCATCATAGCTTTCGGGGTGAACGGAGGTGTTATCCAGAAATTCCTTTCCGTCGGGAATACGCATAAAGCCTGCACATTGTACAAACGCTTTTTCACCAAGCTTGCTTACTTTCAAAAGCTCGCGTCTTTTGGTGAATGAGCCGTTTTCCTCGCGGTATGCAACAATGTTTTTTGCTACGGCAGAGGAAATGCCTGAAATATAGCTGAGAAGAGATGCAGATGCCGTGTTAAGGTCAACGCCTACATTATTTACGCAGTCTTCAACAACACCGCCGAGTGCACCCGACAGCTTCTTCTGATTGCAGTCGTGCTGATACTGACCGACACCGATTGAGCGCGGGTCAATCTTAACAAGCTCTGCAAGGGGGTCCTGAAGCCTTCTTGCAATTGAAACCGCACTGCGGAGAGATACGTCGTAGTCGGGAAATTCCTTTGCACCAAGCTCACTCGCACTGTAAACAGATGCACCTGCCTCAGAAACTACCATATATTTTACGGGGCGATCAAGCTCACCAATAAGGGAGGCAATAAACTTTTCGCTTTCGCCCGTTGCAGTACCGTTACCGATAGAAACAAGAGTAACGGAGTTCCTTTCAATCATCCCACTGACCTGCTTCTTTGCTTTTTCAAGGTCGTGATGCTCAAGGGTGAAATAACCAACACCTGTTTCAAGAACCTTACCGGTGGAGTCTACAACTGCTAGCTTACAACCTGTTCTGTAACCAGGGTCAACACCAAGTACAATGTGTCCCTTAACAGGTGGAGTCATAAGAAGATTTTTGAGATTTACACTAAAAAGGGAGATTGCACCGTTTTGCGCCCTTTCGGTAAGGTCGGAACGGATTTCATTTTCAATTGACGGTGCAATAAGACGCTTGTAGCTGTCCTCAATTGCTTCTTTCACAAGGTCAGAAAGCTGTGTGCCGTCTTTTATAATAAGCTCCTTAAAAAGGTAGCTTGTAATAATTTCGCTGTCAACATCTATTTTTACGCTTAATATATCTTCCTTTTCACCGCGGTCCATTGCAAGGATTCTGTGGTCGGCAACTGCCTTTACAGGCTCGGAAAATTCGTAGTACATCTGATATACGCTATTTTCTCCCTTGCCCTGCTTACTCGCAATAACACCGTTCAAGAAGGTCAGCCTGCGGATATTTTTTCTGTAGTCAGCATTATCGGAAACATCCTCTGCAATGATGTCCTTTGCACCGTTTATTGCATCCTCTACGGAAGAAACGCCTTTTTCCTCGTCTATGTATTTAGACGCTTCCTCAAAAATATCTCCTGCAAATTCCTGACCTATGATGAGAACTGCAAGAGGTTCAAGCCCCTTTTCACGGGCAACGCTTGCACGTGTTTTTCTCTTGGGGCGGTAGGGACGGTAAATGTCTTCAAGCTCGGTAAGAGTTTTAGCATTTTCCACGGCTGCAGTAATTTCGTCAGTGAGTTTGCCCTGCTCGTCAATCAGCCTTATAACCTCGGCTTTTCTTTCCTCAATAGCACGAAGTGCCGCCAGCCTGTCGGAAATACTTCTTATGAGCTGGTCGTCCATATTGCCCGTAAGCTCCTTACGGTAACGGGCAATAAAGGGAATCGTGTTTCCCTCGTCTAAAAGGTTTATTACGTTTTGTGTTTTTGCTTCGTCGGTTTTTAATTCCAGACAGAGCTGTTTTAAAATATCCATTATATTGCTCCCATCTTAAATATTGCACCGATAACCCCTGCAATAACTATATAGAATATCGGGTGCAGTTTGATTTTATTGGTGCATACCAAAAGCACTGCAAAAAGGATAAGTGCCTTTATATCAATCATTTCAAGTATATTATTGCCGTTTCTTGTGAAAATTCCGCTTTTTATCATCATAACCGCCGCAGTTGCAATCATACCTGTTACGGCAGGGCGGATGGAGTAAAAGCACCTTTCTACAAGCTTGTTTTCCTTGAATGCCCTGAGTATTCTTGCGACTATTAGGATAATTATAACAGACGGCAGGACCAAACCAAAGGTGGCAATGAATCCACCTGCAAATGCTCCCCATATGCCGTACTCTTTCATACCCACGGTGTAACCTACATACGTTGCCATATTTACACCGATAGGACCGGGGGTAGATTCGCCCACGGCAATCATATTGCCTAGAGTTTCGTTTGTAAACCAATCCCATTTTTCGCCCATTGCAGTAAGGAAAGGGATTGTTGCAAGCCCGCCGCCGATTGAGAAGAGTCCTGTCTTGAAAAATTCAATGAAGAGATATAGAAAAATCATGCTTTATTTCCCCCTCTCTTCATTGTAACAAGCCCCACAAGTGCTGCAGCGAGTACCACAAATACAGGGGACAAATCGGGAAATATCATTGATACCGTAAAGGATAAAACCGCCAGAGTGGCACAGAGTACATCCTTTACTGATTTTTTACCCATTGTTATAACGGCATTGACAATGAGGACAGCAACCGCAACACGGATTCCACCGAAAATGTGCTGTACAATCTCATATTCCATAAAATTTTGCAGTACAGAGGCAATTGCCGTAATTATAATAAGTGACGGAAGCACAACACCAAAGGTTGCCACAATGCCTCCCAAGATACCTTTCTGCTTATAACCTACAAAGGTTGCCGTATTTACGGCAATAACACCTGGAGTGCATTGTGCTACGGCGTAGTAGTCAAGCACTTCCTCGTCAGTTGCCCATTTTTTGTTGTCAACCACTTCTCTCTGAATAAGGGAGAGCATTGCATACCCTCCGCCAAAGGTGAATGCACCTATTCTGAAGAAAGCGGAAAAAAGTTCCCATAATTTTTTCAAGTAATGTCACCTCTTAGTTGTTATCAAGTACGGTGTAAAGGGATGCCGCATCATTTTTAAGGGTATGCTCCTTAATATCCTCAATGCGTACCTTAATCAGTCTTTCCCCGAATCTGATTTCCACAATGTCACCGCATTTTATTTCAGCACTTGCTTTGCATACCTTACCGTTAATGCTGACTCTGCCTGCATCACAGGCCTCATTTGCCACGGTACGGCGTTTTATAATTCTGGAAACCTTTAAAAACTTATCTATTCTCATAGCAAATACCTCAGTTATTAAAGAATACGTGGAATGCTTTATATGCCATATATACATCAAGCTTGGAAGCAACCTCAAAAGGTGCGTGCATACTTAAAATCGGCACACCGCAGTCAACGGTTTCAACGCCAAGGTTTGCAACATACTGCGCAATTGTACCGCCGCCGCCTGCATCAACCTTGCCAAGCTCAGAAACGTGCCACAGAACACCATTGTCATTAAACAAAGTACGGATTTTTCCCATAAGCTCCGCAGAAGCATCGGAAGAACCGCTTTTTCCTCTTGCGCCTGTGTATTTTGAAATGGCAACGCCGTAGTTAAGCTTTCCCGAGTTGCGTTTTTCGTAGGGGGAGGGGAAGTTGGGGTCGAATGCCGCATTTACGTCAGCACTTAAACAATAGCTTCTGTCAAGACAACGGAGTAAATTCAGCTCTGTTGCACCTTCGCCTGATTTATCCATCATTTCAAGAAGCACAAGCTTCATAAAGTCACTCTTTGCACCAGTATTGCCCATACTGCCGACTTCTTCCTTGTCGGTGAGGATGCAAACGGCAGTCTTGTCGCAAGCCTCGGTAGTGAAAATTGCCATAAGTGAGGGGTATGCACACACCCTGTCGTCGTGTGCATACGAACCGATAAGGCTTCTGTCAAAGCCTACATCCTTTGCGTTTGCAGCAGGAACTATCTGAAGCTCCGCACTTAAGAAATCCTCCTCGCAGATGCCGTATTTTTCATTGAGGATTGCAAGAATGTTTTCCTTTACTGCTTCCTTTTCTTCGTCAGAAGATGGCATTGCCCCGATAAGGATATTAAGCTGTTCGCCCTCAATAATTTCGGAAGCGGATTTTTTCATCTGCTCCTGTGCAAGGTGGGGAAGCAGGTCAGTAATAACGAATGTCACATCGTCATTTTCATCACCGATGCGGATGTTTACGGTTTCACCGTCTTTTGTAATAACTACACCGTGAAGTGCAAGGGGAATTGCACTCCACTGATATTTTTTGATACCACCGTAGTAATGTGTCTTGAGGAACGCCATTTCACCGTCCTCGTAAAGAGGGTTGGGCTTGAGGTCAAGACGGGGTGCATCAATGTGTGCACCCACAATGTTAACACCATCCGTAAGCTTTTCGCTTCCTATAACGGCAAGCATAACACTGCGGAGCTTGTTTACGGCATACACCTTGTCACCTTCTTTGAGCGTGTCAAAGGATTCAAGGGGCTTAAATCCGCATTCCTCCGCAAGTCGGACAGTTTCCCTGACAGACTCTCTTTCTGTCTTACACTGTGTTAAAAAGTCCTTGTATCCCTCGGAAAATTTAAAAACTATTTCCTTGTCAATATCTTTTGCCCAGCCGTTTTTAAGCTCGTATTTCATAATTATCTTCCTTTCTTTTAATAAAACCGGTATTCGGCAACTATTGTTTCAAGTGCCGCCCAGCCGCCTAAAAGTCCGTTCTTTGTCTTCATATCACATCCCTGACAAAGAGAAATCAGGGTCTCTATATTTTCTATCTTCAGCTTTTCAGCTTTTTGTGTACACTTTTCTGCAGGGAAACCACCGCCAAGCTTAGAAACCGTATCACGGTGACTCATTCCGTCCAGAAGATACAGCTTCGCCCTGTATATGGTGATAAGCTGATTTGAAAGAAGTGTCAGTATTGACACAGGCTCCTGCTTAAGCGACCTGAGGGTGTAGAGTAAATTGTAGCAAATCTCCCTCCTGCCGTCGAAAATAGCATCAATAAGTGCATATACATTTTCGGAAGCAGGCTTTATTATAACCTTGTCAATATCCTCTTTTGTAATCTGAGTTTCCTTTGAAAATGCAATGATTTTCTCAAACTCCGTCTTAATGGTTCGCATATCTCTCTCAAGGGAATTTATCAGATATGAGGCACATTTCATATCAATGGTTTTTCCGTTTGATGCCGCAATCTTGTTAATCCAACTGCGAAGAGCGCCCTCAGTACGAAGCGGAAATTCAACCACCACCGCACCGCCTTTTTCAGCAGCTTTCCTGACAGTATTTTGTTTCTTTCCCTTTTCAGGTTGCTTTTCCCATATTACAACACAGTTGTAGGGGGCAACATTGGAGAGGATATTTTCCCACTCAGCCTTGTTTTTAATATTCCCCTCAAAAAGACCGCACTTGCGGAAAACAATCAGTTTTCGCTCACTCATCACCGGGAGGGTTTCCATAAAATCTCCTGCCTCGTTTACTGGGGGGAGCTCCGTATGGCTCTGATAATTCATCATCTCGGACCATTCTTCTACAAGAGCTTTCTTAAGCTCTCCGATACAGAAATCAATAAGGTATTCCTCCGGTCCCTCGAAAATGTAGAGAGGGGCAATTTTCCGTTCTTTAATTGCACTGCGAAGTTCTTCGTAATACATAATTAAACCCTTCTGTTAGTACATAATAATTCATTATATAGTTTACCATAATTTCGGTAAAAATTCAATAAAAAAGTAGGAAGATTTATCGAAAAGGTTGATTTTCGGCAATGTCAATTATATACTTAGATTAGGAGGTGAACTTTATGCGAAAAGAAGAACTTATCGGAAACGCAATGGCGGCTATGAAAAACGCATATTCACCATATTCGGAATTTTGTGTAGGTGCCGCACTTCTTACTAAAAAAGGTAAAGTTTACACGGGATGTAATATAGAAAATTCATCATACTCAGCAACAAACTGTGCTGAAAGAACTGCATTTTTCTCTGCCGTAAAAAACGGGGAAAGACAGTTTTCGGCAATTGCCGTTGTTGGCGGAAAAAAAGGAAGAGTTGAAAATTATTGTTCTCCCTGCGGAGTTTGCCGTCAGGTGATGAGTGAGTTTTGCGACAAAAATTTTAAAATTTATCTCTACAACGGTGTGGAAATTAAAACATATACATTGGGTGAGCTTCTGCCTGATGCTTTCTCTCTGGGGTGAAAATAATGTATAGTATCATAAGAAAAAAGCGTGACGGACACGAGCTGTTGCAGGAAGAAATAACAAGATTTGTAAATGAATACACAGAGGGAAAAACCCCCGATTATCAGGCATCAGCACTACTTATGGCAATATGTATTAAGGGTATGACCTCGCGTGAAACGAGCGATTTGACAATTGCCATGGCGCAGTCCGGTGACCAAGTGGATTTGAAGGGGCTTGGAAAACTGTCTGCAGATAAGCACAGCACGGGGGGAGTAGGGGACAAAACCTCACTGATAGTTTTGCCTATTGCCGCGGTGCTGGGGTGTAAGGTTGCCAAGATGTCGGGACACGGACTTGGACATACGGGCGGAACGGTTGATAAGCTGGAGTCAATTCCAGGGTATGAAACGGCAATATCTCCCGATATACTTATTGAACAGACAAAGAAAGTTGGAATTGCCCTTGCTTCGCAAAGCGGAAATCTTGTCCCTGCCGATAAGAAAATTTATGCTCTCCGTGATGTTACGGGAACGGTTGAAAGCATCCCCCTGATAGCGTCAAGTATTATGAGCAAAAAGCTTGCTTCGGGGGCGCAGAATATTGTCCTTGATGTCAAAGTGGGAAGCGGTGCTTTTATGAAAAGCATTGAGGAAGCACGGGCATTGGCAAATGCTATGGTGGACATTGGAAAGGCATCAGGCAGAAATGTTCGGGCGATTCTTACCAATATGGATATTCCGCTTGGTAATGCCGTGGGGAACTCTCTTGAAGTTATTGAAGCTATCGAAATACTGAAAGGTAACAGTGACAAAAACCTTTTGGATATTTGCTGCAACCTTGCGGCACATATGGCATCAATGGCAACGGGAATTGATGAGGAAAAAGCTCTTTCAGGAGCTTATGGAACAATAGAAAACGGCACAGCCCTCAAAAAATTCAGAGAATGGATAGAAGAACAGGGCGGTGACGGAAGAATTGTTGACGATTATTCTCTATTTAAAAAAGCCGCGGTTGAATATGAGGTGAAAGCGGAAAAAGACGGCTTTATCTCAAAAATGGATGCGGAAAAAATAGGAAGCATCTGTGTGGATTTAGGTGGTGGCAGAAAAACCAAAGATGATAAAATCGACCATACCGCAGGAATTATCCTGATTAAGAAAACGGGGGACAGAGTGAAAAAAGGTGAAGTAATTGCAAAACTTTATACAAATAAAAACGATGCAGTTTTTACTGCGGAAAGAGATTATTTGGAAGTGGTGGAGATAAGCGATGAAAAACCAATAGAACAGAAGTTAATCTATGAAATGGTGAAATAAAAATAGCACTGCATAATTGCAGTGCTATTTCTGGTGCCGATGGCGGGAGTCGAACCCGCACGGTGTTGCCACCGACGGATTTTGAGTCCGTTACGTCTGCCAATTCCATCACATCGGCTTAACGGATATGATTATACTACAAAGAATTTGAAAAATCAATACTTTTATTAAAAAAATCGGTTGCTGTGTTTATTTTACAGCAACCGATTTTTCTTATTCTAAAAAGTCTTTTAATTTCTTACTTCTGCTGGGGTGTCTAAGTTTACGAAGTGCCTTTGCCTCAATCTGACGGATACGCTCTCTCGTTACGTCGAACACGCCGCCAACCTCTTCAAGAGTTCTCGCTCTGCCGTCCTCCAAACCGAAACGGAGGCGGAGTACCTTTTCCTCGCGTGGGGTCAGGGTGTTAAGAACATCCATAAGCTGTTCCTTAAGGAGCATAAAGGAAGCCGCTTCGCTGGGTGCAGGAGCATCATCATCAGGTATGAAATCACCAAGATGGCTGTCCTCTTCTTCACCGATAGGTGTTTCGAGGGAAACAGGCTCCTGAGCAATCTTCATAATTTCGCGAACCTTTTCAAGGCTCATTCCCATTTCCTTTGCAATTTCTTCGGGGGAAGGCTCTCTGCCCAATTCCTGAAGGAGCTGACGGGAAACACGGATAAGCTTGTTGATGGTTTCAACCATATGAACGGGGATACGGATTGTCCTTGCCTGGTCAGCAATTGCACGGGTAATCGCCTGTCTTATCCACCAAGTTGCATAGGTACTGAATTTGTAGCCCTTTGTATAGTCAAATTTTTCAACCGCCTTGATAAGACCAAGGTTTCCCTCCTGAATAAGGTCAAGGAACAACATTCCGCGGCCAACATAACGCTTCGCAATACTTACAACGAGACGGAGATTTGCCTCAGTAAGCTTTTTCTTTGCATCCTCATCACCCTCGCTCATAAGTCTTGCATACTCAATCTCTTCACCAGGGGAGAGAAGCGGAACTTTACCTATTTCCTTAAGGTACATTCTTACGTGGTCGTCAACATTGATTCCCTCGGGAACAGAGAGGTCCTCAAGGTCTTCTTCGGAAACCTCAATTTTTTTCATTTCCTGCTCAATGTCACTTCCAACAATTTCAATACCGATATCTTCAATATTGTCGTGAATTTTTTCGATTTCTTCAGCATCTAACTCAAGCTCGGCGAGAGTATCTTCAATCTCCTGCTCGGTAAGCATACCTTTCTGCTTACCCCTTTCAATAAGCTCTTTTACTGTTGTCATGCTTTTCTTTGTTTCTGTTTCGCTCATATTATCATTCCCTTTCAATAATACTCTCATCCGTTTTGTTTTCTTGATTTCAGTAGCTCACTTATAAGCTGAAGATTACCTTCGCTCTGAGCCTTCTGCAATTTTTCATTAAATATCTCATTTTCAATCGCTTGCGCAAAATCCTGCGCGGCACGGATTGTATCGGATATATTCTGCACACTCATGAGCACTGTGGAAATTTCCCTCTCATGTCCGGGCATTGCCCCCATCAGATATTCCTGACACGTTCCCTGCTTTTCTTCCTTATAATATGTACAAATGTGATTGAAAATCTGTCTGTGAATTTCTTCTGAAAAGCTGTCCTCTCCAAACTTGTCCGCAAATTGTGTGTAAACCTTGGGGCTTTCGGCGAGCATTGCTAAAAATCCTGCTTCCGCAACCTGACGGCGTTTGTTTTGCTTCCTTATTTCCGTTCCTCCGCCCACAACCTTTCTGAGGTCTGCCGAAACCTCCTTGCGGACATTTTTAGCATTGGTTTTCCTGATTTCACTGTTTATGGATTCAGGACTGATTCCCGTCTTTGCCGAAAGCCTTGTTACATATACTTCACGTTCAACTGCATTTGATATGCCTGAAAACAGTTTCGATGCTTTTCCGAGCGTTTCGATTTTCTGTGCCGTATCGTTAAGGTCAACTCCCCGAAGAAGCACATCCATTCTGTGCTCCGTCAGAGTTTTTGCTTTTTTAATCAGGGTTTCAAAAGCCTCAGCCCCATACTTTTTGATAAAATCGTCGGGGTCTTTCACATCCGGCATTTCAATAACCTTCAGCGGTGTTTCAAATTCCCTGAAAATTTCTGCAGCTCTTTCAAGAGCTTTTTGACCTGCACCGTCACTGTCAAAGCACAAATATACGGGACTTTTTGATAGGAGCTTTGCCTGGTCGCGGGTGAATGCCGTACCGCAGGCGGCAACAGCCGCGTTTATCCCTGCCTGATGGAGAGAGATAACATCCATATTACCCTCGACAAGTATATAATAACCGCGTATGCTTTTTTTAGCCAGATTTAAGCCATAAAGATTTTTTCCCTTGTCGAAAATAATACTTTCGGGGGAGTTCATATATTTTGCGGCATCACCGGAAAGTATTCGTCCGGTAAAACCGGTTATATTTCCACGTACATCAAATATAGGAAACATTACTCTCTCACGGAATCTGTCGTAGACGTGACCTTTGTCGTTCATAATGCAAAGACCTGAATCGACCAGAAGTGAACGGTCATACCCTTTTCCGCGAAGATGCTTTAATAATCCGTCCCAACCGCCGGGTGCCCAGCCAAGTCCGAATGCGGCAATGGTTTTTCCGTCAAGCTGTCTTTTGGTAAGGTACTCCTGTGCAGCTTTTCCCTCGGGGGACAAAAGACACTCCCTGAAATAGCGTGCCGCATCCTTATTCATTTCATACATTTTATGTTTGCGTTTATATTTTTCCTCGTCACGGCTGCCGTCATTTTCAGGAAGTCTGATTCCCACGCGGTCTGCCAAAAAACGAAGTGCGTCGGGAAAATCAAGTCCCTCAGCATTCATAATAAACTGAATAACTCCGCCACCGGCGCCGCAACCGAAGCAATGGTACAGCTGCTTGTCCGCACTTACGTGAAAAGAGGGTGTCTTTTCTCTGTGAAAAGGACAGCAACCCATAAGGGAGCTTCCCGTTCTTTTCAGCCTGACATAACCCGAAACAATATCCACAATGTCGTTTGCCTGCAAAACCTCGCTGACAATTTCGTCGGAATAATAAGCTGCCATTTTAAAACCTCATAAAAATTTTTCCTTTATATCTACTTTTCGACATCGGGGGAGAAAATCCTTTTTTATAAGCAAAAAAAATTGCAAAACAATAAAAATTTTTTCAAAAAAGTCTTTACAAACGGCTTTTTGTGTGCTATACTATCACTTGCTTAAAAGTTATGCGGGAGTGGCTCAGTGGTAGAGCGTCACCTTGCCAAGGTGAACGTCGCGAGTTCGAATCTCGTCTTCCGCTCCAAAAAAACACACACTCATTTGAGTGTGTGTTTTTTGTATCTGCAGGATGCATTTATCTTCTATGATATAAGATAATTTCACTAAAAAATATGTTGTAAAATTATTTCAAATGATGTATAATAACTCGTGAGGAGGTGTTTTTCATGGCTAAAGTAACAAAAGACACTATTATTCTTGATGTTCTTATGATGGATAAGGGTACAGCACCTTTCTTCCTTGAAATCGGTATGCACTGTCTCGGATGTCCTTCCGCAAGCGGAGAGTCAATTGCTGAAGCTTGTGCAGTACACGGTGCTGATGCAGATGCACTTGTGGCAAAGCTTAATGAATATCTTGAAAATAAATAAGTAAAAACGGCATAATTCAATTGAGAATTGTGCCGTTTCTTATGTAGAGAAATATTTTATAAAAAAGTGTTGACAAACCCCAAAATAACTGTTATAATAACCAAGCAATGAAGTAGAAGTTACCGCTTCTCACCGTGCAGGATTACCTGGTACGGTTAATATAAACAAGGATTTTTTGTGCTTGTATTATGTGGCGGTAGGTTCTCCTGCCGCTTTTTTGCGGCGTAAATCAAATCTTTTGGAGGTGTTTTCCATTAGCAAGGAAATGATGATTAACGAGGATATCAGGGCGGCAGAGGTTCGCGTAATAGACAATGACGGCAGTCAGCTGGGCATTATGTCTTCTAATGATGCGATGGAGGCTGCAAACAAGAGAAATCTTGATTTGGTTATGATTTCTCCCAACGCAAATCCCCCCGTATGTAAAATCATGGACTACGGTAAGTACCGTTTCGAGCTTGCTAAAAAGGAAAAGGAGAATCGCAAGAATCAGAAGGTTGTAAACCTTAAGGAAGTGCGTCTTTCTCCGTCTATTGACAATCACGACTTTGAAACCAAGCTTAAAAATGCCTGCAAATTCTTAAAATCAGGCGACAAGGTAAAGGTTTCAGTGCGTTTTAGGGGTCGTGAAATTCATCACGCTTCAATCGGTGAGGAAATCCTTGACCGCTTTGTAAAGGGTGCTGAGGAGTTCGGCACAGTAGATAAAAAGCCAAAGCTTGAGGGTAAGAACATGGCGATTACAATTTCGCCCAAGAACTGATTATCAAACTACCAAAAGGCAGTTTAGATATATACAATTGAGAGGAGAGATATTATGCCTAAAATAAAGACACACAGAGCCGCAGCAAAGCGCTTCAGTCTTACAAAATCAGGTAAGGTAAAGAGAGCAAAAGCTTTCAAGAGTCACATTCTCACTAAGAAGGACACAAAGAGAAAGAGAAGACTCAGAAAGGGCGCTCTGGCAGACGTAACAAACGCAAAAGTTATTAAGAAGCTTATACCTTATAAATAAGAAAGTAGGAGGACTATAAAATGGCTCGAGTAAAGGGTGCACTCAGCACCAGAAAAAGACATAAAAAGATTTTGAAGCTTGCAAAAGGCTACAGAGGAGCTAAATCCAAGCTTTACAGAGTAGCTAACCAGGCGGTTATGAAGTCTCTTTCATACGCTTACGTTGGCAGAAAGCTTAAGAAGAGAGATTTCCGTTCTCTCTGGATTACAAGAATCAGCGCAGCTTGTAAGATGAACGATATTAACTATTCCCGTTTCATGAACGGTCTTAAGAAGGCTAATATCGAAATCAACAGAAAGATGCTTTCTGAAATCGCAATCAGCGACCCTGCAGCTTTCACACAGCTCGTTGAAACAGCAAAAGCAAACCTTAAATAATTGGAATTTAAAAACCGTTTCCGGACAATTTCGGAAACGGTTTTTCCAAAGAAAAGTAAAGGCTGTGATTTTATGATTATAACAAGCCGTGAAAACAAAATATTTAAACTGGCAAAGCTTCTTAAAACCCAGAAAGGGAGAGTGGAAAAGGGACTCTTTATGATAGAGGGCTTCCGTATTGTAAAGGATGCTCTTTCAAAGGGTATAAAGGCAGAGTGTATTATAATAAAGGACGGTACAGCTCTTGATTTTTCAGCAGACTGCCCCATATACGCTTTGGCACCGAAGCTTTTTTCTGAAATTGCCGAGACTGTTTCTCCGCAGGGTGTTATTGCAATATGCCCTGTTAAAAAGTGCAGCCTTGAGGATATATTATCCCTTGGGAAAAAGTGCGTTGTAATGTGCGAAGCACTTCAGGACCCCGGTAACATCGGCACGGTTATAAGAACTGCTCATGCGGCGGACTCGGGCGGTGTTATCCTTACAAAGGGGTGTTGTGACCTGTACAATCCCAAAATTGTCCGTGCAACAATGTCTGGTATGTTCTCTGTCCCTGTGGTATCCGGTGCAGAAAGCGAAAAGGTTATTGAATATTTCAGCGCAAACGGTTATAAAATTGTAGCAGGAGCACTTACAGACAGTGCAGTTGATTTTTATTTGGCCGACCTTTCGGGCAAGGTTCTCATTATAATAGGAAACGAGGGGAACGGAGTGGAGGAGAGTACACTCTCCCTTTGTGACAGTGTGCTTAAAATCCCGATGAGGAGCGACGCGGAAAGTCTTAATGCCGCAGTCGCAGGTTCTGTAATGGTATACGAGCATTACAGACAAAATTTATAAAAAATAAACTTTACTCTTTACAAAAGGAAAGTTTTAGTGTAAGTTAATATAGGTAGTTTTTTAAAGAGGGGGAGAAAAATGAATCGTCAGCTTATATGGGCGGTGAGGGCGCAGGGCGTTCCAAACACCCGCAAAAAGCTTTCTGAACTTGCCGCAAGTGATGACCTTTTTGACCTTTCTTTGATAGATGCTTCAAGTGCTGAGTATAAGGATATGCTCAGTAATTTTAAAAAGGCTGGCGAGCTTGGCGCGGAGATTGTAACCTATATTGATAAAGGCTATCCCGAGAAACTCAAAAATATATATCAGCCCCCTGCTGTGCTTTATGTGCTGGGAAATGCTGATATACTACGCGATATTATATTTACAGGTATGGTTGGGGCAAGGCGGAGTGACAGCTACGGCATCCGCATGGCGGAAACCATCGCTGCCGAAGTCGGGCAGACAGGTGTAGGTATAATTTCAGGTGGAGCAATCGGCATAGATGCCGCATCTCACAGAGGTGCGCTCAGGGCGAAGGCTCCCACGGTTGCTGTCTTAGGAAGCGGTCTTGACAAGCTTTATCCTAAGGAAAATACAAAGCTTTTTCAGGATATAATTGAAAACGGCGGTGCCGTAGTATCGGAATATCCTTTCGGGATGGAACCGCTTGCAGGGAATTTTCCCAGAAGAAACAGAATTATAGCGGGTCTTTCCACCGCTCTTGTTGTAGTCCGTGCCGCAAAAAGAAGCGGCTCACTTATAACTGCAAGTCAGGCACTTAACGAGGGAGTCACGGTATTCTCCGTTCCCGGAAATATAGACGACAGATTAAGCGGTGGGACAAATGAGCTTATTCGTGACGGTGCAATTCCACTGCTTTCTCCTATGGATGTTGTGGATGAGCTTATTGCAAAATCACCCGACTTTTTCGTAAGGGAGAATGACCGCAGAGAAGAACGCGGAGAGAAAAAAAGAAAGGAATCAGCTTTAAAAGAAAAGGAATTGAAGCTTGACGGACTTTCTGAATATGAAAAAGAAATTGTAAGCATAATAGCTTCCGGTAAAGCTACCGCAAACTTGATTGAGGAAAATATTTCATTTGATGCGCACAGACTTACGGCGCTTTTAGGAATGATGGAAATAAAGGGACTTATTAAAAAAGGTCCTGACAAGAAATATATAATACTTTAGGAGGGTGATGCCAATGGCAAACTATCTTGTAATAGTTGAGTCTCCGGCAAAGGCAAAAACCATAAATAAGTACCTTGGAAAAAACTATACAGTAATTGCATCTATGGGGCATATGCGTGACCTTCCCAAGAGTCAGTTAGGTATAGATATAGATAATAATTATGAGCCAAAGTATATAACTATCCGCGGGAAAGGCGACCTTATGGCAAAGCTTAAAAAGGCGGCAAAAAACGCAGATAAAATATATCTTGCAACTGACCCTGACCGTGAGGGTGAGGCAATCAGTTGGCATTTGGCAAACATACTGAATATTGATACAAAGAAGGCGTGCAGAATTACCTTTAACGAGGTTACAAAATCTGCCGTTACAGCATCGCTCAAGCAGGCACGCCCCATTGACGAAAAGCTTGTTGATGCACAGCAGGCAAGGCGTGTTCTTGACAGAATTGTTGGTTACAAGCTTAGTCCCATTCTGTGGAAGAAGGTTAAAAAAGGTCTTAGTGCAGGCCGTGTGCAGTCAGCTGCAACAAAGCTTGTTGTTGACCGTGAAAGAGAAATTGAAGCATTTGAGCCCAAGGAATACTGGACAATCACCGCCGAACTTAGTAGCAAGGGTGATAAGAAAACAATTCCTGCCCGTTTCTATGGTGTAAAGGGCAAGAAGAAAGAGCTTACAAACTCAGCAGAAACTGAAAAAATAAAGGCACAGATTAAAAATGCAGATTTTGTTGTAACAAGTGCAAATTACTCTGATAAGGCACAACAACCATCACCCCCCTTTACGACAAGTACTCTTCAGCAGGAAGCAAGCAGAAAGCTTGGCTTTACCTCAAGGAGAACTATGTCCGCGGCACAGGAGCTTTATGAAGGTGTTTCCGTTCCCGGCAAAGGAACCCTCGGTCTTATCACATATATGCGTACCGACTCGTTAAGACTTAATCCCGAATCTCAGGATGCGGCACGCAGTATAATCGGTGAAAAATACGGCAAGGAATTTCTTCCTAAAGCTGCCCGTAATTATAAGACAGGAAAGAATGCACAGGATGCTCACGAAGCAATAAGACCAACCGTGCCTGAAATTGAGCCTGAAATGATTAAAAGCTCGGTAAGTGCAGACCTTTACAAGATTTATAAGCTCATCTGGGAAAGATTTATCGCAAGCCAGATGACAAATGCGGTTTACAGCACACTTAGTGCAGAATTTGATGCAAACGAAGTAACCTTCCGTGCAAGTGCAAGAACTCTTAAGTTTGCAGGCTATCGTGCGGTATATGTTGACGGAAGCGAAGAGAACGAGGAAAAGGATGCAAAGAAGCTTCCCACTTTGGAAGAAGGAATGAAGCTTAATGCAAATGAAATTCAGGATGAACAGCACTTTACAGAGCCTCCTGCAAGATATACGGAAGCATCCCTCATCAAGACAATGGAAGAAAACGGTATAGGCAGACCCAGTACCTACGCTCCCACAATTACCACAATCCTCGGCAGAGATTATGTACACCGTGAAAAGCGTATGTTAAAGCCAACAGAGCTTGGTACAATCGTAACAGATATTATGGCAGAAAACTTCTCTGACATTGTGGATATAGACTTTACGGCAAATATGGAGCAGCAGCTTGACGATATTGAAGAAGGCGGCGAAAAGTGGGTAGAGGTTATAGACCGTTTCTACAAGCCTTTTGCAGTAGAGGTAGAAAAGGCTGAAAAGGAAATTGAGAAAATAGAAATCAAGGACGAGGTTTCAGACGAAATCTGTGAAAAGTGCGGCAGAAATATGGTTATAAAGCTTGGCAGATTCGGTAAGTTCTTGGCTTGCCCGGGATTTCCCGAATGCCGTAATGCAAAGCCAATTCTTAAGGATACAGGAGTTAAGTGTCCTAAGTGCGGCGGCAGAATCGTTGAAAGAAGAAGCCAGAGGGGAAAGAAATATTTCTCCTGCGAAAATACTCCTACCTGTGATTTCCTTCTGTGGGATGAGCCTGTTTCAACACCCTGTCCCAAATGCGGCGGTGTGATGAGTAGAAAGTACCTCAAAAAAGGTAGCATCACAGTATGTTCTAATCCTGAATGTGAGTCAAATAAAAAATAAAATAGTAAGGGATGTAAATATTTTACATCCCTTATTTAATCAAGGTGAAAAATATGGAACTTAAAATAATTGGTGGCGGTCTTGCAGGCTGTGAGGCAGCGTGGCAGGCGGCAGAAAGAGGAATAAAGGTAAAGCTTTACGAAATGAAGCCCTCCGTTTTTTCCCCTGCCCATACAAATGAAAATCTGTGCGAGCTTGTCTGCTCCAACTCCTTAAAGGGAAACGGGCTTGACAACGCCTGCGGACTTCTCAAGGAGGAGATGCGCCGTATGGGAAGCCTTGTCATAAAATGTGCAGATGAAACAAAGGTTCCTGCAGGCGGCGCACTGGCGGTTGACCGTGACAGGTTTGCAGCCCTTGTGACAGAAAATATTAAAAATCATCCAAATATTACTCTTGTAAATGAAGCTGCCCAGGATATTGATACGAATGAATTTACAATAGTTGCGACAGGACCTTTAACCCACGGAAAGCTGACAGATGCAATCGGCAGACTTACAGGGCAGGAAAGCCTGTTTTTCTTCGATGCGGCAGCACCCGTTGTCACAAGAGAAAGTATTGACGAATCTAAAACCTACCTTGCGGCAAGATACGGCAAGGGTACAGCAGATTATATAAACTGTCCTATGGAAAAGGACGAATATGAGGCGTTTTACGACGCTCTCATCAATGCCGAGCGTGCACCTTTACACGAGGGTGTTGAAAATGTAAAAGTTTTTGAGGGGTGTATGCCCGTTGAAATTATGGCGGCAAGAGGAAAGGAAACCCTTTGCTTCGGCCCTTTGAAGCCCAAAGGACTCCCCAATCCCAAAACAGGGAAGGAGCCTTACGCAGTGCTTCAGCTTCGCCGTGATAACACAGAGGGAACGCTCTATAACCTTGTAGGCTTCCAGACAAACCTCAAATTCGGGGAACAGAAGAGAGTTTTTTCTATGATTCCCGGACTGGAGAATGCTGAATTTGTACGCTACGGTGTAATGCACCGAAACACATATATAAATTCCCCCTTGGTCTTAAATAATGATTACAGCCTTATAAAATACCCCAAAGTGTTTTTTGCAGGACAGATAACAGGTGTTGAGGGGTATGTGGAATCAGCCTCATCGGGAATGATTGCAGGCATCAATGCCGCAAGAAACATTCTCGGCAAGGAAAGTGTGGTTTTCCCTGCATCAACCTGCAGCGGGGCACTCATAAAGTATATCACCGACCGTGAAAACAAAAAGTTCCAGCCGATGAATGCCAATTTCGGCATTATCGAATGGAACCGTGTAAAAATCAAGAACAAAAAAGAACGTTATGAATATATATCTTCACTGGCACTTTCAGCCCTCGAGGATATTGATATTTCTTAAAAGAACATTCTTACCGCGCCATGAAAAGGCGCGGTTTTTGTATTCTGCTGAAAATTCTTTGTTTGAAAGGCTTTCTATATCGGAGGATGAGAGAGAATCAATAATATCCTCGGTAAATTCTTTCATTGGTCTTGGGGTAATGTTATTATGAGGACATACCTTTTGACACGCATCACAACCAAATATAAGCCCGGATTTTTTTAATATGGCAATCTCATCTTCTGTGAGGTTGCCTTTCTTTTGGTTTATATGGGAAGCACATCTGTCAATACAGAATTGTTCTCCCAATGCACCACCTGGGCAGTTTTCTATACATTTGTTACATCCAATGCAGGTTTTTTCAAGGGGCTTGTCCGCTTCCATTTCCAAATCACACAGAATATAGCCTATAAAAAACCAGCTTCCAAAATCATCATTTATAAGCATACCGTTTTTTCCGTAGAAACCAAGCCCTGCATTGTACGCAAGGTGTCTGTCAATCTCAGGACCGATGTCCGCAAAAACCTCGCACTTTGTATCGGGCGAAAGTGTACTGATAAAGTCGCAGACGGGGGAGAGCTTTTTCTTTATAACCTTGTGATAATCGTAGGAACGGGCATAAAGGGAAAGATTTCCCTCTCTGTATCCTGAAAAATACGGGAACAGACAGACTATGGCACATTTGCCGTTAAAATGCGCGACACCGCATTTTTCAATACCGAGAGAGTGAATATACTCAAATATTTTGTTTTTCATAAATAACCCTCCCTTAGTCATAAGCTCTTATGAGTGTAATTGCAAGATAAACCTTTTCAAATCCCATCTCCTTAAGAAGCCTTGAACAGTAATTTGCCGTAGCACCCGTAGTATAAATATCATCGACGAGAAGAACTGTCCCCTCTCCTTTCAGGTCGGTTTTAAAATAGCATTTCTTGACATTTTCGCGTCTTTCCGCAGAGGTAAGGGTGTGCTGCGGCTTTCCGTCATTAGTTCTTTTAAGGGTGGGAATACAGGGTGTTTTGAGCAGCTTTGACAGCTCTTTTGCAATAAGCCGTGCCTGATTATATCCGCGGTTTCTTTTGGAAAGGGAATTCTGCGGAACAAAAGTAATATAATCAAATTTTGTGTAGTAGGGTGATGTAAGTATTTTATCCGCCAGAAAATATGCAAATACTCTCGCATACCCCGGCTTAGAGATTTTAAGAGCAATGGCAACATCCTTTGCGGTCTCTTTGTAAATAAGGGGTGTAAAGGAGTGCTCAAAATACATTTTCCTGCTTCGGCAACTAGGGCAGGTATGATAGGAAAACTCCTCCATAGGTCTGCCGCAGATTTTGCATTGCTCGTCCTCTGCAGTAAAGGGAAGTTCTTTCATACAATCGGGACAAACGGGGACTTTGCTTTCCAGAAGCTTGCGACAAACGGGACATTTAGGAGGAAAAAGGGCATCTGAAAGCTTATCAACTATTTTCATTTTTCTCCACCAGCCTTTTTTTGAGGGAGCTGTAACGGATGGCTTGCTTGTTGTTCTGCACCATACGGGAGACGTTTTCAAGACTTCCCACTAATATTACAAGCTTTTTGCCTCTTGTAACTGCTGTGTAGAGAAGATTTCTCGTCATCAGCATAGGTGGGAAAGAACATACGGGTATAATAACGGCACTCCATTCGCTTCCCTGACTTTTATGCACCGTAAGGGCATACGCCATTTCCAAATCCTCGACCGAGGAAAAGTCGTATTCAACAATTTTACTGTCGTCAAAAAGTATTCTCATAGACTTTTCCTTTTGGGATATGTCAAGAATTGTACCTATATCACCGTTGTATATACCAAACCCATCACCGCGTCCGTCAGGAAGCGACCATATCATATCGTAGTTATTTCGTGTCTGGATAACCTTGTCACCTACGCGGAAAGTCCTTTCACCGAATTTCTTTTCCTTTTTATCCTTGGAGGGAGGGTTAAGCTTCTGCTGTAATACCTTGTTAAGATTTATAGTTCCTGTAATACCTTTTCTTGACGGGGAAAGCACCTGAATATCACTGATACTGTCAAAGCCGTATGCCTTCCCAAGCCTACCCGTACAAAGCTCACAAATGGTTTCCACTGCACCCTCGGGCGTTCTTGCCATAAAGAAAAAGTCTGCATTACTGTCATTTTCAAGGGGCATTTCACCCATATTTATCCTGTGGGCATTAGTAACGATTCTGCTCTTTTCTGCCTGTCGGAATACCTCATTGAGTCTTACTGTGGGTATAATACCGCTTCCTATCATATCCCCCAAAACATTGCCTGCACCCACAGACGGAAGCTGGTCACTGTCGCCTGCCATAATAAGGCAGGTACCTCTCTTGAGTGCCTTTAACAGTGCGCCGAAAAGAAGTATATCAACCATACTCATTTCGTCAACGATTACTACGTCTGCATCAATGGGGTTGTACTCATTTTTCCCGAATCGCTGATTTTCAGCATCATTTACTTCTACTTCAAGGAGTCGGTGAAGCGTCTTTGCCTCCATCCCGCAGGATTCGGAAAGCCTTTTTGCCGCCTTTCCCGTGGGAGCACAGAGGACTATCTTGTATTCGTGGCTCTGAAATATGTCCATTATAATTTTCATAATGGTCGTTTTACCTGTTCCGGGGCCGCCCGTTATTACAAGGACACCACCGTTAAGAGCTTTTTTTACCGCCTCCTGCTGCATTGCCGATAAGTCAATAGAGTTAAGCTTGGAATATGTGAAAATTTCCTCGGGAATGTTTTTGGAATATGGGCGTGCAAGAGCCATCAGCTCACTGAGTTTATTTGCACTGCCAAGCTCCATATTATAATAAATGGGGAGATAAACAAAATCATCCTCAAATACCAGCCGTGCATCATTTTTCATTTCGATAAGCACAGTTGTGATTTCATTGATTTCACAGCCGAGGAAGGATGCGGTATTTTCAACTAGCATATCGTATTTTAAGCAGGTATGTCCCGAAAGTGCAGCATAGGTGAGCATATAGTTTACTCCACCTGAAATTCTGCCGGGGTGGTTTTTCGGGATATTCATTTCCCTTGCAATTCGGTCAGCCGTTTTGAAGCCGATTCGTTCCACACTTTCGCAAAGGATATAGGGATTTTCTTTTACAAGCTGAATTGCTTTCTGTCCGAAAATTTTATGAACGCGGAGGGCGAGGTTAGGGCTTACCCCGTATTCCTGCAGAAATATGACGGTTTGTGCCGCATCCTGCCTTATGATAAAGGATTCGGATATTTTTTTCGCTTTGTTGGGAGAAATACCTTTTATTTCAGACAGCCTTTCGGGATGAAGAGCAATTATTTCAAGAGTTTCCTCACCAAACCTGTCCACAAGCTTTTTGGCGGTGGATTCCCTTACCCCGCTTATGATTCCGCTGGCAAGGTAACTGAGAACAGCACTGACCTTTTTGGGCAGTGCTCGTTCAAACGAAATAACGGAAAACTGTTCACCGTAATCGGGGTGGTTTACCCAGTTGCCCGTCAGCACCACCTGCTCACCAGGTGCAATAAAGGGCATTATTCCGCAAGCTGTCACCAATGATTTGTTGGTTTCAATTTCGCATACAGTATAGCCGTTATCCTCATTCTGATATATGATTTCGTAAATTTCTCCTTGAATAATTTCTGTTTCCGGACTCATCATAAGTTTTTCTTCCAATCCAAATCTCGATAATGCAGTCGTCGGGAAGAGAATCCATCAGGTATTCCATTTCCGACTTCCTGCAAACATAACATATGCCTCCGCACACGCTCCCTTTGTAAATTACAAACCCTATCATCATAAGTGCAATTATAAGGGCAAAAACCGTGCCATACATACACTATCACCAATAATATTATATGAAAGGCATTAACATTTCGTTAATGCCTTTTCTTTTAAAGATATTTCTTTAATAATTCTACTTTGTCGAGTCTTTCCCAGGGGAGGTCAAGCTCGTTTCTTCCAAAATGACCGTATGCCGCAGTCTGAGAATAGATGGGCTTTCTGAGGTCAAGTGTCTTGATAATTGCTGAGGGACGGAGGTCAAACTCGGAATTTACAATTTCGCTGAGCTTGTCGTCACCTATCTTACCTGTGCCGAATGTATCTATACGAACAGATACGGGGCGTGCGACACCGATGGCATAGGCAAGCTGAATCTGACACTTGTCACTGAGGCCTGCCGCAACAATGTTCTTGGAAATATAGCGAGCCATATAGCAGGCACTTCTGTCAACCTTTGTCGGGTCCTTACCTGAAAACGCACCGCCGCCATGGGGAGCATATCCGCCGTAGGTATCAACAATAATTTTTCTTCCCGTAAGACCGCTGTCACCGTGAGGTCCACCGATAATGAACTGCCCTGTGGGATTAATGTGATACTTTGTATTTTCATCAATAAGAGAGGGATCAAGAGTAGGAATTATGACATTTTCAATCATATCCTTTTTAATCTGATCCTGTGTTACCTCTGCTGTATGCTGCGTGGAAAGAACAACGGTGTCAATTCTCTTAACCTTGTCCCCGTCATATTCAACAGTTACCTGAGTTTTTCCGTCGGGGCGGAGATAGGGGAAGAGACCTGCCTTTCTTACCTCGGTAAGCTTCTTTGCCATCTTCTGTGCATAGTAGATGGGAGCAGGAAGATATTCGTCAGTTTCGTTTGTTGCATAACCGAACATCATACCCTGGTCGCCTGCTCCGATGTCGTGTCCGTCACTTTCACCCTCTTTTGCTTCTTTGGACTTGTCAACGCCCATAGCAATGTCGGCAGACTGCTTGTTAAGTGTGGAAAGAATTGCTATTCCGTCAGCGGAAAATCCCATATTGGGGTCGGTGTAGCCGATTTCCTCAACAGTCTTTTTTACAATGGCACGAACATCATAGGTATGTGTTGTGGTGATTTCACCGAAAACCATTACCATACCTGTTGCTGCACAGGTTTCGCAGGCAACACGTGCCTCAGGGTCGTGAGCGATAATATCGTCAAGAATAGCATCGGAAATCTTGTCACACACCTTGTCGGGATGTCCCTCGGTAACTGATTCTGAAGTGAAAAATTTTCTGTTTGTAATCATTTGTAACTCCTCCTGTCCTTTATCGGAAAATAAGGTCTAACAGACCGTATGAAAATATACTCATTATAATACCGGCAGTAATTACTCCGCCCAGTATTGCAACAAAAGATTCCTTGTTTTTGAAATTGAGGAAGCTTGCAATAAGCGCCCCTGTCCACGCACCGGTGCCGGGAAGTGGGATTGCAACAAAAATGTAAAGTCCCCATTTGCCGTACTTTATAACCTTTTCCTTGTTTTTTTCCACCTTTCTTTCAAGAAACAGCGGAATTTTCTGAAGATACTTTCTTGTCTTCATCCATCGGCACATTGCTTTTATGAAAAGAAGTATGAACGGAACGGGAATCATATTGCCTATAATCGAAACTATAAAAGAGGGGATAAGCGGCATATTGACTGCCATAGCAAGGGGAATTGCCCCGCGAAGCTCAATTATCGGCACCATAGAAACAATAAAAATGTATACATAATTAGCCGCATCTGCACCCAGTCCCAAAAGACCGACTATCCAGACAGCGAAGCTGTTTACAACGGAAGCAATAGAATTTATTAACGAATGCAACAAAAAAACCTCCTGTACATACCTATTCTATTATAACATATATATTTTAATAAATAATATGTCTTTTGTCAACTAAAAAGGGGAAACGTTTTAAAAATCATCGGCGGTTCAATAAATACATAGTTTATCCTGATTACTAAACACTTGACATATCATAAATATAAGTAGTAAAATGTATATACAAAAAATAAAGGAGACAGAAAAATGAAAAAACTGATTTCACTCATTCTTGCAGTTTTGTTCCTTATGGGTATGATGATAGCACCCGTATCGGCAGCTAAAGAGGTGTCGGTATATCTTCTGGGGGAGAAGCTTTCGTTTGATGTTCCACCACAGATAATAAACGGCAGAACTCTCGTTCCAATGAGAAAGATTTTTGAATCTCTCGGCTATTATGTTGACTGGGAAAAAGACACAAGGACGGCAACAGCAGTTCGTGAGGATATGACAATCCGCATCACAGAAAACAGCTACACTATGTATGTAAACGGCGAAGCAAAAACTCTTGATGTGGCTCCCTGTATCGTGAAAGGAAGAACAATGGTTCCCGCAAGGGCAATTTCCGAATCATCGGGATATAAAGTAGACTGGGACAATGATACAAGGTCTGTTCTTATTACAACGGCTGATTTTTCTGATAAAAAAATTTTGACAAAAATAGGCGATTATGAAATTTCTCAGGCATATTACAATTGTGTATACAATATGCTTTGCTCATCGTATTCTCAGTACGAGCAATACTTTGGAGAAAATTGGCTTAATGAGGATACAGGTTACGGAATGACCTTTGGTGAGATGATAGAAGATGACACAAGAAATCAAATCGAACAACTCGCAACCGCAGCCATAATCTCAAAGAATCAGTACGGCATAACTTTAGAAGCTGTCACGGATGATGTGAATTTACAAATAACAGAAATTATAGAGAGATTAGGCGGCAAAGAAGGGTTTGAGGGCTTACTTTCTCAGCTTAATACAACCGAGAAGGGGTTGGAAACATATTTAGGAATGTATTCAATCTATAACCTCCTTCTGGAAAAGACGACAGATGACGGCAAGGTGGTATCTGTTTCGGATTCAGAGGCAGAAAAATCATTCAGGGAAGAATTTGCAGATAAGCTTAAAGTACAGCATATTCTTATTTCTACTGGAAACCCTGCCAGAACCGATGCGGAAGCTAAGTCAATAGTAAACGAAATCCTCAAAAAACTCAGAAACGGAGGGGATTTCGGAAAGCTTATAGATGAATATGACGAAGACCCCGGTATGACTTCAGGAAACTACTATGTTTTTGGCGATGGGGAAATGGTTCCCGAATTTGAACAAGCTTCCAAGAAGCTTGCCGTTGGTAAATATACAACACAGGCAGTAAAGTCGGATTACGGCTATCATATAATTAAGAGGTATTCTCTTGATAAAACAAGTGAAGAGTTCAAAGAATTCAGGATATATCTTGTTCAGGAAAAGTTATTGCCATTAATTGAAAGCGAAGCGAAGAAAACTGAAATCAAGTGGAATAATTGATGAAAGGGCGATGTGAAAAATCACATCGCCTTTTGAGTATGGTAAAAATTTCACAATTTTCCCTTGACAAGCCTTGACTTCTATGTTATTATGTTATACTGCATTAAGATGCACCCATGTCACCTTTTGAATGGCAGATATGGGAAAAATATAGCTTTTAACAACTACTTTTTGTGTTTTGCAGTTGTGGTGCATTCTACAATCGCAACTGTAATGTTGAACGAATTGAAAATTTTGTTCACGGTGTGTTCCGAGTGCATTCTACACAGGAATATAGAATGCTGAAAGTGTTGTTCGTTACTAAATTTTGAAGAGGTGATTTTGTGAAGCCTATTAAATTAGGAAAAAATGAAAGAATGACCTTCGCAAAAATCGATGAAGTATTGGAGATGCCAAACCTCATTGATATGCAAAAAAGCTCTTACGAGTGGTTTATTAAGGAAGGTCTTCGTGAGGTTTTTCATGATGTAAGTCCTATCACAGACTATGCAGGAAACCTTATTCTGGAATTTACCGATTACAGAATTGACGAGCAGCCCAAGTATTCAATTGAAGAATGTAAGGAGAGGGATACAAACTACGCTGCACCCCTCCGTGTTCAGGTACGCCTTATCAATCAGGAAACAGGCGAAATCAAGGAGCAGGAAATCTTTATGGGAGATTTCCCCCTTATGACCGAGCAGGGTACTTTCATTATTAATGGTGCAGAGCGTGTTATCGTTACTCAGCTTGTTCGTTCGCCCGGCATCTATTACGAGCAGAAGTTTGACAAGGTGGGTAAGAAGCTTGTTAACTCTACCGTAATTCCTAACCGCGGTGCATGGCTTGAATATGAAACAGACCCCAACGATGTTTTTTCTGTTCGTATCGACAGAACAAGAAAGCTCCCCGTAACTGTTCTTATCAAGGCTATGGGTCTTGAAACCGAGCCTGCTATTTTGGACCTTTTCGGTGAGGATGAAAGACTTATCGCTACATTTGCAAAGGATACAACAAAGAACCGCGAGGAAGCACTCTTTGAAATCTACCGCAAGCTCCGCCCCGGCGAGCCTCCAACGGTAGACAGTGCAACATCTCTTATCAACGGACTTTTCTTTGATGCCAAGAGATACGACCTTGCAAAAGTAGGCAGATATAAATATAATAAGAAGCTTGCTATGGCAGCCCGTCTTGAAGGACAGATTGCAGCAAGTGATATTGTTGACGAAAAAACAGGTGAGGTTATCGTAGCAGAGGGTAACCGCATCGACCTTAGTGCAGCACAGCTTATTGAGGACAAGGGTATTAACCGTGTTTTGGTAGCTGTTGAGGACAGAAAGGTTGTTGTATTCTCAAACAATATGGTTGACCCTGAAAAGTATGCAGGTATCAACCTTTACGACATTACTCACGAGAAAGTAAGAAAGAATGTTCTTGACGAAATTCTCGAAGAAGCAGCAGGTGACATTGATGAAGTTAAGAAGCTTGCAGCAGAAAGAGTAGACGAGCTTGTTCCCAAGCACATTATCGTTGATGATATGTTTGCTTCCATTAACTACTGCAGCAACCTCTGTGACGGTATTGGTCAGGTTGATGATATCGACCATCTCGGTAACCGTAGATTAAGAAGCGTTGGTGAGCTTTTGCAGAACCAGTTCCGTATTGGTATCTCCCGTATGGAGCGTGGTGTTCGTGAAAGAATGAGCATTCAGGAGCTTGACATTGTTACTCCTCAGTCACTCATCAATATCCGTCCTGTTGTTGCTACAATCAAGGAATTCTTTGGTTCATCTCAGCTTTCACAGTTCATGGATCAGAACAACCCCCTTGCAGAGCTTACTCATAAGAGAAGACTTTCAGCACTTGGACCGGGCGGTCTTTCCAGAGAACGTGCAGGCTTCCAGGTTCGTGACGTTCACTATACCCACTACGGAAGAATGTGTCCCATTGAGACTCCTGAAGGACCCAACATCGGTCTTATCAGCTCACTTTCCACCTATGCACGTATTAACGAATACGGCTTTATTGAAGCCCCTTACCGTAAGGTTATTAAGGGAGAGGGTATCGTAACAAACGAAATCGAATATATGACAGCAGATATCGAGGATAAGTATGTCGTTGCTCAGGCTAACGAGCCTATCGACGAAAACGGCAGATTCCTTGATAAGAAGGTTTCCGCCCGTTACAGAGAGGAAATCCTTGAAGTTCCTGCTGAAAATATTGACTACATGGACGTTTCTCCCAAGCAGGTTGTGTCCGTTGCTACTGCAATGATTCCTTTCCTTGAAAATGATGACGCTAACCGTGCACTTATGGGTTCTAACATGCAGCGTCAGGCAGTTCCGCTTCTGAAGCCCGAATCTCCTATTATCGGTACAGGTATGGAGTACAAGGCTGCCAAGGACTCCGGTGTTGTTGTTCTTGCTAAGGAAGACGGTGTTATCGATAAGGTAAGTGCTGACGAAATTGTAATTAAGGATAATGACGGTGTAAGACACAACTACCATCTTCTCAAGTTCCTCCGTTCCAACCAGGGTACCTGTATCAACCAGCGTCCCATCGTTGAAGAGGGCGAGAAGGTAACAAAGGGTACAATCATCGCTGACGGTCCCGCTACCGACAACGGTGAAATTGCTCTCGGCAGAAATATGCTTATCGGCTTTATGACATGGGAAGGTTATAACTACGAGGATGCCGTGCTTCTTAACGAAAAGCTCGTGCGTGACGATATTTATACCTCCATTCATATTGAAGAATACGAATCCGAGTCCCGTGATACAAAGCTCGGACCGGAAGAAATCACACGAGACATCCCCAATGTTGGTGATGACGCACTAAAAAACCTTGACGAAAGAGGTATCATCCGTGTAGGTGCGGAGGTTCGCTCCGGTGACATCCTCGTTGGTAAGGTTACTCCCAAGGGTGAAACAGAGCTTACACCCGAGGAAAGACTTCTCCGTGCTATTTTCGGTGAAAAGGCAAGAGAGGTTCGTGATACATCTCTCCGTGTTCCTCACGGTGAAGCAGGTAACATAGTAGATGTTAAGGTGTTTACAAGAGCTAACAATGACGAGCTTCCTCCGGGAGTAAACGAAATTGTAAGATGTTATATCGCTCAGAAGAGAAAGATTTCTGTCGGCGATAAGATGGCAGGCCGTCACGGTAACAAGGGTGTCGTTTCCAGAATTCTTCCCACGGAAGATATGCCCTTCCTCCCCGACGGTACGCCTCTTGATATCGTTCTTAACCCCCTTGGCGTTCCCTCACGTATGAACATCGGTCAGGTACTTGAAGTTCACTTGGGTATGGCTGCCAAGAGCCTTGGCTTCAAGGTTGCAACACCTGTATTTGACGGTGCAAACGAAAAAGACATTATGAATCTTCTTGAAGAGGCAGGCCTCCGTCGTGACGGTAAGACTGTTCTTTACGACGGTAGAACAGGTCAGCCCTTTGATAACCCTGTAACAGTTGGTTATATGTACTTCTTAAAGCTCCATCACCTTGTTGATGATAAGATTCACGCAAGAAGTACAGGTCCTTACTCACTTGTTACTCAGCAGCCTCTTGGCGGTAAAGCTCAGTTCGGCGGACAGAGATTCGGTGAAATGGAAGTTTGGGCACTTGAAGCATACGGTGCGGCATACCTTCTTCAGGAAATTCTTACTGTTAAGTCTGACGATATCGTTGGCCGTGTAAAGACCTACGAATCAATCGTTAAGGGTGAGAATGTTCCCACACCCGGTATTCCCGAATCCTTTAAAGTTCTTATTAAGGAACTCCAGTCTCTTGCACTTGATGTTAATGTTCTTAACGGAGCAGGCGACGTTGTTGAGCTTAAGAGCGACGAGGACGACGAACCCAATATAGATGAATTCAGAGAAGAGCTTCTTACAACCATAAACGACGGAATAGCTCCCGGTTACAGCGAAGTTAATCCCGAGGATGAAATATACGGTATTGTAGAAGGTTCACTTTCTGAAGATGATGAAGACGAAGAAGAGCCTATGGCAGATCTCGATGATGAGGATTTCGATATTGAACCCACAGACGAAGAACTCATGGAAATCGAAAGCCAGATGGACAACGAGTAAGGGAGGGGTAGATTATGGAATTTAATACTTTTGAGGCAATGCAAATTGGCTTGGCATCTCCCGAGAAAATTCGTGAATGGTCTTATGGTGAGGTTAAAAAGCCCGAAACTATAAATTACCGTACCTTGAAACCCGAACGTGACGGTCTTTTCTGTGAAAAGATTTTCGGACCGCAGAAGGACTGGGAATGTCACTGCGGTAAGTATAAGAGAATCAGATACAAGGGTATTGTCTGCGACCGATGCGGTGTTGAAGTAACAAAAGCAAAGGTTAGACGTGAGAGAATGGGCCATATCGAGCTTGCAGCTCCCGTTTCCCATATCTGGTATTTCAAGGGTATTCCCAGCAGAATGGGACTTCTCCTTGATATATCTCCCCACATTCTTGAAAAGGTACTGTATTTTGCACAGTATATCGTAATTGATCCCGGTAAGACAGAGCTTAATAAGAAAGACCCTCTTACAGAGAAAGAGTATATGGCTTATTACGAAAAGTACGGCGACCGTTTCCGTGCAGGAATGGGTGCTGAAGCTATTAAGGAACTCCTTTCCGAGATTGATATTGACGAGCTCAGCAAGGAACTTAAGGAAGAGCTCCAGACGGCTCAGGGACAGAAGAAGGTTAAGCTTTCCAAGAGACTCGAGGTTGTTGAATCCTTCAGAAAGTCCAATAACCGTCCCGAATGGATGATTCTTGACTGCGTTCCGGTAATTCCTCCGGAAATCCGTCCCATGGTACAGCTCGACGGCGGCAGATTTGCCACAAGCGACCTTAACGACCTTTACAGAAGAGTTATTAACAGAAACAACCGACTCAAGAGACTTCTTGAACTCGGTGCTCCCAATATTATTGTAAGAAACGAAAAGAGAATGCTTCAGGAAGCTGTTGACGCACTTATTGACAACGGCAGACGCGGCAGACCTGTTACAGGCCCCGGAAACCGTGCTCTCAAGTCGCTTTCCGATATGCTTAAGGGTAAGCAGGGACGATTCCGTCAGAATCTTCTTGGTAAGCGTGTTGACTACTCCGGACGTTCCGTTATCGTAGTTGGACCTGCCCTTAAGATTTATCAGTGCGGTCTTCCCAAGGAAATGGCACTTGAACTCTTCAAGCCCTTCGTTATGAAGAAACTTGTTGAAAACGGCAGTGCTCATAATATCAAGAGTGCAAAGAGAATGGTAGAGCGTGCCCGCACAGAGGTTTGGGATGTGCTCGAAAACGTAATCCGCGAGCATCCTGTTCTTCTTAACCGTGCACCAACTCTTCACAGACTTGGTATTCAGGCATTCGAGCCTATCTTAGTAGAGGGTAGAGCAATCAGACTTCACCCCCTCGTATGTACAGCGTTCAACGCTGACTTCGACGGTGACCAGATGGCTGTTCACGTTCCTCTTTCTCCCGAAGCACAGGCAGAGGCAAGATTCCTTATGCTCAGTGCAAATAACCTCTTAAAGCCTCAGGATGGCCGTCCCGTAACCGTTCCCACACAGGATATGGTACTTGGTAGTTACTATCTTACACTTGTTAAACCCAAGGAAGTAAAGATTACCGATGCAGGCGACTCTAACCTTGAGGTAGGTAAGGTTTATAAGTATTATGATGCTGTTTATGCCCAGAATATTGAGCTTGAACATGAGGGCAAGAAGCAGATTGAATACACCGAAGAGGGTGTAGGATGCTTCAAGGGTGAAATCGGTGAAGGTAAGTACTTCTCAAGCATTAACGAAGCTATGATGGCTTACGATTGCGGTGATGTAGGTCTTCACGCCCCCATTAAGGTTCGTATTGAAAAGGAAATTAACGGTATTACAGAAAGCAGAATTATTGAAGTTACCGTTGGTAGACTTATATTTAATGAGGTTATTCCTCAGGACCTCGGATTTGTTGACAGAACAAACCCCGAAAATGCATTCGTTCCCGAAATTCAGTTCCTTGCAGACAAGAAATCTCTCGGAAAGATTGTTGACGCTTGTATCAAGGTACACGGCACAACAAAGACTGCCGAAGTTCTTGACTCCATTAAGGAACTTGGCTACAAGTTCTCTACAAAGGGTGCTATTACCATTAGCGTAAGCGATATGGAAATCCCCGGAAGTAAGGCTGAAAGACTTCTAGAAGCTGAGGATGAAGTAGAAAAGATTACAAAGCTTTACAGAAAGGGTCTTATTACTGACGAAGAGCGCTACAGAAAGACCATTGAAACATGGCAGGGCGCAAACGACAGAATTACAAAGGCTCTTATGGATAACCTTGATAAGTACAACCCCATCTATATGATGGCAACTTCAGGTGCCCGTGGTAGTATCAATCAGATAAGACAGCTTGCAGGTATGCGTGGCCTTATGGCTAATACACAGGGTCGTACCGTGGAAATTCCCATTCGTGCATCCTTCCGTGAAGGCCTTAATATTCTTGAATATTTCATCTCCACTCACGGTGCTCGTAAGGGTCTTGCCGATACAGCTCTTCGTACAGCTGACTCAGGTTACCTTACACGTCGTCTTGTTGACGTATCTCAGGATGTTATCATCCGTGAGGTCGACTGTAAGACACACGACGGTATCAATGTTTCCGAAATCGTAGAAGGTAAGGATGTAATTGAGCCTTTGGAAGAAAGACTTATCGGCAGAGTGAACTGCGACGATATCGTTCATCCCGAAACAGGCGAGGTTATTATCCCCGAAAATACCCTTATGAACAAGGAAATGGCGCAGAGGGTTGTAGATGCAGGCATTAAGGAAGTTAAGATAAGAAGCGTTCTTAACTGTCATGCAAAGGTTGGCGTTTGTGCTCACTGTTACGGTGCAAACCTTGCAAGCCGCGGCGAGCTTGTTAATATCGGTGAAGCAGTTGGTATCATCGCTGCTCAGTCTATCGGTGAACCCGGTACACAGCTTACGATGAGAACATTCCACACCGGTGGTGTTGCCGGCGACGATATCACACAGGGTCTTCCCCGTGTCGAGGAACTTTTCGAAGCAAGAAAGCCCAAGGGTCTTGCAATCGTATCTGATATTACAGGTACAATTACAGTTAACAAGACCAAGAGCAAGACCGAGGTTATGATTGCAGATAGCGAAGGTATGGCTCAGACCTACCTCATTCCTTACGGTTCAACCCTTAAGGTTAATGATGGTGATGTAGTTGAAGCAGGTGACGAACTTACAACAGGTTCCATCAACCCCCACGATATTCTTCGTATTAAGAATCTCCGTGCTGTTCAGGAATATCTTGTAAAAGAAGTTCAGAAGGTTTACCGTTCACAGGCCGTTGATATTGCCGACAAGCATATTGAAGTTATCGTACGTCAGATGATGCGTAAGGTAAAAATTGAAGAGCCCGGCGACAGCAACTATCTAATTGGTGAAACAGAGGATAGAATCAAGTTCGGCGAACTTGTTGAGCAGTATAAGGCAGAGGGCAAGAATCCTCCCGTTGGCGAAGAGCTTCTTCTCGGTATTACCAAGGCTGCTCTTGCAACAGATTCCTTCCTTTCCGCAGCTTCCTTCCAGGAAACAACAAGAGTTCTTACAGATGCTGCTATCAAGGGTAAGGTTGACCCGCTTATCGGTCTTAAGGAAAACGTTATTATTGGTAAGCTTATCCCCGCAGGTACAGGCGTTCCCATGTATCACGACATAGATGTTGAAACAGCAGGAAGTGACTATTCCGACATTTTGGCAGATATGGTTGAAAACATGAACGCATCCGGCATTAAATAATTGAATAATAAAGTGATTATAAAAAAGGAAGAGTCTCCCAAAATGGAGACTCTTCCTTTTTTAATAGAAAGCTATTTGTTAATTGTTGGATTATTGGTAATTTCTAAAATGTAATCTGTGGAAACATTATAAAATTGAGATAAATGTATCAGAATATAGGTGGGGATGTCACGTTGCCCCAACTCATAATTACTATAAACTTGTTGAGAACAATTAAGTTCCTTAGATATTTGCTTTTGAGTAAGGTCGTGGTCTTCTCTTAGTTCGCGTATTCGCCTAAACATAACAGCCCTCCCTTTTTGCTATATTATACCCTACAACAAAATGCAGTATTGACAAATACTGCATTTTGCAGTATAATTTGCGCAGAGGTGATAAAATAATGATTCAAGTTAGAAGCCCGTCGAAGATATGGAGTCAGTGTGGGTATATGATTATGAATATGCAGTAACATTTTAAAGGCTGCTTAGTTTAAATTAGGCGCTTGGAATAGAAAAATACATATTAAAGAGAAAATTGTAGTAATGAGGTGCATATATGGATAAAAATTTTTTGGAATGTTTGGAACATATTATTGAACTTGAAAAAATGTATTATACACAGGAAAAGTTAATAGAGTCCATAGAAAAGAAGATAAAGACTTTGGCAATATCTAAAAAAATCAGCTCCCCTCAGCTGATTTATACATATGTCCCACCAGTTAATTATAATATAGTGAAAGCAAGAAAAATTGATGGCGAAACAATAAAATCCGTAACATATGTTTGTTCAATTGTAGCAGGAATAATTGGAGCGATAATAGGTAATAGTGTCAATGCCATTTGGTCTGGAATAATATGTGGTGTTATAATAGGAGCATTAGCTGGTTTTTTTGGAGGATATATTATAAATACCTCAAGAGAAGAAGAAGCTAGGATTGCCAATCAAAGGGCAAAAACAGAAGCAGAAGAAAAGGCAAAAAAATTAACTGAAGAACAGCGTTTGCAGGATAAACAAAAGCATCAGAATGATTTAAAAAAATATCATGCACTTGTAGCATTTGATAAAAATAGAGTGATAGCAGAGAACAATAAAAAAGAAGAGTTGCTTTATTCTAAAGAAGCATTAATAAAAAAGCATAAGGAGACAAAAGAAAATCTTGCTCATTTTTATAATGTGGCAGATATTTACGAAACATACAGAAATATCGTTGCAATATGCTATATATACGAATATTTGAAATCTGGTATATGCGATCAACTGACTGGTCGAGATGGAGCATATATGACATTCAAATATGAGATGTATGAAAAATTAAAAATAGAAAAATTAGATACAATTGCTTCTAAATTAGAGCAATTACATTTTGATAATCTTACTCTTAACAATACTATGGAAAAAATCAATAGCAAGTGTAATAATTTGATTTCAGAAATAAGCGAATTAAAAATTACTCAGGCAGAGGCTACAAAGAGGAATGAGGAACTTATTAACAACTTGGGTAACAGAATTGATAATGCAACAAACCGTATATCATATCAAAATGCGGTAATCGCTTATAATCAGGAGTGCACAACATCTGAGCTTAAACAGCTTAAGTGGTTATCGGTAATGGAGAGGAGTTAAAAATGAGTAATGCTAAAGAAACAGGATGTATGTATTGTGATTTTGCTGATATAGAAATTATGAGAAATAATGGGTATGTTGAAGACAAATATACTTTTTGTGAAATACACAATTCGATAGTTGAGGTAATAGAAAACTGTCCATCATGTGTTGCTACACATATTAAGGAAAAAAGAGAAGCTAATATGAACTTCTTAATAGAGAGAATGGCGGCTGCGTTGGATGACTATAAATAAAATAGGTTAGTATCACATTTGTTCTATTAGATGCCTCTATTGTTTAAAAATAAAGACAACAAGCAAACGGGAAAAGTTTATGTAAACTAAATGAAAAGCACTTAAAATAGGAAGGAAGAGTTTTATGAAAAAAATATTAAAAGGTTATTTTTTAGGTTTTATAAGTGCTGCACTTACAGTTGGGTGCATTGTAGCCTTTGCCGCAAATACAACTACACTTTATGATGTAATTGCAAATGGTGTAAAGATTGTTGTAGACGGTCAAAAACTTAACCCTACTGATGTAAATGGCAACAAAGTTGAGCCAATTATTTATAATGGCACTACATATTTGCCAGTAAGAGCAGTTGCCAATGCACTTGGTAAAGCAGTTTATTGGGACGGTCCAAATTATACTGTTTATCTTGGTGATATGGACGGCAAATTAGAATATCCCACAGTTGAAATCGAAGATATGATAAGCGTGGGACAAAAAGTAGAATCCACACAACAATTAACTGATAATTACGGGAATAGATATGGTCGAGCAATAACTAACAGAGACTATAATAATTTTAAACACGAATTTTTGCTTAATATGAAGTACTCAAAATTTAAAGGTGTGTTATATATACCGGAAGGTACATCAAACACTCAAACTGGTTATTTACAAATTATTGCTGACGGAAAAACCATATACACATCTCCTGATATGACAAAATCTTCAGCGCCTATCAAGGTAGATGTTAATGTAAGAGGTTATAACGATGTAAAAATAGAATTCAATTATTCTCAAAACAATGGTGCATTACCGCTATGCCTTGGTGATGCAGGATTTTATCAGTAATAAGTGAGGTAATTTACAAATGAAAAAGATATTTAGTTTGTTTGTTTCTCTAATATTAGTTATTTTATTAGTTTCAGGATGTGGTATAAGCAAAACTCCTAATGAAGATGAGTTAAAAAATATGTTAAGGACACAGTATCCAGAGTGTTTAGAAAGATACATTTACAAAGAAGAAGTTTTTGAAATTAATGACTTTGAAATACTTCGTCGTCAAACAAATATAGAAGAAAAAACTGACAAAGTAGATTGTAAACTTGTTGTAGAAAATGAATTTTATGAAGGTGTATTTAAATATACATTGTTTTTGAATTATTATGATGATGGCGGTTGGCAATTAGACAACTATGAGTACTATGATGCGGATGAAATGAAAGCAAAAACAAATACACTCCCCACCGAGAGTATTGAAAACGAAGTTGATTATTATAATGATATTTACGGAGAGCTAAGTTTCCTTGAAGAATCTTATGATTTCGAAACAGGAATTATCACAAGAAAATATACCGCAGATAATAAATTCAATTATTTAAATGTTAGTGGTAATTTGATAATACAATATACACTCTGCGAAGAGGAAATTGAAGGTAGTGCAGGTTGTTATTATTGGATTCCGGAATATTTTGACAATATAGAACAGAAATGGGAACTCAGTAAAAAGTATAAGTTTGATGCAGAACCACAAAAATATTCGTGGGAATTAGACTTTAATGACCAAATCCCCAAAATTTTTGGTGCAGATGGTGATGGAGAAGATATAGCAAAAGGTATTGCATATATAAAAGTCAATAATATAACAAATGAAAAGATTGAAGTGACGCTTGATATTATCAGTCGAGATTACGATGGTGGCTTTAGCTTTGATGATTTTTCAACAAAAAATATTACATTTGATATCAAAGAAAATGTTTATATACAAAGAATATTCAGTAACCGAGAGGGAGATTATATAAATCTCATTTTAGATTCTGATAGGGGTATTTGTGTTGAAGAATATAGTTATGAAAACAATAAAAAGTACAATTATGAATATGTCCCCTATTAATAGGAAAGCAAAGTACAGTCTGATGTGAAGTCAAATAAGAACATACATCTTTAGCTTATTAAAAAGGAACTGTCAAAATTTTGGTAGCACCTTTTCACTTGAATAATCCTTTATAAACTGAGGTGTTTTGCTGAGACAGGAAACCTTTCTTCCTTTTGCGAGAAGCTCACAGTCGGATTCAGGAAGCGATTTTGTTAAAATATCATAGTACTGATAAAGGCTTTCTTTTATGTTAGAGTGTTTGGGAAAAAGTACAAGCTTTCCATCTTTATCACGAAAAATGTATGTGGTTGAACAATCGGAGGATGTGTCGCTTTCTTTTGCAACTTGGCAGATATGGTTGAAAATATGAACGCATCCGGCATTAAATAATTATAAATTTACAAAAGAGGAATCTTCCTAAGTGAAGATTCCTCTTTTTGTGCCTGATTCAATATAATAATCGGAGGGTGTTTTTATGGGAAAACTTAAAATTGTAACCTTTAATATCAGAACTTTGTATTCAAGCCCCGTTGACGGCGTGAATTCATTTATCCACCGCGTAGGTATGATTCTGGAAAAAATCAGAAAGGAAAAACCGCATATTATATGCTTTCAGGAAGTATCCGACCCAATAAGAGAATTTCTGAATAATTATCTGACAGACTATATAATACTCGGACACGGACGAAATGCGGACCTTAAAGGTGAGGGACTGTCTTTCGCATACAGGAAGGATTCAATGGAGGCTCTCTTTTTTGAAAGTTTCTGGCTTTCGCCTACTCCATATGTTCCTGCATCAAAATACAAAAATCAGAGTGATTGTCCCAGAATCTGCCCCCACATAGTGATTAAGCATAAAGATATGAAAACTCCCATAAGTCTGTATAATGTGCATCTGGACCACATAAGCGAAGAAGCACGTATTGAGGGGGTTCGTCAGATTGTTGATATGATTTCTGATTATAAAAATAAGATGGATTGCCCGACTTTCATACTGGGTGATTTCAATGCGTATCCCTACAGCGAAACGGTTTCTTTCCTTAAAGCATATAATAACTCTGAATTTGTGGATTTAAGTAAAAACACGGGTGTCACATATCATGCATTCAGGGGTAAACAGGTGACCGGAAACGGAGAGAGTGCAAAGATTGATTATATCTTCACAGATAAAGTAACAGCAAGAAAACCTCATACTGTTACAAAGTGGAAAGACAGCGAAAACGGTATATTCCTTTCCGACCATTACCCGATTTGCCTTGAAATTGAGATATAACCGCTCTTTTTCCAAAAAAATACTTGACAATCCGCCAAAGCTTTGTTATATTGTTATAGTGCTATAGGTGTGAAAGTGGGCTTTTGTGCAATTTTACGCCTGTTGCAAAGAAATTTTTATTGGAGGTGAAATCATGCCAACCTTTAATCAGCTTGTCAGAAAGGGTAGGGAAACAGCTGTAACAAAGTCCACAGCTCCCGCACTTCAGAAAGGTCTTAACTCCCTCAAGAAGGCTCAGACTGATCAGAGCTCACCGCAGAAGAGAGGTGTTTGTACTAACGTAAAAACACAGACTCCCAAGAAGCCTAACTCAGCTCTTCGTAAGATTGCCAGAGTAAGACTTTCTAACGGTATCGAAGTTACAAGCTACATTCCTGGTGTAGGTCACAACCTTCAGGAGCATAGCGTTGTTCTTATCCGTGGCGGTAGAGTAAAGGACCTTCCCGGTGTTCGTTACCACATCATCCGCGGTACTCTTGATACTGCAGGTGTTAACGGTAGACTCCAGTCAAGATCCAAGTACGGTGCAAAGAGACCGAAGAAGTAATTTTTTCCGTGCGAGGAACGCACAAACAGTGTGACGTACGGATTTATTATATATTTGTCGTTGCGCTTACGGCGGTATGTTACCGCAGAGTACCTATGAATTCAAAATTTTATGAAGGAGGGAAGAATAGTGCCAAGAAGAGGTTTTATTCCCAAAAGAGATGTATTACCGGATCCGGTATACAATGATAAGGTAGTTACTCGCCTTATTAACAATATCATGCTTGATGGTAAGAAGGGTACTGCACAGAAGATTGTGTACGGTGCTTTCGAAATCATTCAGGAGAAGACAGGTAAAGAGCCTGTTGAAGTTTTCCGCGAAGCTATGGATAACATTATGCCCGTTCTTGAAGTTAAGGCTAGACGTGTCGGTGGTGCAACCTATCAGGTTCCCATGGAAGTTCGTCCCGAAAGAAGACAGACACTTGGTCTTCGTTGGCTTACAACTTACTCAAGAGCAAGAAATGAAAGAACTATGGCTGAGCGTCTTGCAGGTGAAATCATGGATGCTACAAACAACCTTGGTTCCGCTGTAAAGAAGAGAGAAGATACTCACAAGATGGCAGAAGCTAACAAGGCATTTGCTCATTATCGTTGGTAATAGTAACTTTCTGTTATTTAGTTTAAGGAGGATATTATGGCTAGAGAATATTCACTGCAGAAAACCAGAAATATCGGTATCATGGCTCACATCGATGCCGGTAAAACTACAACAACAGAAAGAATACTTTTCTACACCGGTGTTAACTACAA
>JAZOSB010000052.1:0-23851 GCA_045656865.1 Clostridia bacterium | reverse complement strand
CCGCTCTTTATCCATTCAATGGCTTCAATTCCCGTGTCCTCTCTGCCACCCTTGGCAAACACGTGAAATTCATTATTTACACGCTTCACGTCAACGGAAAGTACAACGCACTGATTTCCGTAAATCTGTGCCGCTTCGTTGTTTAAATCGGGGTTACGGATTGCACCCGAATTAACGCTGACCTTGTCAGCACCGCATTTAAGCACACGGTCAAAATCCTCGACCGTATTTATTCCGCCACCTACCGTAAGGGGGATAAATATTGTGGAAGCTACCTCACGAAGAACGTCGGTAAAGAGCTTTCTCCCCTCAAAAGATGCCGTAATATCGTAAAAAACAAGCTCGTCTGCTCCCTGCTCCCAGTACATTTTTGCAAGCTCTACGGGTGAGGAAACGTCGGAAAGCCCCTCAAAATTCACGCCCTTTACAACTCTGCCGTTTTTGACATCAAGGCAGGGTATAATTCTTTTTGTAATCATTTTGCCACCTCGATTGCTTCACTAAGGTCAATATCTCCCGTGTAAATAGCCTTGCCCACAATTGCACCATAAAGGTCCATTTCGCGGAGTGCCTTTATATCGTCAAGGGTTGACACACCGCCCGATGCAACAATGTCCATAGAGAATTTTTTGGACAGTTCTTTGTAAAGTTCACGGTTTGTACCTCGCATTGCTCCGTCACGGGAAATATCGGTGCAAATAACTGTTTTTACGCCGAGGCTTTCCATTTCAGCAAGGAAGTCCATTCCCGAAACATTGCTTGTTTCAAGCCAGCCCTTTACCGCAACCTGACCGTCCTTGAGGTCGGCACCAACGGCAATTTTGTCACCATATTTTTTGCATACAGATTCAAGGAACAGACGGTCATTAAGTGCCGCTGTACCGAGGATAATACGCATTACGCCTGCATCAATATACTTTTTCACGGTTTCCTCATTTCTGATTCCTCCGCCGATTTCTACCTTGAGTCCACTTTCCTTTGCAACGGATGCCACAATGTCAAAATTGGGGGTTGTGCCGTCCTTTGCGCCCTCCAAATCAACCATATGTATATACTCTGCACCTGCCGCCTTGAAGCCCTTTGCAACTTCAAGAGGGTTTTTACTGTAAACCGTCATCTGATTATAGTCACCTTTAAAAAGGCGTACTGCTTTTTTATCATATAAATCTATCGCCGGGAAAATTAACATTTTTTAAGTCCTTTCCTTTTTACATCTCTGAAAAAGCTTTGAGAATGCTTAAGCCTGCCTTACCGCTTTTTTCGGGATGGAACTGACAGCCAAAAACATTGCCTTTTTCAGCCGATGCGGTAAGCTCTGCACCGTACTGGGCAGTTGCGGTTACACTTTCCTCGCAGTCTGCCGCATAGTAAGAATGCACAAAATACACGCAGTCACCGTCTTTAAGATATTTAAAAAGAGGTGACTCTTTTTTGAATATGAGGGGATTCCAGCCAATATGCGGAATACTGAGTCCCTCGCCAATAACATCAGCAATGGGGCGTATTTTACCCTTTATAAGTCCCAGACCGTCATACTCGCCGTACTCATAGCTCTTGTCAAAAAGAAGCTGCATACCAAGGCAGATGCCAAGTATCGGCTTGCCTATCTGTGCTTCCTCAATTATAACCTTGTCAAGTCCGCTTTCCGAAAGCTTTTTCCTTGCATCACGGAATGCCCCCACACCCGGGAGAATTATCTTGTCGGCACTGCGAAGAACATCCGCGTCACTTGTGACAACGCTTTCTGCACCGATAACGTCAAGGGAGCTTTTTATGGAAAACAGATTTCCTACACCGTAGTCAGTAATTGCTATCATAATACACCCTTGGTAGACGGAATTTCGTCCCCTGCCTCCGCATCAATTTTTGCTGCCTTACGCATAACACGTGCAACAGCCTTAAATGCACCCTCTATAATGTGGTGGGAGTTTGTACCTGCAAGCTGTCTTATGTGGAGTGTAAGGTTTGCTTTCTTGGCAAATGCTTCAAAAAACTCGTGCACAAGCTCCGTATCAAAATCGCCGACCTTCTGTGAGGGAATATCCATATTGAAATAAAGACCGCCTCTGCCTGAAATGTCAACTGCCACCATAATGAGTGATTCATCCATAGGAAGAATTATATCACCGTAACGGGTGATACCCTTGCAGTCACCGAGAGCCTCGGAAAAAGCCTGACCGAGGGCAATACCGATATCCTCGACTGTGTGGTGATAGTCAACGTGCGTGTCACCCTGACAAAGCACGGAAAGGGTGAATCTACCGTGTTTTGCAAAAAGCTCCAGCATATGGTCTAGGAAACCGCAGCCTGTTTTTATTACACCCTTTTCACACACATCAAGGGTGAGGTTGAGCTTAATATCAGTTTCGCCTGTTTTTCTGTTAATTGTAGAATTTCTCATAATATCAATCCTTTTACTGTGTTTATGAATATTTCCATATCCTCGGGAGTGCCGATAGTGATTCGGTTAAAGTCCGAAATTCGCTCCGCTGTGAAATGGCGTACCAAAATTCCGTTTTCGCGAAGCTTTCTGTAAAACTCGTCCCCACTGATTTTATCACTTTTTGCAAAGAGGAAGTTTGCCTTTGACGGAAGCACCGTGAAGCCGAGAGCCGTAAGCTCCTTTTCCACCTTTTCACGTGTTTTGATTATCTCAAATCTGTTTTTGTCGAAATATTCTTTGTCGTTTATTGCCGCACTTCCTGCCGCCATTGTCATACGGTTGATGTTGTAGGGGTTTACGCTGTATCGAATTGTGTTAAGGTCCTGACACAGTTCCTCACACGCAACGCAGAAGCCAAGCCTGGCACCTGCCATACTGCGGGACTTGGAAAATGTCTGCACAACGATAAGATTGGAATATTTTTTCGTAAGGGGAATTGCCGTTTCTCCGCCGAAGTCCACATATGCCTCGTCAACTATCACAATATTGTCGGGGTTTGTTTTAACCACCCTTTCAATTTCCGAAAGCGGGGCAAAAATTCCCGTTGGGGCATTGGGATTTGCAATCACAATGTTTTTGTTAATACCGTAGTATTTGTCAAAATCAATGGTAAAATCCTCTTCAAGGGGAATTTCCTCGTAGGGGATGTTATTGACCTCTGCAAAGACATTGTAAAATCCGTAGGTTATGTCAGGAAATACAAAGGGATGAGAGTCATCGCCGTATGCCATAAATGCAAAATTCAGTATTTCGTCGGAGCCGTTAGAGGGAATTACATTCTCCTTTTTAACTCCGTAGAACGAAGCAATATCTTCCCTGAGAGATGTACATTCGGGGTCGGGGTAGAGCCTTAAAAGCTCCGCCTCTCTTGATGCTTCCTCTATCGCTTTTTGTGAGGGCGGATAGGGTGATTCGTTGGTATTAAGTTTTATATACTTCATATCCCGTGGCTGTTCACCTGGGGTGTATGGAATAAGTTTACTGTGTTTTTGGCTGAAAAATTTACTCATTGGAATTTTCCTTTTCTTGAAATCGACTGACAGCACTTTTAGCATGAGCCTCTAAACCCTCTGCCATAGCAAATTTATAAATGTCATCGCTTACCTTTTTAAGTGCGTTTTCCGTATAGTATGTGTACTGTGTTTTCTTAATGAAATCATCCACGGAAAGAGGGCTTGAAAATCTTGCAGTACCGCTTGTGGGAAGCGTATGGTTGGGACCTGCAAAATAGTCACCGAGAGCCTCGGGGCAATATCTACCCATAAAAATGCTTCCTGCGTGCTTCACACGGTCAAGATAGTCAAAGGGGTTATCCATACAAAGTTCAAGATGCTCGGGAGCAATCTCGTTGGAAGCGTTTACCGCTGTTTCTATATCCTTGACTATGATGATTTTTCCGTTGTCATCTATTGATGCACGGGCAATTTCCGCACGGCTTAAGAGGGGAATCTGTCTTTCAAGCTCTGCAGAGACTTTCTCTGCAAGCTCACGGCTTTCAGTAACTAAAACCGCACTTGCCATCTTGTCGTGTTCCGCCTGAGAAAGAAGGTCTGCCGCAACGAATACGGGGTTGCTCTTTCCGTCAGCGATAACCAAAATTTCGCTGGGACCTGCAATCATATCGATTGAAACCTTGCCGAAAACCTGCTTCTTTGCCTCGGCAACAAATGCGTTACCCGGCCCTACAATCTTGTCAACCTTGGGAATGGTTTCCGTACCATAGGCAAGCGCTGCAATAGCCTGCGCACCGCCTGTTTTGAATACTTTGCTTACACCGCCGATTTTTGCTGCCGCAAGAATTACGGGGTTAACCTTGCCGCCCTTGGCAGGAGTTGTAATTACAATCTCACTGCAGCCTGCAATTTTTGCAGGAATACAGTTCATAAGTACGCTTGACGGATATGCCGCAGTACCGCCCGGAACATAAAGACCTGCCTTTTCAATGGGGATAATCTTCTGTCCCACCACTACGCCCTCGTTTTCGCTTATGATAAAGCTCTGACGCACCTGACGGCGGTGAAAGTTTTCTATATTAACTGCCGCTTTTTTGAGAATTTCTATAAGCTCGGGAGAAACCTCTTTCATAGCCTCTTCATATTCTTCGTCTGTCACAAGGAGGCTTTCGGGTGCTCCGCCGTCAAATTTATCTGCATATTCAAAAAGTGCCTTATCACCGTTTTTGCGGACATTTTCAATAATTTCCGAAACGGTTTTCTCAATTGAAGAGGTATCTTCAATATCACGGGCAAATATTTCGTCTATGCTGATTTCCTCGTAGTTGTATATTTTAATCATTGCTTTTTCCTCACTGCTCTTTTACATAAGACTCTATAGCTGATGCAATTTTTGAAATTACATCATTTTTGAATTTGTAGCTGACCTTGTTTGAAATAAGGCGTGCGCTGATGGGAACTATCGTTTCATAGGGACGGAGATTGTTCTCCTTAAGGGTTGTTCCCGTTTCCACTATATCCACAATAACATCGGAAAGCCCTAAAATGGGGGCAATCTCGATTGAGCCGTTAAGCTTTATAATGTCAATTTCACGGCTTAATGTGCTATAATATTTCTTTGTTATATTGGGGAATTTTGTTGCAACGCGTAAAGTACGCTCGGGATTGTCAAAAAAGTCATCCTTTGCAGCAACCGCCATACGGCATTTTCCCATCTGCAAATCGCAAAGCTCATACACATCGGGGCTGTACTCAAGAAGAATATCCTTTCCTGCCACACCAATATCCGCCGCGCCGCGTTCTACATAGATAGCAACATCAGAGGGCTTTACCCAGAAGTATCTTACGCCTGTTTCTTCGTTTTCAAAAATAAGCTTGCGGTTATTTTCATGAATGGAGGGACAACCGTAGCCTGCTTTTTCAAATATGTCGTAAACCTTTTCGCCGAGTCTTCCTTTGGGAAGAGCTATATTTAAAAGCTTATCCATTTACGGTTTCGCCACCTTTCATAACCTTGAGAAGCTCCTTGTAGCGGATTACTCCTGCATCCTTTTTCTGTACATTTACTGTTTTTTCGCTTTTCTTAAGCTCGTCAGCCACTTTTTTTACATCGAAAAAATCAGCAGTTTCTTCATATATAAGAAGCACATCACAATCGTACTCTTTGTTTGTGCTGTCTATTCTCTCGAGCATATCAGAATATACGGCAAAGCCGATTGCTCCGCCCGTCTTTCCCATACCGCGGAGAAGATTGTCGTATCTGCCGCCTGCAAGAATACTCTTGGGAAGCTTATCCACATAACCGCGGAAAACAACACCGTTGTAGTATTTTGTATCACCAATTATTGAAAAGTCGATATAGATATTATCCGCCAAGTTGCAGTCTGCAAGAGCCTTTACAATGGATTTAAGCTCTGCGGCAGAATCCATCATTTCACGGTTTATGCAAAGCTTTTCAATGGAATCAATAACCTCGGTTGCCTTGCCCGAAATTTCACAAAGACTTACGGCAATATCGGTTATTGCACTTCCTATGCCGTTTTCCTCACAAAGAGTGCGGAGTGCAAAGCTGTTTTTGTCGCAAAGGAGTGCAATAATGCTTTTTTCCACGCTACCCTCCACACCTGCGGCACTGAGAAGCCCCTTGATAATACCTACGGAGGAAATGTCAAGAATGTAGTTAGCGCTTACAGTTTCAAGACTCTTTATAGCAAGGGCAATAACCTCGCACTGGTCAAGCTCTGTAATGTCACCCATACACTCGATACCCGACTGCATAATTTCCTTGATTTCGTGGGTTGCCTTGTCGGGACGGTAAACATTCTCGTTATAGTAAACCTTGCTGACACTCCCCTGGATTGGCTTGTAATTCTTTATAATAGAAAGGGTTACATCAGGCTTTAGGGCAAGGAGTCTGCCGCCAAGGTCGGTGAATGTAACGATGTTTCCGCTGCCCACAAAATTTTTGTTGCGGACATACATATCGTACTCCTCAAATCTGCTCATTTTAAAGGGAGTGTATCCGCTTTGGTGATAGAGCGAGCGGAGTGCAAAGGTAATCCTTTCTTCGGTTTTTAATATGTTGTCATTAAGTGTCATTTCGGTTCATTCCTCGTTGTTCTTTTAATTTCACTTTAGCATTTTACCACGGTAAAGTGATAAAGTCAAGCCTTTATTTTAAAAATACCGTATAATTTTAGCACAAGTTACCTATATAATCAAGGTTTTTATGTCAAAAGCAAAAAAGGATGCGAAATCTCAAATTGATTCCTCATCCTTTTTCAAAAGTTTGTGTCGCAACATCCTCGTTAATATAGTATCATATATAGCCTACTTTGTCAAGAAAAATAAGCTATAATTAGCCTATGATTATTTTTGAGGTGACTTATGGATACTTATACAGTTGTGAAAAACCGAATATTATCTTTATGTAAAGAGCATAGCATTACAATCAATAAGCTGGCTACAAAATCGGGTATACCTGCCTCTACCTTAAAGAATATACTTTACGGGAAAAGCCAGAATCCCGGTGTTGTAACAATAAAAATGCTTTGTGATGGATTTGGAATCTCCATAACAGAATTTTTTGATACGCCGGAGTTTAAAAAACTGGAACAAGAAATAAAATAGTATTATATGCAGCAAACGACACACTTTGGGTATGGTTCCCAAAGTGTGTCGTTTAATGTGTAGTTATCTTTTTATAACAAAAAGACAATGCTCTTTATCGAACATTGTCCTTAAATTCTTTTAACAGTTCTATACTTTTCAAAACTAAATTTTTCTCTCGTGGTGTAAATGTTTCTGTAAGCTCTGTAATTTCTTTTATAAAATAAGCATCTCCGGACTTATTATTCAAATTTTCAAACAACAAGCTATCTACTGAAATTTCGAGCGCATTGGCAATTTTAACAAGAGTTTCCAAGGAAGGAACTCCTTTTGCTCTTTCTATTTGCCCAATAAAAGTTGTAGAAACATCCAATATTTCAGCAAACTGTTCTAAAGTATATTTTTTAATTTTTCTTTGTTTTCTTATCTGCTCCCCAAGAAATTTATAGTTCAAAACATTAACACCTACCTTTATTTTAGTTTACCACTATATCAAACCTATAAACAGAAGATATAATCTTAAAATATTAACTAAAATCTTTATTTTGTGTTGACAATTAATGATTTTAAGAGTAAGATGTAGGTAAATCATTTGTAAAGGAGTTATTTTTATGAAAAAACTTTTATCGTTAGTGTTGGCAGTTATGCTGATTGCAAGCGTTTTTGTTGTGCCTGTTTCCGCTGCCACATCGGAACAAACAAAACTTGTTAACTATCTTAATGGAATGGTCGGGCAGACATCCAGAAAGAATTCATGCCAGGCATTTGTATATCAAAGCCTAAACAACTGTCTTGGCGTAAAAAACACAAAAACATCTTGTTGTGCAACAAAAGCATGGCAAAACTATGGGGTATCCACATCCAGAAACAATATTCCCCTCGGTGCTGCTGTTTATTTTGGGGGTCCTAGCATTACTGATAGTTACTGCGGTCAAATAGCCGGACATGTAGGATTGTATGTAGGAGATAATAGAATTGTTCATGTGTGGAGTTCAAAAGTTCAAAAAACAACAATAGATTATGTTATTAATTGTGGATATTCATATAGAGGTTGGGGTTGGCAAGGCGGAAAAGCACTTACGAATTCTATAGGCGAAGAAAAAAACCCTCCAACAAAGCCCAAAATTAACATGACAAGTTATCCTACAAGCATAAAGAAGGGTTCTAGTTACGGACTCAGAGGTTCAGTAAATGCAAATGGAGCTTCTTCAGAAGTAAGAGGGTATATCTTAGACTCAAAAGGAAAAACTGTACAATCTTCAAAAGTTCAAAACACCACTTCTTCAAGTTTTGATATAAGGTATTCAAACGTTAATAACCAGTTATGTTTTGATAAACTTAGCGAAGGTACATATACATTAAAGATAACTGCAAAAAACAAAAAAGGTACTGCCAATTTTGAAGAGAAGTTTACAGTTACAGGCAAAAAGCCCATAATAAATCTTACCAGTTATCCCTCAAGTATTAAAAAAGGCTCCATATATGGACTCCGTGGTTCAATAAATGCTAATGGCTCTTCAACAGAAGTTAGAGGTTATATTATTAACTCAAAAGGGAAAACTGTACAATCCTCTACGAAGCAAAGTACAACCTCTTCAAGCTTTAATATAAGGTATTCAAACGTTAATAACCAGTTGTGTTTTGATAAATTGAGCAAAGGCACATACACACTTAAAATAACCGCAAAAAACTTATCAGGCACTACAACTGTAACAAAAAAATTTACGGTAAAATAAAGTACCAAAAAAGGCACACTTTGGGGACATTCCCCAAAGTGTGTCGTTTATATTTCACATTATAATCGGTTGTAATTGTTTCCCCTCAAGTGCACTTTCCACAGCAGGAAGAAGATATTCCCACTTAGCAACAAGGGAATTATTCTTGTCAAAGGGGTCATCCTGCCCGAAAGGTACGAAGAAAATATTTTTTGTATTCAATAATGTTCCTATGTTTTTTGCAGAAGCACTGAGTCCGTCATTGGTAGACGGTGCAATTATGACGGGACGGTTATTTCTGAGGTTTGCCTTTGCCGCGAGAGGAACACACCCGTCATAGATTCCGTTTGCAAGCTTCCCCAGAGTATTCCCTGTACAGGGGGCTATTACGAGAGCATCTATCAGCTTTTTCGGGCCGATAGGCTCTGCCGCCGTTACACTTGCAATGATTTTTCTGCCGCATATATCTTCAATTTCAGTTATATAGTCATTACATTTACCGAAGCGCGTATCGGTAGAGTAAACTGTTTCACTCATTATGGGAAAAATATCGTAGCCCGCCTCTTTTACAGTTTTCATAATATCGGTGACTTTTCTCATTGTGCAAAACGAGCCGGTAAATGCAAATCCTAACCGAATTTTTGATGCATCCATATATTATTCACCTAACTCACCCAAGATATTGCAGATGGTTTCTTTTATGATATTTCCTGCTGTGACAGGTGCTACCTTCCCCGGAAGTCCCAATGCCCAGATGACCTTAACTCCAAGGTCCTTTGCCGCTTCCATATCCACCCCGCCTGGTTTTGATGCAAGGTCTATAATAAGGGCATTTTTTGCTGCAATAAGTTCACGTCTTCCAATCACTAATTGCGGAACGGTATTTATAACAAGGTGAGCTTTACCCATACTGTCCTTGAGAGAAGAAAAATCCACCGCATCTGCACCGAAAGTCCTTGCCTTTGCACGGGCGGAGGGTTTTCTTGCACATACTGTTACATTTGCCCCCAAAGCACGAAGTGCGAAAACGATAGGCTGTGCCACTTTACCAAATCCCGTTACCACTGCATCACAGCCGAATAATGTTATCGGAAGCTCCTCCATAGCTATTTGCAATGCACCCTCGCAAGTGGGAACTGCATTTAAAATTTCCAGCTCCTCACGCATAAAATAATCCACCCATTTTACGCCGAATACGTCTGCAACTGCCTTTGTACCTTGTGACATTTTCCCCGCAAGAAGAAGCTTATTTTTCCCCATTATATGAAACAAATCTTTAAGAAGAATGCTTTCAGAAAGGTCCGGTGCATCGACAGTCTTGTCATCGCGGCTGCAGGGAAGTCCCAGCACTACTGCATCGCACTCCTCTACCGCCGTTTTAAGCGGTTCGCTGCCGTCAAATGTTTTTACCTTGAAGCCATCCTCCATAAGTCCCTGCGACAAATAATTTATACGGGAATCTCCGCCGATAATCAGTATTCTTTCTATATTCATAATGAAAACACCTCTCTATATATTATTACAGAGAGGTGTTTTTTGTTAATTTACAGACCAGCTATGAATGTTTTTATAAGGTGTGTTTACACCAGTTGTTATTTCACCTTTTATGTTTTCCGAGGTCAGGAGAACTCTGTTTCTGAAAACCAGTCCCAGTATGGGCTGTTCACGCAGAAATACCTCCTCAAAATTGAACAGGGCATCGCTCAGGCTGTCATTTCCCCGTGATGAATTTATGGCATTTAACGCAAGGTCCATAAATTCGCTATTGTAACCATAATTATTGAGGCTGCCACCCTCTCTGAGCAAGGCTTCAAAATCGTAAAAATTACGAAGCCTTGCACCGCCCAAATATGCGTCAAACTCACCGTTTTTAATTCTTTCAAGATATTCGTCAAATGGGAGAGATACTACTCTTACATCAATACCTGCGGCAAAAAGATGTTTTGCAAGCACCTCTGCCGTTTTCGTTCTTGGCAGGTTCTCCTCATTCACAAGAATTGAAAATGAAAGTACATTTCCGTTTCCGTCTTTTAAAAGGCGTGTATTTTCATCAAGGGTATATCCCTCAAGGAACAGCATTTCACTTGCATTTACGAGGCTGTACTGTGACAAGATTGATGATTCCGTTACATTCTGTGCCGAGGGGTGAATCGGGGCATTTACCGCCACGGCTTCATTCTGATAGCAGTTTTTCACAATATCGCTGCGGTCTATTGCATAGGATACTGCACAACGGACAGCCTGCGACACAAAAACTCCGCTGTTGTGGTTGAGAGCCATATACTCAAATTCCGACGTGGGGTACGAATGAGGTTTTGTATTTATTCGTGGCGTGTTATTTTCAAGGTCAAAGGAATTGTCGGTAACTGCACTGAGCAAGCCCGTATTAAAAGCAGTTGTTGCCGCATTATTGTCACGGATTATGCTAATGTTGATTTTTTTACAGATTGCTTCTCCGCCGTGCCAGCTTGTATTTTTTACAAGCTCCAATACTGTAGACGGAGTATATGCTGAAAACATATACGCACCTGTTCCCACGATTTTTGAATCAAGCTCTCCGTTTGTGTACGGCACTATGGGAAATATAAGAGAATGGGCTATCTGTCCGTAGGGCTTTGTCAAGTTAATTTTCAGAGAAAGCGCATCAATTGCAACGGCCGAGTCAATGTATTTTACACAGTCGCTGTACTCCCAATTTGGATTGTCCTTTAAAAGACTCATTGTATGGATAACATCATTGCTCGTAAACTTTATTCCGTCGTGCCAAAGCACAGAATCCTTAAGGTTTATGATTGCCGTCATACAGTCGTCAGAAATGTCAATACTTTGAGCGAGGACTCCCTCCGCCTCTATCGTGTCATTTACCCTGAAAAGAGGTTCGTAGCAAAGTGAAAGAACATCACGGGAGCTGTGGTGCGTTACGGTAAGCGGATTAAAGGAGTCGCACTCTCTCATCTGCAAGGTTATAACTCCGCCCTTGCCATTATCAGTTGAGCCGGTTCCTCCATTTCCTCCGCAAGAGGTAAATATCATCACAACTGCCAACAGTATTAAAATTAATTTTGATTTTTTCATACAATTTATTCCTTCATATAAATTATTCCCCCGAGAGTACCGCTTGTACCCCCTTGTCCACGGTGGGAGAAAAAGAGTTCATTGCGGCATCTTGTACATATACCCGATTCAGAAATGTTTTCCTTTACAACTCCTGCACGGTTTATAAGGTCAAAGTTGACCTGCTCGAGGTCAAGCATATATTTTCCGTTTCCCTTGGCGGTATAATATTTTTCATCAAACCTTAGTGCGACATCCTCGCTGACCTCGTAACAGCATTTCCCTATACAGGGCCCGATTGCCGCATAGATGTTTTCGGGGTTTGCACCCATTTCTGTAAGCTTTTCCACAGTTTTCTCCGCAATTTTCATTACAGTTCCTTTCCATCCTGAATGGATGGCTGCAACTGCCTCAATATCGGATGCATACATAATAACAGGTACACAGTCGGCACTGTAACATAGAATGGGAACATTTTTCTCCTGTGTTATTACGGCATCTACACCCTTTCCCCAAGGGGAGTGTACACCTATACCGATATTGCTCCTATCTATAATTTCTATATTGTCAGTGTGCTCCTGCTTGGTGGAGGAAAGTCTGCCGTAGTCAAAGCCAAGACTTTCACATAAAATCTCCTCATTCCTATGAACACACTCTATGTCATCACCGCGGTAGGGACTTAACGAAAGACTTTCATACTGCCCCTTGCTCACTCCTCCCTCTCGGGTGGTGAATCCGTGGATAAGGGTTGGAAACTTTTCAAAAACACTGCTTTGGTAAAGAGAAATTTTTCCTATCTTCCTGATTTGCATATTCTTATAATCTCCTTCGCCTTGCCGCTTTCCTCATCAAATTTAATCACTACTGCACAAAGCTGACCTTTCCCCTCTGCAACCTTGAAGGGGGGCTTTTTTGTATCTGCAGGGAGGGTAAAACGGGCAATGGATGCATTTTTATCAAGTCCCAGAACAGCATCGATTGCACCTGTTCTTCCCACATCAGTAATATATGCGGTACCTTTTGGTAAAATACGCTCATCTGCCGTCTGTATATGGGTGTGTGTACCCAGAACCGCAGTGGCTTTACCGTCAAGATAGTAGCCGAGGGCTTCCTTTTCGCTGGTTGCTTCCGCGTGGAAATCTATTATTATATTGTTTGTTTTCTCTTTTGCTTTTTCTATAAGCTCCTCCGCTGTAAAAAACGGAGAAAGATTATTTTCATCAATGTAGATTCTTCCTATTAAATTAATTATGGCAAGCTTTGTGCCGTTTATATTGATTATTGCCATACCATCGCCGGGGTTTTCACCCGGAAGATTTGCAGGACGAACAATGTTTTCCCCATCATTTAAAAGAGAAATTATCTCTTTTTTGGAAAAGGTGTGATTTCCCATTGTAAAGAAATCTATACCTGCCCGTGTAAGCTCCTCGTACCCTCTGCGGTTCATACCGAGTCCGCCTGAGGCATTTTCCCCGTTAGCGATTGTATAGTCAATATTATATTCGTCTTTAATCTCGGGAAGAAGTTCAAATACTGCATCTCTGCCGCATCTTCCCATTATGTCGCCGATAAATAGTATATTCATGGTTTTTCCTTTCTAAAGGGAAAACAAAAGGGCATTTTGTAAATGCCCTTTTTGTTTGTTTTATTTTGCGTAGTCTGTTGTACGAGTTTCACGGATAAGATTAATCTTAATCTGTCCGGGATATTCAAGCTCGCTTTCGATTTTCTTGACAATTTCTCTTGCCACAAATTCCATATCACCGTCACCGATTTCCTCGGGCTTAACCATAATACGGATTTCACGGCCTGCCTGAATTGCATAAGATTTTTCAACACCTGCAAAGGATGTTGCAATTTCTTCAAGCTGCTGAAGTCTCTTGATGTACGCTTCAATATTTTCTCTTCTTGCACCGGGGCGTGCTGCACTTACTGCATCTGCCGCCTGAACAAGACAAGCAATAATCGTCTTCGCTTCCACATCACCGTGATGTGCTTCTATCGCATGGATAACTTCCTTGTTTTCGTTATACTTTTTAGCAATGTCAACACCGATGGAAATATGGCTTCCCTCGATTTCGTGATCAACCGCTTTACCAAGGTCGTGAAGAAGACCTGCACGCTTTGCGGTTGCAACATCCACACCAAGCTCCCCTGCCATAATACCTGCAACATGGGAAACCTCGATTGAATGTTTAAGTACATTCTGTCCGTAGCTTGTTCTGAATTTAAGCTTACCAAGAAGCTTAATAATTTCGGGATGAAGTCCGTGTACACCCGTATCGAATGTAGCCTGTTCACCCTCCTGCTTGATTGTAGCGTCAACTTCTTTTCTTGCCTTTTCCACGGTTTCCTCAATTCTTGAGGGGTGGATACGGCCGTCAACAATAAGTTTTTCAAGTGCTACACGGGCAACCTCACGACGGATGGGGTCAAATCCTGAAAGGATAACCGCCTCGGGAGTATCGTCAATAATAAGGTCAATACCCGTAAGTGTTTCAAGTGTTCTGATGTTTCGGCCCTCACGACCGATAATTCTTCCCTTCATTTCATCATTGGGAAGTGAAACAACTGATACTGTTGTTTCTGCAACGTGGTCAGCAGCACAACGCTGAATACCTGCGCTGATGATGTTCTTTGCACGTTTGTCGGCTTCTTCTTTAGCCTGTGTTTCAATTTCCTTAATCATAATTGCAGCTTCGTGGCGAACTTCATCTTCAATATTCTTAAGCAAATATTCCTTAGCCTCTTCAGCGGTAAGTCCTGAAAGACGCTCCAAAAGTTCAATTTGTGCCTTGTGAATGCCTGCAATTTTTTCTTTTTCCTCGTCTGCTTCCTTGATTTTGCGGTTCAATGTTTCTTCTTTTTTCTCCATATTCTCCGCTTTTTTATCAAGGGCATCCTCTTTTTGCTGTAGTCTGCGCTCCTGCCTGGATATTTCGCCGCGGCGTTCTTTAAGCTCTCTTTCTGCCTCGTTACGATTTCTATTTATCTCTTCTTTTGCGCTGAGAAGTGATTCACGTTTCTTGTTTTCAGCCGTTTTAACAGCTTCGTCAACAATTCTTTTCGCTTCTGCTTCTGCACTGCCTATCTGAGCTTCGGCAATCTTTTTTCTGTGAGATATACCGAGTCGAAAACAAATCGCACCGGAGATGATTGCAAGAACTACTGCAACTACAGCAGCAATGGCAATTTCCATTCCCATTGTAACACCTCCTTATATATATTAAGTGGTAATTTTTGTAGTAACTACATTATATTGAGTATACTACGCCTACAAAACCACATATATATTATATATTTAATTATATTTGCTGTCAAGAATTTTCTTCCCGTTTGGCATTTTTTTAATCTGTAAAAATATTTTGAAAGTTTTACAAAAAACAGTTGCATTCTAAAAAAACTTGTGTTATAATAGCATTCGCTGAATTGGTGTTTAATTTTTTAACATATCTCATTTTTTTGGAAAGAGGTGAATGTCGTGAGAGAAGGTATCCATCCCGATTATAAGCAGACTGTTATCAAGTGTGCATGCGGCAATGTAATTGAAACAGGTTCTACAAAGGAAAACATTTTCGTTGAAATTTGTTCTAAGTGCCATCCTTTCTTTACAGGAAAGCAGAAGCTTGTTGATACAGGCGGTCGTGTTGAAAAATTCAGAAAGAAGTTCAATATGGACAAATAATTATAAAAGCAGTCACTCAAAGTGGCTGTTTTTTACTTTGAAAGGTTGTTTTAAATGATAGACTTGGATGCATACAAATACAAGTATGACCTGCACGTTCATACCTCCCCTGTAAGCCCATGCGGTGACTTTCCCCCTGCGGAGGTCGTGGATAAGTATATTACACTTGGTTATAACGGCGTAGTTATAACCAATCATTTTCAGCCAAAACTGGTGGATAAGTTTGAAAATCCCACGGATTTTGCTGAATATTTTCTGAAAGACTACCGCGAAGCAAAAGAATATGGTAAATCACAGGATTTTGATGTTATTTTAGGTATTGAGATGCGTTTTCCGGAAAATGATAACGACTATCTTATGTATGGTGTTTCGGAAGATGATGCTTACAGAATGCTTGATTTTATCTATACCGATTACGAAACCTTTTACAAAGAGTTTAAAAACGAGAAAAATCTTGTTATTCAGGCACATCCTTTCAGAAAAAACTGTGTTCTTCAGAATACGGATTTGCTTGACGGGATTGAAGTTTTCAACCTCCATCCCGGTCATAATTCTGCAGTAGGCTTTGCCTCAAAGGCAGCTTCTGAAAACCCCCGACTCTTAAAAACAGGAGGCACGGATTTTCACCACGAAACACATCAGGGAATGTGTGCAACTATGTTCAGGGAAAGAATAAAGGATTCTTTTCGTCTTGCAGAGGTTTTAAAATCAAGAGCTTACATCCTCGATATATGGGGAAATAAAATTTTGCCTTACTAATAAAAACGGTGACAAATTCGCCACCGTTTTTATTTAATTTCCTATTTATAGTTCTTGATTTTATGCTCTATTTATGGTAGAATATTATGAAATATTGTTTTGATCAGCAAATTAAGAATCCGTAAGGAGGAATACACATGGCAGGAATTTTAGAAAAAATCTTTGGCACATATTCACAGAGAGAGCTGAAGAAAATTCAACCTACAGTAGACAAAATCCTCACTTATGAGGAAGAATATAAAGCACTTTCCGACAGCGAGCTTAAAGGAAAGACGGAAATTTTTAAAGAAAGGCTGGCAAACGGAGAAACCCTTAATGACATCCTTCCCGAGGCATTTGCAACAGTGCGTGAGGCGGCTTGGCGTGTACTTGAAATGCGTCACTTCCCTGTTCAGCTTATCGGCGGTATTGTGCTTCATCAGGGACGAATTGCCGAAATGAAAACAGGTGAGGGTAAAACTCTTGTGGCAACACTTCCTGCATACCTTAATGCACTTACAGGTGAGGGTGTTCACATTGTAACCGTTAACGATTACCTTGCCCGCCGTGACAGCGAGTGGATGGGCAAGCTTTACAGATTTCTAGGACTCAGCGTGGGACTTGCAGTAAGCCAGATGGAGCCTGAGGAAAAGAAAAAAGCTTACAATGCAGACATTACCTACGGCACAAATAACGAGATGGGCTTTGACTATCTTCGTGACAATATGGTTATTTACAAGGAAAATATGGTACAGCGCGGACACGCCTTTGCAATCGTGGACGAGGTTGACTCCATATTGATTGACGAGGCGCGTACACCCCTTATCATAAGCGGTGCAGGAGAAGAATCCACACAGTTATACACCGTCGTTGACAGGTTTGTCCGCACACTTTCTGCAATGAAATTCAAGGAGCTTGATTCCAAAGAGGAAAATGACAATCTTGATGCAGATTATGTAATCGACGAAAAGGCAAAGACAGTAAACCTTACAAAACGCGGTATTGAAAAGGCGGAACGGCATTTCAATATTGACAATCTGTCCGACCCTGAGAATATGACTCTTTCCCACCATATAAATCAGGCAATGCGTGCCCACGGAATTATGCACAGGGATGTAAACTATGTGGTAAAGGACGGTGAAGTGCTGATAGTTGACGAATTTACTGGCCGTATTATGATAGGACGGCGTTACAGCGACGGACTTCATCAGGCAATTGAGGCAAAGGAAAACGTAAAGGTTGAAAGGGAAAACAAAACCCTTGCCACGATCACATTCCAGAATTATTTCCGTCTTTACAAGAAGCTCAGCGGTATGACGGGTACTGCAAAGACGGAGGAAGAGGAATTCCGTGGAATATATGCCCTTGACGTTATTGAAATTCCCACAAACAAGCCCCTTGCAAGGAAAGATGAAAACGACCAGATTTTCCTCAATCACAGGGGTAAGATAAAGGCAATTGCAGACGAGATTGCGAGAGTTCACCAGACAGGTCAGCCCGTTCTGGTTGGTACTATCACAATTGATAAGTCGGAGGAGCTTAGTGCCGTGCTGAAAACACGCGGCATTAAGCATCAGGTGCTTAATGCAAAGTATCACGATAAGGAAGCACTTATCGTTGCACAGGCAGGTAAAAAGGGTGCTGTAACAATTGCTACCAATATGGCAGGCCGTGGTACTGACATTATGCTTGGCGGTAATGCCGAATACCTTGCAAAAACGGAAATGGCAAAGCTTGGCTACGACGACTTTCTGATTTCCGAGGCAACAGGTTTTGCCGATACAGATGATGAACAAATCCTTGAAGCAAGGGCAAAGTATAACGAGCTTTATAAGAAGCACAAGGAAGACATAGAAAAAGAAGCGCAGGAAGTAAGGGAGCTTGGCGGTCTTTACATTATTGGTACTGAGCGTCACGAATCACGCCGTATTGACAATCAGCTCCGCGGACGAAGCGGAAGACAGGGCGATCCCGGAAAGTCAAGATTCTTCCTCGGACTTGATGATGACCTGATGCGTCTTTTCGGCGGTGAAAGAATCGAAAGAATGATTTCCACCCTCCGTCTGCCTGAGGATGAGCCTATTGAGCAGGGAATGCTGACAAGCGTAATTGAAAGCTCACAGAAAAAGGTTGAGGGCAGGAACTTTTCTTCCAGAAAATATGTTCTTCAGTACGACGACGTAATGAACGAACAGCGTAACCTCATTTACAAACAGCGCCGTCAGGTGCTTGACGGTGAGGATATAAGCGGTTCTATCATAAAAATGATTGAAAATGTCATTGACGGTGCTATGACCACATACGCCTCCGCTGAATATCCCGACGACTGGAATATGAGGGGACTTATAGATTATTTTGAATCTATTTTCTTCACGCCCGACACCCTTGATTTTGACAAGCGTGACTACAATAACCTTGACCGCAAAACCGTCAGGGATGAAGTTTATAAAATGGCAATGGACGCATATGAAAAACAGTGTGAGCTGTTTGGCGAAAATATGCGTGAGGTTGAGAGAGTCATTCTCCTTCGAAGTGTTGACCGCAGATGGATGGACCATATTGACGATATGGACCAGCTTAAAAACGGTATTACCCTCCGTGCATACGGACAGCACGACCCCGTTCAGGAATATAAATTCCAGGGAATGGATATGTTTGAGGAAATGAATACACTTATCTGCGAGGATACTGTGAGAAATCTCTTCCACGTAAGACCGCAGGTGCAGATACAGAGGGAAATGGTGGCAACACCTGTCACGGCTTCTCACGGTGACGGTACTGATTCCAAAAAACCCGTTACCAAAAAAGCAGAAGAAAAGATCGGCAGAAACGACCCGTGTCCTTGCGGAAGCGGTAAAAAGTACAAAGCTTGTTGCATGAACAAAAACGGCTGACAGTATCAGACGTGCGAAAGGAAGATATAAATGATAGTTGAATATGAACAGATACGACTTGACCTTGTGGCAATGGAAAAGCCTATTGAGGAGCTCGGAATCGCTCTTGACATTGACGGAGCAAAGGAAAACATTGCAAAGCTTGAAAAGGAAACTCTGGAGCCTGATTTCTATAACGACATCAAAAACAGCCAGAAGGTACTCCAGAAAATCAAGGAATTTACAAGCAAGATTGACCGTTTCAAATCCCTCCAAACGGATTGGGAGGATATGACCACTCTTGTTGAGCTTGCTATTGCTGAGGATGATGAAACACTTCTTGAAGAAATTCAGACAGGCTTCAATTCTCTTTCCGAAAATATTGAAAATATGAAGCTTGAAACACTTCTTTCAGGTCCTTATGACAAGAGCAATGCCATCATCACACTCCACGCAGGTGCAGGCGGAACAGAGGCGCAGGATTGGTGTCAGATGCTTTACAGAATGTACCAGATGTGGGCAGAAGCGAGAGGGTACAAGGTATCTGTACTTGATATTCTTGACGGTGATGAAGCAGGGCTTAAGGGTGCAAGTATCCTTATCGAGGGGCTTAATGCATACGGCTTTGCAAAGTGTGAAAAGGGTATCCACCGTCTTGTACGAATTTCTCCCTTTGACTCGGCAGGTCGCCGTCATACATCCTTTGCATCAGTTGAAGTAATGCCCGATATTGAAGACGATATTGAAATCAACATCAATCCCGATGACCTCAGAATTGATACCTACCGTGCAAGCGGGGCAGGCGGACAGCACGTTAATAAAACAAGATCCGCTATCCCTATCACCCCCATTCCCACGGGCGTAGTTGTTGCCTGTCAGAATGAAAGAAGTCAGTTCCAGAACAAGGATACTGCAATGAAGATGCTCAAAGCAAAACTTATGGAGCTTGCAGAAGCTGAACAAAAGGAAAAGATTGAGGATATTAAGGGTGTGCAGAAGGAAATTGCATGGGGAAGCCAGATTCGTTCCTATGTATTCCATCCTTATAATATGGTTAAGGACCACCGAACCAATTACGAAGTTGGTAATATCGGCTCCGTAATGGACGGAAACCTTGACGGATTTATCAATGACTACTTACGAAAAGCAAGTCTGGGACAGTTAAACCTTAAATAACAGAAAAACCGAGGATTTGAAATCCTCGGTTTTCTTATTATTTGAATAATTTAGTTTTTTCAAGCGCCTTATAAAGCATTACTCCCAATATTCCGCAAGAGATAAATTCTCCGAGGAAGATTGTCAGGAATAAAAACGAATACCCCTCGCCCACTCCGTAGGCAATTTTCAGCACAAAGGGGATTATGAGGGTATTTGCAAGAATCGGGAATATCGGTGCTGCAAAACACTTTCTTCCTAAATAGCGTGTTCCCAATGCACCCAACAGTGTTGCAAGTGAGCCGAATACTATGTCCCACAAGGATGCACCCGTCAATAAATTTGCCACAAGGCATCCTGCGAAAAGCCCCGGTACTGCCGCACCTGTCATTGCGGGAAGAACGGTCAGTGCTTCCGAAAGCCTTACCTGAATTACACCGCTTGCAATACCCAGCATTGCACTAACATAGGTAAGAGCCACGTAAAGTGCCGCAATAAGTGCACTTTGTGTCAAAAATCGTGTTTTTTTCTGCATTATTCATTTCTCCTTAGTTTTGATTTACAGAGGATTCCTCTGCGACGAGGATGGTTTCGAACTCGTCTTTTGCTATCATACATTATTTTTACCGTCTGTGTCAAGCACAAAAGTAAATTTTGTATATTCACCCACTTCACTTTCGGCAAAAATTTCTCCGCCGTGCTGAGTGATGATTGTCTTTACTATATGAAGCCCAAGTCCCACGCCCTTTTTATCCTGACTTCGGCTTTTGTCCGTTTTATAAAAACGCTCCCATATATGCCTGAGGTCGTCTTTTTCTATTCCGTCACCGCTGTTTTGTACGCTGACATAAACTTTTTTGCCCTCGGTTTTGGTTTCCACAGAGATTTTCCCACATTCGGGAGTGAATTTTATTGCGTTATCAATAAGATTTATCATAACCCTTTTTATAGAATCTCCGTCAACCATTGCACGGCATTCGTTTCCTGCAAGGTTAAGGTTTACATCAATCTTTTTATCGAGAAGCTGTTTTTCGTAGGAAAATGCCGCTTCCGCAACAATTCTGTTTATGTCAGTATCTTCCTTATTTACAGTGTTTTTTCCCTGTTCAAGCCGTGATGCCTCCAGAAGGTCGTTCACAAGCCTGCTAAGGCGTTTAGTTTCCTCAAGCACCGTGGAAAGGTATTTTTCCCTCTTTTCCTCGGGAATTGTTCCGTCAAGAATACCCTCTACAAATCCGCTGATGGTAGTCATAGGCGTTCTTAACTCGTGAGATACGTCGGAAATAAAGGACGAACGCATATTCTCAAATTCTTCAAGAGATTGTGTCATAGAGTTAAAGCTTTCCGCAAGCTGTCCCACCTCGTCGGAGGAGGTTATGGGGATTCTCTCCTTGAAGTTACCTGAGGCAATGCTCTTTGCCGCAGTACGCATCCTTTTTATAGGCTTTATAATCTGGCTTGTCAAACCTGACGACACCACAAAAGCCACTATCCACGCAATAATCTGTGTCAACAAAACAATCCTGAGCAATCTGTTCTGTATTCCCCGAATATACGGCATACTTTTTACGGCAATTGCCGCACCGAGGAATTTTCCTTGCTTGGAAATCACATCATACTTTTCAATGGGGACAATTGCAACCAACGTCTGCTGATTAAAAATTTCCCCTTTTGAATACAGCCTGACAACGCTTTTACCGCCCTCGACAACCTCAATAAATTTTTTGTCAATCTTATCAATATTAATACCCTGTGTGTTTTCGGGAGCCGCAATAACATCTCCGTTAAAATTTGTGACAAGCACGGTGCTCTGTCCGCCTACGAACTCAATACCCTGCCTGAAAAAGTTCCATGTACGCTCGTCACCCGAAATATCGGCATACTGTGATGTCAATGTTGCTACACGGTTTGCATCCTGCAAAATGGCTTCCTTATTATTGGAAATGAAAAATTCGCCTATCATCATAAATACAGCAGGGATTACAAGTGCGAGCACCAGAAGTGCACCTGCTATCTGTGTAAGAAATATTTTTGTAAAAAGTGATTTCCCCACTTACTTCACCTCAAATTTATATCCTACGCTCCACACGGTTTTGAGTGCCCATTTTTCGCTCAATCCCTCGATTTTCTCGCGGATACGCTTAATATGAACATCCACCGTTCTTGAATCCCCGTAGTAGTCAAAGCCCCACACATCCTCCAAAAGCTGTTCACGTGTAAAAACTCTGTTGGGGTGTGACGCAAGGTAGTAAAGAAGCTCCAGCTCCTTGGGCGGAATATTCATAGTGTTTCCGTTTATGATAAGCTCATAATTGGTGAGGTTTACCGTTAAGTTTTCGTGGGAAACAATTTTTTCCGCGCTCTCGTTATCTTCGGGGAGAGTTCTTCTCAGCACCGCTTTCACACGGGCAACAAGCTCTTTCCCCTCAAAGGGTTTCACAATATAATCATCTGCCCCGAGGTCAAGGCACAAAACCTTGTCAAAGGTTTCGCCCTTTGCCGTCAGCATAATAACGGGCATTTTACTCTCTTTACGGATTTCACGGCATACGGTAACGCCGTCCGCCTTGGGCATCATTATGTCAAGTATCGCAAGGTCAATTCCCCCCTCGCGGAAGATTTCAATGGCTCTCTTTCCGTCAAGACACACAACTGTCTGGAAGCCCTCTTTTTCAAGATAGAGCCTTACAAGCTCGCAGATATTTGCATCATCATCGGCAATAAGTATGGTCGGTACTTTTTTCATAAACAAAACCGCCTTTCTCTTAGCTCCTATTATAACATAAAAAAGTAAATGTTAAATAGTTTTTTTGTAAACATTATGTAAATAGAAAAATTAATATTGTATTTTTACCCGTATGATGGTATAATAAGTCTGTCACACGAACTTAATAGTGTAATTTTGGGGGTATGCTATACCTTTTTTTAGTTTATCCTAAGTCTGAATTTCGTTAAAAAACGTAAATTCCAACTTAGGATAAGCATATGCTCCCTATTAAGTTTGTGTGACAACAAATCGGAGTTTGCGTTTTTTAGTGCGTCGGCTTCGGTTGGCGCACTTTTTTAATTACACTCACTTATTTACGGAGGAGAAATTATGAATTTTGTGTTTTTATTTTTTGGTATTTACGGCTTGATTGAGGGACTTATTTATCTTCTTGATATAGTTCTGTGGAAGTATGAAGCAGGGGAAAATTTCCTTGAATACGGAATGTACTATGCACAGACACGCCACGATTTTTACACACAGGAACTTGGGTTTGCAGGCTTGATGATTATTTTGGGGATTATCCTTTTGCTAATTTCTTTATGGCTCATAAAAAAGGAAAAATAAAATTTTTTAAAAACGCATTATGCGTTTTTTTATTTTAAAAATACATATTTTACCCCGAGATACAACAATTTATAACATTTTTATTGATAAATCTTCTTGGCTATGGTAATATAATAATGTATATATTTTTATCGTTTTTTCGCGAAAAAACCAAGGAGATGTAAATTTTTATGAAATTAGGTATAGTAGGACTTCCCAACGTTGGAAAAAGCACCCTTTTTAACGCTATTACAAAGGCAGGTGCAGAAAGTGCAAACTACCCTTTCTGTACTATTGAGCCGAATGTAGGCGT
>JAZOSB010000051.1:0-2611 GCA_045656865.1 Clostridia bacterium | reverse complement strand
AGCTGTTCAAAAAGAAATTGACCATATCAAGAGTAAAAATCCGAATGTGTCGCTTCTTGATGTTAAATGCTTCGGAAATTTCGAGGTTTTAAAAAACGGAGAGGCACTTACCTTTAAGCGGACAAAGGCAAAAGAACTTTTCGCTGTGCTTGTTGACAGAAACGGCGCCGGGATGACCGGAAAGCAAATATGTGCCATTATGTGGCCCGAAAACACAGACGATGTTAAAAATATGGATTATTTAAGGCATCTTGTCGGAGACCTGAAAAAAGCACTTGCAAATGTCGGTGCAGAAAACGTCTTTTGTCAGGACGGATACAATTACAGAATTGAGCCTTCAAGAATCAATTGTGATTATCACAACTTTTTGAAAACCGGTATGCCTCAGTTTCACGGTGAGTATATGACACAGTATTCATGGGCAGAAGATACTCTCGCTCTGCTGCTTGAAACAAATTAATAAATCAGTTTGCGGTCGGAATTATCCGACCGTAATTTTTTTTGTTTAAATTTAAATTTGTCATAGGTTTGTCATAGATAGTCTGATAAAATAACAAAATAAAATATTATTAGGAGAGGTTTTGACTATGAAAAAAAGACTGTTATCTTGTATTGTTTGCATTTGTATGGTGTTATGCTCATTAAATGCCGTTGTTTTTGCAAAGAATACTGAAACCATTGTAATTCTATACGAAAATGATGTTCATTGTGCAGTCGAGGGGTACTCCAAGCTTGCTGCAATGAAAAATGAGCTTAAGTCTGAATACGAATATGTAGGTGTGGTATCTTCGGGTGACTTTGTCCAGGGCGGAACACTTGGAGCTGTATCAAAGGGCGAATACATTGTAGAACTTATGAACCTTGTGGGATATGATGCGATAGCCCCCGGAAATCACGAATTTGACTACACTATTTCCAGACTTACAGAACTTTATGAACTGTCGGAAACAAAGTACATATCTTGTAACTTTGCAAAAATTGGCGAGGAAAAAACATATTTTGAACCGTATACCATAGTTTCATACGGAGATGTTGATATTGCATATATCGGTATTATCACACCGGAAACAATTACCTCAGCACGTCCGTCACAGTTCAGAAATGAAAACGGAGAAATCATCTACACCTTTAACGAATCAAGATTGTATGAGTTGGTACAGGAAAGTATTGACGAAGCAACTGAAGCCGGTGCAGATTATGTAATTGCGCTTTCTCATATCGGATATGATGAGTCAGGAGAATTAAATGATGTCACTGATGTTATAGAAAATACCGATGGGCTTGATGTGGTTCTTGATGCCCATTCCCATTCTGTAATTGAAGAAAAGATTGTAAAAGATAAAAGCGGTGACGATGTTTTGCTTTCATCTACCGGTACAGGTTTTGAGAATATCGGTAAGCTTACTATTGCAAATGGAGAATTTGACACAGAACTTGTCAAGACCGAGACTTATACTAAAACTGATGCAGATGTTGATGCTTATATAGCAGAAATAAATGAAAGCTATGCTGAACTCGGCAACAGAAAAATCGGTGAAAGCAAGGTTGAGCTTATTACTCATAACGAAGAAGGCACGAGACTTGTACGAACTGCAGAAACCAATCTTGGTAATTTGTGCTCCGATGCTCTTTTCTTTGTAACAAATGCAGATGTTTCCTATGTTAACGGCGGTGGATTGCGTGCACCAATTAAATCGGGCGATATGACTTTTAATGATATATACTCGGTGTTCCCTTTTAACAATCGCATTGTAACAGCAGAGATTACGGGACAGGTACTACTTGATATGCTTGAAATGAGTATGATATCTTACCCTCAAGAAGACGGTGCTTTTCCGCATATGTCAGGTATAACCTTCTCTGTTAACAAATCAATTCCGTCATCCATAAAAGTTGATGAAAATGGATTTTTCACTAAAGTTGATGGAGACTACCGCGTTTATGACGTTAAGGTTTTGGATAAAGAAAGCGGAAATTATAAAGCACTTGAACTTGACAAAAAGTATATTTTGGCGGCTGCGGACTATTACATCCTTAATTTTGGAAGCGGAATGTCTATGTTTAAGGATGCAAAAGTCGTTGAAAGCGAAGGAATGCTTGATGTTGAGGTTTTAGAAAGGTATATCACAGACAACTTAAACGGTGTCATCGGTGAAGAATATAAGGATGTTGTAAACAGAATTACTTTTACGGACGGCTATGAAAATGCAGACAACGAGGACAAAGCTGTAACAAGAGCAGAAGCAATAGTTGCTCTTTGGAATATGGAGGGCAGTCCTGCCTCTGACTTTGCAATGAAATTTGATGATGTATCAGCCGAAACTCCATATGCTGAAGCAATCCGCTGGGCTGCAGCTGTAAAAATTGTAAACGGCTGTTCGGAAAGCAGCTTTGCTCCCGGAGACGCACTGACACGTGAACAGCTTGCCGCCATTCTCTGGCGTTATGCAAAAAGCGAAAATATTGATGTCAGCATCGGAGAAAACACCAACATCTTAAGCTATGAAGATGTTTTCACAGTAAGTGATTACGCTATACCTGCATTTCAATGGACTTGCGGCAGCGGAATAATGTCGGGGAATACAATCAGTACACTTGCTCCGAATGAATC
>JAZOSB010000050.1:0-41611 GCA_045656865.1 Clostridia bacterium | reverse complement strand
TGAGCTTTATCTTCCTATGAACGCTCTTTCGGGCGGACAGAAAACCCGTCTTTCACTTGCGAGAACGCTCCTTTCCGAAGCAAATTTTTTGCTTCTTGACGAACCGACAAATCATCTTGACATTGAATCTGTACGCTTTTTAGAGGACTTTCTACGAAACTGTAATAAGGCATTTATTGTAATCAGCCACGACAGATATTTTCTTGACAAGGTTACAAATATGACTATGGAGCTTGAAACGAAAAAGGTTACTTGTTTTACAGGCTCTTATTCCACCTACCTTGAAAAAAAGGAGCAGGTAAGGAAAGCTGCCGAACGTAAATATGAGAACACCATAGCGGAAATAAAACGTATTGAGGGTATCATAGAACAGCAGAAACGGTGGAACAGAGAACGAAATATCCGCACAGCGGAGCATAAGCAGAAAAGCATTGACAGACTTGAGGCAACCCTTGAAAAGCCTGAAGAAGATACTTCCAAAATAAAGTTTCGGTTTGTCCCCGAAAGGAAAAGCGGAAACGACGTATTAAAAGTTACAGGACTCAGTAAATCCTACGGGGAAAAGCAGCTTTTCCGTGATGTGAATTTTGAAATAAAAAGAGGGGAGAGAGTATTCCTTTTAGGACCTAACGGATGCGGAAAATCAACTCTCTATAAAATGATAAAGGGAACTGTTGAAGCTCCAGAAGACAGCGTGTTTTTCGGCACAAACGTAGACTGTGCCTACTACGACCAGGACAGAAGTGACATACACAGCGGCAAGGATGTGGAGAGTGAGCTTTGGGACGCATATCCCAAAATGGACAGGACACAGATTCGAAGTGCCCTTGCAGCATTTTTGTTCCGCGGTGAAGATGTCTTTAAAATGACAGACACCCTATCAGGCGGAGAAAAGGCAAGGATTTCCCTGCTTGAAATAATGCTTACAGGAGCAAATTTTCTGCTTCTTGACGAGCCGACAAACCATCTTGACATCCGTTCAAAGGAAGCTCTTGAAGATGCAATTTCCAATTTTGAGGGAACGGTATTTATAATTAGCCATGACCGTTATCTTATAAATAAAATGGCAGACAAAATCCTTGCTTTTGAAAACGGAACGGTAAACTCTTACAATATGAATTACGATGACTATGTAAATAAAATTGTAGCAAATATGGTTTCCAACACCCCAAAAGAAGAAAAAACGAAAAAAGAGCCTAACGATTATCAAAAACAAAAACAGCTTCAAAGTAACCGCAGGAAGCTTGAGGGCAAAATAAAACGTACAGAGGAAGCAATTTCGCTGTGCGAATCAGAAATCGAAAAGCTCAATGATGAAATAAACTCCGCAGGAAGCGACTACGAAAAAATAACGGAATTAAGTGCAAAGCTCTCAGAAAAAGAAGCCGAACAGGAAAAACTTATGGCAGAGTGGGAAGAGCTTAGTATAGAATTGGAAGAACTATGAAGATTTTTATAGATGCTGACGGATGTCCCGTAGTAAATGAAACCGTCTCTCTGTGCCGTGAATATAAAAAAGAGTGCATAATAATCTGTGATACCTCCCACCAAATTGAAAAAGACGGTGCGCAGACAATCGTGGTAGAAAAGGGAAATGACAGTGCTGATTTCAAGCTTGTGAATCTTCTTTCCAAGGGGGATGTTGCCGTGACTCAGGACTACGCTCTTGCGGCAATGGGACTTTCCCGAGGGGCGAGAATTATAAATCAAAACGGCCTTGAATATACTGATTCAAACATTGATTCCCTTTTAATGAGCAGGTTTATAGCAAAAAAGGTGCGTAATGCGGGTGGAAGGATGAAAGGCCCGTCAAAACGTACAAGAGAACAAACGGACAGCTTCGTAAAAAAACTCAGAGAAATACTGGAGGAAACGAAATGAAAATCATAGCTGCAACAAAAAATAAAAATAAACTCCGTGAATTCGGGGAGATTTTAAAGGGCTTCGAGATTATAAGTCAGGAGGAAGCAGGGGTAGATATCGACGTTGAGGAAACGGGGACTACCTTTGAGGAAAACTCCTACCTTAAAGCAAAGGCAATATATGATATAACGGGAATAACCACCATTGCTGACGACAGCGGACTTTGTGTAGATGCCTTAAATGGTGAGCCTGGTGTGTACAGTGCACGTTACGGCGGAGAGGGATATGACGATAAAGGAAGGGTACAGCTCCTCCTTAAAAATATGAAGGATGTCCCCGACGAAAAAAGAACAGCCCGTTTTGTGTGTGTCATAACCCTTGTCGGTGATGAGGGTGTATTAACTGCACGGGGTGAATGTGAGGGTAGGATAGATTACGAGCCAAAGGGTGAAAATGGCTTCGGCTATGACCCTGTATTTTATGTTGACAGATTTGAAAAAACCTTGGCAGAGGTTACACCCGAAGAAAAAAATTCAATCAGCCACAGAGGAAAAGCACTTAAAATTTTTGCAGAAAAGCTTAGTAAAAAGGAATATAATTAAAAACAAGGTGTCACCTGAAAGTGACACCCTGCTGTTATAAAATTATCCTCGGCGAAATGTTAGCAACCGCAGCCGCAACCGTCGTTACCATTATTGTTGCCGCAGATGCAGTTAAGGATAACTACGATAACGATTATCCAGAGAATCCATTCGCAACCGCAACCATTGTTGTTATTTCCAAAGCACATAAAAGTAGCTCCTTTCAATTTTGAAAAATAATCTATATTAAGTAGGTCGCCCTACAATAACAGATTATGTCGTATGCAAAGAATTTGTTTATTAAATTTGTGTTTATTTCTAAAAAAATGAGAAATAATAGGCATATACTTGAAAAAGAAAGGATTTTTAAAATGAACAAACTTATTTGCTTAATGGTAGCAGCTCTTATGGTTGTTTTCACAGCCTGCACAAACAACAACGCAGACGACAACAAAGCTGATACACCAAACGGTATGGTGCAAGACGGTGACGGTGTCATTGATGAAAACGGTGACGACAACATTGTTGACGATGCCGCAAATGGTGCCAACAACATTGTAGACGGAGCAACAGATGTTGTTGACGATGCAGCCAATGGTGTGGAAAATGCCGTAGATGATATGACCGACGGCAACAAGAAAAATAATAACAACAAGTAAAAAACGCAGGGAATTTCCCTGCATTACATATATGGAAAGGGAAACGGAATATGATAAAGACCAAAATAAAAAAAGGCATAACACTCTATACTGTAAGGGACGAGAAATTCAAAGCCTTCAGGGCTACCGTGCTTATACACCGCCCTCTTTCAAGGGAGGAGTCAACATATAATACCTTGACTGCCGCAGTAATGAGAATGCAGAGCAAAAATTTCCCCGATGCACAGAGAATTTCGGAGGAGCTTGAAAATCTCTACGGCGGAGGGCTTATTGCACGTGCATCCAAATACGGTGAACGGCAGATAATAAAGATAGGTATACAGTCAGTCAGTGATGCTTCTTTAGGCATAAAAGGGAATTTTGACCGTGCAATGAAGCTTCTTTCCGATATTATTTTCAATGCGGGAACGGGAACAGGTTTCAGTGAGGATGTAGTTTCCCTCGAAAAAAAGAATATAAAGGATGCAATTTTGTCACAGAAAAATGACAAGCGGTCGTATAGTGTACAAAGATTACAGGAGGAAATGTGCAAAAATGAACCCTACGGTGTAAATCCTATGGGTTATATTGACGACCTTGAGAAAATTAATGCGGAAAAACTGTATGCTCACTATAAGAAAATCCTTGCAGAAAGTAACATTGATATTATTTTCAGCGGTAATTTTGATGAGGAAGAGGCAGTAAAAACTGCAGAAAGCTTTGCATCAAACCTTTCTGAAAGAGATGGTGCCGAATGCAGAGAGACTGTTATTACAGAAGTTTCGGACATCAAAACCGTAACAGACAGACTTGATGTTACACAGGGTAAGCTTTGCATTGGCTTCAGAAACACAGACGGCCTAATCAACAAAAACTATCCTGCCGCAATTGTGTATAACTCTATTTTCGGCGGAAGTGCCGTGAGCAAGCTTTTTAACAATGTCCGTGAAAAGCTCAGCCTTTGCTACTATGTGGGAAGCTCGATTGACCGCTTAAAGGAAATTATGATAGTAAGAAGCGGCGTGGAGTTTGAAAACTTCAAAACAGCCTATGACGAAATTATGTATCAGCAGAGCCTTATGGAAAAAGGCGATTTTTCCGATGAAGAAATAGAATTTGCAAAGAAGCATCTTACCACGGCATATGAATCCAATCTTGACAGCGTTGCCGCAATGGAGGAATACTACACGATGCAGATTCTTCTCAGGAGCAATGTTTCAATAGAGGAAATGACCGAGAAGATTTCATCTGTTACCCGTGATGAAATCATAACAGCCGCAAAAAGTATGAAAATAGATACAATTTATTATATGGATAAGGAGGCAGAATAATGGAATTTACAAAAACATATTACGAAACACTGAAAGAGACCGTTTATTCTGCTACCCATAAAAGCGGTCTTCAGGTTATTCTTATTAAGAAACCAGGTTTTAAAAAGAGTTATGCAACGTTCAGCACAAAATACGGCTCAATAAATACGGAGTTTGTAGTGCCGGGGGAAAGTGAAACGACCAAGGTTATCCCCGGAATTGCACATTTTCTCGAGCATAAGGTTTTTGAACAGCCTGACGGAAGCAATGCGTTCAATGACTTTTCAAAGTACGGTGCAAATGCCAACGCATTCACAAGCTTTGGTGTGACAAACTATCTTTTCAGCTGTACCGACTATTTCTACGAGAATCTTGAAATACTTTTAGATTTTGTGCAGACACCCTACTTTACCGAGGAAAATGTTGAAAAGGAAAAGGGTATTATAGCACAGGAAATCAGAATGTATGAGGATGACGCTGAACAGACCTGTATGTATAACTGTCTGGAGGCAATGTACGAAAACCACCCTGTCAGAATCAATATTGCAGGCGGTGTGGAGGATATTATGAGAACTACTCCCGAGCTTTTGTATAAGTGCTACAATACATTCTATCATCCGTCAAATATGGCTCTTATCTGCGTAGGTGATGTAGACGAAAACAAAATCTGGGACTGTGTTGAAAAATACATTAAGCAGGACTCTCCCCACGGAGAAATCACACAGGTTTTCCCAAAAGAAGATACGAAAGTTTACAAAAGACGTATCGAGGCAAAATTTGATATTCCTATGCCGATGTTTATGATAGGCTTCAAGGACCCTGAAACAGGCGGAAGCAGTGAGGAAATCTTAAAGAGAGAAATTCTTACAAGCTGTGTTTTAAGAATCCTTTTCGGAAGAAGCAGTGATTTTTACAAAAAGCTCTATGACGAGGGAACAATAAACAAGAGCTTTTCCCCATTTTACGAGTATGAACAAAGCTGCGGCTATGCGGCATTCTTCGGTGAAGCGGAAAATGTTGATAAAATAGAAGCGGAAATCTTTAAAACAGTAGCAAAGGCAAATGAACAGGGCATAGATAAGGCTGCCTTTGAAAGAGCAAAGAAAGTTCTTGCAGGCAACTTTATGGAGATTTTAGACAGCGTAGAAGATTTCGGCAACGAATATATGATGGCATACCACAAGGGTGCAAATCTTTATGACTATGCCAAGCTATGCGAAACCGTTACAGTTGAAGAGGCGGAAGAAAGACTTGATACATTGTTTAAGGAAGAGCAATGTTCAACCTCAATAGTTTTCCCGAAGGGGAGGGATGTAAATGAATAATATTTCATTTCCTGCATTGGGAATAAACCTTAAAATTGACCCTGTTGCATTCACTCTCCCCATAATAGGGGAGGTACACTGGTACGGAATAATTATAGGTCTTGGAATAGTGTTGGCATTTGCTTACTGTTGTCACATAGCAAGGAAGGAAGGTGTATCTTCCGATACGATTGCAGACCTACTGATATATGCGCTCCCCGTATCGGTCATCTGTGCCCGTACATATTATGTCGTTTTTTCGTGGGAGCAATACAAGGACAACCTTGCAGATGTGGTTAAAATCTGGGAGGGCGGAATAGCTATTTACGGGGCGATTATAGGCGCAATAATTACAGGAATAGTTTTCTGCAGAGTAAAAAAACTGGAAACTCTTAAAATCTTTGATATCTGCTGTCTGGGACTGATAATAGGTCAGCTTGTAGGCAGGTGGGGGAACTTCGTTAATGCGGAGGCATTCGGAGGCTACTGCAAATATTTCTGGGGAATGAGCATTAACGGGGGCGGACCTGTTCATCCTACCTTCCTTTACGAATCCCTTTGGAATCTTGCAGGACTTGTTATCCTGTCCCTTCTACACAAGAGAAAGCCCTTTAACGGATACACATTTTATTGCTACCTGATGTGGTACGGACTGGGAAGATTTTTTATAGAGGGGCTAAGAGCAGACAGCCTATATATCGGAGGTTACCGAATATCCCAGATTGTGGCGGTTTTATGCATTATTACAGGAATAGCAGCACTCAGTATTCTTACAGAAAAGAAGAATGCAAAATAATGGTATGCCTGTAACAATTTATAAATAATAACCTATTGACTTATTCAGGATTTCAATGTAAAATATAATCGCAGTATAAGTAGAAATTTTTTATGCAAAGGAGAGAAAATTATGAAAAGTTTAAAAAGACTTATCACTGTAGTTCTTGCTCTTGCAATGATACTTACTTCTGTGGGTATCCCGGCATTTGCTGCAAACTTCAGTGATATTACTAATGAAAATGTTTCAACCGCTGTAGATAAGCTTGTAGGCTTTGGAATTATTACAGGATATGAAGATGGTACATTTAAGCCGGACAATCAGATTACAAGAGCAGAATTTGCCGCTATTGTAACACGTATGAAAGGCGTTGCAGATAAGTTTGGTGCAGATGCTTTAACAGGATTTTCTGACCTGGATAACGATGGTTCACGTGCGTGGGCACGTCCCTACGTAAAGGCAGCCGTTGATCTTAAAATTATCAACGGTTTTGAGGATGGTACTTTCAGAGCAGGGGAGCCTGTAACCTATGAGCAGGCTGTTAAAATGCTTGTTTGTGCAGTGGGCTACGAGGTAGTTGCACAGAGCGAGCTTAATAAGATTAAGATTACCAATCCCAATGCAACATGGTCGGCAGGATATATTGCAGCTGCAGTTAAGCACGGTATTACCAAAAATGCTTACACAACACAGATTACAGAACCTGCAAACAGAGGCGTTGTTGCAGTGCTTACAAGCAACACACTTGATGTTCCCGAGCTTAAGGAAAACGAGGACGGATCCTTTGAAAAGGTAGAAGAGGAAGAAAAGGATCAGAATGTCCAGGAAATAAAGGGTGTTGTATCAGGAACGTATTACACAGGTCTTGATGCAGTAGATGTTAACCTTAGCCAGAGAGAAATTATGATCGGCATAGGTTCTAACAGACGTACTTACGAGCTTACTGAAGACCTTAAAAACAAAATCGATATTGAAGACCTTATTGGTAAGTATGTAGTGGCATATTATGATAAGATTGATCAGCAACTTACAGATATTAAGGCTCGTAATAATACAAGTACTGTTATTAAGGAACAGGATATTATCAGCATAAACGGCGATTCAATTAACTATTATGGCAAGAATAAAAACGAAGAATCCGTTTCACTTGCAGGATATACCAAGATATATAATGGTAAGTATTATCCCCAGGCAGATCTTGCTACACTTTTTAAAAACGGACATATTGAGCTTATTGAGGGTGGCGGACAGAAGGTTGCCAAGATTACAAGCTATGAAGTATTCGTTGTACAAAGAAAAAGCTTTAACTCAAATGAAGAAAAAATTTATTTTAAGTATGGAAAAAAATACAAAGGAAAGGATCATTATGAATTCCTCACAGCAACAGCTTCTAGACCTGAAGTTTATGTAAATGGAGTAAAGAAAGCTGTTTCAGGAAGTCTGTTTAATGAATGGACTGTAATTAACCTTCTTGAATCTCCTAGCGTTGGCGGTAACGGAATTAACAAGATGTATGTTACCAGCGGTGCAAAGACCGGCAGAATTACAGAGGGTAGCGACGTTGATGACAGAAGAAAGCTCGTAATGGACGGTAAGGAAATTTACTTGACATATGATTATTCAATGAGTCCTGAAAGAGTTGCAGAATTTAAAATTGATTTAAGTTATAGCTATTATCTTGACTATACAGGACAGATTGCAGCAGTTGATAAGAAGGCTGCAGTAACAAACACTAAATACAATTCGGGCTATATCATCGGTGCAGATGATGAACAGGTACGTCTTATCCTTAAGGATGGAACAGATTCAACTGTTAAGATGAAGAAGAATGTCAAGATTGATGGTGTTAGCGTTGATAAAAATAAGGTAAAGGAAAAGCTTGAGGCGATTGCTGAACTTATTTACTCCGGGGAGAGCGGATGTTACCAGCCTGTAAAGTATAACATTACTGGTAGTGGTGAAACGGCAGAGCTTGTAGCTCTTGATACTGTTGCATCTGCAGATACAACAGGAACGCCGCAACTTGCAACTGCTGTAGGAAGTAACAGTGATGATAGCCTTGTATACAATGCCGTAAATAATTCTGTAAAAGCTACCAAAGATAATGTAACCATAGACGGAACTTTATACAAATACGCAAGTTCAGCTATTGTTATATATGTGCCTTCTGATAAGTCTGCATCTGGAGAGTATTCTGTTATGTCTCCTTCCACAGCATTTGCAGTAGAAAAGAAAAGAAGAATTGAAGTTTTGGGTGCAGATCCCAGTGAGCGTTCAAAAAGTGCTACGATAGTTCTTATGTATGGTGATGATCCGGCATACACCTTTACAGGTAAGACACCTTATATGGTTGTAACAAAGGTACGTAATGGCGGTGAAATTATAGAAGGATATTCTGATGGTGCTGCAACTGTGACGACACTTGCAGTTTCTGAGGATAAGTTTAAGACTACAGGAACAAATTGTGTCAGCAGCGGTGCAATAGAAAAAGGCGATATTATCAGGTATATTGGAAATGGTAAAGATTCTGAAGAGAGAATCATAACCATAGCTATTGAAATAGTATTTGATGCATCAGAGGGTGCATACCTCAAAGCAAGCGATGGAGATAACGATAATATGTACTATAAGGCATACACTGCTGATGTCGGACAGGTTCATATGAAATATGCAGAAGCTTTCTATAAGGACAGCATTGAAAATGAAATGGAAGCAACTACTGCAATGGGAGATAGCTTTACTGAGGCTCAAAAGCAGGCAGTGGATAAGTTGTTAACGTATAAAACCACTTCTTCTACTGTTGTTTACAGAGTTGACGGAAGTGAAATTATTGCAGAAAATCTTCTTGATAATATAAATACATCCGTTGAAAACCCCAGCGAAGTAATTATGATTACAAGAAGTGACGCTTCCACACCAGTTGTAAAAGCAATCTACATTGTAAAATAAAAACCAACATTTTTTCAAGGTAAAGAGCAAAAGCTCTTTACCTTGATTTTTTTTTGTGGTAAAATAGTCTTATCCGTGATATAAAAGGTGATTTTATGAAAAGACGCAATTCAAAAAAAATAAATGTTGGTGGTGTTTTTATAGGCGGTACTGCACCCATAAGCGTGCAGTCTATGTGCAACACTGACACCCGTGATATAACCGCGACCGTGAACCAGATTAACGAGCTTCAAAAAGCAGGCTGTGATATAGTGCGTCTTGCCGTTTTGGATATGGATGCGGCAAAGGCAGTAGCGGAAATAAAAAAACAGGTAGATATACCTCTTGTTGCAGACATTCATTTTGACTACCGCCTTGCAATCGAGTGTGCAAGGGGCGGCGTTGACAAAATCCGCATAAACCCCGGAAACATTGGCTCTCCCGACCGTGTAAAGGCAGTTGCAGACGAATGCGGAAGCCGTAATATCCCCATCCGAATTGGCGTTAACGGTGGCTCGTTGGAAAAGGAACTTCTTGAAAAGTATGGAGCCCCCACTCCAGACGCGCTCTGCGAAAGTGCATTAGGTCATATTAAACTTCTGGAGGATTGCAAATTTTACGATATTGCCCTTTCCATAAAATCCAGCAATGTATCCTCCACCGTAGAGGCATACAGAAAAATTGCAGAAATGATAGGCTACCCCCTGCATGTAGGCGTGACTGAGGCAGGCACGGAATATGGCGGAATTATAAAAAACAGTATAGGAATAGGAAGCCTGCTCCTTGACGGAATAGGCGACACCCTCCGCGTATCTTTGACAGCACCTCCTGCGAAAGAGGTTACGGCAGGCATAGAAATCCTGAAATCCCTTGGACTTCGTGATGGAGCCCGTCTTGTGAGCTGTCCTACCTGCGGTCGTTGTCAGGTGGATATGATTCCTGTTGCCGAGGAAGTGAACAGAAGAATTGCAACCGTAAAGAAAAATATTACCGTTGCGGTTATGGGCTGTGCAGTTAACGGCCCGGGAGAAGCAAGGGAAGCTGACATCGGTATAGCCTGCGGAAAAGGCGAAGCACTGATGTTTAAGCACGGAGAAACTTTAAGAAAAGTTCCCATTGAAATTGCGGCAGATGAGCTGATGAAGGAAATCGAGGAATTATAATGGAAAATTATACTCTCAAAACGGCATTTCCGAACGCATCCTGTCCGGATGTTCTGGCGAATGCTGAGGTTTTGAATATTAAAGCAGATATAAATAAACGAAGTATATCGGCAGATGTCATATGCAACGATATTGCAGATTACCGTGATGTAGAAAAATTTATTGAAGAAGTGAAAAAGAGCTATGAGCTTGCAGAATTTGATTTAAATATCAAATTCAGTGCAAACTCATCACGTGAGATAGAGTGCGTTAATTACTGTGTGGATGTGCTGAGTGAAAAGAATCCTCTATGGAGAGCAGTCCTTGACAGTTGCATCATAGAAGCAGATGACGAAACTGTGAAAATCAGCCTCAGACACGGTAACCAAAGCCTTATGGAGGATGAATCCGTAGACCGTGAAATAGCATTGCTGTTGGAAAATAATTTCGGATTAAAGCGGAAAATTGTATTTGACACAGACGAAATGACAGTTGAAACCACACTTGCTCCTATTGTTGCACCAAAAGTGGATTCAGCACCGAAGAAAATAGTCTCCTTTGCCACAGAGGGTGCTCTTATAGGTAAGCCATTTACCCCGAATGACTTTACAGAAATAAAGGAAATTGATAACTACACGGGACAATGTATGATATACGGAGACATTTTCGGTATTGACTGCAAGGAAATCCCCAAAATCAAAAAAACAATTGTTTCCTTTTACATAACAGACTACACAGGCTCCCTTACCTGCAAATGCTTTGTTCCTATTGCCGCAACTGACGAGGTCAAGGGCGTGCTCAAAAAAACAGGTACGGTCGCAGTCCGCGGAAAGGCGGAGATGGATAGTTTTTCCCACGAGCTTACCGTTATGGCAAGGGATATTATCCCTTATTCCATGCCGAAAGAAGCGGACAACGCAGGAGAAAAGCGTGTTGAACTCCACGCCCACACAAAATCCTCCGCAATGGATGCCGTTGTAAGTGCAAAGGACCTTGTAAAACAGGCGATGAAATACGGTCACAAGGCAATTGCCATAACCGACCACGGCTGTGTACAGGCATTCCCCGAAGCGTTCCATACCGCTGATGAAACTATAAAAATTCTCTACGGATGCGAGGGCTACCTTATTGAAGCAGGCGCACCCCTTGCCCGTGAAACCAAGAGATACCATATAATTATCTTTGCACAGAACCTTGTAGGACTGAAAAATCTCTACAAGCTTATAAGTGCGTCAAATCTTGAATATTTCCACAGAAGACCCCTTATCCCAAGGGATGTGCTTGACAGCCACCGCGAGGGTCTTATCTTAGGTTCTGCCTGCGAAGCAGGTGAGTTTTTCCGTGCAATACTTTCGGGAGAAGATGATGAAACAGTTGAAAAAATTGCATCCTATTATGACTATCTTGAGGTTCAGCCCATAGGGAACAATGATTATCTTGTCCGTAACGGCACAGTGGCGGACAGAGAGGGACTTTGCGACCTTAACAGAAAGATAATTGCCCTCGGTGAAAAAATGAATAAACCCGTTGTAGCAACGGGCGACGTGCATTTCCTTCGCAAGCGTGATGAGGTATTCAGACGAATCCTGCAGGCAGGTCAGGGCTATGACGATGCCGATATGCAGGCACCCCTTTACTTCAGAACTACTCAGGAAATGCTGGATGAATTCAGCTATCTTCCTCCTGAAAAGGCGTATGAAATTGTTGTTACCAACACTAATAAAATTGCCGATATGATTGAAAATATCCGCCCCGTACCAAAGGGCAACTTCCCTCCAAAAATTGACGGAAGTGCCGAGGATATTGAGCGGATTGCCCGTGAAACGGCAGAAAGTCTGTACGGAAATCCCCTGCCGAAAGAGGTGGAGGAGAGGCTCCAGAAAGAACTGAAAAGTGTTATCGGTAACGGCTATGCCGACCTCTACAACATTGCAAGACTCCTTGTAAAACACTCCCGTGAAGAGGGCTATGTGGTTGGCTCGCGTGGTAGTGTAGGCTCGTCATTTCTTGCTTACTGTGCACAGATAACAGAAGTAAATAGCCTTCCTCCTCATTATCGTTGTCCCAACTGTAAAAATGTAGAATTTACAAAAGAAGAGTGTTACGACTCAGGCCACGATATGCCTGACAAAAACTGCCCCGTATGCGGAACAGAATATGTGAAAGACGGACATAACATCCCCTTTGAAACCTTCCTTGGCTTCAAGGGTGATAAACAGCCTGATATTGACCTTAACTTCTCGGGCGAAAATCAGGCAAGTGCCCATAAATATACGGAAGAAATCTTCGGTAAGGGCTATGTTTTCCGTGCAGGAACGGTTAGTACCGTGGCAGAAAAAACGGCATATGGCTATGTTCGTAAGTACTTTGAATCAAAGGGTATCAACGTGCATCCTGCCGAGATTGAACGCCTAAAACAAGGCGTAATGAACGTCAAAACTACAACGGGACAGCACCCGGGCGGTGTTATTGTTCTTCCCAAAGGGCACGACATACACGAGTTTACCCCCATTCAGCATCCTGCCGAGAAAGCGGAAAGCGGTATTATAACCACGCACTTTGACTATCACAGTATTGACGAAAACCTGCTGAAGCTTGATATCCTCGGTCACGACGACCCCACTATGATTAGAATGCTTCAGGACCTTACGGGAATAGACCCTACCGAGATTCCTCTTGACGATAAAAAGGTAATGAGCCTTTTCCTGAGTACAGAGGCACTTGGCGTTACCCCCGAGGATATAGGCAGTGAAACGGGTACATTTGCCGTTCCCGAGTTTGGTACAAAATTTGTCCGTCAGATGCTCGTGGATACAAAACCCACCTCAATGGGTGAGCTTATCCGTATTTCGGGACTTTCCCACGGTACGGATGTATGGACAAACAACGCACAGCTCCTTGTACAAAACGGTACTTGTACACTGCGTAACGCAATCTGCTGCCGTGACGATATTATGATTTATCTCATAAATCGAGGACTGCCCGATGAACGTGCCTTTAAAATCATGGAGCAGGTCAGAAAGGGTAAAAAGCTGAAGCCCGAGGACGAAGCGGAAATGCGTGAGCATAATGTTCCAGAGTGGTACATAGAATCCTGTAACAAAATTCAGTATATGTTCCCCCGTGCCCACGCAGCGGCATATGTAACTATGTCCCTCCGTGTTGCGTATTTTAAGGTGCATTATCCCATTGCATTCTATCAGTCGTACTATACAGTGCGTGCGGATACGTTTGACTATGAAACAATGGCGACAGGCAGGGAAAATCTCCTTGCAAAAATGCGTGACCTCAGCCAGATGGAAAATCCCTCCGCTCGCGACAAGGCAACTCTTACTATTATGGAAGTCGTAAATGAAATGTACGCCCGCGGAATAGAGTTTATGCCTATTGATATTTATTTGTCCCACCCGACAAAGTACCTTAATATTAACGGCAAAATTCTTCCTGCACTAAACAGCATCGCAGGAATGGGTGATCGTGCGGCACAGTCAATAGCTGATGCCCGTGAAAACGGCAAATTCTTCTCTATTGACGATTTTAAACAGCGTACAAGTGTCAGTGAAACTCATATAGAGCTTCTTAAAAGCTTTGGATGTTTCAAGGGAATTCCCCAGAGTGCACAGGTTAGTCTTTTTGATTAATGTAACAAAACTTCTCCTCTTTTCGTACTATAATACTGAAAGGGGGAGGAGTTTTTGAAAAAGAAGACTTGTCGCCCGTGCGGCCTTTTTACCCTTGCGTACATAGCAGGTATTTTTACTGCATTGGTATTACCAATATGGCTTATTGCAGTTTTAGAAGGTACGCTTATTATAATTTTAGGCTGCACATTGATTCGGATGTAGAAAAGGGGAGGTAATACAGTGAAAGTTGTAGTAATGAAACTTCCGAAATTTCTTGCAGGAATTACAAAAAAGATATTCAGAATCAAATAGGCGAAGCTTCCCGAATCTATATGATTTGGGAAGCTTTACTTTTACAGAAATTTTTTAATCAAAATCACTTAAAACAGTTGAAAAAAACTTAAAATACTGTATAATAGAATTAGGAGATTTATATAACAGGAGGATGAGAAAATGAGAAAAAAATTGATTTCATTGGCACTCCTTGTCGCAATGACTGTTGTGCTTTGTTCCTGCGCGAAAGAGAATACTCTTTCCGTTGAAGAGGATATTATCCGTGTTAAAATAGATGAAAGCCGTACCATAAAGGTAACACAGACTATTGAAGAACAGCTTGCCTGGACATCCGGTGATACTTCAATTGTAACAGTTTCTCCCGAGGGTACAGTTACAGGTATTGGTGCAGGAATAACCACTGTTACCGCCCGTACGGAGGATAAGTATGTACATATCGGCGTAATAGTGGAGGGAGATGAAGGCTACTTCACAAATTCGGGCGAATTTATTCCCGTGTTTGACGGCACCTCCAATATTACCGAGATTGTTGTAGGCGTAAAGGGTGGAAACAAGAATGACGTTACGGTGAGAGTGGGCGACAGCCACCAGTTGAAAGCGTACACAACCCCCTCCGATTCAACCGACCTTATCGTGTGGCAGAGTGCGGACAGCTCCATTGCCCGTGTGGATGCAGAGGGGAAGGTGCAGATTATTCAGAAGGGTATTACAACAGTTACCGCATATGCACCAAACGGTGTCAGCGGAAAGATTATTTTACGCTGTAAATAAGGGAAACTACGTATAATATATTCCTTTAAGCCAAGGCGCAAGCTCAATAAATAAAAGAGGTATGTATACAATTTGTACAAAATACAATGAAATAATTTGTAAGAAATTTAGAAATAAAAAAGGAAAAAAATACTTGAAATTTTATCCTGAATAGAGTATACTTTTATTGTATAAATATTATGGTAGGGGATTCTCTACCTACGGTACATAATTTTGTGATTTAATTTAATTTAATTTAATATCTAAAAGGAGGAAAAAGACAATGAAAAAATTCATAAAAGCAATTGCTTTCGTAACAGTTATGTGTATGGCTCTTTCTACTGTTGCTTTTGCTGCAGCTGAGGGTACAGCTACTCAGGATGCAACTGATTATAAGCAGGTTAATGTAACTGTTACAGGAGCATCAAAAGATGAGCAGGTAGCTCTTCTTATCGTTCCGAAGGGCGCGGGTACATCTAGCGCAACTATCCATTACATTGACCAGAAGGCAGCTGTGGAAACTGCTGGCGGTGATGTGGAAGCAAGCTTTACGGCTCCTCTCGATGTAACTGACGGTACAGAGGTTGACGTATACGTGGGTTATTCTTCTAAAGGTGCAGCTATAAATCTTGGTACTTTTACCATTTCTCAGCCTACTACAGAAATTACTATAACTAAGACTAAGGAAGCTGAGGTTGTTGACGTTGCAGCAGAGTCTGATCTTGGATATGCATGTGCATTAAAATTCACAGTTGATGCTCCCGAAGGTGTTTCTGCAAAACAGATGGTTTGGGCAATTGAATATACGCCAAATGGCGCTGCAGAATCAAAAATGGCATTTTCTGATGCTATAGATGTTTCAAGCTATGGTATCGGTACAATTGTCTCTGGTTCTGTTACGCTCGGTGTTGCATTTTCCAATGGTTCTGTAGAGAGAGAGATTAAGGCTGCTACAATTAACAGTGTAGATGCTATCTTCTTGTTCACTGATGGTACAGTGAAGGCTAACGATGATAAAGACTTTGGTCAATACTACGTACAGAAATAATAATTCAGGAGGTAATGAATGATGAAAAAGTATAATAAACCCGAAATCGTTACATTAGCTCTTGATATGGTTGATGTAATCGAAACAAGCGGTGGCGAGGTTGCTAAAGTTGCTCTTGAAGCTGCTCTTACAGCTGAAGGTAAAGCGGCTGAAGCCATTACAGTTATCGAGAGCCAGATCACCAGTATGAGTGAAACCTGGTCTTGGTAATTGATTATATCAATAATTAAGCTAATGTAAAAAAGAGCACGGATGATTCCGTGCTCTTTTTACGTTATACAATTAAAGTACGCTATGCAATTTGCATAGCGTATTTTAAACAAGAATATTAAGAGAAACCTAATATAAATTTCGTTAAAATCGGGGGCGTGTACCTCGATTTTAACACCTTGCAAGGGCTGGCACGGTGAGTGCCGCGCTAGCGAAAGGATGACATTGTCATCCGCTTTATTCGTAAATAGGATACTTTTCACAAAGGGCGATAACTTCCTTTGTAATCTGCTCCTTGTTAGCTTCAAAATCTGTTGCTACGAGCTTCATCCACTTAGCAATAAGCTTCATTTCCTCTTCCTTGAATCCTCTTGATGTTACGGCAGGGGCACCAACTCTGATACCGCTTGTAACGAAAGGACTCTGCTTATCGTTGGGAATAGCATTCTTATTAACTGTAATGTGAACCTCGTCAAGACGATGCTCCATTTCCTTGCCGGTAATGTCAAAGGGGCATAGGTCAATAAGCATCAGGTGGTTATCAGTATCGTCGGAAACCACATTGAAGCCCTCTTCCTTAAGTGCTTCGCAAAGCACCTTGGCATTCTTTACAATCTGCGCCTGATATTCCTTAAACTCATCTGTAAGTGCTTCACCAAATGCAACTGCCTTAGCAGCGATAATATGCATCAGAGGACCGCCCTGTGTTCCGGGGAATACTGCCTTGTCAATCTGCTTTGCATACTGCTCCTTGCAGAGGATAAGACCGCCACGGGGTCCTCGAAGTGTCTTGTGAGTAGTAGTTGTAACAACATCTGCATAGGGAACGGGACTGGGGTGAAGACCTGCCGCAACAAGACCTGCAATGTGTGCCATATCTACCATCAGGATTGCGCCAACTTCATCAGCAACCTCTCTGAATTTAGCAAAGTCAATTGTTCTTGAATATGCACTTGCACCTGCCACGATAAGCTTGGGCTTACACTCAAGGGCAATTTCGCGCATCTTGTCATAATCAATCTTACCAGTTTCATCATCAACACCGTAGGGAACGATATTGAAATACTTACCGCTGATATTTACGGGAGAACCGTGGGAAAGATGTCCACCGTGTGCAAGGTTCATACCCATAACTGTGTCGCCGGGCTGAAGAAATGCAAAGAATACTGCAAGGTTTGCATTAGCACCGCTATGGGGCTGAACATTGGCATGCTCTGCACCAAAGAGCTTCTTAGCTCTTTCAATAGCAATTGTTTCAACCTCGTCTACGTGGATACATCCACCGTAGTAACGCTTGCCGCTGTAACCCTCTGCATATTTGTTTGTAAGAACTGTTCCTGCTGCAAGAAGTACAGCCTTGGAAACAATGTTCTCAGATGCTATAAGCTCAATATTGTGCTGCTGTCGGGAAAGCTCTCTTCCGCAAGCGGCAGAAACTTCACTGTCAAAGCTTGCAAGCTCTTCAAAAAAATTCATAATCTCATTTCTCCTTCGAATATAATTGATAACAAAAATTTTCTTAATTATATTATATAGTAAAAGAAAAATTATTTCAATAGTAATAACAAAAAACTCTCCGAAATTTCGGAGAGTTTTTTGAAAGAATCAATCTTTTAATTACTTCATCATAGAAGCAACTTCATCTGCGAAGTTTTCTTCTTTCTTTTCAAGACCTTCGCCCTTTTCGAAACGAACGAAGTTTATAAGCTTAACACCCTTGGATTCAAGGTACTTACCAACCTTCTGGTCGTTGTCCTTAACGAATTCCTGCTGAAGAAGGCAGTTCTGTTCGTAGAACTTATTAATCTTACCGCCCATCATCTTTTCAATGATTGCATCGGGCTTGGAAGCATTCTTGGGGTCTTCCTTAATCTGTGCCATAAGGATGCCCTTTTCCTTTTCAATGTCTTCCTGAGGAACAGTTTCCTGAGAAAGGTAAAGAGGATTGATAGCTGCAATCTGCATTGCTGCATCTCTTGCTGCTTCATAAGCTGCTTCGTCAGCAAGGCTGCCCTCAGCTTCTACAAGAACACCGATTCTGCCGCCACCGTGTGTATAGGAGCAAACATTACCTTCAATTCTTGCGAATCTTCTGATGTTCATATTTTCGCCAATCTTAGCGATAAGAGCTGTAAGAGCGTCACCTACTGTACCTTCAGCATTGAAGGGGAGAGCCTTGAGTGCATCTACGTCAGCAGGATTCTTCTCAACAACAACCTTTGCAACTGCTTCAACGAATGCCTGGAATTCATCATTCTTAGCAACGAAGTCTGTTTCGGAGTTAACTTCTACAAGAACACCGATTTTCTTATCGTCTGTAAGGTATGCCTTAACAATACCCTCGGATGCAATTCTACCGGACTTCTTAGCTGCTGTAGCAAGTCCCTTTTCACGGAGAAAGTCAATCGCTTTTTCCATATCACCGTTTGTTTCGGAGAGAGCCTTTTTACAGTCCATCATACCGCAGCCGGTCTTTTCTCTTAATTCTTTAACGTCCTGAGCTGTGAAATTCATATTAATAACATTCCTTTCGTACAGAATATTGATTATTCGAGTGTGATATCGATTTCTTCCTCTTCAGCGGGAGCTTCGGAAGTACCCTCTCTGCCTTCGATAACAGCGTTAGCAATTGTAGAAACTACAAGCTTAACTGCACGGATAGCGTCGTCGTTACCGGGGATTACATAGTCAACATCTTCGGGGTCGCAGTTTGTATCAACAATAGCAACAATCGGGATGTTGAGCTTCTTAGCTTCAGCGATAGCGATTCTTTCTTTTCTGGGGTCAACGATAAAGATTGCTGCAGGAGCCTTCTTCATTTCCTTGATACCGCCAAGGTACTTTTCAAGCTTTTCCATTTCGCCCTTAAGACCGATAACTTCCTTCTTGGGGAGAAGGTCAAATGTACCGTCTTCCTCCATCTTGTGAAGCTGAGCGAGTCTTTCAATTCTCTTCTTAATTGTCTTGAAGTTTGTAAGCATACCGCCGAGCCATCTTGCATCAACGTAGTGCATACCTACACGGATAGCTTCTTCCTTGATTGTTTCCTGAGCCTGCTTCTTTGTACCAACAAAGAGAATTTCGCCACCGTCTGCTGCTACAGAACGGATGAAATCGTAAGCTTCCTCAATCTTCTTAACTGTTTTTTGCAGGTCAATGATGTAGATACCGTTACGTTCTGTAAAGATATACTCCGCCATTTTGGGGTTCCATCTTCTTGTCTGATGACCGAAGTGAACACCTGCCTCCAAAAGCTGCTTCATAGCAATAACTGACATGTAAAACACCTCCATTTATTTAGTTTTTTACCACCGCGCCCATGTCACAAGCGATGCGGCAGCACCTCCACCACCGTCAATATGTACGCCAACTTTCCTTATTATATAGGAAAGCACATGGCGCCACTCAGGCAGTGTGCGTATTTTTGTGCCATACTATGATACCACAATGAACTGACAAATGCAAGTACTTTTTACAGAAATTTTAAGAAAAAATTACGTAAAATCTATTGACTTTGGAAGAAAAAACGTGTATACTGTAAGAGTTGTAAAGTAAAACGGCTTTACAACATAACAAAAAATAGTGGAAAAGGGGGAAGTTTTATGAAAAAAAATCTTGTTTACACGGAACTACTTGATATTTACAAAGGACTTCTTACCGAAAAGCAAGCGGAAGCTATGGAATACTATTATGACAGTGACTATTCTCTGGGCGAAATTTCTGAGCTTATGGATATTTCCCGTCAGGGAGTCAGGGACTTCATTAAAAGAGGTGAGGCAATAATCGACGAAATGGAGTCGAAGCTTCAGCTCCTCAGTGTATTCCGTCAGATTAACGAAATAGGTCTGCTTGCAAATGAGCTTCAGAAAACAAATAAAAGGCTTTCCAACAGCAGGGATATAAACTCCCTTGCGGATATGATATTAAATAAGGTAGATACTATCGGAAACGGAGCAGAGTAATGGCATTTGAATCTTTAGGTGAAAAGCTTCAGGAAACCTTTAAAAAACTTAAAGGTCAGGGCGTCGTAACCGAAAAAGATGTAAAAAACGCCATGCGCGAAGTGCGTTTTGCATTGCTTGAGGCAGACGTTGGATATAAAGTTGTTAAAGAGTTTGAGAAGCGTGTTTTTGAAAAAGCAACGGGCAGTGAAGTCCTTGAGAGCTTAACTCCCGGTCAGCAGATAATTAAGATAGTTCGTGACGAGCTTACGTGGCTTATGGGCGGTGCTCAGGCGAAGCTTGCAGTAAGTCCCAAAGCACCTACGGTTTATATGCTTGTGGGTCTTCAGGGTGCAGGTAAAACCACTACTGCGGCAAAGCTTGGCGGTGTGCTTAAAAAGCAGGGTAAACGCCCGATGCTTGCAGGTTGTGACGTTCAGCGTCCTGCGGCGATAAAACAGCTCCAGGTTGTAGGCGAGCAGATGGGACTTGAGTTTTATGCAGACTTCGAAACAAAAGACCCCGTTAAAATAGCTCTTGATGCGGTGAAAAACTGTGACACATCACGTTTTGATACCGTTATTATAGATACAGCAGGTAGACTTCACGTAGATGAAGCATTGATGGATGAACTTAAAAACATCAAGGCAGGTATTCATCCCACGGAAATTCTGCTTGTAGTCGATTCCATGACAGGTCAGGATGCGGTAAATGTTGCCGCAAGCTTTGACGAGCAGCTTGGCATTGACGGAATAATTCTCACCAAGCTTGACGGTGATACCCGCGGCGGTGCGGCACTCAGTGTCCGTGCAACAACGGGTAAGAATATCAAGTTTGTCGGTATGGGTGAAAAGCTCACCGACCTTGAGCCTTTCTATCCCGACCGTATGGCATCAAGAATCCTCGGTATGGGAGATATGCTTTCCCTTATTGACAAGGCGCAGGAGGCTTTTGACGAGAAAAAGGCAATGGAGCTTGAGAAAAAACTTCGCGAGCAGAAGTTTGACCTTAATGACTACCTTGAACAACTTCGTCAGATGAAGAATATGGGCTCTCTTGAAAGCATAATAAAAATGATTCCCGGTATGGGTGCAAAGCTTAAAGGCGTAAAGCTTGATGACAAGCAGTTTACAAGAACGGAAGCAATCATCTGCTCAATGACCAATTATGAAAGAGAAAATCCTGAGGTTATTAACGGTAGCAGAAGAAAAAGGATTGCGGCAGGCTGCGGACTGGGTGTACAGGATGTAAATCTGTTCCTTAAACAGTTTGACCAGATGCAGAAAATGATGAAGATGTTCTCCGACCCCAAAAAGATGAAGAGAATGAGATTTCCATTTTAAACGATTTTAATTTAATTTTATTATAATATTTTTTATGAGGTGAAAGAAATGGCAGTAAAAATCAGACTTAGAAGAATGGGTGCGAAGAAGGCTCCTTACTACCGTGTAGTAGTTGCAGATTCCCGTTACCCCCGTGATGGCAGATTCATTGAGGAGGTAGGTACTTACAATCCTCTTACAGAGCCTTCCGTATTTACAGTTGACGGCGACAAGGTTAAGCAGTGGATTGCTAACGGCGCACAGCCCACAGATACTGTAAAGAGCCTTCTCAAGAAGAACGGTATCATTGACTAATAGGAGTGATACAATGAAAGAACTTCTTGAAGCTATCGTAAAGCCCCTTGTTCAGTATCCCGACGAAGTTAATGTAACTCTTACTGACCGTGAGGATTCTGTGCTTCTTGAGCTCAGAGTAAACCCCTCTGATATGGGTAAGGTAATCGGCAGACAGGGAAGAATTGCAAAAGCAATCAGAACTGTTATGCGTGCCGCATCCGGCAGAGACGGTAAGAAAGTTATCGTTGACATCGTAGAAGACTGATTACAAAAAAGACAACTCTTGGAAAAACCAGGAGTTGTCTTTTTTGTGTCAAAAACTGTTATATTTAATTGTTTCTTCCATAGGTCTGAACTGACTGTGAAATTCGTGAGGGACTGCATCTGGTGCAGGGTATCCCATAACAAGGAGTGCTACAGGGACAATGTTTTCGGGAATATTAAACATTTCTCTCATTTTAAAAGGATTGAAATGCATTACCCATGTGCTGCCGACACCTTCGTTTTCAGCCGCAAGCATCATATGTGTGGTAACAATGCTTGCATCAACCATACCGCTTTGCTCACCGTCATACTTTCTTGTCCAGCACTCGTCCTTGCTGTAGCATACAAGCATTGCTGTATTTGCACCGAAATGTGCGTGGGTACACTCGCGGAGCTTTTCGATTGCTTCGGGAGTGTTTATAACAAGTATACGCTGAGGCTGTGCATTGCAACCTGTGGGAGCAATATGTGCCGCCTCTAAAATTTTGTCAATAATCTCTTTTTTTATTGGCTCGTCTGTAAATTTGCGTACAGAATAACGCTTTTTAATAAGTTCAAAATATTCCATGATAACCTCCGTGAATTAATAATTATATTTGCTTTTCTTTTTATCGAAAAATGCCAAAACAACGAGAAGTGACATTGCCTCTGCCAGGATAACTGCGAACCATATTCCGTCAACACCAAAGAAAATAGGGAGAACGAGTATAGATATAACCTGGAAAAGAAGTGTTCGAAGGAATGAAATTATTGCCGACACAAGTCCGTCATTAAGAGCTGTAAAAAATGAAGAACCGAATATGTTGAAGCCGACAAGAAGATATGAGAAACAGTAAATTGAAAAGCCCCTTACTGTCATATCAAAGAGCTCTTTGTCGTACCCTACGAAAATTCCTGAAAGCGTCCTTGCAAGGAGAAGGGATACAACCGTCATAAAGACAGAAACAATAATAATTATGTTAGTGCTCATCTTACGAAGCCTTTTAAGTTCGGAGTGATTAGTAGCTCCGTAATGAAAGCTGATAATGGGAGCGCTTCCTACGCAGAAACCGATAAATGCCGATACAAAAACAAAGCCCACGTACATTATAACTCCATATGCTGCAACTCCGTCCTCACCTGCAACCTTCATCAGCTGAAAATTATAAAGCATAGTGACGATTGACATTGAAATATTAGTCATCATTTCGCTGCTTCCATTAGTGCAGGCTTTGAGAAGATCTTTGAAATTTACCGTTGCTTTTATGAGATGCAAGGGGGATTCCTTTGCAAAAATAAAATAGAAAAGGGGAATAATTCCGCCTACAAGCTGACTTATGGCGGTAGCTATTGCCGCTCCCATGAGTCCCCACTTAAAAAAACCGACAAAAAGTGCATCAAGCACTATATTGGTGAAACCTGCGCTGAGCGTTACCCACATTGCAAACTGTGGCTTTTCGGCAACGATAAAAAACGACTGGAATTCATTTTGCAGAATAAATGCAAACATTGAAGGAAGCAAAATGCTTCCGTAAAGAACACAGTCTGATAGCATCTGACCGCGTGCACCGAGCATATGGGCAATAGGTTTTATAAAGAAAGCTCCCAGAATAGAAATAACGAGGCTGAAGATAAGTGAAACGGAGACAAGCATTGAGAACGTTTTATTAGCTCTCTCTTTTTGTCCTTCACCTAGATATCTTGCAACAAGGGCGCTTCCTCCCGTGCCTATCATAAAGCCGATTGCACCGATTATCAAAAATACAGGCATAATCAGGTTTATCGCCGCAAAGGGGGTTTTTCCTGCAAAATTAGAAACAAAAATACCGTCAACAACGCCGTATATGGATGTAAAAATCATCATAATAATTGACGGAAAAGTAAATTTAAGCAGTTTTTTATAAGTGAAACTGTCAGACAATTGGATTTTCATAATTAATCACCGTTAATATTGTAGCATAAGAACAACAAAAAGGCAAGGGCTATTCCCTTGCCTTTTTGTCAGCTCTTACTAATCTCATCCGTAAATATGTCTGAAATTTCCTGAGCATATTCCATAGAGTGTGCGTGGCTTATTACCTTTATTGCAGATTCCGTTTTCTGCGGAATCAGTATAACCCAACCGTTATCAAAATTGATTTTTATTGCGTCGCCGGTGTTGTCGGTAGTTATATTGTGACTTTCGCAGATTTTTTTGAGGAGTGAGGGCTGTTTTTCTGCATTATAGCTGATGTTGGTACTCAGGGTGTGGGTTGCAGGAATTTCCCTCAGCAGATTTTCAATGGTGGTTTCCTTGCTGCTTAAAAAGTCAAGAAGCAGGATAATAGTTCCCACCGCATCAAAACGGTAAATAAACTGATGAAGAAATTGAAGCTTGTCACTTTTTGAAAGCTCGTTCATAAGATAGGGTGGGCTTATTTTTGTGCGGTGCACACGGGCAGAATATTTTTTTGCCATACGTTCAATGCTTTGTGGTGCGGATTCTGACACAAAAATCTCCGCATCGGGAAAGCTTTTCATTATAATCAGAGAAGTGAGGGCGCAATAATCAAATTCTGAAATTTTTTCTCCCGAATTTTTAATGATTGTCACAGCTTCACACTTGTAGTCTATAATAACACCGAAGCTATAAAATCCTGATTTTAAAATCTTGTAAAATTCGTAATTCTCTTCATCCGTAAAGGTAAAATGACATCCTAAATCCTTTGCCGCACTCTGGAGCAAGTCCTTCGCCCACAAATTGGGACAGCAGATGAGAAGTCTTTCATTAAGCTCCTTCCCCGTGGTAGAATTTATAAGCTGTTTCAGATAGTAAAGCTTGTACTCAAAAAGGTACTCCGTTTCGTGAAGCTTTGAAGCTTTTTCTCTTTTTACCTCTCCGGAATCTATCAGATTACAGAGCTTTTTAAGTTCTTCGTTTTCAATGTCTGCACCGCATTTGTTTATAATGTCCAGACTTCCGGTAATATTTCCCTCGTATTCCTTACTGCTAAGAGAAATACCGCCGTCCAGGGAATAAAAACGAATGGCACTTCGTGTAATGGGAAGGGGTTGTTCGCCCATATCATAGGGTTTTCCTCCTGCAGACTGAATCCCTGACAGAAGGGCATTTTTTATCATAGAGCTGTATGGTGCACCGTCCTGAGAAACCGCTATTTTCTTTCCTAAAAGGGCTACAATACTTCTTCCCAGGATTGCTGCAAATTCGGGGGTAATATCGCGGTTTACAACTCCTGTTGCACTTCCGTCAGCAAAAAGAGAACGTGGAGATGTTTTCTCCCATATGAGATTTTCACAAACGGTGCTTTCATTTTCAATATATTTTTCAGGCCATATATGAGAAGCATTTCTTATTGTACAATGCTTCCCGATTTTTGTGCCTGCACCTATAACGCTACCCTCATATACGGCACTTTCAAACCCTATTTCGCAGTTGTTTCCAATTATAGCACCTCTTACAGAAGAGCCTTCTCCTAGTGATGCACCGTCCATAATGATGCTTCTTTTGACTCCTGAAAAACAGTCTGCGTTCACATTTTTGCCAATCTGAGTGTAGGACTCAATTCGTGCCCCTTTGGAAATAAAGCTTCCGCTTCCTATATATACGGGAGGGACAATAATGCTTCCCTGCATGACAGTTGCTCCGTCTTCCACCCATACACCGGGGGCTTTTTCGTCACACGGAAATGGAAGATTGATTTTTTTATCAAAGAAATCCCGTGAACATTTATGATAGCTTTCAAAATCAAAAATATTGCGTATATAACAGTGAGGAGAAACCGCAAGGACTTTTGTGCTTTCAATAAGTGCTTCTGCAAACTCGGGGAGAGTGGTGCATTCTTTTGCCTGTGTACCCTGTGGAATAACGGCAATTCCTGTAAAAATACTTCCTGCCAGATGTACGGTATCAGGGAAGCGAATATACTTTGTAACTGCAGATGAAGAATCTACATAAACTCTGCCGAATTCATCATCTCCCTCAGGCTTTGTAATTAGTAAGGGGCAGCGATTTTTTTCAAATATCTTAATAATCGATGTTAAATCAATATCGGTCAGTGTGCTGTCATTTATCAGAATGGTATCGTCATCAAAAAAATCGCACAAATTTTTAACACGGGAAAAGCCTATTTTTACTTCTTCAATTTTAACTGTGGAGAAATGCTTTTCTATCACTTCCGAAAGATAATCGGAAGCAAATACTACTTCCTTTATGCCGTGCCTTTTAAAAAGGCGCAGGGTATGCTCGGCAATCGGTCTTCCCATAACGGGAAGCATTGTCTTGGGAACGGAGCAGGTGACAGGCCTCAGACGTGTACCCTCATTGTTGCAAAGTATAACTGCTTTCAAAATATAAACACTCCTTATTTTTCGGAAATTTGAATTGTAATCTCTTTTTCGTCTGTTACGCTGAAAAACGCCACTTGGTCGTAGCTTTTAATGTTGTATTCCCCAAGCTTTTTGCGAAGCCAGTTTTCACTGAGTCCTGCACCCTCCAGATTTTTTCTTCGCAAAATCCCATCAGCTATGATAGTGTACGGGACATGTGTTTGCTCGGGGGACAGGTTAAGGTCGCTGCACACTATGGGGCGGGAGCTTTCCTTGGGAACAATGGAAAGCTGACCGTTGGTTTCAATTATTGCACTGTCAATTTCAGACAACGTGCTGTACCCTGCAAGCCGTAATTGTTCCAGTACATCATCAATACAGATTCGAAGCCTTTTGAGGTCTTTCATAATGAGCTTTCCATCCTTTATTATCTGTACTGGTGAGCCGGTAATAATTTTTCGCATCAGCTCGCTTTTTATAACCAATACGGAAAAAACAAGCTCCAGCAAAACAAGTGCGGCAATCGGTATAATACCGTGATAAAGCGGAATTTCTTTATCACTTATAGGTATTGATGCAAGCTCGGAAATCATCAGTGCAATAACAAATTCCGACGGCTGAAGCTCACCAAGTTGTCTTTTTCCCATAACTCTCATTGCCGTAACTACACAAATATAAAGAATAATTGTACGAATAAAGATAGTCATGCAATAATCTCCTTTAGGGATTATTATTTGTAAAACAAAAAAAGAAATTCTCATTTTGAGAATTTCTTTTTTTAAAATATTGAAGTCATTTAGCTGACATCGGTCATATCAATGTAGAGTTTTCCGTTTTCTGCAATAAATTCTTTTCTTCCCTGCAGATTATCACCCAAAAGCAAATCAAATGTTGCCGCCATTTTCTCGGCATCCTCGCTTACTACCTTGATAAGTCTTCTTGTTTCGGGATTCATTGTTGTCTGCCACATCATATCGGGCTGGTTTTCACCAAGACCTTTGCTTCTCTGAATGGATATGCCTTTTTCGGGAAGCTGGGCAAGAATCTCTGTCTTTTCCTTTTCGTTATATGCAAAATAGGAATTGTCCTTGTGTGTGATTTCAAACAGGGGAGATTCAGCAATGAACACCTTACCCTTGTCAATAAGAGTGGGTACAAGGCGGTAAAGCATTGTAAGGATGAGTGTGCGAATCTGAAAACCGTCGACATCGGCATCGGTACAGATAATAACCTTGTCCCAACGGAGATTGTTTATGTCAAAGGAATTCATATCCTTATTATGCTTTGTCTGGATTTCAACACCGCAACCAAGTACTTTGAGGAGGTCTGTTATAATCTCACTCTTGAAAATTTTTTCAAAATCAGCCTTAAGACAGTTGAGTATCTTACCTCTTACAGGAATGATTGCCTGAAACTCTGCATCTCTGCCAAGTTTACAAGCACCGAGAGCAGAATCACCCTCAACTATATAAAGCTCACGCTTAGATACATCCTTGCTTCTGCAATCAACAAATTTCTGCACACGGTTTGTAACATCCATTGTACCTGTAAGCTTTTTCTTGATATTTGCACGGGCTTTTTCGGCGTGCTCACGGCTCCGCTTGTTGAGAAGCACCTGATTAGTGATTTTTTCCGCCTCAGGACGGTTTTCAATAAAGAATATCTCTAAATTCTTGCGGAGAAATTCCGTCATTGCTTCCTGAATGAATTTATTTGTGATACTCTTCTTTGTCTGATTTTCATAACTTACAACTGTCGAGAAACAGTTTGTTACAAGAATCAGGCTGTCGGAAATATCGTTGAATGTAATTTTTGATTCATTTTTTGTATATTTGTTGTTTTGCTTGATGTATGCATCAATAGCACTTACAAGGGCGCTTCTTGTCGCCTTGTCGGGAGCACCGCCGTGTTCAAGATAACTGGAGTTGTGGTAATACTCAATCAGTTGTACATCATTGGAAAATGCAAATGCGGCACTCATCTTGACCTTGTAATCCTTCATATCCTCACGGTCGCGGCCCATACTTTCACCTTCGCAGAATGAAGTGTTGGAAATACGCTTCTCATTTTCGGGGCAAAGCTCGTTAATATAGTCAACAATACCGTTGTCATATCGAAATTCGTGCTTTACGGTTTCACTTCCGTTGTGATATGTCAGCTTGAAGGTAAGTCCTGCATTTACAACCGCCTGACGCTTCAGGGAATCAATGAAGAAATCTACGGGGATATTAATGTCGGTAAATACCTGCAAATCAGGCCGCCACTTGATGGTAGTACCTGTGCTGCGGTATTTCTTCTCTTCCTTATAAAGTCCACCGACATTTTCACCCTTTTCAAAATAAAGGGTATGCTCGTAGCCGTCACGGTTAACGGTTACGTTCATATACTCAGCACTGTACTGTGTAGCACACAGACCAAGGCCGTTAAGACCGATAGCATAACCGTAGTTGCCGTCTGCTTCCTTGTCATATTTACCTCCGGCGTAAAGCTCGCAGAATACAAGCTCCCAGTTATACTTTTCTTCCTTGGGATTCCAGTCAAGGGGAATACCTCTGCCGTAGTCCTTGATTTCTATGGACATATCGTTATATCGGGTTACTTCAATAACCTTACCGTAACCCTCCTTGGCTTCGTCAATTGAGTTTGAAACTATTTCAAATACGCTGTGTTCACAGCCTTCAAGTCCGTCAGAACCGAAAATAACACCAGGTCTTTTACGGACACGGTCAGCTCCCTTAAGGGCGGTGATACTTTCGTTGCCGTAGCTTTTTTTAGCCATTTGCACATCCTCCGTTTAAGTGATTATTTATTCTGAATGATTGCTGCCTTAAGTGTGTTTTTCATCAGCATTGCAATGGTCATAGGACCTACACCGCCGGGAACGGGTGTGATTGCACTCGCTACCTCGGACACCTCGTCATACGCTACATCACCGCAGAGCTTTCCATTTTCATCACGGTTCATACCTACGTCGATTACAATAGCACCCTCTTTAACCATATCGGCAGTAATAAATTTTGCCTTGCCGACAGCGGCACCAAGGATGTCTGCACGGCGGCAAACCTCTTTAAGATTCTTCGTTCTGCTGTGACAGATTGTAACTGTTCCGTTTTCGTGAAGAAGAAGCATTGCCTGAGGCTTACCAACAATATTGCTTCTGCCGACAACTACACATTCCTTACCGCATACATCAATGTTAGTGAGGCGGATAAGCTCCATAACGCCTGCAGGTGTGCAGGGGAGAAAGTCAAAGTTACCAATCATAATCTTACCCACATTTACAGGGTGGAATGCATCAACATCCTTTTCGGGACGGATGGAGAGAAGCACCTTCTCACTGTCAATACCCTTGGGGAGAGGAAGCTGTACCAATATACCGTTAATCTCTTTCTTGTTGTTAAGGGTATCAATAAGCTTCAAAAGTTCTTCCTCGGTTGTTTCCTTGGGAAGAGCATACTCTTCGGAATAGAAACCGCATTCCTCACACGCTTTCTTCTTATTATTTACATAAACACGGCTTGCAGGGTCGTCACCTACGATAATTACCGCAAGTCCGGGGTTAATGCCTTTTTCCTTTAACGCTTCCGTTTCTTTTCTGAGGTCCTCTTTGATTTTTACTGAGAGTTCCTTTCCGTTTAAAATCTGTGCTGCCATTTAAGTTTCTCCTTTCAGGTTTTATCAGGCATTCGGGACCGAAGCCTATGAGGTCCGGTCTGCCTGCTTTTATAAGTGCTTCCTTTACAAGCTTATAATTTTCCTTGCGTGACGACTGCAGAAGTGCCCTTTGCAGAGCCTTTTCGTGTGGGTCACGGGGAACATATACTTTTTTCATTGTTCGTGGGTCAAGTCCCGTATAGAACATTGCCGTGGATAGAGTGCCGGGTGTGGGGTAGAAATCCTGCACCTGCTCGGGTCGGATATTGTTTTTTCTTAAATACACCGCAAGCTCGATAGCATCACGGAGCGTACTTCCGGGGTGACTTGACATCAGGTAAGGAACAAGATATTGTTCCTTACCCAATTCCCTGTTTATATCGTAAAACTTTTTACAGAATTTTTCGTATTGTTTAACTCCCGGTTTACCCATATAGCGGAGAACATTTTCACTGATATGCTCGGGAGCGACCTTAAGCTGACCGCTTACGTGATGCTCGCAAAGCTCTCTGAAAAATGTTTCGTCCTTGTCGGCAATCAGATAGTCGTAACGGATACCGCTACGGATAAATACCTTTTTAACCTTGGGCAATGCACGTAATTTCCTAAGCAGCTCCACATAATCCTTGTGGCTGACTTCGGCATTGGGGCAGACTGATGGGTAAAGGCACTGTTTGTCACGGCAAGTGCCTTTCTCAAGCTGTTTTTTGCAGGCAGGTGCACGGAAATTTGCCGTAGGACCGCCTACGTCGTGAATATATCCCTTGAAATCCTTGTCCCATATAAGCTTCTGTGCCTCTGCAATAATTGATGCCTGACTTCTTGCCTGCACAACTCTTCCCTGATGGAAAGTGAGTGCACAGAAGCTACAGCTTCCAAAACATCCTCTTGAAGAGGTAATTGAAAATTTAACTTCTTCAAGGGCGGGAATTCCTCCGTCTTTATCATACATAGGATGCCACGCACGCATATAGTTAAGGGCATAAACCTTGTCCATTTCCTTTTGGGAAAGGGGCATAGCCTGAGGGAGCTGTACAAGATATCTGTCCCCGTGCTGTTGTACAAGGGTTTTTCCTCTTACTGCATCCTGTTCGCAATACTCCACAGCCGCCGCCTTTGCATAGGCTTCCTTATCTTCCGAAACCTTTTCAAAAGAGGGGAGAACGATACTGTTTTTCGGCACCTTGTCAGATATATAACAGCTTCCGTGAAGATTTGTGATTCTTCCTATCGGTATACCGTCGCGTAACTTTTCAGCAACTGCAAGGACTGTTCTTTCACCCATGCCGAAAAGAAGCATATCAGCACCGGAATCTACAAGGATAGAACGCCTTACCTTGTCCTGCCAGTAATCATAGTGGGCAAAACGCCTTAAACTTGCTTCTGTGCCACCGATAATTACGGGAATGTCACCGAAGGCAGCACGTGCCATATTGGAATATACAATTACGCATCTGTCTGGACGGAAACCTGCTTTTCCACCGGGGGAATATACATCACCGCTTCTTTTTTTCTTAGATGCAGTGTAGTGATTTACCATTGAATCTATAACACCGCCTGAAATAAGAACACCGAGCCTCGGCTCTCCATATGAAGTAAGTGCATCGGGGTTATTTCTGTCGGGCTGAGGGCACATACATACTCTGTACCCGTTGGATTCAAGAAGCCTTGCAAGAAGACTTGCACCGAAAGACGGGTGGTCTACGTACGCATCCCCCGATATAAATAAAAAGTCGTAATAATCCCAGCCGAGATTATCCATTTCAATTTTCGAAACAGGTAAAAAGTTGCTTTTCATAGTTCTAATCCCTCAATATTATATTATAATATAATGAAGGGCTTTTTTCAAGTGAAATTTTCCTTTGCGGAATTGACATATAAAAAATTTTTAAAAATGCGACAAAAACGGATATAAACAGATAAAATATTACGGAAATGTTAATTCTTATGCAAAGAATGTCAAAACATCCGGTTGCAAATATATGGAAAAATATGTAAAATTATTACAAAACGCAAAGGAAAAAAGTGCCTATAGAAAATTGCCTTGATGTGTGTAAAAATAGAGATATAAACAAAGTAAGGGGAGAAGGAAATGGCAGAAAAAACTTACATAAGGGAAGCAGAAACAGAAAATGATGCAGGGGACAGAATTCTCCTCTGCTATCACACGAATGAAAAGAAAATAAAAAATTCGTCAGGGGAAAGCATCAGGTACGGTGTAGGTATTACTATGTATACTCAGCGAATGGGAGAACGCACCCGTTGCGAGAAAAAGAACATGGAGGGGATTTTCCCCACTTTGAATGAGGCAAGACGGTTTGTTGATGTGCTCTGTAGAGGGCTTGTAACACCGATAACTCTTGAAGATATAGTCGCAGACTGTGTAGGCTGAAAATTTTTCAAAAAAAACACTTGCAATTCATAAAAGAGTGTGATATAGTATGCAGGTAAAAAAGCGGTCCTCTGCATTTCTTTCGTACGAACGCTTTATTTTAACCGCATTTGCGGGAGAGAAAGGAGCGATTTGAGTGGACGTTTTAAAGGCGATTACTCAGGAACAGATCAGAACTGACCTTCCCAAGCTTGAAATCGGTGACTATGTAAAGCTGTACGTAAAGGTTAAGGAAGGTGCAAAGGAAAGACTTCAGATGTTCGAAGGTACTGTTATTTCCAAGAAGCATGGCGGTATCCAGGAAACATTTACTGTAAGACGTCTTTCATACGGTGTCGGTGTTGAAAGAACATTCCCTGTTAATTCACCCAGCCTTGACCATATCGAGGTTGTAAGACACGGTAAAGTTAAGCGTGCTAAACTGTACTATCTGCGTGACAGAGTTGGTAAGGCAGCTAAAGTTAAGGAAAGACTTTAATAGTCAATGGAAGGGAATCTGTCACAAGGCAGATTCCCTTTTTCATTTCCTTGGAAGGAGTAAGAAAATGGAAGAAAAAGATTTTAATACAGAAGAAAATATTGAGATATCAGAGAAAGATTATGATGACACAGATAAGAAAAAAAGTGCAGGAAGAGAGCTTCTCGAATGGCTTCAGGCAATCGTCATTGCAGTAGTTCTTGCACTTGTTATCCGTAGCTTTGTTTTTAACGTTGTAAAGGTTGACGGACAGAGTATGATGCCCACACTCCAAAACGGTGACCGTATGATTGTGTGGAGACTTGGATACGAACCGAAGCAGGGGGATATAGTAGTATTCAATCCTCCCGGATACGGTGAAAATATTTTCTGGATTAAGCGTGTAATTGCAACAGAGGGTCAGGAAGTGGAAATTGACCTTAAAAACAATGCAACATATGTAGACGGAAAGAAGCTTGATGAATCCTACATCAACGACTGTTCCTGCAATGAATGCGGAATGTACGGCGGTGATGATATGATTGACAGAGGGTTTGAAAAAGATAAACTAAAGCTGACTGTTCCCGAGGGATGTATTTATGTTATGGGTGATAACAGAAATCACAGCAGTGACAGCCGTGTAATCGGGCAGGTAAGTACAAATCAGGTTATAGGTAAGGCTGTGCTTCGCTTCTGGCCATTTAAAACTATAAAAACATATTAAAACAAAAGGAGGGTGACAGTATGAATATACAGTGGTTTCCTGGGCATATGACCAAAACCAAAAGAATGATGGCTGAGAACATCCGTCTGTGCGACTGTGTAATCGAGCTGTGCGACGCAAGGTGTCCTCAAAGCAGCCGCAACCCCATGCTTCCCTCCATTATAGGTAATAAAAAGCTTTTGCTTGTAATAAACAAGAGTGACATTGCAGACCCCGTCGAGACACAAAAATGGATTGAACGCTTTAAAAAGGATGGCGTTATGGCAATATCACTCAGCTGTAACGATTCAAAAGGAATTTCCAAGGTTTTTGATGCTGTAAAGGAGCTATTGAAGGAAAAGACGGAGCGTGACCGTGCACGCGGTTATGTAAATAAGCCTGCACGTATTATGGTCTGCGGAATCCCCAATGTAGGAAAAAGCTCCTTTATAAATAAGCTTTACGGAAAAAGTGCTGCCGTTACGGGTGACCGACCAGGTGTGACAAGGGGAAAGCAGTGGATAACACTTAAAAACGGTATGGAGCTTTTGGATACCCCGGGCATTCTGTGGCCGAGGTTTGAGGATAAGGATGTTGCATTAAAGCTTGCCTATACAGGTGCAATAAAGGATGATGTCCTTGATGTTGAGGAGCTTTGTGCAAACCTCTGCACATTCCTTGCGGAAAACTATCCCGAAAGATTAAAGGAACGCTACAAGGTGGAGCTTGAGGAGAATCTTCAGGGCTTTGAAATCCTTGAAAGAATCTGTAGAAAACGCGGATTTATCGTAAAAGGTGGAGAGGTGGACTATCTTCGCGGAGCAAATGTAATACTGGATGAGTTTCGTGGAGCTAAGCTCGGTAAAATCACTTTAGAATAGGTGAAACTTATGAAAGAAGCAGAACTTGAAAGACTCCAATCAATGTGGGAAATTGAACACAGCCTTTTTGAAAAAGGATATAAAATAATTGCAGGTGTTGACGAGGCAGGCCGCGGACCTCTTGCTGACGAGGTGTATGCGGCGGCGGTAATTCTCCCTCCCGATATCTGTATAGAGGGGCTTAATGACTCAAAAAAACTTTCCGAGAAAAAGCGAGAAAAGCTTTTTGACGAAATCAGGGAAGTCGCCCTTGCATATGCAGTTGCAACAGCAAGCGTGGAGGAGATAGATACCTACAATATCCGTAATGCAACCTATATGGCAATGAACAGAGCTATAGAGGCACTCAATATAACTCCAGACTACGTAATAATTGACGGTGATTGTATAAAGGAATGTAATAACCCCCACGAATGTGTGGTAAAGGGTGATGCCAGGAGTTTAAGCATTGCGGCAGCATCTGTTCTTGCAAAGGTATCGAGAGACCGCCATATGCTTCAAATGGCTGAAAAATACCCACAGTATGGGTTTGAAAAGCATAAAGGCTATGGCACCAAAGTTCATATTGAAGCTTTGAAGGAGTTCGGTCCTTGTGAAATTCACAGAAAAACTTTTATCAAAAAATTTGTATAAAAAAGAAAAAACTACGGCAGTTTCCATCGGTAATATAGGCGAGGAGGCTGCCGTTCAAGCACTTAAAAAACGCGGATATAAAATTATTGCAAGAAACTACCGCACTAAGATGGGCGAGATAGACATTGTCGCAAAAGACGGTGAATATACCGTTTTTGTTGAGGTCAGACTTCGTAAAAGCAATGCTTTCGGCTCACCTGCCGACACCATAGACAGAAGAAAACAGCAGAAAATAATAAAAGCGGCACAGCTATATGCCGTGAAAAACGATATCTATGACACTCCAATGCGTTTTGATGCGGTACTTATAAACGCTAAGATAGAAAACAATAAGCTGGTAGATAAAAATATAGAAATAATTAAAAACGCTTTTCAACTATAAGAGGAAACACATATGAAACTGATTATTGCCGAAAAGCCGAGCCTTGCAAGAAATATTGCAGGTGCAATCGGGAATATGAAAAAACACCCCCGTCATTTTGAGGGCGGAGGTTATATTGTGACGTGGGCATTCGGTCATTTGTTTTCTCTTGCCGATATAGAGCATTACTCGCCTAATCCCGACGGTGGAAACAGATGGAGTATGAAAAACCTCCCTTGCTTTCCTGAAAAGTTTGAATTTGAACTGAAGAAGAATCAGGAAAAGCAGGTTGACAGCGGTGTGCGTCAGCAGTTTGAAACAATCAGGGATTTATGTAACCGCGAAGATGTGACGGAAATAATAAACGCAGGCGATGCTGACAGAGAGGGCGAAATTATCGTACGCACCTGCGTAATGAAAACGGAATGTAAAAAGCCGTTTATGAGGTTGTGGCTTCCTGACCAGACAGAGGAAACCATTATGCAGGGACTTTCGGAAATGAAAGAGGAAACCTCCTACGACAACCTTGCCAAGGAGGGATATGCCCGCACATTTATTGACTGGCTTTACGGGGTAAATCTCACCCGTTATGCAACACTTAAAACAGGTACTCTTATGAGGGTTGGCAGAGTCATAGTTCCCATTGTAAAGGCAATTTATGACCGTGATATGGAAATCAGAAATTTCAAGCCCGATATATATTATTCACCTTACAGCCTTACCGAGCAGGGCGGAGGTGAGGTGGAGCTTACAAGCAAGGAAAAGTTCGACAAAAACTCCCTTGCCAAAGCACAGGAGCTTTGCAATAAATATAAAGAGGCAAAGGGCGTAGTCACAAGCAAGAAAACTAAGAAAGACACCCTTTCCCCGGGTAAACTTTTTTCTCTTACCAAGCTCCAGAATGTGCTGGGTAAAAAGTATAAAATGCCTATGGACGAAAGCCTGCGTATAGTGCAGGGACTTTACGAAAAGGGATATGTTACATACCCCCGTACAAATTCAGAATATATGGCAACGGCAGAAAAGGGAAAGGTGAAACAGATTCTCTCTGCAGTCGAAAAGCTCGGCTATCCCGTGAAGTTCAAGGACGGAAAAACCATTTTTGACGACAGCAAGATTGAATCCCACTCCGCACTTACACCTACATATAAAATTCCTGCCAAGACCGCACTTTCCGAGGAAGAGGCAAAGGTTTACTCAACCATTATGCGTCGATTCGTGGCAGTTTTCTGCAGTGAGGAATGTATTGCGCAGAAAAACGAAATCAAAATTGATGTAGGCGGTATGGAGGAATTTACCCTTAAGGGTACGGTTATTCTTGAAGCGGGCTGGACAAAATATGACGATTATAATAAAAAGGATAAAATACTTCCAAATCTCCAGAAAGGTGATATAATAGATGTAAACTTTACCCCAAAGGAAAAGGAAACATCTCCCCCCAAGCATTATACAATAGAAACCCTCAATAACTATCTGAAAAACCCATTCCGTGAGGAAAAGGCAAACGCACAGAATGAAGATGATGCCGAGGAATACCGTGCAATTTTCGAGGGATTGGAGCTTGGCACGGAAGCCACAAGAACGGGAATCATTGAAAATGCTATAAAAAGCAAGTACATCTCCCTTAAAAAGGATGTGTACACAATTCTCCCCGACGGTGAGCATTTGATTGTGTCCCTCAGCCGTATGGGAATTTCTATGGATAAGTATAAGACATCCTACCTTGGACAAGCCCTTAAAAAGGTTTACAAGGGCGAGATTACCGTCAAAGACAGTATTCTCCTGACCGAGAATGAGATAAAGAGAGTCTTTAATCGTGAGGAAAAGGATACCGATGACGGCTTTGTTGGTGACAATGTAGGCGTATGCCCCCTTTGCGGTGGGAATGTCATCCGCACGAAATTCGGCTACGGATGTGACGGATACAAGGACGGCTGTAAATTCAGCGTAAACAATGTGATTCTTGACCGTGTTATTTCCATTTCCCATATGAAGATGCTTCTCGAAACAGGGAAAACGGGGAAGATAGACGGCTTTATATCAAAGAAAAGCGGAAAACCATTCTCTGCCGTGTTAAAGCTTGAGGGTGGAAAAGTATCTTTTGAATTTTAGAAAAGAGGTAGCAGTATGAAAAAAATTCTTGTAGTGGTAGATATGCAGAACGACTTTATTGACGGTGCTCTCGGCACAAAGGAAGCACAGGCAATCGTTGATAACGTAGTGAAAAAGATAGAAGATTTTGACGGAGCAATCTATGTCACCTATGATACTCATTTTGAGGATTATATGGAAACAAACGAGGGCAAAAACCTCCCCATTTGCCATTGTGTACGCGATACCGAGGGTTGGCAGCTTAACGACAAGGTAAAGACGGCACTTGACAAAAAGGACTCCTATACCGAGGTTGAAAAAATCACTTTCGGAAGCATTGACCTGCCCTTTGTCCTTGCAGAGGAAAACGAAATGGATGATGCAGAAATCGAGCTAGTGGGACTTTGCACCGACATTTGTGTTGTGTCAAATGCACTTATCCTGAAAGCAAACTACCCCGATACGGATATATATGTGGATTCCTCCTGCTGTGCAGGCGTAACTCCCGAAAAACATCAGGCGGCACTTGAAACAATGCGTTCCTGCCAGATAATCGTAAAATAATTTGTAAGGTGATAATATGTTTAACGCACAAAAAGTAAAAGACGAATGTGTAGAATGGATAAGAAATTTCTTTGAAGAAAACGGCAAGGGTTGTAATGCCGTTGTGGGTATTTCGGGCGGTAAGGACAGCTCTGTTGTGGCGGCTTTGTGTGCCGAAGCACTCGGAAAAGACCGTGTAATCGGTGTTCTTATGCCCTGCGGTGAGCAGGCTGATATTTCCTGCTCTTACAAGCTTGTAAATCACCTCGGCATCAGGCATTTTGTGATAAATGTCAAGGATGCAATCGAAGGGCTAAAGGGTGCATTTCCCGAGGAAATTGAGCTTACAAGTCAGGCAAACATCAACCTCCCTCCCCGAATCCGTATGGCAACGCTTTATGCCGTTTCCCAATGCTTTAACGGACGAGTGGCAAATACCTGCAACCTGTCCGAGGATTGGGTAGGTTACTCCACCCGATACGGTGATGCGGCAGGTGATTTTTCACCCCTTGCGAAAATTACCGTGACGGAACTAAAGGAAATCGGCCACCTTATGGGGCTTCCTTACGACCTTGTTGAAAAAGTTCCCATTGACGGGCTTTGCGACAAAACTGATGAGGACAACCTTGGCTTCACCTATGCAATGCTTGATAAATATATCCGCACAGGCGAAATTGACGATTTGGAGAAAAAGGAGAAGATTGATCGTCTCCACAAAATGAACCTTTTCAAACTCAAGATGATGCCAATGTTTGAACCTTCAACTGAAAATATGTGAAAAAACCACCGCTGAGAATTTTCTCAGCGGTGGTTTAACTTATTCAAGTGTCTCTATATCAAAATCAAATTTCGTTGCCCGTCGTCTCATTCGTACATTCTGTACAAGACCAACGGCAATAAAGCAGGTTACGAGGTTACTTCCTCCGTAGCTCACAAAGGGAAGCGGAATACCCGTAATGGGCATAAGACCGAGGCACATCCCAATGTTTTCGAGAACGTGGAAAAACATCATTGCACCTACACCGACGCAAATCATTTCTGCAAAGGTGTCGTGGGAACAGCTTTTTGCATTGTCAAAACAGCGGTACACGATAATGAGAAGTAACACCGCAACAAACAAACCGCCGATAAGACCAAACTCCTCGCCAATCACCGAATAAATAAAGTCGGTATGCTTTTCGGGAAGATAGCCGTACTGTGTCTGCGGTCCTTTCATATAACCGCGTCCCCATATCATACCGCTTCCGATAGCAAGCTTCGACTGGAGTACGTGATATCCGCTTCCCGTAGGGTCATTTTCGGGGACGAACAGGGAAATAATTCTGTTCTTCTGGTAATCTTTTAAAAACATCCATATTATAGGGGAGAGAACAGCACCTATTCCACATACGCCTAAAATATATTTGCGGTGGATTCCTGCAAAGAACAACCCGAATGCGAAAATAACTATAAATACCGTTGCAGTACCGAAGTCGGGCTGAAGCAGTACGGGAATTACATAGCAGGCAAGGTGTAAAATAAGTCCCAGCAAGGTTTTCTTTGTATTAATGCTTTCATATTTTTTGGAAATGTGAATTGCAAGGGTGATTATAAAACACACCTTTGCAATTTCCGAGGGCTGAATGGTAACAGGACCCAGCACAATCCATCCCTGTGTACCGTGGGACAGCTTGCCGATAGCAAGCACAAGTAACAGTAACCCTACTCCTGCACCGAATATGAGGTAACGAAGCTTTTCAAAATATTTGTAACTGAAAAAGATAACCGCACTCATTGCACCGATACCGAGTATAAGAGCAACACTCTGCACAATCACATATTTAAAATGTGCGTCCATCGTATTTGATGCGCTGTTAATTACGAATATTCCGGTAAGCGCCGCAAGAATACTGCATACCAGAAGCACCATATCTATTTTATCTGAAAAAATGTTTGACTTTTTCATTGATTATCACCTTAAAAGTATTGTAGCAGAAATAGGTAAGATAATCAATCTTTTTTTGAACTCTTATTTTGTCGGAATTTATAATACAATATTTGTTTCATAATGGGTTATACTACTCGTGAGGTGATTTAATTATGAGTAACAAGAAAGAACAGGACAACAAAAAAACTGCAACAAATAATCAGTGGGTTTCCACCGGTTTAGCCCGCCCAACAGACAAATCTGTCAGAAAAGACGGTCCGGGCGGCGAGGATACAAAATAATTGCGTAAAAAATCAAGGGCACTGCCCTTGATTTTTTTAATATAACAATGCAAACATTGAAAAGCACAAAACCTAATGTTATAATATATTTGATATTTTATACTAAGATAGGAGAAATAATATGAATAAACAGAATATTGTTTTTAACATAGTTTTCTCAATAGTACTTATTTTGGCTTGGAGTGGAATATTATTTGTAACCTTTATTCTGTGGCTTATAAGTGATGTTTTCAGGTTATTTGGTAATGGAATGTTAATGTATGTTTTTGCTTTTATATATGCCTCCTTTATTATACCAATCATATTTAGAAAAAGAATATCAAAATATATCCCTTTGGTTTTATCATTTGCTGTTTGTACAATCTTTTCTGTAATAATAGTTAGTTTTGTTCTTGTTGGTGCTAAGAGTTATATATCCGTATTTACTCAGGAAAAATGGAATAATAACGAGCAATTGAGAAGTTATATGATTGATGATTTGGAGGAAAAGCATCAGATAGTCGGTAGGACTAAGGATGAAATTATTGAGCTAATTGGTGAGCCTACATACAGTTATGATAATTTTTATGAGTATTTTATAGGGTACGATATGATTGACGGGGTTGGATATCAAATTGAATTTCAAGATAATGTGGCGAAAAATACAACAGTAGTTGTGCATTGATTTTATTGTTTTATTTGCCGGCCTGTATGGTCAATCGTATAGTTATCCTTATAAATTAAATCACTTACCTTTAAAAATGAAAAGCCTTTACCCTCAAGCTCGGTTAAAATCTTATCAAGACTTTCTGCGGTGTGTGCTGTGCCATTATGGAAAAGCAATATATCACCTGATTTTGTTTTAGGGAGAATTCGCTTGCGCATCTGCTCGCAAGTAAGGTTACGCCAGTCAAGAGAGTCAATCGACCATTGTATGTACTCCATATTCTTGCTGTGTACCATTTCTATAACGCTGTTGTTGTAATCACCCGACGGCGCACGGAAAAGGGTGGGGGAGATTCCCGATGTGTCTTTAATGGCTTTATTGCACTTATCAATGTCGGCAAGCATCTCGTTTTGCGACATAGCCGTGTAGTGAGTATGGTTATAGCTG
>JAZOSB010000049.1:0-19123 GCA_045656865.1 Clostridia bacterium | reverse complement strand
ACTGTCACCGCCGCCGATAACTGTTGTAGCATCTATTTCAGCAAGAACCTGAGCGATTGCATTTGTACCCTTTGCAAAGTTTTCCATTTCAAATACGCCCATAGGTCCGTTCCATACAACTGTCTTTGCACTCTTAACTGCATCGGAGAAAAGCTCAATTGTCTTGGGGCCAATGTCAAGTCCCTGCCAGCCTGCTTCAATGCCGCTCTCGGGAACTACTTTGCTTTCTGCATCATTAGCAAATTCCTTAGCTACTACTGTATCAATGGGAAGGAGAAGCTTATCTCCTGCTTTTGCCATCATTTCCTTAGCGTAGTCGATATAGTCTTTTTCAAGAAGGCTGTCGCCTACTTCCTGACCCTTTGCAGCCATAAAGGTGTAAGCCATACCGCCACCAATGATGAGCTTGTCAACCTTATCAAGAAGATTTTCAATTACGCTGATTTTGCTGGAAACCTTGCTTCCGCCGAGGATTGCAACAAGAGGACGAACGGGATTATTTACTGCATTGCCGAGGAATTCGATTTCCTTCTGAATGAGGTAACCGCAAACTGCAGGAAGATATTCTGTAACACCTACTGTGGAGCAATGTGCTCTGTGAGCTGTACCGAATGCATCATTAACAAAAATTTCTGCAAGAGAAGCAAGCTCCTTGCTGAATGTTTCGATGTTCTTTGTTTCTTCTGCTCTGTAACGTGTGTTTTCAAGAAGAACAATGTCGCCGTCCTTCATTTCTGCAACTGCCTTCTTAGCATTTTCGCCAACTACGTTATCATCTGCTGCAAATACTACTTCCTTACCAAGCTTTTCAGAAAGTCTCTTTGCAACGGGAGCAAGAGAAAACTCGGGTTTAGGCTCACCCTTGGGCTTGCCCATATGAGAGCAAAGGATAACCTTTGCACCGTTATCTGCAAGATACTTGATTGTGGGCATAGCGCCTACAATTCTGTTTTCATCTGTAATGTTTCCGTCTTTGTCAAGGGGTACGTTAAAGTCGCAACGAACGAGGACTTTCTTACCCTGTACCTGGATGTCTTCAATAGTCTTTTTGTTCATTCTAAATCACCTCATAAAATATATCATAAAATTTTTACACTATTTTTACGACAGAGCCTACTTTCAGCACTATCATCTTATTTATTATACCACTATTTATCGTAATTGCAAGCATTTTTGCGTGAAAAACGGCGTAAAATCAGTATTTTTTTATCGTTTCGACAATACTTTCCTTTTTGACAGAAAAGAAGCGGCAAACAAAGCTCTGTTTGCCGCTTCTTTTAATCTGTTTCCCATTTTATGATTTCGCCTGTTTTGGCATCAATTTCAAATTCGTATTCCATATTGTTGTATACGATTTTTCCGTCATATTCTTCTCTGCCGTCATCAAGTTCTTTTTTAAATTCACGAATATTTTCCGCTGTTGCACCCGGCACTTTTGCAAGGGCGATTTCCTTTGCCTTATCCTCTGTTATTTCTGTAACTTCTGTGGATGCAGACTGTTCCTCTCCGTTTTGTGCAGGGGCAGCACTTTCTGCATCTGAATCATATGAGAGAATTTCTCCTGTATTTGCATCAATTTCGTAGTCGTACTCCTTTTTATCTTTCGAATAAAACTCTACTTCGTAAACCGCTTTTCCGTTTTCGCTGTCACTTTCCGCTCTAAGGAAAGTTGCATCTTCTTTCAGAACACCTGCGTGATTTAATGCAATTTCCTTAGCTTTGTCGGCTGATATTTTTGTTTCAGCCGAGCCACAAGCGGTAAGAAGCAGCGTAAACACGGTAATAAATACAATCAGTTTATTCATAAAATCACACTCCTGTTAAAATAATTATATGTGTATTTTTCCTTTTTATGCAAAAAGCGGTGCCGAAAATTCAGCACCGCTCTTTTATCATACCTTTGCGTTTTCGATTACCTTCTGTGCGATAACATCGGGAGCTTCTTCATATCTTTCAAAGGAGAATGTAAAGCTACCTCTTGCACGAGTCATACTGCGGAGGTCTGTTGCATACTTAACCATTTCGGATTCGGGAACTTCCGCAATAACTTCACCAATACCGTCACCGATAGGATTCATACCGAGGATTCTGCCGCGGCGCTTGTTGATATCGGCGATGATATCACCCATAAGGTCCTCGGGCATATGAACTTCAAGATGACCGATAGGTTCAAGAAGAACGGGGCTTGCCTGAGTAAGACCATCTTTATATGCGATACCTGCGGCAACCTTGAACGCCATTTCGGAGGAATCAACGGGATGATAAGAACCGTCAACCAATACAGCTTTAAGACCTACAACGGGGTAACCTGCAAGAACACCCTTAACAATAGATTCCTGAAGTCCCTTTTCAACTGCGGGGAAGTAGTTCTTGGGAACTGCACCGCCCACAATCTTTTCTTCAAAAATAAGCTCGTTACCGTCGTGATGGCTGAATTCAATCCACACATCACCGAACTGACCGTGACCGCCTGATTGTTTCTTGTGTCTGCCCTGAACCTTGACACTCTTGCGGATAGTTTCACGGTATGCAATCTTGGGTGCCTGCAAAGTAACTGCTACGCCGAATTTTGCCTTGAGCTTACTTGTAATAACATCAAGATGAAGCTCGCCCGTACCTGCAATGAGCATTTCCTTGGTTTCTTTATTATTTATAACAGAGAATGTAGGGTCTTCCTCACGAAGTTTATTAAGACCTGCTCCTATCTTTTCCTCATCGCCCTTTGCCTGAGGAATTACTGCCATCTTAATAACGGGAGCAGGAAATTCTATACCCTCAAGAGCTTCTCCGCCCTGTTTTCCAAGAGTATCTCCTGTCAATGTAATGGACAGCTTTGTTGCCGCACCGATGTCACCTGCTTTAAGCTCGGGAACTTCAATCTGCTTCTTACCGCGGATAACATAGAGTTTACCTATTCTCTCACTTGCGTCTTTGCTGATGTTATGTACTGTAGAGTCAGCCTTCAAAGTACCGCTCATTACACGGATAAGAGAAATCTTTCCGTAGGAATCTGCCAATGTCTTGAAAACAACAGCACTGAGAGGTGCGGATGCATCGCAAGCAGGTGTTGTTTCTGCCTCTACGGGAGAGGGAAGATACTTAAGCATTGCGTCCATAAGAGAACGAACTGCAAAAGTCTTGTCAATACAGAAACCGCCGTAAACTGGAACTACCTGCCCCTGTTTTACACTGCCCTTAAGAACAGCACGCATCTCTTCGTCTGTGATAACGTCGCCTGCAAAATATCTTTCAAGAAGCTCATCACTTGTGAGAGCAACCGCTTCAACAAGTGCATCGTGATATTTATCGTAGGATTCCTTCATATTGTCGGGAATCGGAATTTCTGTTTCAACATCATTGGAAACTGAGTATGCCTTACCGCTTACTACGTTGACATAGCCTTTCATTTCCTTGCCTTCCTTAATCGGAATTCTGAAAACTGCGGCACTTGCGCCAAACTTGTCGTGAATCTGGGCAACAACCTTGTCAAAATCTGCATTTTCATCATCCATACAGTTAATGAACATCATTCTTGCCATACCGCGGTCTGTTGCATATTTCCATGCTTTCTCAGTACCAACCTTAACACCGCTTTTCGCATTTATAACGATAAGTGCACTCTCCGCTGCACGAATACCGCCCATAGCATCTCCCGCAAAATCAAAATATCCGGGAGTGTCAATAAGGTTAAGCTTTGAATCCGGTATTTTGGGAGTATGCCATACACAAGGAGCCATGGAAAGATTAACAGAAATCTTTCTCTTGGTTTCTTCAGGATCATAGTCACTTACAGTTGTGCCGTCTGCAATCTTACCGAATCTGTCAGATGCACCGGCTTTATGTAAAATCGCTTCAACAAGCGATGTCTTTCCTGCTCCGCCGTGTCCCAATACTACTACGTTTCTGATGTTTTCTCCACTAAATACATTCATTGCCTAAACCGCCTTTCTACGAAGATGCATAACGGGCATTGACTGCGTCCCCTCACATAATTTTTACTGTGTGAGTGCATCCCGTTTTTATGTAATAATACGAAGAGTACCTCCGTATATTAATTTTACTATAAAATGTGATATTTATATATCTGTATAATATACAATAATTTATTTTTTCTTTCGTCATTTTGCACAAAGGAATGATATTTTTTTCTGCTTTTTTGTTCATTTTGTCAAGGCGTTGTACAAAAAAACAGAAATTCCGCTTCAAGAATTTCTGTTTTTTATTATTAAAGTAAGAATATTCCGTTATTCTGGCAAACCTCACGCATTTCACCCGGCCATACAGAAACCTGAACTTCGCCGATATGCGCCCTGCCTAACATCTGCATACAAAGTCTTGACTGACCGATACCTCCACCGATTGTAAGAGGCAGGGTCTCGCTGTCAATCATTTTGTGATAATCAAACTGCATTCTGTCGAGGGCATTTCTTTCTGTAAGCTGTGCTTTAAGAGTTTCCTTGTCCACACGTATTCCCATAGAAGAAATTTCCAGACTGCGGCCAAGTACATCATTCCACACCAAAATATCACCATTAAGCGACCAGTCGTCGTAGTCAGGCGCTCTTCCGTCGTGGGGCTTACCACTCTTTAATGCCTTACCAATCTGCATAATAAATACAGTTTTATATTTTCTTGTAACGGCATCTTCTCTTTCCTTGTCGCTGTAACCGGGATACATATCCTCAAGCTCCTGAGCCGTTACAAAGTAAACTTCTCTCTCAATAGTTTTCTGAAGCACGGGAAATTCCTCACAAAGAATATCCTGCGTGTCTGCCGCTGCCCTTACAATTTTTGTTACGCAATCCTTGAGGAAATCGACATTGCGGTCCTCACTGCAGATAACTCTTTCCCAGTCCCACTGGTCAACGAAAAGGGAATGAACATTGTCAACCTTATCATCACGGCGTACTGCATTCATATCGGTATAGATACCCTCGCCCGGTTGATAGCCGTAGCGGTAGAGTGCCATTCTCTTCCATTTTGCAAGGGACTGCACGATTTCAACAATACCGTCACATTCCTTGGTGTCAAATTCAACCTTGCGTTCAACACCGTTGAGGTCGTCATTTATACCGCTGTCCTTTCTAACGAGAACGGGTGCAGTTACTCTGTCAAGATTAAGTTCACGGGCAAGCTTCTTCTGAAAATTATCTTTAACAATTTTAATTGCTCTCTGTGTTTCGCGGAGAGTCAGCTTGGCTGTATATTCCTTTGGTAATATTAAACCTTCCATTTTGACGCCTCTTTTCTATGCAGTCTATTTTTCTATTTTACCGCCCGAGGGCTGTTTTGTCAACACTGAGAACGGGTTTTTTTGCGTTATTTTCCCTGCAAAGACGAAGTATCCACCTGATATCATCACGGGAAACGCCACTCCCCACATAGAGAAGCGAAACATAAAAACAAAGGTACACGGCAATTTTCACATATACCGTTGCTGTGGGAAAGGCTATATTGCAAAAAACTCCTGCCCCTGCCGAGCATATCAGAGCCGTTAAAATTCCCATAGATTTAAAATCAACACTTGTTACCTTCGAAAGTCTTCTGATGCTCAGGTATGCATTAAAAATTTCTTTTATATACATAACCGCTATGTAACCGATTATTGCCACACGTGGAAGTAATATGAAAAGGAGTACTACATTCATAATTCCCTCAAGCACATTATATATCATTGAATAAACCTGCTGCCCAAGACCTTTAAGGCAGCCGTCTGTCACACAGTCAATATATATTATGGGAACAATGAGGGCAAATATTTTTATGTAAAAGCCTGCCTCGATGCTATTATACACCGCTTTTCCTAAAAGTCCTGAGTAGAAGTACATAACCCCTGCTACTCCAAAGCTGAAAACGACCCCTATCCTTAATGCACGGTTTACAATGTAGCTTACACCCAGCTTTTTGCCCTGCACCTGTGCCTGAGTAAGCCGCGGCACAAGGATTTCGCCCAATGCACCTAAAAGTGCCGCGGAAAACATTACTACGGGAAAAGCCATCTGTGTAATCACACCGTAGGTAGAAAATGCCGCAGAGCTTTTCATACCGCTTTTTTTAAGGCCGTGAGGAATTATTATCTGCCCGAGGGAGGACAGTCCTGTCCGCATATAGGCACTGACAGCAAGGGGAAGAGCAGTGTTGCCAAGCCTCCTGAGATTTTTGTCCGTGGGGGAATTTTCTTTTTTATTTACTGTTTCTGCAAAATACAAAAGAATCATCCCGGCAGCAAGACTCCCCTCTCCTATAAGCATACCAACGGAGAGGATATCCATTACATTGAGCGGTATGTTTTTCGAAAAGGCAAGCATAACAAAAAGGATTCTTAATATTTGTGCCCCAAGCTCCACTATTACAAGGCGGAAAACCTTCTGTTTTGCCGAAAAAAAACCCTCTGCTACACCTCCAAATGCAATAAGAGGCATCGAAATTGCCATTATTCTGAGAGCTGATGCTACGGAGGAATCCATTACCCAATAGCGGGATAAAAGGTCTGCACCGAAAAACATTGTAAAACCCGATAACATTCCAAAAAACGAGGCATATAAAAAGGCACATCGCATAAGGGAATGAGGGTAGGGATTGCCACGGCTCTCCTCCTCCGCTACAAGCCGTGTTACACTAAAGCGGATTCCCGATATGGAAACTGTTGCGAATACAACTCCCACCGATGATATAATACCGAATACACCCAGCTTTTCCGCACCTATTGCTGATGCCAGATATGATTGTAAAAACAGTGTAAAAAATCTCAGAATGATTGTACTCAACGCAAGAATCAGCGTGTTTTTCAATAACTTTGATGCACTTTCCATAATAAAAACCCCTCCACACCTAATGTATGAAGGGGCTTTTCTGAAAATGACTGCAACGACCTCGTCACAACCACTTTGCTTACTTAATTCAATACATATACACGGCACTTTCTTCTGCCGAACTGGATACATTCGTATCTTGTTCTGTAACAAAGGTCAACTCTCTTTCCCTTGATTGCTCCGCCTGTATCTGCCGCAACCGCGTAGCCGTAGCTCCAGCTTCCGTCAAGTGCTTCAATATACACTCTTGAACCGAGAGGAATAACTCTGGGGTCTACTGCAATAACACCCTTGTCAAGAGGAACGCCTGTTGCAGTCTGACCTGCATATCCGCCGTTTTCCTCAGCAGAAAGGTCATATGCCGTAGCTTCGCAGGTAATTACATACTTATAGTCAAGCATACCCTTGTTTACGGGAGCATCCTTGGATGCATTCTTATTTCCGTATTCTACAATCTTATCAACCGGCTCTTTAACGATTTCCTCGGAAACAGCTTCTCGGGAAACCTCTACACCTTTTTCATACTTTACCTTGTAGGTAACATTCTTCTCACCGTTCACACCCTCCTGCACGGTATTGATTGTACCTGCTTCGAGCATGGGGTTGAGTCTCTTAACAATACTGAAATTAAATTCTTCTGTTACTGTTTCGTCCTTGTAGGCAACCTTTCTGTTCAGGTTGGAATTTTTATCATTCATTTCAGGAGAAAGAACTTTTGCATTTGCTACAATTACAGAATCGGAGGAAAGATATTCTCCGAGAGCCTTTGCTCTTACATCATCAATACTGTTGTAAGTAAAAGGTGCTGCCAATGCGGAAAAATTACTTGTAAATATTAAAACTATCGCACTGATAAGGGCAATTCTTGCCTTAACCTTTTTTGTTGCAAACATTAAAATCACATCCTTTTCGGTGGGGGAAATACCCCTTTCCGTTTGCCTTGCTCATTATAAACAACAAAAAGGTGTTTGTCAAGCTTTTTTGCCATTTTTGTTATAACTTTGTAACATTTTTTTAATTTTTTGTGGTTGAGTTTTTCCTAAAACGCAATATATTGGGGTTGTTATTTTCTTTTATTTTGTTACATTTTAGAGGTTTGTCCGTGTTTTTATCAAAAAAACAATGACCGTGGAAGCTTGCCACGGTCACTGTTTTTTTACTGAATTGTGTAACTGCCCTTTATCATTATCAGGCAATCGGTTGAGGTTTTAACACCTCTTCCGTCGTCAAGGGGTACAATAAGAAGATGGTTTCCCTGTACATTAGTTCCGTTTGCAAGGTCGTAACCCATTGTAACATCGCTGACACCGCCTTTTTGTGTGCCGATGATATTGCAACTACCCATTCTGAGAATCATTTCTGTACCGGCAGAGCAGATTACACTCTTTCCCGCAGGCACTTCTATAACCTTAAACTTGATTTCGGGATACAAAACGCTTTCAATATAGCTTTTTGTAACGAGGGGGTCATCCTCTGTTCCCGGCTGTGCTGCATAAACTACTGCCGCAATGCTGAGGCACGTAACGGCAAAAAACAAAATAACTCTCTTTTTCATTTGTAACATCCTTTCAATTGCCTAAGCATAAGAGAGTCAAACCTCATATGCCTTAAACTTGTTAAATTTGTATTCTTTTTATTTGTCGTCCTTGAAAGGCGACGGCCTATCTTCGTCCTCCGCAAAAAAATCATAACAAATTTTTCTGCGTTTAAGGTCGAAGAGTTTCAAAACAAGAAATTTTGATATAAGGCAAAGAAAATTCAAAAATAATACTATCGTATATTTGCAGAATTTTCTGCTGCATTATGCGAAATTTCTGTTTTCAAACCATATTAGGTTCGATTATCTTATGCTTAGCCCGAAGCTTACTGATATGGCATCATTTACTTTTATCATTTGCAGTTCATCCAATTTACCGATTTTTTCCCGAAGCCGCTGTTTGTCAATGGTTCTGACCTGCTCCAAAAGAATCACGCTGTCACGGGAAAGCCCGTATTGCTGTGCATCAAGCTCGATATGTGTGGGAAGCTTCGCCTTGTTAATTTTACTTGTAATTGCCGCTGCTATAACGGTGGGGCTATACTTATTCCCTACATCATTCTGCACTACCAGAACAGGTCGGATACCGCCTTGTTCAGAACCTACCACAGGACTTAAATCAGCATAAAAAATGTCACCGCGTTTTACTATCAAACCTATTCACTCTCCGATAAAAATTCCTCGTAGATTTCACATGCACTTTCATCGGATAACAGAGAATCTTCGGCAAGAGAAAGATTTATCCTGCCCATTTCCAGATATCCCTTTTTCATTTGTTCCTTTAATTCAATTTTCTTAGTTTCGTCAATATACCTTTTCACTGCCAGTGCAACAATTTCACTTCGTGACCGATTAAGTGACGAGGCGAGTCGGTCTGTCTCCTCAACCAAAAAATCGGGCAATGTGACAGATACCTTGCGCTGTGCCATACTTTCCATCTGACATGCCCCCTATAATAAATGCTGTATCCATTATACTACAATATTTACGGCAGGTCAAATGTAAGTTATTCCATTTATGTAGGCATATCGGCTGTGCCATCTACATATTCATTATGCACACAATATGTCTGTCTCATACAATTTATCCAATTATTTCTCTTATTGCAGGTGCGATAAGCTTTATTAAATCGTCTGCCGTTACGGAAAATGCACCTATCTCCTTTTCTCCAAGCATTCCCGCATATGCGTGTATGAAACAGCCTGCCGCTGCACTGTCTGTAAGGGAAAGCCCCTGAGCGCAGAGCGATGCAATTATTCCTGCCAGCACATCACCGCTTCCTGCCTTGGAAAGGGCACTCGTGGCAAGCGGACAGACATATTTGTTACTACCGCCGTATGTAATCACAGTCCTTGCCCCTTTAAGCAAAAGATGAATTCCGTTTGCACGGGCAAATTTGTCGGCATTATGTATCCTCCGACTTTCTATTTCGGAAATTTCCATCCCGCTTATGCGTGAAAACTCCTTTACGTGAGGGGTCAGGAGAACATCCTTGTTTTGTATAATATTCATTTTTCCCGAAAGGGCATTGATACCGTCAGCATCAATCACCACAGGGCAGGATGCCGTATTGAGGATATTGGTAATAAGGAGGTCGTGCCTGCCTTTTCCCAATCCGCAGCCCACCAGAACGCTGTCTGCTGTCCTTATTGCTGAAAGTGCTTCGTGTGAAAGTTCGGGAAGCATTACTCCGTTTTGCTCGGGAACAGGAATTATAATTGCTTCCTTTATCAATATATTCAATACAGAGCATATGGGTGACGGTGCGATAAGCTTTACAAGACCGCATCCGCTTCGCATAGCTGCCATTGCTGCCATTGCTGCAGCACCCGACATAGTCCTGCTTCCTGCCACTACTACGGCTGTGCCAAAGTTTCCTTTGTGGGAATAACGGCTTCTTGCAGGCATCATTGTTTTTATGAGCTTTTTTGTAAGGGGAACACAGGTGCTCTCCGTAATAGTGTCATACTGAACGGGGATTCCCACCTCGGCAATAACTATCTCACCACACAAATCCACACTGTCATTGGAAAGCATCCCTCGTTTAGGTGCAGTAAAGGTAATCGTCTTGTCCGCTTTCACACAGATTCCGCAAGCTTTTCCCGTGTCACTATCCATTCCGCTCGGCACATCACAGGAAACGACATACCCGCCTGAAGCATTTATCATTTCTATCGCACGGATAATGTTGGTGTCTGTAATTTCTCCCTTTACACCGATTCCAAAAACGGCATCAAGACTGCACTGAAATTCCTCTGTAGGAAATGTTACTCCCTGTGTTATGGGAATTTCTTCTTCAAGTGCCTTTCTGTAAAGAAGCCTGCATTCAGGGCTTTCCGGCTCTGCCACGGGGACAATTTCAACACGTTTTCCGTGTTTTTTCAAAAGAATGGCAGTGGCGTAACCGTCACTGCCGTTATTCCCTTTACCGCAGTACACTCTTACAGAATCAAAATTTCTGAGTTCGTCAAAACAAACCTTTGCGGCGTTTTCAATAAGATGCATGGAGGAAACATTCTCCATCGCCTTTCTTTCCGCCTCTCTTATCATCTCTACTGATAAAAACAGCATTTTTCATCAAATCCTTACATAAAAACCTTGGATGGAGCGTACTTTTTGAGTATTTCAAGAGCTGCATAAGGCGGCTCAAACTTCACAAGAGTTCTTCCGTCTGCTTCCAGAATGGCAAAATACACGTTGGCATTCTTGCTGTTTGTTGTTGCAGAAATTTCCTTGTCAAAGGTCCCGCTTAGATAGTGCTTGTGGTTTTCATCCTTTACAGATGCAAGCACAGTAGCTTCTTTAACAGAAAAACTAATTAATCTTTTTCTTGATGTCCTGTTGTAGATTACATCAATATCTACACCGTCACCTGTTATGGTATACTCATACTCACGGTCAAACTTTGCCGAAATTTTGTGTGCACCAAAATACATTCCTACTGCCAGAAGCAATCCTATTCCCCCAAAATTAATCAGAAGAACAAAGCATATAAAAGCAAGCACTGTTGCTGCAAGGTAGAGTAATAGTGTTAAAAATTTTTCTTTTCCGTTTTTATTTCTTTTTACAAGATATTCTTTATATTCCATATTTTCTCCTTATAATCCTATTCCCTCAACTCCTGAGCCGTCTGTCGGCGGTGGTGCAGGAATATTTGCAGAGGGAGGCGTTTGTCCCCCTTCGGGAAGTATTGGTGTGTCTGACGAAGCTCCGCCCTCAGAATTTTCTCCCTCGGGATTTTCAACAATTCCTTCTATTTCTTCGTCTTTTTCAATAACCTCACCTGAGTTCAGTTCGTTTTTATTGAATGTATACGGGTGAGTCGTACAACGTTTATCGGGGATTGCACTTGCCTTGTAATCCTTACTTGTAAGGTTTTTACAAGCAGGGGTTGCACGCATACCGCTGTCAGCACAAAGCATAATGCTGTATTTATTGTCGTTATCATTCTGCAGGAAAGCCTTATTCGGCAAATCCTTATGAATGGGTGCCATAACCTTTCTCCACGCTACTGCCGCAGGATTGGGAGAAAATCCCCTGAGTCTGGCGGGCTGGTCATATCCAAACCATACAGCACCTACATAATAAGGTGTATAGCCTACAAACCATCTGTCATTATTGTTGGAGGTTGTACCTGTTTTACCTGCAACTCTCATCCCTGAAAGCCTTGCAGCCGTTCCTGTACCGCCTGTTACAACACCCTGCATCATTTCTATCATATCCTTAGCGGTGGTTTCACTCATCGCTATCTGCTCTTCCCCCTTATGCTCAAGGATAACATTGCCCTCAGAGTCAAGCACCTTGGTATAAAGAGAGGGTTTTATATATTTACCGCCGTTGGGGAATGTACAGTACGCTGCACACATATCAAGAACTGATACACCGTCGGTAAGTCCGCCCAATGCTATGGGAGCCAGTGCTACATCAGAAAGGATTTTTCCGTTTTGCTTGCGTTCCTTTACAACAGTGCTGACGTGGAGATTATTTCTCATAAAGTCAAAGGCTGCTTCTGCCGTAAGATAGTTACAAATCTTTGAGGCAGGAACGTTTCTTGAGCCTCTGAGTGCGGCTGATACCGTAATTCTTCCGGCAAATCCGCGGTCATCATTTCTCGGTGCCCAGGAGCCGAAAGAAACGGGGGCATCATTTACAATTGTTGACGGAGTTACAAGTCCGTATTCAATTGCAGGTGCATACACCGTAAGAGGCTTTATGGAAGAGCCGGGCTGACGAAGTGTCTGTGTTGCACGGTTAAGTGTACGGTTACCCTCCTTTTCCCCTCTGCCGCCTGCAAGACCCTTAACAAGTCCTGTGTAGGGGTCCATAATTACCATTGACGACTGAGGCTGAAGGCTTCCTGACGCCTTCTGGAATGCCGATGGGTCGTTGTATACTGTATCTATATGTCCCTGAATTTCGGGGTCCATAGAAATATATATCTTCAAACCTCCGTTGTAGAGGATTTGCATAGCAAACTCTTTTGTATAGTTATGCTTGCTCATCATATCAGCTACAACCTGATCTATTGCCGCATCTGTAAAATAGCTTTGATACTTTTGCTCGGATTCAGACCTTTTGGGCACAAACTTAAGTTCCTGAACCTTTGCATCCTCATACTCAGACTTGGTAATAAAGCCAAGGTCAAGCATTTTTTTAAGTATTACAAGCTGACGTTCCTTATTGTTTTGAGGATTTTGCAACGGGTCATACTTTGTCGGATACTTGGTTATACCTGCAAGTACCGCACACTCTGCCAGAGAAAGCTCGGAAACAGGCTTCCCGAAATAAGTAAGGGACGCGCTTCCCACACCGTTACATTTCTGGCTAAGATAGATGGTGTTGAGATAATACTCAAGAATCTCATCCTTGGAGAGGTCTTTCTCAAGATTGTATGCACGGTAGATTTCCTGAATTTTTCGCTTTACGGAGTAATCGTCATCTCTTGTAAGATTTTTGATAAGCTGCTGAGTTATGGTACTTCCGCCATAGCTGGAGTTACCCCTGTTGGTAATGTACTGAACTGCAGCACCCATAAATCTTTTCAAATCCACACCGTTATGCGAATAAAAACGCTCATCCTCAATAGCTATGAAAGCATTTTTCATATGCTCGGGAATGTCGGAGCCGGATACCCATATACGATTTTCGGTATCATAAAGCTGCTCGTACTCTATCATTTCTCCCGTTTCGGAATCCTGAACATAGACAAAGGAGGTGAGATTCAGCCGCATATTTTCTACATCTATAAGCTCCGCATCCTCCACATACCCTGCAAGAGAGCCTGCAACAAGCCCCACAACCGCGACTGCGAGTAATCCCAGAGCAATACCAGCGCCCGAAAGCAATCTGGCAAGGATACCCTTTTTCTTTTTTCTTTTTCCTTTGCGGCGTGGTGCAGTTGAAACCTGCCTCTTACCGCTGTTATTAACCGGTTTTCTTTCCATAAAATGCACCTCCCGATGCAAGAATTATAAGCAAAAAACACTTTTCCTTTTACCTATACATAGTAGAGTATAACACCAAAGCATTAAAAAAGTGTTACAAAAAGCACTTTATTTGTATATTATGCCAACATCTGTACAAAATAAAGGACATAAAACCAAGCTATTTTTCGGAGGTACTTCAATGAAACCAAGAACCGTCCTTTCAGCATTCCTTGTCCTGACCGCTATATTTTCCTGTTCTATGGCAGGTTATATCTTCGGCACAACAGCAGCAAAAGAGGAAATTTCCACAAAGCAGATTCCTTCTGCGAAAAAGGAGTCCTCTCCTGCTCCATCAAAAACAGCCGTCGTAAGTAACGATACTAAAGATATACCCTCCCAGAAAAAGGAAGACACTGTAAAAACCCCCGTTCAAACCTATGTGCTGAGAGAGGACAACGGCAAGGTTGCACTCTTCATAAAGAATACAGACGGTACGGAAAACCTCCACAGCAGTTATGATGTGCCTATAATGTTTCTTCCAAAAAATGACCGAGAGGCTTTACAAAAAGGAATAGAGTTTAATTCTCTTGATGAAATCGTAAAATTTGTAGAGGATTACGTGGGATAAGAAACGGTGCCCTCACGGGCACCGTTTGTTTAACTTTTTCTCATACAATCTGTAAAGAATAAATCCTATTAATGAAACAGCAAGAATTATGCCATAGGCTATAAGTAACGGCTTGTAGTTGTTTTTCACAAAAGAACTACCTGCATATGTGGAGGATAGTATCGACGGGATTCTTGCAACAGCTGTAAGTAGGAGGAAATTTTTGAGTTTTATTGGCGTGAAAGGAACTGCATAGGATATGATTGCCTTTGGCGTGCCGGGAATAAAAAATAAAAGAAATATAACACGCATTAATTTTTTCTCATCCTTAAGGAATTTCAGCCTGCCCATCGCTTTGCTTCCTGCAGCAGCTTCAACAAATTCATGTCCGAACTTTCTGACCAATTGAAAAATTATTGCTTGTCCGACAGACACTCCCGCAAGGCACACGATAAGACCCCCAATTGTCCCGTACAAACAGCCTGCCAGAAATTCAACCAGTTCCCCCGGAATAAAAGCAACTACTATCTGTCCGATTTGTATAAACAGCATTACCAATATTCCAAATACTCCAAAACTCTCTATAAAATTTCTGAATTCCTGAGGCTCATTGAAGGACCGGAGGAAAGGAACAGCAACCATAGATATTGCTACCATTGTCGCTATAATAATCACTAATGAAATATATTTGTAGGCTTTTTTCATAATACACCTCTCATCTGTTTCAGTATACCGCGATTTCATTAAACAAGCAATAAATTTTTGTAAATTTATTGTGACTTTCTGCATTTTCATTCTAACAGTTTTTCAAAAAACTGTTGCAAAAATGAGTTGTTCCATATACAATGAATTAACGGGAGGTGAAAATAAATGAAAATAAATGAACTGTTTGACCTTGACAAAACCATAGCTTCGGAGGTGTTCGATGGCTGTGAATATCCGTGGCAGGTGCTTTCAAAAATCAAGGAATTTACCATTATTTTAGGTAAAAAGCTTGATAAAGAAAAGTTTGACGAGATTTCACCCAATGTATGGGTTTCCAAATCAGCAAAGGTTGCTCCCACGGCGTTTATTGCATCCCCCTGTATTATTGACGAGGATGCAGAGATAAGGCATTGTGCTTTTATCCGCGGAGGAGTGATTGTGGGAAAAAATTCCGTGGTCGGAAATTCCACAGAGATGAAAAATGCAATTATTTTTGATAATGTACAGATTCCTCATTTCAATTATGTGGGAGATTCAATTTTGGGGTATAAATCACATTTAGGTGCAGGTGCGGTTACTTCAAATGTAAAGAGTGACAAAACTCTTGTTTCAATAAAAAACGGTGATGAAAAAATTGAAACCGGACTTAAAAAATTCGGTGCAATGGTTGGCGATTTTACAGAGGTTGGTTGCAACAGTGTGCTTTGTCCCGGAAGTGTTATCGGAAGAAATTGTACAGTCTATCCTCTTTCCCGTGTGAGAGGTTGTTTAAAAGAAAACTCTATTTTTAAGGCTGAGGGGAATATAGTTACAAAAGAATAATAAAATAAAAGCAGAAGCTATTCTCTTATCTCGGGAATAGCTTTTACTTTTTGTAAATTCTACTTTACATTACCTGTGTTTTTATGTATAATTTAAGAAAGATAAATTGTGTTTTTATCTGTTTTTTGTCAACCTGCAGTTGCATTAATTTCCAACTCAAGTTGATTGATAACAAAATTCAATTCTGTTATAATTTAGTAAAAGGTACTTTGTAAGGAGTTGTGATTACTATGACAATCGGTGAAAAAATTGCCGCACTCAGAATTTCTGCCGATATTTCTCAGGAGCAATTATCTGAAAAAATATCGGTTTCCCGCCAGTCTGTTTCAAAATGGGAAATGGACCAGGCACTTCCCCAGATAGATAAGGTTTTGCAGTTGTGTGAGCTTTTCGGTATTTCGACAGATGAGCTTCTCTGCGAAAAGAACTCTCTTTCATCAAAGGTTTCCGGTACAAAACCAAAAAACAAATATTTCGGCACGGACGGTTTCCGAGGAGAGGCTAATATGACGTTGACCTCTATGCAGGCATACCGTGTTGGAAGATTTTTGGGCTGGTACTACTCTTCCCCTCTTTCGGGATGTCACAAGACAGGCTACCGTCCGCGTATCGTAATAGGCAAAGACACACGCCGTTCAAGTTATATGCTTGAATACTCCATAGTTGCAGGAATTACCGCATCGGGTGCCGATGCATATATGCTCCACGTTACAACAACGCCCAGCGTTTCCTATGTAACAAGGCAGGACGAATTTGACTGCGGTATTATGATAACCGCTTCTCACAACCCCTTTTATGATAACGGAATCAAGGTAATTAACCGTTACGGAGAAAAGCTTGATGACGAAACAACTCCTCTTATAGAAGCATATATTGACGGTGATTTGTCCGCATTGGGTGTTGCAGGCGACGACCTCCCCCTTGCAACAAGGGAGAAGATTGGCTGTATTGTGGACTATTCTTCAGGACGAAACCGCTATGTTGGTTACCTAATTTCCCTTGCCTCCCATTCATACAAGCACCTTAAAATTGGTCTTGATTGTGCAAACGGTGCTTCATGGATGATTGCAAAATCCGTTTTTGGCGCATTGGGTGCACAGACAACAGTTATCGGTGCGGACCCCAACGGTCTTAATGTCAATGAAAACTGCGGTTCAACCCATATAGAAAGCCTCTGCAAGCTTGTACGCGAACAGCACCTTGATGTTGGTTTTGCGTTTGACGGAGATGCTGACAGATGTATTGCCGTTGACTCTAACGGAAACATTGTAGACGGTGATGCTATGATGTACATTCTTGGAAAACGCCTTAAATCAAGGGGTATTCTCAACGACGATACACTTGTTGCAACAATTATGTCAAACAGTGGCCTTATCTCAAGCCTTTCCGAAATAGGAATTAAATGCGTACAAACCAACGTGGGCGACAGATTTGTTTACGAATGTATGCAGGAAAATGATTACGGTCTTGGCGGTGAGCAATCAGGACACATAATTCTCAAGAAATATGCTACAACAGGCGACGGTATACTGACCGCAATTATGATTACAGAAGAGCTTTGTGATTCCAAGCTTTCTCTTGCAGAGCTTGCTTCACCTGTTAAGCTTTATCCCCAGTACACACAGAATATCCGTGTAAAGGATAAGGGTGCAGTTCTTTCCGATGCAGATGTACTTAGTGCAAAGGATGAGGTTGAAAAGCTTATTGACGGAAAAGGAAGAGTCCTCCTCAGGCAGAGTGGTACAGAGCCGGTAATCCGAATTATGATTGAAAGCGAAAGCGAAGAAAAATGCCACGAATATGCTAAAATTATAACAGACAAAATAATAGAAAAAGGACATAATGCGTAATTTTTCATTGTCTTATTCATAAAAGGGAGAAGCCTCTGCAGTTTGCAGAGGCTTCTCCCTTTTAATATGATTTTACTATATCAGAACGAACCCAGCCAAGTCTTCCGCTTGGAATTTTTACTTTACACCATGTAAAGCCATCTCCGTCAATATATTCCTCACCCTGACATACAAACTGTGTACTGAAATCGTTGTAGGGCACATAGAGAATATATTCCTTTGTTATAGCAGGGGTAGGTCTTATAAAAATGCCTGCGGGGTCTGATTTTACAAGCACCGTTCCCTGAGGATAGAGAAGCTCTGGTGCATACTCTATTTCAACTGTTTCGGTTTTTGTGCTTCCATCTTCCGTTTCGAGAACTATGGAGAAAGTATTCATTCCCTTTGCAAGCCATACTTCCTTGTTCCATTCCTGATTTGATTCGCCCTTTTCAACAAAGGTTATCTGCTCTCCGTTAATGTACAGGACCGCATTTTTGTCATAGGATGAAACCTTTCCTCTTAAAACATACGAAATATTATCTGTTTCGTAGGGATAGTCATATACAGAAAGCTCCATCCCCTTTTTGCTGGTAAGCCCTGCTATCAGAATAACTGCAAGGGTTATAACAAGAACTGCAACAGTTACGCAAAGGACAATTATGAGTGATTTGGAATCCTTTTTCTTTGTTTTAGATGCAACATATTCTTGTCTGTAAACTTCTCCCTGCACCGCTGTATTCTGGTTTTGTTCCAAAACGGCTGTTCCACAGCCTGAGCAAAATTTTGTTCCGTCTTTTAACTCTTTTCCGCATTTTTTACAAAACATTTTTCATTCTCCTTACTGCAGATATTTTGCGTGATATTCTTCAAAACTGTTAATACCTTTTTCTTTCATATCGGTACTTACCCTAGCACCTACATAGCGAAGATGCCATGGCTCCGACTCATACCCTGTAATGTCCTCGGTTTCTTCAAAATATCTGATGATAAATCCGTATTTATAGCAATTATCCCTCACCCACGGAAATTCGGGTGTATTTTCAAATTGCCTGAGTCCGTCAATCGAGCCGAAAACATCAACTGCCAAGCCTGTATGATGCTCACTGTAACCTGGGCGGGCACTGTAACGGTCTACATTCTCCTGTGAATCGCTTGAAAGATAACGGTTATACAAGCCACGCTGATAGCTTACCGTTCTGTATCCCGAAACCGCACGGATTCTGAGGCTTTCTCTTGAAGCGTCATTACGCATTTTTACAAAAGCATCTGCGGCTTCCTTTCTCATTTTCTGTCCGTCTACGTTCACAAGGTCAGGAGGCGAATATCCGTCAGGCACCTTGTAGTATTTGTTTACTATAATGCAAATATCGTCATACCCCGAA
>JAZOSB010000048.1:0-3779 GCA_045656865.1 Clostridia bacterium | reverse complement strand
TATCGGTGCGGCAATCGGCTTTGTTGCACTCTTCTGTGGAGTAGTTAATTGCCCTATTGCTTCAATAATGCTTTCTCTTGAAGTGTTCGGTGGTGAGGGTATTCTGCTCTTTGCCTTGGCATCAGCGGTCAGCTATATGATGAGCGGATATTTCGGCCTGTATGACAGTCAAAAAATCCTCTACTCTAAGATAGATGATGAATATATAGATGCAAATACTAAATAAACAAAAAAAGCGTACTGAAATTTCAGTACGCTTTTTTGGAGGCGCCACCCAGATTTGAACTGGGGAATAAAGGCTTTGCAGGCCTCTGCCTTACCACTTGGCTATGGCGCCATATTACAAAAGACGCAAAATGCGTCTTTTGTGTTTGGAGCGGAAGACGAGATTCGAACTCGCGACGTTCACCTTGGCAAGGTGACGCTCTACCACTGAGCCACTCCCGCATAGATGGTGCCTTCGACTGGAATCGAACCAGTGACACATGGATTTTCAGTCCATTGCTCTACCGACTGAGCTACAAAGGCATTTGGCGACCCGGAAGGGGCTCGAACCCTCGACCTCCAGCGTGACAGGCTGGCGTTCTAACCAACTGAACTACCGGGCCAAATGGTGGGAACAATAGGGCTCGAACCTATGACCCTCTGCTTGTAAGGCAGATGCTCTCCCAGCTGAGCTATGCTCCCATTTGGTTGCCATTAGTGCCGACAACGTTGATAATTATAACAAAAGACTTTCTGAATGTCAAGGCTTTTTTTAAAAAAATTTATAATTTTTCTGTATGGTATTATTTGTATTCAAATGAGATAAAATATATGAACAAAAATTAAATTTTTCAAATTAACAATCATAACTTTTTCATATAGATTGACTTGTGCAGGATTTTGTGGTAAAATGTAAAAAGCAAAGTTTATGCATAATCTTACAAACGGTGAGGTTTTCATTATATGGACAGAGAATTACACAACGAAGAAATAAAAAGAAAAAGGCGCAGACCTCCGGAAGCTATTGAAAGAGAAAGACGCATAAAAAGGAAGAAAAAGAATAGAGTTAAAAAGGTTGTAAGAAGTATTGTAGCATCCTTTTTAATTTCTTGTCTTATGGCTGTGGCAGCGTTGAGCGGTATATATGTTGCGAGGATTTATACAACCCCTTACAGCAGTATTGCAAGTGAATTTAACGAAGACACTCTCGAATATGTCCGTATTTCCAAGGGAAAATGTAATATTCTCATAATGGGTACTGACAAAGAAGGACTTCGTACAGATGTAATGATGATTGCCCAGATTGACCCGGAAAAGGGAACGGCAACGGTAATGAGCATTCCCCGTGATACAAGGGTGAAATACAGAGGCGGTTACCATAAGATAAACGAAGTACATGCTGTCGGCATAAAAAAGGGTGAGTACGGAAGCGAGGCCTCCATTCTTGCAATCAAGGAGCTTACCGGTATTCCTATTCATCATTTTGTGAAAGTTAATTTCAAAGCTTTCAGAGACAGTATAGATGAACTTGGCGGTGTCGATTTTGATGTTCCGCAGAGAATGAAGTATAAAGACCCCTATCAGGACCTTAATATAGACCTTCAGCCGGGTATGCAGCATCTTGATGGTGATAAATCAGAACAGCTTGTTCGTTTCCGCAGATATAAAAACGGTGACCTTGACAGAATAAAAGTTCAGCAGGATTTCATACACGCTCTTGCAGAACAAAAGCTTCAGATGAAATATATAGGCAAGATCGATGACATTTATGAGATTGTAACGGATGATATGGAAACATCTATGAGTCCTGCAAATGTTGTCGCGTGCGGTAAACAGGTTATGTCAATAGGAACAGGTAGTATCACTACAGTAACAATGCCCGGAACAGCAGAATATATAAACGGTATATCGTATGTACTCGTGGATAAGAATGACCTTAGGGAAATGGTACAAACATACTTTGGCTACGACGAAAACGGAAATGAAATTAATTGAAAAAAATCCAAAAAAATACTTGCATTGATAAACATAAAACGATATAATAATACCGATATGCAAAAATGCGTATAAGGAGACAGAAAAATGGCTGAAAATGTTAATGTAAAGATTACTATGACGGGCGGCGGAGAAATCGAGCTTGAGCTTTATCCCGATATTGCTCCCGAAACAGTTGCCAATTTTAAATCCCTTGTGGAGGAGGGCTTTTATGATGGGCTTACATTCCACAGAATAATAAAGGGCTTTATGATTCAGGGCGGTGACCCATTAGGTAACGGTATGGGCGGAAGTGATAAGAATATAAAGGGCGAGTTTAAGATGAATGGTTTCGACAATCCCTTGAAGCATACCCGCGGTGTTATCTCCATGGCTCGCAGTCAGATGCCCAACAGTGCATCCAGCCAGTTCTTCATTATGCATGAGGATGCTCCACACCTTGACGGAAGCTATGCCGCTTTCGGTAAGGTTACAAAGGGTATCGAGATAGTTGATGAAATAGCAGACACACCTGTTGGTTGGGACGGACAGACTCCCAAGGTTACTCCTACTATTGAGTCAATGAAATTAATCTAAGCTTTTAAATAATTTTTATTATTTATATATTTTTTAAACACGAAAGGATGTTTTAAAATGGCAGTAAAAGTTGCAATTAACGGTTTTGGACGTATCGGCCGTCTGGCATTCCGTCAGATGTTCGGTGCAGAGGGTTACGAGATAGTAGCTATCAACGATCTTACAGATGCTAAGATGCTCGCACACCTTCTTAAGTATGACTCTTCTCAGGGTAGATATGACGGCCACACAGTAGTAGCTGGTGAAAACAGCATCACTGTTGATGGTAAGGAAATTATGATCTACGCTTGTAAAGATGCTAACGATTGCCCCTGGGGTAAGCTTGATGTAGATGTTGTACTTGAATGTACAGGTTTCTACTGCTCCAAGGAAAAGAGCCAGGCTCACATCAATGCAGGTGCTAAGAAAGTTGTTATTTCTGCTCCCGCAGGTAACGACCTTAAGACTATCGTATTCAGCGTAAACGAAAAAACACTTACAAAGGAAGACACAATCATCTCTGCTGCTTCCTGTACAACAAACTGCCTTGCTCCTATGGCTAAGGCTCTTAACGATTACGCTCCCATCCAGTCCGGTATCATGGCTACAATCCATGCTTACACAGGTGACCAGATGATTCTTGACGGTCCTCACAGAAAGGGTGACTTCCGCCGTGCTCGTGCAGGTGCAGTTAATATCGTTCCTAACTCTACAGGTGCTGCAAAGGCTATCGGTCTTGTAATTCCCGAACTTAACGGCAAGCTTATCGGTGCTGCTCAGCGTGTTCCTGTTCCCACAGGTTCTACAACAATCCTTACAGCTGTTGTTAAGGGTAAGGACGTAACTAAGGAAGGCATCAATGCAGCTATGAAGGCAGCTGCAAGCGCATCCTTCGGTTACAATGAAGACGAAATCGTATCTTCTGATATCGTTGGTATCACATACGGTTCTCTCTTCGATGCTACTCAGACAATGGTAGCTCCTATTGGTGAAGACCTTTATCAGGTACAGGTTGTTTCCTGGTATGACAACGAAAATTCTTACACAAGCCAGATGGTTCGTACAATTAAGTACTTCGCAGAACTTAACTAATTTTGAACTGATTCATTTAGCGCGGAACATGTGCCACGAATAATGGCTACTTTGTTTTGACTAAATTTAAAGTTTAATACTTTGATGTTGAAACCCGCCAAAGTTGGCGGGTTTCTTCATTCTAATGTGGCACATTAGCCGCGTGAGCTGCC
>JAZOSB010000047.1:0-32217 GCA_045656865.1 Clostridia bacterium | reverse complement strand
GTAAAAACCTTGTTTTTTACACTCCCTTTCGATGGGGATAGGAAAAAATGCTTCAGAACGGACAAACAGAGCTGGCAAAGCCGATATTAGGCTTTGTCAGGTTACCCGAAGGCGTACGTGGGTACGTCGAGAGGCGAGGTTTGTTCGTAGCAAAAAGACTTCTTTAAAAAGAAAAATCGCATAAAATGCGATTTTTCAACCTGAATAAGAATTTTTGAATTTATAAAGTTACTATATTTTTTATTTTGCTGTCTTTTTGCGGTCTGGACTTTTTTAACATCCCCATATTTAAAAAAGTCTGTATACACCCACAACCTTGCCTAAAATTGATACACTCTCAACAATAATAGGCTCCATAAAATCGTTTTCAGGCTGAAGACGGAAATGACCGTTTTCTTTATAAAAGGTTTTAACCGTTGCACTGTCATCAACAAGGGCAACTACCATTTCACCGTTACGGGCAACCTCACACTTTTCAACTATTACATAGTCACCGTCAAGAATACCTGCATTTATCATACTTTCACCGCGGACACGGAGCATATATACATCATTTTTCTTTGCAAAATCCATAGGGAGAGGGAATGTGCGTTCAAGATTTTCCTCTGCAAGGATGGGCATACCTGCACTGACCCTGCCGATTACGGGTACTTCAAGATATTCCTTTTCCATAGAAGAAATATTTGTAGGAACATTTGCAAGCCTGATTCCTCTTGAACTGCCGTTGTCCTTGATAATATGTCCGTTTTTCTCCAATCTCTTCAGGTAACCGTGAACAGTTGCAGGGGAGCTTAAACCTACTGCCTCACAAATTTCACGGACTGTCGGCGGAAATCCTTTTTCTGAAACCTGCTTTTCGATAAAATTTAAAATCTGCTGTTGCTTATCTATATTAGCCGCCACTTAAACCCCTCCAAAACACTCGTTTTTTTAATTATAACATATAGAAAACAAAAAATCAAACATTTGTTCGTAAAATTTTGAAAAATGTGTAAATTTTCTTTGTAATTATCCCTTTTTATGGTAGAATGTATTTGCCCGATTGTCAAAAGGTAATTTTTCTTGACTTATTTTGAAGAAATTGATATTATATATAATGTAAAGGAAGTGTTACGATGAATGATAAAATTGAAATAAATGAAACGGAAGCTATTATTGAAAAAGCAGAGGGAGAAATTGAAGAAAAAACTGTCGATTCTCCCGAGAGTGCAGAGACAAAAGAAGAAATGACAACTCAGGAGGAATTTATCTCCGAGTTTGCTCCTGCTCCCATCAAAATTCCTAACTATAATAAAGAAAAAGAAAAGAAGAAGGTTCAGAAAGCTCACGCCAAGCAAAAGAAACAGAAATCCAAAAAGGCGAGAAGGCGCAGAAGAATTATCCGTAAAATTCTGACTGTTACCAGAGCAGTTGCTCTTTCCGTGCTTTTATTCGTCATTGTGGCTGCGACTGTTTCCTCACTTCTTGTAAAGCTTAGTACAACTGAGTATTCGGTTGAAACGGCTATACGAAAAGGTAACCCTGAAACATTTGCGGTAGGTAGGGTAATGTATCCTGAAACGATAGGGCTTGAGCCAAGCTCGTCCAAGGCAAGCATGGCGGATATACTTCGTGACAATTCTTTGATATTGGTTACATACGACGATATCAAAATGGCAGTTGACAGGTCATCCTACCCATCCTTTGTTGCGGATGCAGCATACAATGTAATAAATTATTATTTGTACGGAACACCCTTTGAAGCTGTTTCAAAAGAAAGCATTTCAAAAAATCTTTATGAAAATGCATCTTATATAAAGATTGTAACAGGTACAGAGCTGGGAGAAAGCCGTTGTGACGAGATTGCAGGATATATTGCAAACTCCACTGCGGTAAAGGAGGTTTCAGCACCAAATCTTAATAAACAGCCTGCAGTAAATTATACAGAAATTACCTCTGTGTTATTCTCATCACCTGCACTCATAATCTTTGTGGTTGCCTTGCTTCTTCTTCTGGTTCTTACAGTAATTTACTGTAAAGATTACTGGCACAAGATTATTGGCACAGCGGTTATTCTTGCAGGTTTGGCAGTAGGTGTGGCAGGATTTTTCCTAAAGCCTGCATTTACTGCGGTAAGTCCCTTTGTAAACAGTGTTGTTTCTGCAATTACTGCGAATTTCTCGCACAGTGCAGTTATCTATGCTTCAATAACCGTTCTTGTAGGTATACTTGTTGTCCTTATAGGAAATTCCCTCAGTGAAGATGACGACGATGAATATTACGAGGAAGAGTACCAGGTACAGAGTGCTGAATAATAAAGAGGGTGTATAATACACCCTCTTTTAAATAAGGAATTTATTATGATTATACCAATTTTTGTCCCTCACGAGGGTTGCCCGAATGACTGTGCTTTTTGCAATCAGCGTACCATAAGCGGTAAGAGTATGGCTCCCACAACAGACGAAGCACGCAGTACAATAGAAGAATACCTCTCTGGAGGAAAAACTGCAGAGCAGATAGCATTTTTTGGTGGCAGTTTCACGGGAATTGATGTTAAAAAGCAGAATGAATATCTTTCTCTTGCACGGGAGTATATAAAGAAAGGTCTTGTGAAAAGTATCCGTCTTTCCACCCGCCCTGATTATATTGACAAAGATACTGTGCAAAGGCTCATTTCCTATGGCGTAAAGAACATAGAGCTTGGTGCACAGTCAATGGATGAAGAGGTTTTACGCCTCTCAAAGAGAGGGCATAGTGCAAAAGAGGTAGAAAAGGCGGCAGAAATTATAAATGGAAGCGGCGTTATCCTCGGACTGCAGATGATGACAGGACTTCCCAGTGACACTCCTCAGAAATGCCTTTATACAGCGAGCAAATTTAAAAAGCTTGGGGCAAAGGAAACAAGAATTTACCCCACAGTAGTTCTCAGGGGAACATATCTTGAGAAAATGCTTGAAAAAGGTGAATACACACCGCAAAGTGTAGAGGATGCCGTAGAAATTTCAGCCAAGCTCTATAGGTTCTTTTCACAAAATGGTATAAGTGTTTTAAGAATAGGACTCCCCGACGGAGAAGATTTAAGGAATAATTACATTGCAGGGGCATACCACCCATCATTGGGGGAAATGGTAATCAGCCGTGACATCCGTAACCATATCGAGGAAGAAGCTGCTTGTGCTAAAGTTGACATTCTGGTAAATCCACGATTTCTTTCCAAGGTTAACGGAAACAGAAAATGCAATATAAAATATTTTGAAGAAAAAGGAATTAAGATTAGTATAATCCCTGATACACAGATAAAAGAATACAAAATTTTACGGTAAAATCCTTACAGGCGTTCCTACAACCGTTATATCAAACAGTGACTCAATATCCTCGTTATACATTCTTATACAACCGTTAGATGCAGCTGTACCGATAGACGAGGGATTGTTTGTTCCGTGAATACCGTACCCTTTTGCAGAAAGGCCCAGCCACCTTGTTCCATAAGGTCCGCCCGGGTCTATTTCTTTGTTCACAATTTCAAAATTGCCTACGGGCGTAGGTGTTTCGGGTTTGCCCGTTGCAACGATATATTCACGGAAAATACTTCCGTTTCGGTAAACGGTGAGCCTCTTTGCCATAATATTTACAATGATTTCAACGGGAGAGGGTGCAACGGGAAGGCAAATTATCTGCCCCGGAGAAAGTCTGCGTGGATTTATGTCAGGATTCAATCGTATAATATCAACCTGCTCTACTTCAAAGCTTCGTGCAATATTTCTTATAGTGTCACCGCTTCTTACTACATAGAAATTTCGTGTAGGGCAGAGGGGCGGTTCTCCAAAGCTTTGTGCAATGCAAATTCTCTGTCCTACCTGAAGATTGTACGGGTCAATGTCAGGATTTGCACGTAAAAGTGCCTCAACGCTTGTTCCAAATCTAAGAGCGATAGAAAGTATTGTGTCACCGGCATTAACATTGTATGGAAGTGTACCCAACGGGCAGGTAACGGGCTGATTGGTGGCAGATATTACGCATATTGTTCTTCCTACGGGGAGATTTGCAGGATTCAGGTCGGGGTTAAACCTCAGGATATTTTCAACCGTTGTATCAAATTGATTTGCAATTTCAAAGAGTGTGTCACCCTCTTGTATTGTATAAAACTGTCCGCAAGCCATTAGTTAATCTCCACCCCCGTTCCCACGGGAACAAGGTTAAATACCTTATCCATATCATTGTCTGAAAGAATTATATCTCTGTCGCTTCTTTGTGCTGACAGACTTGAAATTGCCGTATCGGGAACAAGGAGATTGAGCCTTTTTCTGCCCCCGAAGGATGTGTCAATCTGCTTTTGCACAACCTGAGAAGAAAAATCCTTGAGTGTATTACGGCAGGGAAACTCGGCTCTGTCACCCGAGTTATAAAGGAGTGTAAGGATATTTCCGTTTATGCTCACACACAGCTTAGGCGGTGCAAGGGGGATACAGAGTATCATTCCCTCATAGAGGTTATCTTCATCTATCCCGATGTTGGAGTACATAATTTGTGCAGTGCTTACACCAAAATAGGAAGCTATTGTGAAGATGGTATCACCCTTTTGTACGACATAATAGTTACTTGTTTTGCAGGTCGGAAAGTATTGGAGTGGTTCGGGAATACACAGCGTATCTCCGATATTAAGTACATTTGCGTTTTCAATTGAATTAATTTCCTGAAGCCTTTGGACACTTGTTTCAAAACGTTTTGCGAGCATATAGAGTGTGTCGCCCGGTCTTACCGTATATGGGAAGCTTCCGGGGGGACAGTTCCACTCAATGTTACAACTCATAAAAAATCACCTCACGAACATTATATTCGCGAGGTGTATTTTTAGTTATCAGTAGAAAGTTGCAAGCTCTTGTGCAGGAGCCGATGTCATTGCAGTTTCTTCAATATGAATAACAGGCCCCTTGCCCTGATAAAATTTGCAGTATTCAACTTTTATAGTTCCCGTTACCATAACCCAGTCACGGCTTTTTATATTGTGCTTATTCTTGCATATGCACACAATCGGACTGTACTCAACATCATCTATACAGCAGGTCATAATGTGCCTTCCTGCAACAAAGGTGTTGTCAGGCATTCTTGAATCGTATGCACAAATTCCGCGGAACTTAACTGTCTTTCCATTGTATTTGTCGGTTTCCTCAAGTAAATCTCTGTACCAGAGAGCGTAGTCGCTGTCCTCAATTTTAATAACAGGCGCTTCAATATCAAAAGGAAGCGGGTCTTCAATATCGTCATACTCAACATTTCCGTCGGGATATTCGTATGCAATGTCTGAGCGTCGGCTCACTCCGCGTACAATCTTGTGAAGCTCCATCTTGTCAATGCTCTTATTCATTCGGTTGAATACTACAAGCTCGCTCACCTTTAACTTGTCAACCGTCTGATTACGCATATTCTGATTATAGTTTATGAATGTGGTCGCATCTGCAAACATCATACACTGAACAATTCTGAAGCCTTTGGGAAGATTATTAAAAAGTATTTCAATAGGCCACATTCCGTTGTATTCAATAATTACTCTTTCACAGGTAGATTCTTTTGCCATTTTGGAAAGTGCCTTTGAAGTTAATTCTTCCGCATCTTCGATAGTTTTTATCATTACATTACTTCCTGAGAAGAGGGTAGGCTCATACTCTTCTATACCTTCCTCACATACGACAAGAAGTGTCTTTTCACCGTTATTGAAACGCTCGTCACAGAGTGTGTCCTGAATAAATTTCGTCTTTCCTGATTCCAGAAAACCAAGAAATAAATATACCGGAATTTCTTTCATTATAATTTCTCCTTAAAAAGCTCGGCAATTTTCTCTTCATCAATTTTAGAGCCAATTACACAAATTCTGCCGATTGTACTGCTGCTGCCAATTCTTACATCAGCCTCGCCGGGAACATAGTCGAAATGAATCCATCCGTCTTCGCCCTTAACGATACCTTTTGCACGGAGAATGATTCCGTAGGATACGCTGTCAAGCTCATGAAGAATATTTTTGATTTCCTCCTGTGTATAGGAGCGGACAGTTTCCCTGCCCCAACTGGAGAATATCTCATCAGCGTGATGATGGTGATGATCGTGGTCGTGGCAACCGCAGGTACACTCTTCACCGTATTCGTGATGGTGGTGATGCTCATGGCCGTGGCAACCGCAGGTACATTCTTCACCGTGTTCGTGATGATGCTCGTGGTCGTGGCAACCGCAGGTACACTCCTCATCATGGTGATGATGGTGCTTGTGCTCATGTTCAAGCTCCTCCATATCAGCCTCTAATGTATCAACATTTTCAATTACTGCAAGAATTGCCTTGCCGTCAAGCTCATTCCAATCTGTTGTAACAATCTGTGCATCCTTATTATGCTCGCGGATAAGCTCTACTGAGCCGTGAAGCTTGTCCTCGGAAAGTGATGATGTATGGCTTAAAATGATGCAGGAGGCATTTTCAATCTGGTCGTTGTAAAACTCACCAAAATTTTTCATATACATCTTGCATTTTTTTGCATCGGCAACCACACAATAGCTGTTAAGAACAACCTCGTCGGAAGTAACTCCTTTTACAGCCTTTATAACATCGCTCAGCTTACCTACGCCTGACGGCTCAATAAGAATTCTGTCGGGATGGTACTCCTGGAGTACTTTCTCCAGTGCCTTTTCAAAATCGCCCACAAGACTGCAGCAGATACAGCCGGAATTCATTTCGTTAACTTCAATCCCTGCATCCTGCATAAATCCGCCGTCAATACCGATTTCGCCAAACTCGTTTTCAATAAGAACGAGCTTTTCTCCGTTAAAAGCTTCCTTAATAAGCTTTTTTATAAGAGTGGTTTTCCCTGCTCCCAAAAATCCGGAAAAGATATCTATTTTTGTCATATCAAAACACTTCCTATTTTTTATATTTCCAATAAATTATTATATAACCCTTTTTAAAATTAGTCAACTGCTCAAGATAAAAATTGACAATAGTACAGAGTTTATGATAAAATATTTTCAAGTATTTTAAATGGAGTTAGTTATGAGATTACAGAAATTTATTGCCGAATGCGGCATTGCATCCAGACGAAGCGCAGAAAAAATAATAGAAAGCGGCAGGGTATACGTTAACGGCGAACTCGTTGACTATATGGGCTGTGTAATTGACCCCGACCGTGATGTGGTTGAAATCGACGGAAAGGTTATTTCGCAGGAAAGTAAGAAGTACTACATTGCCCTTAACAAGCCTAAAAACTATGTTACTACGGTTTCTGATGATTTGGGCAGGCCCACGGTTATGCAGCTTGTGTCAGATATAAAGGCACGCATATATCCTGTTGGCAGGCTTGATTTTGACACAACAGGGCTTCTCATTATGACAAATGATGGAGAGTTTGCAAATATCCTTACTCATCCAAAGCATATTGTAGACAAAACCTATATTGCCCGCGTGGATAAGCCTCTTGACGAGAGTCAGCTTGAAAGACTCCGCAGTGGGATTGACCTTGACGGAAGATTGACTGCTCCTGCCAAGGCGGAGAATATCAGACGTCCGCAAAAGGGGTTTGAGGTTAAAATCACCATTCACGAGGGTAAAAACCGTCAGGTCAGAAGAATGCTTGATGCCGTCGGTGCAAATGTAATGAGTCTTAAACGTATTTCAGTCGGCTCGCTCACTCTCGGTAATCTTCCAGAGGGGAAATGGAGAAAACTATCTGACGCAGAGATTAATAAATTAAGAGGTAAGAATAAATGATTCGTGTAACAGTAACAGATGATGAAAGAATAATAAAATCAGTGTCCGACATAGCAAATGACGGTATTCTGATGGCATGGGCACAGGAAAACGAAAAGAGTCCAGGTCATTGCATCTTCTCCAAAGAGGGAGAAATATTCAGTATTATTGACATTGATGATGTGTTTGAGCTTCTTGTCAGGGCAACGCTTAATTACCTTGATTTGCAAGGCATTAAGAAAGGTTACTGCAAAAATGAAACGTTATTTGACGGGCTTAAACGTCTTGGCTTTACTGAAAAAGACGGTGTTTGCGAGGTTGATATAACAACTTTCTTCAAGCCTTGCTGCAGCCATAAATAATCTTAACCATTGACAGAATTTAATTTTGTCAATGGTTTTTCTTTTTTCTATTGACAATCCAAAATCTGTATGCTATACTAACCGTACTAGGACAGATAATACAGTTGAAGGGAGGCAAAAATATGATAAGTCTTGACTACAGGGACAGCAAAAGCATATATGAGCAGATAGTAATGGGATTTCGTGAGCTTATTGTAAACTGCATTTTAAAACCTGATGAACAGCTTCCATCAGTTAGGGAGCTTTCCATAAGCCTTACGGTGAATCCGAATACGGTGCAGAAGGCTTACAAACAACTTGAAACAGATGGCTATATATATAGCATAAAGGGAAAAGGAAATTTTGTTTCAACTGCTTCAGTTGTTAAGACAAGTCACAAAACAGACGAGCTTTACGAAACTCTCAGAAAAACAGTAAGTGAGCTGATGTTTTTAGGGGAGAGCAAGGAAAAAATCAGAGATTTGGTTTCTGACATATATTCCAAAAAGGAGGAACAGTAATGATAAGGGTAAAAAATGTTACCAAGTATTTTGACGATTTCAAAGTGCTTGACAATCTTTCGCTGAATGTTCCCAAAGGTGCTATCTATGGTCTTGTAGGACCTAACGGGGCAGGAAAGACGACTATTATAAATCATATAAACGGCGTTTTAAAACCGCTCAGGGGAGAAATTACAATAAACGGTGAGCCTGTTTATGAGAATGTAAAAATTAAACAGACTGTTATAAGCATTGCTGACGACTGGTTTTATTACAGTACATATACGGTAAAGCAGATGGCAAACTTTTATAAAAATATCTATCCCCAGTTTAGCAGTGAGCGTTATGAAGCGATAAAAGAGGTTTTCAAAATTGATGAAAAACGGCAGATAAGAAAGCTTTCCAAGGGTATGAAAAAGCAGGTTGCATTCTGGCTCAGCCTTTCAGCTATGCCGGAGGTGCTTATCCTTGACGAGCCTCTTGACGGACTTGACCCCGTAATGCGCAAGCAGGTTTTAAATCTTGTAATTGCTGATGTTACAGACAGGGAAATGACAGTTTTGGTTTCTTCGCATAACCTACGTGAGCTTGAGGATATCTGTGATTGGGTGGGAATTATCCACGAGGGCAGAATGATTATGGAAAAACCGCTTGACGACCTCAAGGGTGCAGTTCACAAGTATCAGCTTATGCTGGATGAAAATGCTATAGAAAAGCTCTCGGAAAGCGAAAATGTTCTTCATATTTCAAAGACAGGCTCCGTTTACAGCCTCATTATGCGTGGAGAAGCGGATTCTACATATGAGAAACTAAAAGAGCTTTCACCTCACTTGTGCGAGCGTATAAGTCTTACATTGGAAGAGGTATTTATTTACGAGTTGGGAGGTTTGGGTTATGACTTTAAAAACATCATTGTTTAATAAAGGTATATACAAATCCACTCTGCGCCGTTATGCGTGGGGAAGTATTTTGTATTTTATACTGTTGTTCCTTTCTACGGGAATGATGATACTTCTTAACGAAGATCCTGAGCACTCATACAATACCGGAATTTACGGGAGTGCGGCAAAGCTTATGTCGGGTGAATATATGGTAATTCCGATGCTTCTCAGCATTGTTGTCCCGACGGTAGTCGGCCTTATGATATTCCGTTTCATTCATTCGAAAAAGACTTCCATATTTATTCATAGTCTTCCGGTTAAGAAAAAGGCAAACTATATATCCTCTGTTCTTGCGGCGCTTACTCTTATGGCAGTCCCCGTTATTCTTAATACTGTCATTCTTGCAATTATGTCACTTGCGGCGTATTCGTTGCATTTTACAGTCGGTGATTGCCTTAACTGGATGCTTCTCAATCTTGTGAGCATTTTTGTTATGTTTTCCTGTGTGTGCTTCGTATCTTCTATTACGGGAAACAGCTTTGCAATGGTAGGCCTCAATGTCATTTTCCATATAATAGGGCTTGTTTTTGCAGCTACATTCTCAGTTTTTGCTGATGTGTTTCTTTACGGCTTTGCAGGCGAGGGAGAGCTTATCGACAAGGTTTTCAATGCCTCCTTCATAACAAGAATTCCCACAATAATGACCAACTGGGCTTATGTGAGGGAAGAGGTCTTTGCAGGCTATGTAAGAGATCTGATAATTTTTACAGTTGTTGCAGTATTGCTTTACATAATCGGCGGCATCCTTTATTCAAAGCGCAGAATGGAAACAGCAGAGGATGTGGCGGGTTTTAAGTGTCTTAACCATATATTCAAGTATCTGGTTACATTTATGGGTGCCGTGGTAACGTTTGCAATTTTCAGCTTTTCGGTATACAAAAATCCGTTTGTACTTTTTGTTGCCGTGTTTATCGTCAGTGCGGTAATATATTTCGGCAGTGAAATGCTTCTTAAGAAAACCCTCCGTGTATGGAAATCCTACAAAGGATATATTGTCTTTGTACTAGTGTTTTCTCTTTTGACCGCATTTTGTGCATTTACAAGCTTTTTCGGGTTTGAAACCTATATCCCCGAAAATGAGAAGATTGAATCTGTGGCGGTTTACGACTATTATAACAGAGAAAAGCCGTCTGTCGAGGATGCCGATGTCATAGCAAAAACACAGATAATTCACGAAAAATTATCCGAAAGAAGAACAGTTCTTTCTGATCGTGTGTTTGAAACAAGAATTCATCTGGAATACACGCTCGAAAACGGCAAAAACGTGCATAGGGTATATGCAATTACCGATGATGAACTTCACGCAATAAAAGATTCTCTGTACAAAAATGAAAACTTCAAGAAAGCTTCTGAGAGGATTTTCACACCTATGGATTCTGTTTACAAGGTGGAACTTTCAGGTAGTGACCGCCATGTTGAAATAGAGCTTGAAAAAGAAAAGCTTGCCGAACTTATTGAATGTGTAAGGGAGGATATGCTTTCTCTGAATTACAACCGTATAAATAACGGTGGATGGGCGATAAGTCTTCAGGTAAACTATATTCCCAAAGAATTACCCGTTTATAATTCCGAAGGAGAGCAGGTAACAGCAGTTCCTTATATCTATGATGCAGAGGATGAGAATCTTCGCATAGAGTATATGAGCTGTGGAATAAATCAAAATTTTGAAAGGGCAATGAACTGGCTTTCTGAAAACGGTTACAAGCAAGCTATCAGCATAAATGATACACAGAATATATACATAATTCCGCATAGCAGCACCGATGAATTTTACGCAGGTGAGAAATATGTGTCTGCAAAAGTAGAACATATAAAGGTGGAAAATAAAGAGGATAAGAAGAATCTTATTGACTACATCAATAATGCAAAGCCCGAATACATACCGACAAACGAAAGATTTTATGTGTACAGAGCGACAGACCTTGATGTTGGTGATTATTCGCTGCTTTCTGTTATGACAGAGGAAGAAATTTCAGCACTTTTACCGTCTTATGAATTTACAACGACCAAGGAGTGATAATATGGAACCGAAAGATTACGTTCTTGACCGCATAGACGGAGAGTATGCCTACCTTAAAGACATTGAAAACGGAAACGAGATATTCATAGCTCTTGCACTTTTGCCGATTGGTGCAGATGTGGGGAGCAGGATTCATTTTGAAATGCTTGAATATACGCTTGTATAAACACAAAAAACACCGATAAATTTGTCGGTGTTTTTTTGTTGAAAAATTTCTTAAAATTTGTCGTTTAGATATTGAAATACTGATTTTTTTGCGGTATAATATGCTATAATGGGAAAATTTTTGGAGATTGAAAAATTTAGTAGGAGGTACGAATATGAATTCAATCGAAAAAGTATCCGAACTTCTTGCCAAAAAGGCCGAAATTGCATTAGGCGGCGGCAAGGAAAAACAGGATAAACAGAGACAGAATGGATCAATGACAGCAAGAGAGAGAATCGACGCTCTTTTAGACAGTGGCAGCTTCGTTGAAATCGGTGCATTTATTTCTGCTCGTGACGGTGAAACAGCGGCAGATGGTGTTGTTACCGGTTACGGCACAATCGACGGAAGACTCGCGTATGTTTACTCTCAGGATGTAACAGTTCTCGGTGGAGCAATGGGTGAAATGTACGCCAACAAAATTAACAAAATTGTTGATATGGCTGCAAAGATGGGCGCACCCGTTATTGGTATGATTGACTCCAACGGAGTAAGACTTGCCGACGGACCCAGAGTACAGAGAGCAATGGGTAGAGTGCTTTCTTCCTTTGCAAACATCAGCGGTGTAGTTCCTCATATCAGCATTGTATTCGGTAACTGTGCCGGCGGCAGTGCAATCGCTGCAGCAATGAGCGACTTCGTTATTATGAATGCTAAAAACGGTAAGATGTTTGTGACAGGTCCCGATATTATTGAAGCAATAGAGGGTAGTGCTCCTTCCGTTGATGCAAAGGGAAGCGTTAACAAGAACGGTAACGCTCACTTTATCGGAAATGACGACAGCGAATGTATCGAAATTGCAAAGCTTCTTCTTTCCTACATACCCTCAAACAACCTTTCCGACGCATTTGAATATGAAACAGCAGATGACCTTAACCGTCCCTGCGAAGTCCTCAATAATATGGATTCAGTAAGCGATGTGAGAGTTGTTATAGCTGAAATTGCAGACGATAAGGCATACTTTGAAGTACAGGCAGATTATGCAGAGGAAGCTTCAATCGGTTTTGTTCGTATAAACGGCAGTGTAGTAGGTGTTATTGCTACAAGCGGTGATGAAATTTCCAGCCGTGCCGCACAGAAGATGGAAAGATTTGTTCGTTTCTGTGACTGCTACAATACACCTATTCTTACAATAACAGATGTTGAGGGCTTCACAGCAAGTGCAAGTGAAGAAACATGGGGACTTGCAAGAAAGAGCGCGGAGCTTATGTACGCTTTTGTTGAAGCAACTGTTCCCAAGGTTAACCTTATTGTGAAGAAAGCATACGGCACAGCATACACCCTTATGAATTCCAAGCAGGGCGGAGCAGACCTTATCTTCGCATATCCCACAGCCGAGATGGCACCCCTTCCTCCTGCAGCAGGTGTTGGTGTGCTTTACAGCGAAAGACTTCAGGCAGGAGAAAGCCGTGAAGCTCTCGAGCAGGAATATATAGAAACAGAGGCATCTATTTACAATGCGGCTAAGCTTGGCTGTATTGATGATATAATCGTGCCTTCTGAATCAAGAGCAAGAATAGTAGCAGCATTTGAAATGCTTAAGAGCAAGCGTGCAGGCGCAATTGCCCGTAAGCATGACAATATGCCTATGTAAGGAGGTATTTTTATGTTAAACAGAACTGATTTAATCATGGAAGGCCTTGCATACACCGTAATGGGTATCCTTGTAGTCTTCATGATTCTTGTTATAATTATGCTCGTTATAAAGGCAATGGCTCTTTTTAGCGGCAACAATGGCGCAGGAAAGGAAGTAAATGCGTCAAAAAAAGCTGAAGCAGCTCCTGCACCTGCAGCAGTAGCTGCTGTAAAAAAAGAAGATGACAGTGAAATAGTTGCTGTAATTACAGCGGCAATCTATTCAATGCTTGGCGAAAGTGCAACGGGTTTCCGCATCCGTTCCTACAGAAGAGTAGGCGGCAGAGAGTGGAATAAAGCAGGTCGCCGCGAAATTCTTGAAAACAAATTTTAATGGAGGAATTCATGATGAGAAAATTTATTGTTAATGTAAACGGTAATTCTTACGAAGTAGAAGTTGAAGAAGTTGGCGCAGGTGCATCAACTGCTCCCGTAGTTCAGGCAGCTCCCGTACAGGCAGCTCCTGCTGCTCCTGCAGAAGCTCCCAAGGCTGCACCCGCAGTACCTGCAGGCGGCACAAAGGTTACTGCTCCCATGCCCGGTAACGTGCTTGATATAAAGGTTTCCAACGGTCAGTCCGTTAACGAAGGCGACGTTTTGGTAATCCTTGAAGCTATGAAGATGGAAAACGAGATTTATGCTCCCTGTGCAGGTACAGTAACAGTTGTTGCTTCCAAGGGCTCAACTGTAAACACAGGTGATGTTCTTATCTCTCTTTCTTAATTGAACTGTAAAATTGAGAAATGGAGTGAATAACAAATGTTAAATAAACTAATAGTAGGCTTTTCTGATTTCTTTTCAAGCACAGGTATTGCCAATATGTTTTCCGCTGTTGATACAGTATGGTGGAAGACAGCCCTTATGCTTGTAATCGCTTGTGTACTTTTGTACCTTGCAATCGTTAAAAAGTTTGAACCCCTTCTGCTTTTACCCATTGCGTTTGGTATGCTTCTTGCAAACCTTCCTCTTGGCGGTGTAATGCATCCCGAACTTTTCCTCGGTAATTCTATTGACTATGGCAAAGTTTTAAAGGAAGGCGGACTTCTGGATATTTTGTATTTAGGTGTTAAGCTTGGTATCTATCCGCCCCTTATCTTCCTCGGTATCGGCTGTATGACAGACTTTGCACCCCTTATTTCAAATCCCAAGAGTATTCTCCTTGGTGCGGCTGCACAGCTTGGTGTGTTTATTACATTCCTCGGTGCAATCCTTCTCGGTGCATTCGGTATCGGTGGCTTCGGCGGAGAGGGTGCAACAGCACTCGATATCTTCAAGGAAGCGGCTTCTATCGGTATCATTGGCGGTGCTGACGGTCCTACTGCTATTTATGTTACAAAGACTCTTGCACCCCATCTTTTGAGTGCAATTGCCGTTGCAGCATATTCATATATGGCACTTGTTCCCATCATTCAGCCCCCGATAATGAAGGCTCTCACAACAAAAGAGGAACGTATGATTGTTATGGAGAATCTTCGTCCTGTAACACAGCGCGAAAAGATTATATTCCCCATAATTGTTACACTCGTTGTTGTTCTTCTTATTCCCGATGCAGCTCCCCTTGTAGGTATGCTTATGCTCGGTAACCTTATGAAAGAGAGCGGTGTTGTTGACCGTATCTGTAAGGCAGCACAGAACGAGCTTATGAATATTATCACAATATTCCTCGGACTTACAGTTGGTGCAACAGCTACTGCAGACACATTCCTTACTGCAAAGACCATCCTTATCATCTGCCTTGGACTTTGTGCATTCGGTGTAAGTACTGCAGGCGGCGTTCTCTTCGGTAAGATTATGTGTAAGCTTTCAGGTGGTAAGATTAATCCTCTTATCGGTAGTGCAGGTGTTAGTGCCGTTCCCATGGCAGCACGTGTATCACAGGTAGTAGGACAGAAGGAGAATCCCTCAAACTTCCTTCTTATGCACGCTATGGGTCCCAATGTAGCAGGTGTAATAGGTAGTGCAGTAGCAGCAGGTGTATTTCTTGCTTTATTCAAATAATTGTCACGGGTGTATAAAAATGCACAGACCGCATAAAGCGATTATATGTAATTAAAGAAGTCAGATGGCTTTTTAAATTGTCTTTGGTAAAAATTCGTTTGGTAACGAATTTTGAATTGAACGCTTTACGCTACGAACAAACTTCACCTCTCGCAGTATCTATATACAGCTTCGGGATTCAGTTTGTCCGTTCTGCACTATTTTTCTCCACCCTAAATTAATTTTAAGAAAGGAATAATTTATCATGGAAAATAAAAGACCGGTAAAAATTACCGAAACAATTCTTCGTGACGCGCATCAGTCCCTTATTGCGACCCGTATGACAACAGAAGAAATGCTGGGTGCAGTGGAGCTTCTTGATAAAGTCGGCTTTAACGCTCTTGAAGCGTGGGGCGGTGCAACCTTTGACAGTTGTCTTCGTTTCCTCAAGGAAGACCCTTGGGAAAGACTTCGTAAAATCAAGGACAAGGCAAAGAACACCCCTCTCCAGATGTTGTTCCGCGGTCAGAACATCCTTGGCTACCGTCACTACGGTGATGATGTTGTAAAGTATTTCGTACAGAAATCTATTGCAAACGGTATTGATATAATCAGAATTTTCGATGCTCTTAACGACGTTCGTAATCTCCGTACGGCAATCGAGGCAACAGTTAAGGAAGGCGGTCACGTTCAGGCGGCTATTTCCTTTACATTAAGCCCCGTTCATACAAATGAAAAGTTTATTGAAATGGCAAAGGAACTTGAGGGTATGGGTGCAAGCTCTATCTGTATTAAGGATATGGCAGGTCTTCTCACTCCTTACAACGCATATGACCTTGTAAAGGGTATGAAAGAAGCTGTTAAAATTCCGATTGAGCTTCATACACACTACACAAGCGGTATCGCTTCAATGACTTATCTCAAGGCTATTGAAGCAGGCGTAGATATAGTTGACTGTGCAATGTCACCACTTGCTATGGGTACAAGCCAGCCTCCCACAGAGCCTCTCGTAGCAGCTCTTGAGGGTACAGAGTACGACACAGGTCTTGACCTGATGCTTCTCAGCGAAATTGCTGACTATTTCAGACCTATCCGCGAGAAATATCTTGCTGACGGTACTCTTAATCCCAAGGCACTTGCAGTTGATGTAAACACTCTTAAATATCAGGTTCCCGGCGGTATGCTTTCAAACCTTCTCTCTCAGCTCAAACAGCTCGGCGCAGAGGATAAGTTTGAAGAAGTTCTTAAGGAAATTCCCCGTGTCCGTGAAGATGCAGGCTATCCTCCTCTTGTAACACCTACCAGCCAGATTGTTGGCTCTCAGGCAGTGTTTAACGTAGTTTTGGGCGAGAGATACAAGAACGTTACCAAGGAATTCAGAGGAATGGTTAAGGGTGAATACGGCAGAACTCCCGTCCCGATCAGCGATGAATTTGCAAAGAAAATCTTAGGCGACGAAGCACGTATCACAGGCAGACCTGCTGACCGGATTCCTAACGAGCTTGATAAATTCAGAAGTGAAATAAGTGAATACATTGAGCAGGACGAAGATGTACTTAGCTACGCACTCTTTGGACCCGTTGCTACAAAGTACTTTGAGTTCCGTCAGGGACAGAAATACAAAATTGACCCCACTCTTGCAGACAAGGAAAATAAAGTTCATCCTATGTGATAATTTCAAAACCCCGATACCGCTTGGTATCGGGGTTTTGTGTTGCACTAGGGGTGACTGGATAAAATTATAGTTTTTAGTTGAAATACAAAAATAAAAGTGATATAATATTAAAAAAGTATATTCATTTTTAAAAGGGGTAGAAATCCTATGAAAATATTGATAGTTGATGATGAAAAATTACTTGTAAAGGGAATTAAATTCAACCTTGAACAGGACGGCTATGAAACGGAAGCAGCATATGACGGGGAGGAAGCACTTAAGCTTGCCCGTGACAAGAGTATCTCTCTTATTATTCTTGACCTTATGCTTCCCAATATCGACGGACTTACAGTGTGCCAGAAAATCAGGGAATTTTCCTCTGTACCCATAATTATGCTTACGGCAAAAACAGAGGATATGGACAAAATTCTCGGTCTTGAATACGGCGCAGACGATTACCTTACAAAGCCCTTTAACATCCTTGAACTCAAGGCAAGAATAAAGGCTATTTTAAGACGTGTCACAAGTCAGAACAGTGCTGTTTCAAAGCCCACTGTTTCTGCAGGGGGTATTGAGCTTGACTACAACCTCCGCAGAGTGAAAATCGGAAATAAGGTTATTGAGCTTACAGCAAAGGAGTTTGACCTTTGCGACCTTTTCGTGACAAATCCCGGAAAGGTATACTCAAGAGAAAATCTTCTCGATATTGTGTGGGGATATGATTACCCCGGTGATATCAGAACAGTTGATGTTCATGTAAGACGACTAAGAGAAAAAATTGAGCCCGATGCAGCGGCTCCCACATACATTCTCACCAAGTGGGGGGTAGGTTACTATTTTAAAGAAAATTAAGGAAAGTATGCAAAGTATCCGCTGGAAGCTGGTACTTACCTATTTAATTATAACTGCACTTACACTTGGTGTAATCGGTGTGTATATAACCGGCTCTATGAAAGATTATACTCTGGAGCAGAAGAAAATCAGCACCCTTTCTCAGGCAAATGTTATTGCAGGCTATATATCTCAGTATCAGGACCTTAGTAATGGCAGCATTAATAAGCTTCTTGCACAGCAGCAGCTTTCCAGCGACTGCCGTGTGCTTATGCTTGATGTAGAAGGCAGGGTTACCTATGATTCAAACAATGGTACAATGAAAGGGAAATATATGTTTCTTCCTCCCGTTCTTGATGCCATTGAGGGCAACAACAGCGTTGAGCAGGGGAAAGACGGGGACAATGAGCTTATTATTTCAGCGGCAGTTCCCATAATGAAGGATAAATCCGTAACCGGAGTTATATATTATCAGGCATTGGCATCAGATGCAGCCGATTTCATAAATCAGGTCAATGTTACAATGATAATGCTCATTATTTTTGTCAGCATTCTCATATCTATGGTCAGCTTCATTATGTCGGGAATTATTACAAATCCTATACGTGACATCACGGAAAAGCTTTCCAAAGCGGCAGACGAGGAAGAAGATTATGTCATCATAGAAAAAACAACCGGCGGAGAGATGGGACGGCTTATTGATTCCTTCAATAAAATGACCGAGCAGATTCAGAAACAGGAGGAAAAGAGGCAGGAGTTTGTTTCAAATGCATCTCATGAGCTTAAAACCCCTTTAAGCTCCATCAAGCTTATTTCTGACTCTCTTCTCAATACCCCCGATGCACCGAGGGAAATGGTTGACGAGTTTCTGACAGATATGAATGTTCAGGTAGACCGTCTTACTAGGATTGTGGAAAAGCTTCTGACACTGACCCGTATGGACAGCTCCGCAAATGTTTCTAAGATGGAATTTCAGGTTGCAGACCTTACGGAGTTGTGTGCAAATATAACCAAGGCACTTCGTCCCTTGGCGGAACAGAAGCATATTGAACTGGAATATAATCCTGAGCTGACCGTATACTCAAAAATAGAACGGGACAGAATGTGGGAGGCTATTTATAATATTCTGGATAATAGCATAAAATATACCAGAGAAGACGGAAAGGTAACAATGAACCTTTCCAAGGATGAGAATAATATTATAATTGAAATAAAAGATACGGGAATAGGAATTGCTCCTGACGAGGTTTACAAAATCTTCGACAGATTCTACCGTGTTGATAAGGCGAGGGCAAGGGAAACCGGCGGAACGGGACTTGGACTTTCCATAGCACTTACGGCAGTAGAGCTTCACGGCGGAAACATTCAGGTAGAAAGTGAAGAGGGAGAGGGAAGTACTTTCCGTATAATATTCCCCATAACATTTAAATAAGAAACGGAGGGTGTTTTATGAAAAAAGTATTATCACTGATTCTGGCGATTATAATGGCTGCCGGTATTATGTCAGCCTGCGGAAAAAACACCGAAAAAATAAGCGTTTATTTTAAAAATACTCAGACAAATGAACTAAGCGAAGAAAAGCATTCTGTTGAGGTTGACAGGAGCGCAGGTGCAAAGGAGCTTGCAAAACTTGCCGTAGGTGAGCTTATAAAAGGGCCTATGAATGAGAAAAATACGGCAATAATAAGCCCCAAGGCAAAGCTTTTGTCATTGGCTTTGAATAACGGTGTTGCAACTGTTAATATGTCCTCCCACTTTCTGGAGAAGAAAGGTGCAGACCAGCTTTTATTAATATTTGCATTTGTAAATACCTTGTGTAATATTGATGAAATTAAGGGTGTTGTTATTCAGGTTGAGGGTAAACCCATTGTAAAAGAAAGCACCGGAGAGGAATGGGGAGTTCTCGGCATGAATGATATGGCTCTTAATACCGAGGATAAGACCGCATTGGAACTGTATTTCCCTGACAAAGACGGTGAAAAGCTTGCTGTTGAATACAGAACGATTGACTCACAGCAGGCACTCTCTCTTGAAAAGGCTATTGTCAGCGAGCTTATAAAGGGTCCTGAAAACAGCAAGCTTTCTCCTGCTGTGGCAGACGGAACAAAGCTTCTCAATATCGAGACAAAAGACGGAGTTTGTTATGTGAATTTCTCAAGTGAATTTAAGTCGAAATCAAGCTCCGGCTCAACAGCCACAATGCTTTCTCTTTATGCCGTTGTAAACTCCCTTTGCGAGCTTAAGAATGTAGAAAGCGTACAGATTCTCGTTAACGGAGAAACGGGCGTGGAATTTGGTAATTTCGTGCTTGATATTCCTTATGAATCTAATCCCGAACTGGTAAAATAACGAAAGATATAATGTGGAGGAATTGCAATGAAACTTTCTGAAGTAAAAGAAATATTAAGTGCAAAGGTCGTGACAGGGGAGGAATTTCTCGATCGTGAGGTTAAGTCGGCTTTCGGAAGCGACCTTATGAGTGACGTGCTTGCTTTTGTAAAGGACCAGTCGCTTCTTCTTACGGGGCTTGTAAACGGACAGGTGGTAAGAACTGCTGAAATGCTTGATATTAAGGCAATAGTTTTTGTAAGGGGCAAGGAGCCCACAGATGACATTGTAGCACTTGCCAAGGAGTACGGCATGGTACTTATGTCCACGAACTACACTCTTTATCCCTCCTGCGGAAAACTCTATACGGCAGGACTTATTCCGGATGAAGAGCGGGTGGACTGATTTATGGCAGAAAACACGGTAAAACTTCACTATAATGTTGACCCTGATGATTTTACGGTAGCAGGAGAGGCAAGCGGTGCCGTGAAAAAGGTTTTAAAACAGCTTGGCTTTTCCCCCGATGTAATCAGGCGTGTTGCCGTAGCAATGTATGAGTGTGAAATAAATATGGTAATTCACGCCTGGGGCGGTCATATTGATGTGGAAATAACTCCTGAAAAAATTCGTATGATTCACACCGACCAGGGCCCCGGAATAAAGGATATTGATAAAGCTATGCAGGAGGGCTTCTCAACTGCTGATGATAAGGTACGTGAACTCGGCTTTGGTGCAGGAATGGGACTTCCCAATATGAAAAGATATACAGACGATTTGAAGATAACAACAGAAATAGGAAAGGGTACTGTTGTGGATATGACAGTGCTTGTAAACAAATAATTTTCTATAACTGAGGAGGTGCGTATAATTGGCAGAGAAAAAGGAATTATTGTACCATAGTGTAAGGCTTGAAACAGACTTTTGCAAAGGCTGTACTACCTGTATGCGTTACTGTCCTACCCAGGCAATCCGTGTTCAGAACGGAAAAGCAAAAATTATCCGTGAAAAGTGTATCGACTGCGGTGAATGTGTAAGAAGATGTCCTTACCGTGCAAAAAAAGTTTTAAGTGACAGCTTTGATGCGTTGGAATCCTATAAGCACAATGTAGCTCTTGTTGCACCTGCGTTTTGCGGACAATTTTCCAAAGCGGTGAATATAGATGTAATTCTGACTGGGCTTAAGCATATCGGCTTTGACGATGTATTTGAGGTTGCAAGAGGTGCCGAAGTAATTACGGCAAAAACTAAAGAAATTCTTGCATCTAAAAACCACGACGGACCGCTTATTTCTTCTGCGTGTCCCGCCGTTGTAAGGCTTATTGCAGTGCGTTTCCCATCTCTTTCGGAAAACATAATTCCGCTTACCTCCCCAATGGAGGTTGCCGCACAGATGGCAAGGAAGGAAGCAATAGAAAAAACAGGGCTTTCAGATGATGAAATAGGCATATTTTTCATATCACCCTGCCCTGCGAAGGTAACGGCTGTAAAACAGCCTCTTGCTCTTGAAAAATCTGCAGTCACCGGTGTCATTGTCGTTAAGGATGTGTATATGCGTCTTGCACATGCTCTTCAGGGCGTTAAAGAGGTGGAAAAGCTTTCCGTTGCAGGGAAGGACGGAGTAAGATGGGCGAGAAGCGGGGGAGAAACCGAAGCTTTGGGCATCAGTAATTACATAGCCGTTGACGGAATACATAATGTAATCAAAATGCTGGAGGAGCTTGAGGACGATAAGCTTAACAATATTGAATTTATTGAAGCTCTTGCTTGTAACAGCGGTTGTACAGGCGGTCCTCTTAATGTGGAAAATGAATTTGTAGCAAATTCAAGAATACGCAATCTTTCCGAAAATCTTGAAGGAAAACCTGTTGATTATGACGGCATCAGACTGTTTTGGGATAAAAAGGTTGATTATGAGCCATATTCTTCTCTTGACCCTGACATAAACGAAGCTATGCGTAAAATGCAGCTTATGGAGGAAATCTACAACCGTCTGCCTCAGCTTGACTGCGGCAGCTGCGGCAGTCCCAACTGCCGTGAATTTGCAGAGGATATTGTCCGCGGAAAAGCTCAGGAAAGGGATTGTATATTCCGCCTCCGTGAAAAGATAGAAATGCTTGCAAAGGAAATAACAGAGCTCAGTAAGATGATTGACGAGTGAGGTGCAGAAGATGACAGTAAAAGATATTGCCGAAAAGCTAAACCTTACGGCAGTTTGTGATGATGAAAATACAGACAGAGAGGTTACGGGCTGCCATATCGGTGACCTGCTCAGCCTTGTTATGAGCAAGGCACAAAGCGGTGATGTATGGGTAACTATTCAGGGAAATATCAATGTTCCTGCCGTAGCATCGCTTACAGATTGTGCCATGGTAATAATTGCTGAAAATATACAACTTGACCCGCAGGCACAAAAGCGTGCCGAATCTGAGGGAATCCCTGCATATGTTTCAGAAAAAAGTGCGTTTCAGCTTGCCTGCGAGATAAAAGAATGCCTATGAAATGTTATTATGACTTTCATATTCATTCCTGTCTTTCTCCCTGTGCGGATATGGATATGACCCCCCACAGCATTGCAGGAATGAGCTACATAAACGGTCTTAATGCCATTGCCGTTGCTGACCACAATACAGCCAGAAATGTCCGTGCAGTTACAAAGGCGGCAGAGGAATACGGTATCTGTGTAGTTCCGGCAATTGAAGCGGAAAGTGCAGAAAATATACACCTGCTGTGCCTTTTTCCGACTATTGAAACGGCAGAGGAAATGGGTGCATTTTTAGAATCCCATCTTCCTCCAATCAAGAATCGCCCCGATATTTTCGGTGAGCAATGGATAATGAACGAGGTTGATGAAAAAACAGGGGAGATTGATGTTCTTCTTATAAATGCCACCGACCTGCCTATTGAAGAAATTAAATCCAAGGCGGAATTACTCGGCGGTGTGTGTATAGCTGCACACATTGACCGTGAGAAAAACGGTATTGTTGCAACGCTCGGCTGTGTGCCGGATTATCTTGAGTTTTCAACCCTTGAGCTTTCAAGACACGCATCAGGCTATGAAAAAGACGGAAAGTATAAATATATATCCGACAGTGATGCACACATACTTACAGATATTTCGGAGAAATTAAACTTTTTGGAGGTAGGGGAAATAACCCCTGCCGAAATAATAAAAAATTTGAAATAAACGCGATTTTTTTGCGCTTTGTTATAGACAAAACGCTTTTATTTTGTTATAATTAACAATGTGATATTGTAATCGATAATGTAATATCGATATAAAAGCTGAATATAATTTATTTTTATTAACTTTAGGAGGTAAAGTCATGGCAAAAGAAGCAGTTATTCCCTTTAAGGGAACAGCAGAGCAGGAAGAACAGCTTATGAGCGTTATCGCCCAGTACAAGGACCAGAGCGGCGCACTTATCCCCGTTCTTCATAAGGCGCAGGAAATCTACGGTTACCTTCCCATTGAGGTTCAAACAATGATCGCTGACGGTCTCAGCGTTCCTCTTGCTGAAGTTTACGGTGTTGTAACTTTCTACACACAGTTCTCCCTCAATCCCAAGGGTGAGTATAAGATTGGTGTTTGCCTTGGTACCGCTTGTTACGTTAAGGGCAGCGGTGATATTTTGGAGAAGTTCAAGGACCTCTTGAAAATTGATGTTGACGGATGTACTTCAGACGGTAAATTCTCCCTTGAAGCTACACGTTGTATCGGTGCCTGCGGTCTTGCACCCGTATTCACAATCAATGAGGATGTATACGGCCGTATCACAGCAGACGATGTTCCCGGCATCCTTGCAAAATATCAGGGCTGATGCAGGAAATCAGTTTAAATATTCTTGACATTGTTCAAAATTCAGTCCGTGCAGAAGCAAGCTTGATTGAAGTTATAATTGAGGAAGCTCCTTCCGCAGACCTGTTTGCCTTCACTGTAAAGGATAACGGATGCGGAATGGATGAGAAAATGGTAAAAAGAGTTACAGACCCCTTTGTAACAACCCGTACTACACGTAAGGTTGGCTTGGGAATATCTCTTTTAAAATCACTGGCACAGCAGGCAGGCGGCGATGTAAAGCTTGAAAGTCAGGTAGGGGTCGGTACGGTTATCCGTGCAGATTTCTCCTACGGACATATCGACAGGCAGCCTCTGGGGGACATATCAGCGGTTATGGTATCGCTTATAAGTATGAATCCCACCATTGATTTTGTTTATACCCATTCCTTTGAAAAGGAGCAGTTTCAGCTCGATACCCGTGAACTCAGAAAAGTTTTGGGTGATGAGGTAAGCTTCAGTGAGATAAGTGTTGCAGCATGGATTGGCGAATATATTAATGAAGGTCTAACCGAAATTTATGGAGGTGCGAAATAATATGAAAAGCATAGCAGAACTTGAAGCTATTAAGAAAAAGGTTCTTGATAATGTAAATCTCAGACAGGAAAGAGAAGAGGGCGTAAGAGTTGTTGTTGGTATGGCAACATGCGGTATCGCAGCAGGTGCCCGTCCCGTTATGACAGCTTTCCTTGAAGAAGCAAATAAGCGTAATCTCAGCAATGTTGTTATTGAGCAGACAGGCTGCATTGGTATGTGTGCTCTTGAGCCCATCGTTGAAGTTTACGTTCCCGGTAAGGAAAAAGTAACTTACGTTAAGATGACAGCTGAAAAAGTTGCAAAGATTGTATCTGACCATATCGTAAACGGTGCTCCCGTTGTCGAATATACAGTCGGTGCACAGAAGTAAGAGGGGAGAGTATTAAGATGAGTTTGTACAGATCACACGTGCTCATCTGCGGCGGTACAGGATGTACCTCTTCAGGTGGTGCTAAACTTATTGATGAGTTTGAAGCACAGCTCAAGGCTAACGGTCTTGAAAACGAAGTTAAGGTTGTAAAGACAGGCTGCTTCGGTCTTTGTGCACTCGGTCCTGTTGTAGTTGTTTACCCCGAGGGTGCTTTCTACAGCAGAGTTCAGAAAGAGGATGTAGAGGAAATCGTAACAGAGCATCTTCTCAAGGGTAGAATCGTAAAGAGACTTGTTTACGATGAAACCATCAATGAAAATGACGACACAATCAAATCTCTTAATGAGGTTGACTTCTATAAGAAGCAGATGCGTATTGCTCTTCGTAACTGTGGTGTTATTAACCCCGAAAACGTTGAAGAATATATCGCATTTGACGGTTATAAGGCGCTTGCAACAGTACTTACAGAAATGACTCCTCAGGAAGTTATTCAGGTTATTAAGGATTCAGGTCTTCGCGGCCGTGGCGGCGGCGGTTTCCCCACAGGTATTAAGTGGGACTTCGCTTCCAAGAGCGTGAATGAGCAGAAGTATGTTTGTTGTAATGCCGACGAAGGTGACCCCGGTGCATTCATGGACAGAAGTATTCTTGAGGGTGACCCCCACAGCGTGCTTGAAGCTATGGCAATCGCAGGTTACGCAATCGGTGCTAATCAGGGTTATATCTACATTCGTGCAGAGTATCCCATTGCTGTACAGCGTCTCCAGATTGCTATTGACCAGGCTAAGGAATACGGCCTTCTTGGTGAAAATATTTTCGGTAGTGACTTTAGCTTCGACATTGGTCTCCGTCTCGGTGCCGGTGCATTCGTATGCGGTGAGGAAACAGCTCTTATGACTTCTATCGAAGGTCACAGAGGTGAGCCTCGTCCACGTCCTCCGTTCCCTGCTGTTAAGGGTCTTTGGGGCAAGCCCACTATCCTCAACAACGTAGAAACCTACGCTAATATCCCTGTTATCATCAACAAGGGTGCAGAGTGGTTCAATACAATCGGTACAGAAAAGAGTAAGGGTACTAAGGTATTCGCACTCGGCGGTAAGATTAATAACACAGGTCTTGTTGAAATTCCCATGGGTACAACACTTCGCGAAATCGTTGAGGAAATCGGTGGCGGCGTTCCCAATGGTAAGGCATTCAAGGCTGCTCAGACAGGTGGTCCTTCCGGCGGATGTATCCCTGCATCTCTTATCGATACACCCATTGACTACGATTCACTTATCTCAATCGGTTCTATGATGGGCAGTGGCGGTCTTATCGTAATGGACGAAGACAACTGTATGGTTGATATTGCTAAATTCTTCCTTGAATTCACAGTTGACGAATCCTGCGGTAAGTGTACACCCTGCCGTATCGGTACAAAGAGACTTCTTGAGATTCTTGATAAGATTACTAAGGGTAATGGTACTCTTGAAGACCTCGACCGTCTTGAGCTTCTTTGCCACAGCATTAAGAATGCTTCTCTTTGCGGTCTTGGTCAGACAGCTCCCAACCCTGTACTTTCAACTCTCAGATATTTCCGTGATGAGTATGTTGCACACGTTGTAGACAAGAAGTGTCCTGCCGGCGTATGTAAGGCTCTCACAAACTATGTTATCGAAGCAGATAAGTGTAAGGGCTGCTCCGCTTGTGCAAGAAAGTGTCCCGTTGGTGCTATCACAGGCGAAATAAAGAGCCCCTTCACAATCGATACAAATAAGTGTATTAAGTGCGGTGCTTGTGTGGAAACATGTAAGTTCAACGCTATCGTTAAAAAGTAAGAAAGGGGTGCAGAGAAATGGAAATGGTTAATTTAAAAATCAACGGTCAGGACGTATCTGTTCCTGCCGGTACAACAGTACTTGAAGCTGCCCGTACAGCCGGTATTGATATTCCCACACTTTGCTACCTTAAGGATGTAAGCCAGACAGGTTCCTGCAGAATGTGTCTTGTTGAAATTAAAGGTGGCAGAGCACTTCAGGCAGCTTGCGTATATCCCGTAGCTGAAGGTCTTGAAGTTTATACAAATACTCCCGCAGTAAGAAACGCGCGTAAGGTTGTATTGGAACTTATCCTCTCCAACCACGACAGAAAGTGTCTTACCTGCGAAAGAAACCGTAACTGTGAGCTTCAGGCTCTTGCAGATGAACTCGGTGTGACAGACATCCATTACGAGGGTGTAAGAAACGAATATGATGTAGACGAGCTTTCTCCCTCTATCGTAAGAGATAACAACAAGTGTGTACTTTGCCGCAGATGTGTGCAGATGTGTAAGAACATCCAGACAGTCGGCGCAATCGATGCAATGGAAAGAGGTTTCAAAACTTCTATCGGCTGTGCATTTGAGAAGAGCCTTGGCGAAGTAAGCTGCGTAAACTGCGGTCAGTGTATTGCAGTATGTCCCGTTGGCGCACTTCGTGAAAAGGATGCAACAGATGATGTTTGGGCAGCACTTGCTAACCCCGACAAGCACGTTGTTGTACAGGCTGCTCCCGCAGTAAGAGCAGCTCTCGGTGAAGAGTTCGGTTATGAAATGGGTACACCCGTTACAGGTAAGATGGCTGCTGCTATGAGAAGACTTGGCTTTGACAAGGTATTCGATACAGACTTTGCCGCTGATCTTACAATTATGGAAGAGGGAACAGAGCTTCTTCAGAGAATCCAGAACGGCGGAAAGCTTCCTATGATTACTTCCTGCTCACCCGGTTGGATTAAGTTCTGCGAACACAACTTCCCCGAAATGCTTGACAATCTTTCTTCCTGCAAATCTCCTCACGAGATGTACGGTGCAGTGATTAAGTCCTACTACGCTGTAAAGGCAGGAATTGACCCCAAGGATATCTTTGTTGTATCAATTATGCCCTGTACAGCTAAGAAGTTCGAAGCACAGAGAGAAGAGCTTTCTGTAAACGGACTTCAGGATGTTGACAGTGTTCTTACAACACGCGAGCTTGCTAAGATGATTAAGCAGGCTGGTATCAGATTTACCGAGCTTCCCGATGAAGTATTCGACGATCCCTTCGGCGATGCTGCAACAGGCGCAGGCGTTATCTTCGGTGCTACCGGCGGTGTTATGGAAGCTGCGATCAGAACAGTTGCAGACATTCTTGACAACACAAGCCACAGCGAAATCGAATACGAAGCAGTTCGTGGTGTTGAAGGTATCAAGATTGCTTCTGTAGAAGCAGGCGGTAAGACAATCCGTGCAGCAGTTGCTCACGGTCTTGGTAATGCACGTGAGCTTCTTAACAAGGTTAAGAGCGGTGAAGTAGAGGTTGACTTTATCGAAATTATGGCTTGCCCCGGCGGTTGTGTAAACGGCGGAGGACAGCCCATTGTATGTTCTAAGGACAGAATGGATAAGGATATCCGCGTAGAAAGAGCAAAGGCTCTTTACAGCGAGGATAAGGCTCTTGAATACAGAAAGAGTCACGACAATCCCTTCATCAAGAAGATATATGAAGAGTATCTCGGAGAACCCGGCAGCCATAAGGCACACGACCTTCTTCATACTCACTATATCGCACGCGACAAGCACTAATAAATTTAAAAGGTTGAGTGGATTTCCACTCAACCTTTTTAGCTCTTTGTCAACCATAGGGGTAATAGCTTTTATATAGAAAAATTTCGCCACTTGTTGACAAATCAACAAGTTTATGGTAAACTGCACTTGTTGACAAATCAACAAGTTTGTATGATGGGAGAAATTTATTATTTATGCGAAAAATTAAAATTGTTGCGGATTCTTCCGCAAATATATTAAACCTTAAGAATATTGCATTTGATGTGACGCCCCTAAAAATTATTACGGATGACAGAGAGTTTATTGATGATGAAAATCTTGATGTAGATGATATGATAGAATGGTTTCGTTCTTACGAGGGAAAGTCAAAAACATCATGTCCAAATCCAAACGATTGGCTGGATGCTTTTGGAGATGCAGATGAAATTTATTGTGTGGCAATTACTAGTGGACTTTCAGGTAGTTATAATGCAGCATGTGTTGCAAAACAAGCATATGAAGCAAAGAATGAAAATAAAAATGTATGTGTAATAGATGCTCTTTCTGCCGGTCCTGAACTTGTACTTATCATAGAAAAGCTGGAAGAATATATCGGAAAGAATATGTCATTTGAGGAAATATGCATTGAAATTGAAAAATACAAAAATCAAACCGGACTTGCTTTTATGTTGGAATCGCTGAAAAACTTTGCCGCAAACGGCAGGGTTTCACCTGCAGTTGCGAAACTTACAGGTATTTTAGGTATTCGTATTGTAGGAAAAGCCAGTGATGAAGGTACATTGGAACCTACTAATAAGTGTAGGGGAGAAAATAAATCCCTGAAGCAAATCGTAGATAATATTAAATCTGCCGGATTATCTCAGGGCAAGGTTCGTATAGCTTACTGTGAAAGTGAAAATGCAGCAAAAAAGTTAAGTGAATTAATAAAGAATGAGTTTCCTGAAGCGGATGTTCAGTTTCATCCTTGCAGAGGCTTATGCAGCTATTATGCCGAGAAAGGCGGCTTGCTTGTCGGATTTGAAAAAATATAAACAAAATATAAAAGAGGGTGTAAAAAACTTAGTTTTTTACACCCTCTTTTATGGAGCTGGTGACAAGAATCGAACTTGCAACCTGCGGTTTACGATACCGCTGCTCTGCCTTTGAGCCACACCAGCAAATATAACACAATTATTTTACTAATTTTTTCACTGTTTGTCAATAGGAGACATACAAAAAACTTTTGTAGAAAATAGTATTATTATCTGAAATAATTATTGTAATTTACAGCTTGCTGTGTTAAAATATTATAATAGAATTTATATTGACTTCAGGGAGGTTCATATTTATGTTAGAAAGATTACAAGGCGGTGTTTATCTCTCCTCGGACGGGAAGATTATCCCCGAAAATGAGGGGCAAGCCCTTTACAATGCTCCTGATGATGCCCGCGAGGGTACTATGAGCTATAAAATAATGCGTTCTCATTGCGTGAAAGAGAGTGCGGACGGAAAAATGCGTATAAAGTTTGACGCACTCATTTCCCACGATATTACATATGTAGGTATTATTCAGACTGCCCGTGCCAGCGGACTTACAGAATTCCCCGTACCCTACGCACTTACAAACTGTCACAATAGCCTTTGTGCAGTAGGCGGTACTATTAACGAGGATGACCACGTTTTCGGCCTTTCAGCAGCTAAGAAATACGGCGGTGTGTATGTTCCTGCAAATCAGGCTGTTATCCATCAGTATGCACGTGAGCAGATGGCAGGCTGCGGTAAGATGATTCTCGGTTCAGACAGCCATACACGTTACGGTGCAATTGGTACAATGGGAGTAGGCGAGGGCGGTCCTGAGCTTGTAAAACAGCTCCTTTCGCAGACCTATGATGTAGATGCACCCAAGGTTGTTTTAGTGTATCTTGAAAATGCTCCCAAAAAGGGTATCGGACCTCAGGACGTTGCGATAGCACTTGTTGGTGAAACCTTTAAGGACGGCTTTGTAAAGAACTGCATCCTTGAATTTGCAGGCCCCGGTGTGAAGAATCTTTCTATGGATTTCCGTATCGGTATTGACGTAATGACAACAGAAACAACCTGCCTTTCTTCCATATGGACAACGGATGAAAAGACAGCAGAGTATCTTTCCATTCACGGAAGAAAAGATGAGTATAAAGAAATCAAGCCCGAGAATGGTGCATATTATGACATGGCAATCAGAATTGACCTTTCCAGGATTGAGGCAATGATTGCACTTCCGTTCCATCCCTCCAATGCATATACAGTTCACGAGCTTCAGCAAAATGCTTATGACATTTTCCGTGAAATCGAAGTAAAGGCAAAAGAACAGTTTGGTGACAAGGTGGAATTTTCCCTTACAGATAAAATCAAAGACGGTAAGATTATGATAGACCAGGGCGTAATTGCAGGCTGCAGCGGTGGTATGTATGAAAGCATCTGCGAAGCGGCTTCAATCCTTGACGGAAGAAGCTGCGGTAACGGATACTTTAACCTCAGCGTATATCCCTCCAGCGTGCCGATTAACCTTGCACTGCTTTCAAACGGCGTACAGGCGAAGCTTCTTGAAGCCGGTGCAGTATTCAAGCCCTGCTTCTGCGGACCGTGCTTCGGCGCAGGTGATGTTCCTGCAAACAGTGCGCTTTCAATCCGTCATACAACGCGTAACTTCCCCAACCGTGAAGGCTCCAAGCCCTCCGACGGTCAGCTCAGCGGTGTTGCTCTTATGGATGCCCGTTCAATTGCGGCAACTGCGGCAAACGGCGGTGTTCTTACAGCAGCAACCGACATTGATTTTGAAAGCAAGGAATACGATTACAGCTTTGACAGCGGTGTATATGAAAAGAGAGTATATAACGGCTTTGGTAAGGCTGATGCAGGTGAAGAGCTTCGTCTTGGCCCAAATATCAAGGACTGGCCCAAAATGTACCCCCTCGGTGAGAATGTTCTTCTCAAGCTTGCGGCAGTTATCCACGACGAGGTAACAACTACGGACGAGCTTATCCCATCAGGTGAAACATCAAGCTACCGTTCCAACCCCATCAAGCTTTCCGAGTTTGCTCTTTCAAGGCGTGTTCCCGAATATGTATCACGCAGTAAGGCAATCCGCGATATGGAAGATAGCCGCAGAGACGGAAACATCCCTGCAGAAATTATAAATGCACTTTCCGACTTCGGCGGTGAGGAAACTGCAAAGGTAACACAGATTGGCTCCTGCGTATTTGCGAAGAAGCCAGGTGACGGCTCTGCCCGTGAACAGGCGGCATCCTGCCAGAAGGTACTCGGCGGTCTTGGTAACATCTGTTACGAATACGCAACCAAGCGTTACAGAAGTAACTGCATTAACTGGGGTATCCTGCCCTTTACAATTGATAAAGATACAGAATTTAGCTATAATGATGGTGATTATGTATTTGTACCCAATATCCGCAGTATAATAGAAAACAAGGAAGAAACTGCAGCAGGTTATGTTATAAAGGCAGACGGAAGCTACGACTCCATAAAGCTTAACATTGCAGGTCTTACCGATGATGAAAGACAGATTATCCTCGACGGATGTCTTATGAACTACTATGCCGAAAGGATGAAGAAAAATGACTAAAATCCCAATGAAAAATAAAATCGTTGAAATGGACGGCGACGAAATGACCCGTATCCTCTGGCAAATGATTAAGGATGAACTCCTTAACCCCTTTGTAGAGCTTAATACAGAGTACTACGACCTCGGGCTTAAATACCGTGACGAAACTGATGACCGCGTTACATATGAAGCAGGCGAGGCA
>JAZOSB010000046.1:0-6999 GCA_045656865.1 Clostridia bacterium | reverse complement strand
CAAATACAGGAGCAGAAGAAAAACTATCAAAATTGTCAAATTCAAATGCTTTTGTACCGTCAGGCACTAATCCGTACCAGAATACCCATTTGTTTTTGTCAGTTGTGTTGGGTGTTTTGCCCATAAAACAACTCTGATATGCGGGATAATCTTTTACAGAAAACTCTATTTCTATGCAAAAGTCCTCTGCTGATTGGAAAGAGAATAATTTTAAAATAAGTAGAAGAACTTTTTTCAATTATAAGAAAGAGTGCAAATCAGAATATAAATAGTACTTCGTACATATACCATTCTATATACAGAGTTGCACTTTTTTAAACAGACAATACTATGAACATACATTACCCAAATACAGGACATCTTGTTGAACTTGCAAATAAGAATAGAGAAAACCCTACAAAAGCAGAAAAGAACTTTATTTACTTCTGTGAATGGATGAACATCCCTTATAAATTCCAGGTACCGATATACTGTGATGAAAAGGGATATATCCTTGATTTTGACCTGTGTTTCACCTTTGAAGAAAATGGTAAGCAAAAGGAAGTGCACTATGTCGTTGAAATAGATGGATTTTACCATAATTCTTCCGACCAGAAAGAAAAGGATAAAGAAAGGACCAAGAATATCCTCTTGGGTAAATATAAGAAGGTAATCCGTATTCCTAACGAAAAGACCGAGGATTGTGATACTTTGTTTAAAGCCCTTTATAAGGGTATACCAAATACAGGAAAATTTGGGCCGGTATTGCGAAAATGGTTGCAGAAGCGATACAATATCGTTGAAAGCGGTATGAAAAATTGCTTTTTTGAGATTAAAAATGTAGATAAATTAAGGCAAAGTGTATCAGAAACACCAAAAGAAACAATTAATGAAAAGGAAATTTATTTAACACAAATTAATCAATTAAAAGAAGAAATTGAAACCCTGAAAAAAGCCAATTGGGTACTTTCAAAACAAATCTATGACACACAGATTGAAAGAGACCGTTGGATGGAAAAAGCAGAAGAACTTAATAATAATTTATGGAGCCTGAGTGCTTACTGTGGTAATTATAGATACTTTAAAAGTAGCAAGGATGAAAATTTGTACTAAAAAACACTGAAATATTTAAATATTTTTAGATATTTCCAAATTATAGAATATTTATTAGATGATAATAATAAAGAAATAAAACATTAAAACATTATGGAATTTTTAATTGGATTGCTTTTCGGTATTATTGCAGGTTTCGTCTGCTCATTCACATTGTTCCGCATTGACCTCAAAAAACAGCTTGATTCTGCCAGGGACGAATGGTTTGCCTCCCTCTATCCTCAAAGCCCCGAAGAGGCTGGAATCATTGACGGGGGCACCTACGATGAAGAGGAACCATATGACAAGACAAGGGACTTTCTCAAGCAATTGGAAGAGGCTATGGGGCCGGAGGATGACGAGGCGATTTAAAGCCCTGTAATCAATTATCTTTTTCCGTATGAGTAATTTATCATCTGTGAAAAGATATGCAATTCTGGGCGAGTTCTGGTGGCAAAGAAAAGGGCTGCCGTTTCACCCCGACAGCCCAATCACCGGTCCTTGTGCGAAATTCCCAAAAAGCTAACGGCGGTGATTATGCATTTTCCACTGTCCAGCCGGTAGGAATGCCACTTGCTCCGCTCGGCCATCCTGTCATTGAAGCATCCTTGACAAAAGTTCCGGTTGAAGAAACACCGTTAAGCCAAGACCTTGTACAATCAGATGCAGAAATATCAGTTGCAAGGCACTTTATGTAATTAAGGTTTGTACAACCGGTGAACATATTATCATAGGAATTATAAGCTAATGTCTTTGCAGGAAGTTCGGGTGCTGTTGTAAGGCTTGTACAACCTAAGAACATATTTTGATAGCAACCGTTTGTCAAAGATGTTGCAGGGAGGATTAAAGGTGCTGTTGTTAATGCCGAACAGCTAGCAAACATATTCCGGCAAGAATAATTTCCCAATGTCGTTGCGGGAAGTGCTGGTGCCTGTGTGAGACTTGTACAACGCTCGAACATACCTTCATAACATTCTTTTGCCAATGTCGTTGCTGGGAGCTCTGGTGCAATTGTAAGACTTGTACAACGAACGAACATATAGGTATAACAATAATCTGTCAATGTCATTGCAGGTAAAACAAGATTTTCAGCCGAAATTAAAGATGTACATCTTTTAAATAAATAGTAAAATGTATACGAAGATGAGAGGGCTGTTAATTCGCTGAAATTCGTACTGCTAATAAGGCTCATTATATTACCATAAGCATTGAATGATGCTGTAGAACCGGAAAAAGTGTTATAAGCACTTGAATGGTCAGCGTAAGAAGCGTTATCTCCCCTGAACATAACCTTATCTCCCGCATTCACATTTATTGATGCACCTGCTGTTGAAGAAGTTATGTTCGTCCAGGTACTTCCATTATCTTTTGAATACTGGATTGTCCTGGTTGATGATGAAGAATATGCCGCCCATTTAATTGTTCCAGCACTCAGTATCTCAAATGTAAGAGGAATGGCAGAATAATTGATATCTGGCCATACAATATCGGTACCCAGGCAGATTTTCGCCACCTGGGAATCACCGACTTTAAAATTTGTTATACTCGTATCTCCTAAATACATATAATTAATTGATTTTTAGGAAATTATTATTCTTCTTCACCACATACTCCGCTATCAGTGCCCCTCTTATCACAGGCACACTCTTCGGGTGAGGAATAACCAAGGTCTTCCCATTCATCTTCACAATTGTGGCATTCTTCGCCATCCCACCACTGATAACCGTTAGAGTTGCATTCACATTCAATGTCTCCATTGCAGCCATCATCTCCACATTCTACACAATTTCCATTTCCGTCATCACAAAGTCCCTGGTCTTCGCAAGATTCCTGGCATTCAACACAATTGCCATCCCCGTCAGTGCAAAGTCCCTGGTCCTCGCAGGAAGGCTCCGGTAGGGTACAGGTGCAATTAACAGGGTCCCATTCGCCTTCTACAAGCTGGCAATCTTCCTCATCACTAAGTTCATACCTTCCTTCAACAATTACATCGTTACGGTCATCGTAATAAAATACTTTCCACCTTGTTTCGCCCCAAGGCCAAGTGTATTCAAAATTGGTAACACCCGAAATTTCATCACTATCTGTCTGTTCACCTGAATAATTGCCATCTGTCGTTGCGTAATAATGAAAGGTAGCAGTTAATTCCCCGTCAGGTCCTACAATTGTGAAATCAAAACCATATGATGAATCAAATTCGGCTGTATAGCAATGAGCAAGAAAGGAGGGGTCCTCATACATATTATATTCTTCCCCATTCACTATGACTTTAAAGCCAATAGCATTTGAGAAATATACCTTACCGTCATTTACGGACTTAACAAGAAAATTCGGGCTTAGAGTTCCGTCAGTGATAAGGTCTGTAATACCACTATAATTAGGAATAATATCTATGTGTTTCATATTCAATCAGTTGTTTAAATAATTATGTATAAGGTAGTTGCTGTTTTTGCTGATATTGCGTCATATTGTGCCTGGGTACCCTTCCAAATGTTTCTGACAAATGAAGAGGAGACCTTGTTTGCCAGTTCGCCATTAATGTCATTCAGAGCATCGGCAACAACCTCATCCATTGTGTCAAGCTGTGTTTGCAAACTGCCGGAAGCCGTACTTATTGCACTCTGGGTTTCAGCACTTGTCCAATAGTCGGAAAGGTCAGCACTCCCGCCTTGAATAACAAGGTTTCCACCGGCTGTAATTGCAGAACCGTTGATTGTGGAGAAACCGCTTGTCGGGGTATACTCACTCATATCAGGAATTGCTTCCTGTACATAGTCCTCGGTAGCCATTTGATTGACAACATATATTTCGCCTTCTTCATCGTAGTAGGCAATATTAGCATCTGCAAGTATGCCTTCAAGGTCACCTTGAAGGTAGATATGTTCGCCAAAAACGCAAATTGCATCTTCTGCAAGGGCTTCAACATCAGTAATATGGCCATCAAGGATTGTATATGCGGAATCAACATTTGTATTGATAGCACTCTGGGTTTCAGCACTTGTCCAATATATTGAAAGGTCAGGTATAGTTATAGCGGACCAGACAGGAGCACCATTACCGGCAGAAACAAGGATATCACCAGCAGTACCGGCATCAGTAGGGGCATAAAAAGGACCAAATCCACCATTTCTATCTCTAAACCAACCTCGGAGCTCAACTCCATTCCAATTTATTACAGATTGTGACACAGTATCCCCTGTTGTCCCAGTAATAATACCTTGTGCATTCCACCTTGGGAAACTTCTGACATTATTTGGTGTCACATTTGCCGCATCAGCCTTTCCGCTTGTTGCTGCTGAAATTGCATCCTGGGTTTGAGCACTTGTCCAATAGTCGGAAAGGTCAGGACCACCTTCAATAACAAGGTTTCCACCACTTGTAATTCCACTTCCGTTGATTGTTGCAAAGTCCTCTGTTTCAGTATATTGAGTAAGGGCCGAATCAATCTGTGCCTGTACTTGCTGAGGGGTAACTCCACCACCGGAGCCACCACCGTTTCCATAAAAATCTATGACCATTTATATTGTGTTTTTTTTCATTATTTTTTTTTGTATTATATTGTTATAACCTATGTTTCATTATGTCAAAAGAAGAATATATCAAAAAATATGGTGAAGAAGCATATCAACAAATTTTAAAAAAGAATCGTAAAAATTATCAAACCAACAAGGAAAAGTGGAAAGCCACAAGGGAATTGTATTATATTAAAAATAAATCTTTTTGTCGTAATCTTCAAAAAGACTATTATTATTCCTTAGAAGGCAGAGCCAAACACTTGTTGCATTCATACCGTTCAAATGACATTAAATATAAACGAGGAGATTGCACACTTGATGAGGATTTTATAATTAACAATATTTTTTCAAAACCTTGTATCTATTGCGGAGAAACCGAATGGAAAAAGCTTGGTTGTGATAGGATTGACAATTCTAAACCTCATACCCCTGATAATGTAGTCCCTTGCTGCAAAAAATGCAATCTTGAAAGGCAAAAACAGGAACAATCCTTATTTCTACTTAAGAAACATAATGAAACTACTAATTATGATTAGTAGGTAAGCACAAGTTCAGAATCGTTTCCTACTGCTTTAAAAAACATTGCTTTAGCGATTCCGTTAACGATAAGTGTTTCATCTGCCGGAACAGCAGTTTCATATTCGGTGTAATTAACGCCATCTGCCGAATAAGCAAGCGTATAACCCTCAGAAGAAGGGCTTAAAGAGAATGAATGAGCGAGGACCTGGAAGGGCTGCTCGCCAGAAATGATTTTTTGTCCCATAATCTAAACAATTTGTTTCCTAAAATGATTATTTTTCTCTAAATATATTTGCCGGGTAGTTTGTTTATAACAAAAAGAGGTGGCATAAACCACCTCTTAAAGCCTTAATTCCTAATCAGTTAATGAATTAGGGAAGTTCAGCGATTGCATCTTCGTCCAGCATCCGGGGATAAAGTGAGGAGAAATCGGAAAGGGTAATTTCGTAAGCATTCCTGTCCCCTCTATCGGTCCCTGTTTCACCAGTACCTGCGGTAGCCTTTACGGGCTCCTCGGCACCAAGTGCGTAATAAACACCGTTAGCGTCCTGGACAACAAGAAGTAAATCACCAAGACTAAGGGCATTGATTTGAATTCTGCTCTCTTTTGCCATTTTGCTGTAAACAAGGACAACATCGGTCTGAACATAGCTGGCACCGTTGGCCTCGTCATAGTTGTATGTTGAGGTCAGGGAACCGGTATTCTTGCGAAGTTCCTGCTTGTACCAAGTAATACCAGTGGCGAAACCATCAACGGTATCAGCAGAAGAAACGGTATAAGCATTGTCTACGAAATTGGCAACCCAAGCAGCTTTGATACCGCCCCTTGAAGAGAAGCAGTCACCCAGCGAGTAAGTACTTAAAGTTTGTGAGCAAGCCATATTATTATATTGTTTTTTTCTTTATTTTCTTTTAAAAGAGGGGCAACTCTTTTTTGTTACCCCTCATAATCCGTTTGTGAGTAATTAGTTGCGGGTACCGAGAACAACCTCGTCAGGGAAAGCGACCTGAACACCGGCAATGAAGTTGATAGCGAGACGGAACTCCCTATTGTCCTTGCTGTACCAGAGGTCAAAGGTGTCGGAATCTGAATCAGCGGAAACACCGTAGAAGAGATTGTTCATATTGGCAGCGATTGCTTTGTCATCAGCACCGACAAGGCCATCAACAGCGATAACCTTAATGTCGGTACCAGGAAGCAGGTACTCATTCTCACCGTTCTTAGGGTCATAGTGGAAGAGGTTAGCAGTAACAAGGTCCTGCATAAATTCCCTGTACAGAGGAGTGGAAACGAGGATGACCGGTTCTTTAACCTGAACGGGGATAGCAGCAGCGACAGCCTTGATGAAATCATAAGCGGAAGTGCCAGTAGCAGCATCTACGGTAACGGTATCAGCCTCATTTTCAAGGATGGAGATAAGGCCCTCAAAGGAAGCACCACTACCATCACCCTGGTAGAGCATCTTTTCAATCTGCTCGTTGATGGACTTGAGGATTTGTCCAACCCACTTCTCTTCAAAAGGAAGGGTCTCAAAACCAGCGGCAACCTTAACCTCGTACTGAGCCCAGGTCTTAAGCAGGTTCTTATCACAGAAAGCCATTTCAACCATCAGTTCCTTCGGGGTGAGGATTCTCTGGGTGAATTCGGTAGAACCAGATTCATTCCAGCCACAAGCAAGTTCCTGGAAATGAACATCAGTGTCCATAATGTTCAGAGCGGTAGGGCCCTTAACATCGGTCATAAGATTGAAAGCCCTGCGAGATTTACCATCAAGCATAGACTTGGCAAGAAGGTCGCTCCGGTGTTCTTCAACATAACCGGTAATAGCGGTAACAACAGGATTAGTAGTCATTTCTAAAATGTTTTATTTTTTTATTTTCTAATTTATTATTG
>JAZOSB010000045.1:0-32800 GCA_045656865.1 Clostridia bacterium | reverse complement strand
AGTCCCTCTTTCAGGAATCTTTCTTTGACCCTCGCTCTGTGGTTTTTATGAAGTTCGGGTGTAACATTGTCGTGCATAATATTAATTACCTGTCAGTTCTAAAAATTTTTCTTTTGTAATAAGTGCATTAAGTGCATCAATAAGCCCGTTGACGGAAATTTTTTCAGGTATTGATAGCTTTCTGCACAAGGACATACGGGCGGAGGCACTGTCTGTGCCGCCCCATAATCCGCTGTCGTACAAATCATTTTTGGTTATTTTTTCATTGGAGTCCAGAGGTGAGGCGTACTTTGACAAAACCTCTGAAAGGAGTTTTTCATCAATACCCTCAACTCCAAGCTTGCCCTCTTTTGACGGGGCAGACTTTCTTTTTTCCTTACCCAATATTTCGGGGATATACGCCTGCTTTATCTCACCCTCCGTAACAAAGCCCTTAATATAATTGCGTATCATAAAGCCGGCGCGGTCAGAATCGGTCAGGATAAGAAGTCCACGTTCTTTTGCCAGAGCCTTTAAAAACTCCCGCTTTTCCTTATCTTTAAAAATCCGAAATCCCTCGGTTGTAAAGATAGGGGATGAGCAAACTCTTTCAAGCCGCATTTTGTCGTATTTTCCCTCGACAATAATTGCTTCCTTAATATTTAACATCAGTCTGTTTCTATAAGTCCGTAGTTGCCGTCTTTACGGCGGTAAACTATATCTGTTGTATTAGTTTGTGCATTGCGGAAAATGAAGAAATTGTGACCGAGCAGATTCATCTGCAAAACAGCTTCCTCCGCACTCATTGGCTTAACGTGGTGGGTTTTGGTCTTAACAATCTTGATTTCAACATCATCCTGAGGGATTTCATCAAAGAAATCCACTTCTCTGGAAACGCCCTCGCGAAGCTTTTTCGCAAGACGTGTTTTGTTCTTGCGAATCTGCTTTGTAATAGCGTCAACAACATCATCGGCAGCATTGTAAACTTCCACATCGCGTTCTTCAGCGCGGTAAATCATATCTGCCGTGCGGATGGTAACTTCGACAATCATTTTATCCTTCTGCTCACTGATTACAATATCAGCCTGAGCTTCGTCGTCAAAGAACTTGCCCAGCTTGTCTATCTTTTTAATGAGCGTTTCTTTCTTTTCCTTGCCGAGTTCAATCTTTCTTACATAAATGTTAGTTTTCATATGTGCCCCTCCTTAAAATGATGTGTAAGAAAAGCTTGGCTTTTCTTACCTATATTATACTATAAAAGATAGCAATAGTAAATAATTTTCTTTACATATTAACAAAAAATTGTGATAAGATAGAAAAATCAACAATATGTAGTAGAAAAAACAGCAAAAAACTGACGATTTTTCTATAAATTGTGTTTTTTTATTGGGTAAATTGTGCTAAAAACCCCCACAAAGCCCTATATATAGCCATTATTGGACAATATTACAAGAAGATTAAAAATACCCAATATATAGTTATTTCGTATTGACAAAGCAACAAGATGTTGTTATAATTATAGTACACGATTTTTGAAAGATAAATTTATGGAGGGAAAGAGATGAAGATTATAAAAAGAAGCGGTGCCGAAGTAACCTTCGACCCCGAGAAAATTATAGTCGCAATCACAAAAGCAAACGAAAGCGTAGTACCCAGTAGCCGTATGACCCCGATTCAGATTAAGCGTATCGCAGAAGATGTTGAGAGTGCGGCAGCAAATATCAACAGGTCCTTAGGCGTGGAAGAAATTCAGGATATGGTCGAGGACCAGATTATGAATCAGCGTGCGTTTGACGTAGCGCGCAGATACATTACATACCGTTACAACAGAGCTCTTGTTCGTAAATCCAACACAACAGACGAGCAGATTATGAGCCTTATCGAGTGCAATAACGAAGAAGTTAAGCAGGAGAACTCCAACAAGAATCCTACCGTAAACAGTGTTCAGCGTGACTATATGGCAGGCGAGGTTAGTAAGGATATTACAAAGAGAATCCTTCTTGCTCCCGAAATTGTTTCTGCACACGACCAGGGACTTATTCATTTCCACGATGCTGACTACTTTGCACAGCATATGCATAACTGTGACCTTGTAAATTTGGAGGATATGCTTCAGAACGGTACAGTTATCAGCGGTACAATGATTGAAAAGCCCCACAGCTTCTCCACAGCCTGCAATATTTCCACACAGATTATTGCACAGGTTGCTTCCTGTCAGTACGGCGGACAGAGTATTTCTCTTACACATCTCGCTCCCTTTGTTGATATCAGCCGTAAGAAAATACGCAAGCAGGTAGAAGAGGAAATGGCTCTTCTTGACGAAAAGGTTTCTGATGAAAAGATTTCCGAAATTACAGAGAAAAGACTTCGTGAAGAGGTTAAAAACGGCGTACAGATGATTCAGTATCAGGTTGTAACCCTTATGACAACCAATGGTCAGGCACCTTTTGTTACCGTGTTTATGTACCTTAACGAAGCTAAGAATGAGCAGGAGAAGAAGGACCTTGCCCTCATTATTGAAGAAACCCTCCGTCAGAGATACAGAGGTGTCAAGAATGAAAAGGGTATCTGGATTACACCTGCATTCCCCAAGCTTATTTATGTTCTTGAAGAGGATAACATTCACGAGGACAGCCAATACTACTACCTTACAGAGCTTGCAGCAAAATGTACTGCAAAGCGTATGGTGCCCGACTATATTTCCGAGAAGATTATGCTCCAGAACAAGATTGACAAAAACGGTGACGGTCACTGCTACACCTGTATGGGTTGCAGAAGCTTCCTCACACCTTTTGTTGATGAAGACGGCAAGCCCAAGTATTATGGCAGATTCAATCAGGGCGTTGTAACTGTTAACCTTGTTGATATTGGTCTTTCAGCAGGGGGAGACATGGAAAAATTCTGGCAGATATTTGACGAGAGAATGGAGCTTTGCCACAGAGCACTTCAGGCACGTCACGAAAGACTTACAGGAACACTTTCCGATGCCGCTCCCATCCTCTGGCAACACGGTGCACTTCTTCGTCTTGAAAAGGGTGAGAAGATTGACAAATATCTTCACGGCGGTTATTCCACAATTTCTCTTGGCTATGCAGGTCTTTGGGAATGTGTATACAGCCTCAACGGTAAGAAGCTGACCGAGCCTATGGGTGAAGCATTAGGCCTTGAAATTATGAGGAAGCTTAATGAATACACAGCTAAGTGGAAAGCGGAAGAAAATATTGACTATTCACTTTACGGAACACCTCTTGAAAGCACAACCTACAAGTTTGCTAAGTGCCTTCAGAAGAGATTCGGTATAATCAAGGGTGTAACAGACAAGAACTATATTACAAACAGCTATCATGTACATGTAACCGAGGATATTGATGCATTTGACAAGCTTGCCTTAGAGGCGAAGTTCCAGGCACTTTCTCCCGGAGGTGCAATCAGCTATGTGGAAGTTCCCAATATGCAGAATAACCTCGAAGCTGTGCTTTCCGTAATGAGGTTTATCTATGACAATATTATGTATGCAGAGCTTAATACCAAGAGCGACTATTGTCAGGATTGCGGATTTGATGGAGAGATTGAAGTTCACGAGGATGAACACGGAAAGCTTGTATGGCAGTGTCCCAACTGCGGTAACACCGACCAGTCCAAGCTTAATGTAGCCCGTCGTACCTGCGGATATATCGGAACACAGTTCTGGAATCAGGGAAGAACACAGGAAATTAAGGAAAGAGTTCTCCATTTATAATAATAATTTTAGGGTACGAAATTTTCGTACCCTAATTTAAAGAGATGAAAATAATGAACTATGCTACAATTAAAAAATTTGATATAGCCAACGGTCCTGGGGTAAGGGTTTCCCTTTTTGTCAGCGGATGCAGACACCATTGCAAAAACTGTTTCAATAAGGAAGCGTGGGACTTTAATTATGGCAGCCTTATGACCGAAGATATTGAAAATGAAATTTTAGAGGCCTGCAAACCTGCACACATTACGGGATTATCCCTTTTAGGCGGAGAGCCATTTGAAAAGGAAAACAGGGAAGGACTTATTTCCCTTACAAAAAAATTCAGAGAGCTGTATCCCGAAAAAAATATCTGGTGTTATACGGGATTTTTGCTTGATGAAGAACTTTTACAGTCTGAGGACAGCGACATATTGGAGCTTCTTCAGAATATAGATGTTCTGGTAGACGGCAGATTTGTAGATGAACTTAAAAGTGCTTCTCTTTTATTCCGCGGCTCATCCAATCAGCGTATTATAGATGTGGCTGAAACCCTCAAAAAGGGAGAGGTTGTGCTTCTTCCCGGAAAGTGGGAGAGGACAATGGGCAGCGGTGACATTTACGAAGCATAGAAAGGAACGAGTAAAATGAACAAATATTCAGTAAGAATTAAAAAACTTGATAATAATGCAATAATTCCCACATACGGCAGTGAGTTTGCCGCAGGGGCGGACCTTTACGCCTGCACAGGTGAAACAGTTACAATCAATCCCCACGAAACGAAGCTTATACATACGGGAATTGCAATGGAAATTCCCACAGGATATGCAGGGCTTATCTACGCAAGAAGCGGTATCGCTTCAAAAAGGGGTCTTGCACCTGCGAACAAAGTAGGTGTTGTTGACAGTGACTACCGTGGAGAAATAATGGTGGCACTTCATAACCACTCTAGCGAACCGCAATCAATAGACAACGGAGAAAGAATTGCACAGCTTGTAATTGCCCCCTATGTAGTGGCAGATTTTGTTCTGTCCGATGAACTTGATGACACCGAACGCGGAGAGGGCGGATTCGGCTCAACGGGTAAAAAATAATGTAAAACTTAAAAAATGCTATCAACTCATAGTTGATAGCATTTTTTGACTTATTGCAACGGTTCAAAATCACTTGCAGGGTGCTTGCACCACGGACATATAAAGTCCTCGGGAAGCGAGTCACCCTCGTACACATATCCGCAGATTTTACATACATAGCCTTTTTTCTTTGCCTCGGGCTTAGGCTTGATATTCTTGAAGTAATAGTCATAAGTTACAGACGGCTTGTCAGAAAGAGTAAGTGCCTGAGTAACCTCGCCTATAATCATCATATGAGTTCCGCAGTCAACCATATTTACAACCTTAGCACTTATATATGCATTGGTGTAATTGGTGATATAATATACATCATTGCAGGAACGCTGTTTATACTCAAAATCGGAAAATTTATCTTCCGTTCTTCCGCTTTTAAAACCAAACCTTTCAAATACAGAGAATGGAACATCCTCGGAAAGAACGCTCACGTTGAAAACACCGCTTTTTTCAATCATTTCGAGGGTGTAGTTATTTTTATTTATTGCAATTGCAATCTGCAGTGGGGTATCCGTAACCTGCATAACAGTATTTATTATACAGCCGTTATCTTTCATTCCATCCCGTGCGGAAAGAACGAAAAGTCCGTAAGTAAGCTTGAATAATATTTCTTTCATAACAAATACTCCTTATTATAATATAGTGCCGCCGCCGACAACAATATCACCGTCATAGAGGACAACTGCCTGCCCCCTGGTGATGGCTCTCTGCGGCTCATCAAAGGTCACTTTGATTGTATTTTCATCAATTTGCAGTGCCGTAGCATCCTGCTCCGTATGGCGGTAACGCACCTTTGCCTTAACTCTTTTCGGGGTGTATAGGTCAGGCACACTGATAAGGTTTATATCCGTTGCTATAAGCTCTTTTGAGAAAAGCCCCTCATGTGGGCAGAGAACAACTTCGTTTTTCTCTGTATCCAGTCTGCAAACATAAAGGGGAGCAGGTAGGGATAATCCCAAACCTTTTCGCTGACCTACTGTGTAGCGGATAATACCCTTGTGCGTGCCGAGAATGTTCCCGTCATCATCCACAAAATTTCCGTCAGGATAATTTTTTCCGGTATATCTTTCGATAAAGTCAGTGTAATCTTCACCCTTTACGAAGCATATGTCCTGACTTTCTTTCTTATGTGCATTTACAAAACCGTTTTCCTCTGCAATGGCACGGGCTTCTGCTTTTGTCATATCTCCAAGTGGGAAGATAACCTTGGAAAGCTGATTTTGAGTGAGGGAATAGAGCACATAACTCTGGTCCTTGGATAAATCCCTTGCCTTTTTAAGAATCCATCTGCCATTTTCTTCATCATACTCAACACGGGCGTAATGTCCTGTAGCAATGTGACTGCAGCCTAAGTTTCCTGCCTCTTTAAAAAGCCTTTCAAACTTTAAATATCGGTTACATTCTATGCAGGGGTTGGGGGTTGCACCTGTTTCATATGCGTGAACAAACTTGTCTACAACCTTTTCTGCGAAATGCTCCGAAAAATCGTAGAGATAATGCTCCATACCGAGCCTTTCGCAAACTTTTTTTGCATCCTCAATATCTTCCCTTGAACAGCAGGCGTGCTCCTCGTCAAGCTCAATTCCGCCCCCGCCAAGAAGCTTCATAGTTGCACCGATGCAATCTGTATTTTTTTCTTTAACAAGGAGTGCCGCAACAGCACTGTCAACACCACCGCTCATTGCGATTAAGCATTTAGTCATTTTATATCACCTTTTTACGTTTCCGATTGCCGTTACAACATTATATCCTGCAGCCTCAACCTTCTTCTCAAGTGCAGCGCGGCTCTGTGCCGCCTCCTCGCCAGTAGAAAGCTTGTTTTCGTACAAATCGTAGAGCTTTCTGTATGCCCTTGGGGAAAGGTTTGGCATAACTACATTTGCACCTGCTTTAAGTCCCATCTCTCTGCCGTTGGGGTGAAGCGTTCCCAATGCCGTAGTAGCAGGAATGAGGGCATGTGGGAACATATGGCGGAGAATTGCAATAAGCCTTACTGTCATTTCCACGCTTCCGTTTTCGTATTCTCTGAATGGGGTTTCTTTATGCACTATATACGGACCAATGCCTATCATATCTGGCTGAAGCTTATAAAGAAATTCCAAATCGGAAATGATATTATCCATAGTCTGAAAAGGAGAGCCAACCATAAATCCGCTTCCTACCTGATACCCGATTTTCTTCAGGTCAAAAAGGCACTTCTTACGGGTTTCAAGCTTCATATATTCGGGGTGAAGCTTGTTGTAGTGGTCACTTTCCGCTGTTTCGTGACGGAGAAGAAATCTGTTTGCCCCTGCATTGTAGTAGGCAAGATAGCTCTCATATGATTTTTCACCGACAGAAAGCGTTATTGCACAGTCAGGAAATTCTTCGCGAATAGTTTTTACAATATCCACCATTCTTTCATCCGTAAAATACGGGTCCTCGCCGCCCTGCAGCACAAATGTGCGGAATCCAAGCCCGTATCCCTCTCGGCAGCATTCAAGAATATCCTCTTTGGAAAGACGGTACCTTACCGCATTTTTATTACTGCACCGTATTCCACAATAGAAACAGTCGTTTTTGCAGTAATTGGTAAATTCAATCAGACCACGTATAAATACATCCTTACCATAAACAGACTGCCTTATTTCGTCGGCAGATTCAAAAAGAAGGGCATCATATTTAGTTGTAGACAAAAGCTCGTGAAATTTATCACGTGATAAAATATGCTTCTCGCGAAGCTCTTTTATTAAACTGACCATAAAAACCCTCCCTCTTTACTATTTAACATCTTCCTATATTTTATACTACGGCAAAAAAGTTGTCAAGAACTGCACATAGCAATTATAAAAATAATGAGATTGGAAAATAATTAACATAATACCTTATTATGGTATAATTTAAATAATAGTAAACAATCAGGAGAATCTATATGAATATATTGCATATGAAATACGCAGTTGAGGTGGCACGTGCAGGCTCCCTTAGCAAAGCGGCAGAGATTTTGCTTATTGCACAACCAAATATCAGCAGGTCAATAAAGGAACTGGAAACAGATTTGGGCATTACAATTTTTGACCGCAGTACCAAGGGAATGTTTCTCACTCCCGAGGGGGAAGAGTTTATAAGCTATGCAAAAAGCATATTAAAACAAATTGAAAATGTGGAGGCTATGTATAAAGACGGCTCTGCAAAAAAGCTGAAGTTTTCCATCAGTGTTCCCCGTGCCAGCTATATATCAGATGCCTTTGCACAGTTTTCCAAAACCTTGGGAAGTCACGATGCGGAGCTTTTCTACAAAGAAACCAATTCAAAACGAACGATAAACAACATTCTGGACCATGATTATAAATTAGGTATCATCAGATATGCGGAAAACTATGATAAGTATTTTAAGGCAATGCTTGAAGAAAAAGGTATGAGTTATGAACTTATAACGGAATTTTCCTACCGTTTAATTATGCATAAGGACAGTTATCTGGCACAGGTTGAGGATATTACCTTTGATGACTTAACAGACCATATTGAAATAGCTCATGCAGACCCCTATGTTCCGTCGCTTCCTCTGTCCAAGGTTGTGAAAGAGGAGCTTCCGGACAATATAGGAAAACGAATCTTTGTTTTTGAAAGGGCAAGTCAGTATGATTTGCTTTCCGAAAATCCCGAAACCTTTATGTGGGTATCTCCGCTTCCCGATAAGCTTTTGAAAAGGTATAACCTTATCCAAAAGGAATGTAAAGAAAATCAAAAGATTTATAAGGATGTCCTTATTTATAAGAACGGATATAAATTAAGTAAGCTTGATAAGCAGTTTATAGCGGAGCTATACAATTCAAAACGAAAATATATATAAAATATCGGTCGGTGTAAAAAACACAAAGTTTTTCACACCGACTTTTTCTTTTGCTAAATGTTATATCGATATTGATATATCGATATAACATTTTAATAATTCCCAAGAAAATTTTTTTGTGTTATTATACATAAGTGCTGAAACAAAGATATAAATATGGAAAGAAATGCTGATTCAAAAGTGACTTGGAGAAATACGGGTCAGGAAGTGCCTCCATTATGTCATCAGCTCATATAAACAATTATATCAGGAGGAGTAAATCATGGTAAAGAAAATTTACGAAATTGTAGACAACGTTGAAAAGCTCGAACAGGCAATTCAGCGCATAAGAGAAGCACAGAAGGTTTTCGCAACTTACACTCAGGAGCAGGTTGATAAAATTTTCCTGGCTGCCGCATCCGCTGCAAATAAGGCAAGAATCCCTCTTGCAAAAATGGCAGTAGAAGAAACAGGTATGGGCATTGTTGAAGATAAGGTTATAAAAAATAACTATGCTTCAGAATATATATATAATGCCTATAAGGATACCAAAACCTGCGGTATTATTGAAGAAGACAGCGCATTCGGCATAAAGAAAATTGCAGAGCCTATCGGTGTGGTTGCTGCGGTTATTCCTACAACAAACCCCACATCAACAGCTATATTCAAGTGCCTTCTTGCTCTTAAAACAAGAAATGCTATTATAATCTCCCCCCATCCCAGAGCGAAGAATTGTACAATTGCAGCTGCAAAGCTTGTCCTTGAAGCGGCAGTAAGTGCAGGAGCTCCCGAGGGAATCATTGACTGGATAGATGTTCCGAGTCTGGAAATGACAAACACTGTAATGAAAGAAGCAGACATCATCCTCGCAACAGGTGGTCCCGGAATGGTTAAGGCTGCATACTCAAGCGGAAAGCCCGCACTTGGTGTTGGCGCAGGTAATACCCCTGCAATTATTGATGACTCTGCCGACATACTTATGGCAGTAAACTCCATCATTCACTCAAAAACTTTTGACAACGGTATGATTTGTGCATCCGAGCAGGCAGTAATTGTTCCTGAAAGCATTTACGATATGGTTAAAGAAGAATTCGGGGCAAGAGGATGCTACTTCTTAAACGAAAAAGAAACAGAACAGGTAAGAAAGACAATCATCATTAACGGTGCGCTCAATGCAAAAATCGTTGGTCAGTCTGCTTTTAAAATTGCACAGCTTGCAGGTGTAACTGTTCCCGAGGGTACAAAAATCCTTATCGGCGAGGTTGAATCTGTTGAAATTTCAGAAGAATTTGCCCACGAAAAGCTTTCTCCGGTCCTTGCAATGTACAAGGCAAAGGACTTTGAAGAAGCACTTGATAAAGCTGAAAAACTTGTAGAGGATGGCGGCTTCGGTCATACATCCTCTGTATATCTTAACGAAGTTACAGAAAAAGAAAAGATTAATTCTTTTGCTGCAAGAATGAAAACCTGCAGAATCTTAGTAAATACTCCATCTTCTCACGGAGGCATCGGTGACCTTTATAACTTCAAGCTTGCTCCCTCGCTGACACTCGGTTGTGGCTCCTGGGGCGGTAACTCAGTATCGGAAAACGTTGGTGTAAAGCACCTTATCAATATTAAAACAGTAGCAGAAAGAAGGGAAAATATGCTTTGGTTCCGTGCACCGGAAAAGGTATATATTAAGAAAGGCTGCCTGCCTGTTGCTCTTGACGAGCTTAAAAATGTAATGGGCAAGAAGAGAGCCTTTATCGTAACAGATACATTCCTCTATGAAAACGGTTATACAAAGCCTATCACAGATAAGCTTGACGAAATGGGTATCGTGCATACAACATTCTTTGATGTACAGCCCGACCCCACACTCCTTAACGCTAAAAACGGTGCCGCACAGATGGCAGCCTTCAAGCCTGACACAATTATTGCTCTCGGCGGTGGTAGTGCAATGGATGCAGCTAAGATTATGTGGGTACTCTACGAACATCCTGAAGCAGACTTTATGGATATGGCAATGAGATTCATCGATATCCGTAAGAGAGTTTACACATTCCCCAAGATGGGCGAAAAGGCATACTTTATTGCAATTCCCACATCTGCAGGTACAGGCTCCGAGGTAACTCCCTTTGCAGTTATCACAGACGAGCAGACAGGTGTTAAATATCCTCTTGCAGACTACGAGCTTATGCCAAATATGGCAATCATTGATACAGATTTCCATATGTCTGCACCCAAGGGACTTACTGCAGCTTCAGGTATCGATGCTGTAACTCACGCAGTTGAAGCATATGCAGCAATGCTTGCAACAGGCTACACAGACGCTCTTGCTCTTAAGGCTCTTAAGACAATCTTTGAATATCTTCCCAGAGCTTATGAAAACGGACAGACAGATGTAAGAGCAAGAGAAAAGATGGCTAATGCCGCAACAATGGCAGGTATGGCATTTGCAAATGCATTCCTCGGTATATGTCACTCTATGGCTCACAAGCTTGGTGCGTTCCATCATTTGCCCCACGGTGTAGCTAATGCACTTATGATTGAAGAGGTACTCCGTTTCAACGCAAGTGAAGCTCCTCAGAAGATGGGTACATTCTCTCAGTACGACCATCCCCATACTCTTGCACGTTATGCAGAGGTTGCTGATTATCTCGGAATCAAGGGTGACTCTGACAAGGAAAAGCTCGAAGGCCTTATCAAAGCTATAAACGACCTGAAAGCAAAGGTTGGCATTAAAGAAACCATCAAAGATTACGGTATTGACGAAAAAGTATTCCTTGATAACCTTGACGAAATGGTTGAGCAGGCATTTGACGACCAGTGCACAGGTGCAAACCCCAGATATCCCCTTATGGCTGAAATCAAAGAGATGTATCTCAATGCTTACTACGGAAAGCATTTTCAGGAAAAGGAAATGCCAAACAAAAACAGTTTAGAGTAAAATGAGGAGGAATGTAAAATGAAACTTGATAAAGTTATTGCGGTAAGAAATAATAAAACCATATACCATGACGGGAACAAGTGTATAAAAGTATTTGACGAGAATTATTCAAAAGCAGATGTCCTTAACGAAGCCTTGAATCAGGCAAGAATTGAGGAAACAGGGCTTAATATTCCCAAGGTTCTTGAAGTAACAACGATTGAGGGAAAATGGGCAATCGTATCCGAATTTATAAAGGGAAAGACACTCACGCAGCTTATAGAGGAAAATGAAGATAAAAAGGACGAATATCTTGAACTCCTCGTTAATCTTCAGCTTGAAGTTCACTCCAAGAAATCCCCTCTTCTTAACAAATTAAAGGATAAGATGAACCGTAAAATCAGTGAGTCCAACATTGATGCGACAACACGCTATGACCTTCATACCAGACTTGAGGGTATGCCCAAGCACAACAAGGTATGCCACGGGGACTTTAATCCTTCCAATATCATAATCACAGATGACGGGACAGCATACATCCTTGACTGGTCCCACGCAACTCAGGGTAATGCTTCTGCAGATGTGGCAAGAACATATCTTCTCTTTTGGCTTGCAGGGGATATTGAGGGTGCGAAGAAATACCTTGACCTCTTCTGTGAAAAGAGCGATACAGCAAAGCAGTATGTTCAGAAGTGGATGCCCATTGTTGCAGCATCACAGTCTGTAAAAGGTAACGAAAAGGAAAGAGAATTCCTCCTTTCCTGGGTTGATGTTGTTGATTACGAATAAAGAAATTTGAACAAAATCATATATTCTGCCAATAAAAAACAAAGATTTGTCTTGCACAGAGCGGGTATTATATTGTATAATTATATATATCTTATGAGGAGAGGTGCAGTATGGATTACAGAACAGAATATGAAAAATGGATAAATTCTTCAAAGGTTACAGATGAAGTAAAGGCAGAGCTTATGGGACTTGATGAAAAAGAAAAAGAAGACCGTTTTTATAAGGAGCTTGAATTTGGTACTGCAGGTATGCGTGGTATCATGAGTGCAGGTATCAACCGTATGAATATCTACACCGTAAGAAGAGCTACTCAGGGCCTTTGCCTTGAGATGATGGATAAGGGAGAAGAAACTGTTAAAAAGGGCGTTGTTATAGCATACGACTCCAGAAACAACTCCGCACTTTTTGCTATGGAGTGTGCAAAAGTTCTCTGTGCAAACGGCATTAAGACATATCTTTTTGAATCTCTTCGTCCCACGCCCGAGCTTTCCTTTGCACTCCGTTATCTTAAATGTGCCCGCGGTATAGTTGTTACCGCAAGCCATAACCCCAAGGAGTACAACGGTTATAAGGTTTACGGTGAAGACGGAAGCCAGCTTCCTCCCGAGGATGCTGATGTTATCACAGGCTACATCAATAATATTGACCTTTTTGACGGTGTTAAAATAACTGAAAACCCCGACTACATTTCAATCGGTGAGGATGTTGACAGAGCGTACATAGACGCTATAAAGGAGCAATCTCTCGGTATAAAAATTCCTGAAGATTTCAAGGTTGTGTACACTCCTATCCACGGAAGCGGTAACAAGCTTGTCCGCCGTGTCCTTGACGAAATAGGGGTTAAGAATGTATTCGTAGTTCCCGAACAGGAAGCTCCCGACGGAGATTTCCCCACAGTCAATAGTCCCAACCCCGAAAATGCAGAAGCCTTCACCATTGCTATTAAATATGCAAAGGAGCAGAATGCGGATATCGTATTCGGTACAGACCCCGACAGTGACCGTCTTGGTGTAGTGGTACGTCTTGAAGACGGCTCATACAATGTGCTTAACGGAAATCAGATAGGTGCCCTTCTGTGTGAATTTATTTTAAGAACAAGAAAAGCACAGGGAACACTTCCCAAGGAAGGTGCAGTTGTAAAATCCATTGTTTCTACGGAAATGATTCGTGCTATTACAAAGGATTACGGAATCGAAACAATTGATGTTCTTACAGGATTTAAATTCATTGGTGAAAAGATTAAGGAATTTGAGGCAGAGGGTAAGTTTGACAAGTATGTATTCGGCTTTGAAGAAAGCTATGGCTATCTTAAGGGTAGCTACTGCCGTGACAAGGATGCCGTTGTTGCATCTATGCTTATTACTGAGCTTGCCGCTGACCTTAAAGCTCACGGAAAGACACTTTACGACGGACTTATCGATTTGTATGAGAAGTACGGCTATTACCTTGAAAATGTGCAGACAAAAACCCTTGCAGGTATAGAGGGGCTTGCACAGATTAAGGCAATTATGAAAAAATTCAGGGAAGAGGGCGTGCCCTTTGATGTGGAAAAGGCTCTTGACTATTCTACCGGCATTGACGGACTTCCCAAGAGTGATGTGCTTAAATATTTCCTTAAAGACGGCAGTCTTATTACAGTACGTCCGTCGGGAACAGAACCGAAGATTAAGTTCTATTTCGGCGTATGCGGAAAATCGCAGAAGGATGCCGAGGAGAAAGTAAAAATCCTTGTTGATAAGGTTTTTTCACAGATTTAAGCTATGAAAATTATTGCACACATTGAAACGGATTTTAAAGAGAAATTCGGTATTCCAAGACAAAGCGGACTTGTAGAAGAAACCGCAGGAAAAATAGTTTTTGAAAAAAAGTATCAAGTCCCCGAAGCATTTCGGGGACTTGAGGATTTTTCACACATCTGGATTTTGTGGAAATTTTCAAAAGCGGAAAGGGAAGAGTGGTCTCCTACCGTAAGACCTCCGCTTTTGGGCGGTAATAAGCGGATGGGTGTATTTTCAACGCGTTCACCATTCAGACCGAACCCTATCGGACTTTCTTCAGTGAAGCTGGAAAGAATTGAATATACAAAAGACCGAGGACCCGTGCTATGGGTAAGGGGTGCAGATTTACTTGACGGCACTCCCATATACGATATAAAGCCGTATCTTGTCTATGCAGATTCCCATCCCGATGCGGTGAGTGGTTTTACCGAAAACCTTGAAGAAAGAAAACTGCAAGTTAATGTTTTGTGTAAAGAATTTGATTCTCTGCCGGAAGATAGGCAAACTGAAATTATAAAAATTTTAGAACAGGACCCTACACCCTCATACAAAAGAGATGGGGAAGAGTATGGGTTGCATTACGGAGAGTATGAAATAAAATTCTATATAGAAGAGAAAACCCTTTACATAACAAAGATTATATGAATAACATTGCCGATAAATGGTATGTTCTTTTCTTCTACATCCTCAACTTCATTATGGTTGGTGCAGACCTTGTTATGTATGTAAGAAACGGAAGAATTGACAAGGAGAACGGACTATAAGCTTTACAGAAAAATATTAATCTTGACAAATAATTATGTTAGTGGTATAATACAATATAATACAAAGGAATGGAGACGTATTAAAACCCCAACGGGTTTTGATGCGTCTTTTAATAAAAAGAAAAGGAGAAGAAAATGAAAGAATTTTTAACAGAAACACTACAGCTACAATTTGTTTTCCGTATATTGCTTGCAGGCATATGCGGTATGATAATCGGTCTTGAGAGAAAAAACCGAAGTAAGGAAGCAGGTATCAGAACACACTTTGTTGTTGCCTGCGGTGCGGCACTTATGATGGTGGTTTCCAAGTATGCCTTTTTCGATGTAATCAGCAAGGGCATATATGAGGGAGTGGAGGTAAGGCTTGACCCGTCAAGAATTGCATCAACCATTGCCAGTGGTATAGGTTTCCTTGGTGCAGGTATGATTTTCGTACATAGAAACACTATTACAGGTCTTACAACTGCGGCAGGTATATGGGCAACCTCGGGTGTAGGTATGGCAATCGGTGCAGGGCTTTACAGCATAGGTATCTCTGCGACGGTGCTTATCCTGTGTGCACAGATTATACTTCATAAAAACTTTCGTTGGATAAGGCTTCCAAAAGCGAAAGTGCTTGTAATAAAGGGAGTGAATGAGGAAAACTTCCAGGAAAGTATTACAAACAAGCTTAAAGAGCTTTCAATCTCAATTCGTGATGTATCAATTGATTCCGATTCGGAAAATAACACTCGTAAGTATACTTTCCATATAGAAATGCCTTATGATGTTACTGAGGAAAGCGTAGTATCAATTTTGCCTTATCAGGTATCCTTAAAATCAGGCTCATAATAAAAAGCTTTGTCAACTTAGTTGACAAAGCTTTTTTACTTATTTGCTTTTTGCTAAATGTTTTTTGTTAGTATTGAAAGAAACTCCGAATAAAAAGTCTGTGGGTCGTTCTTGAAGGCTGCACAGATTTTCTTAGCCATAATTTCCTCGCTAACGGAAATTGATACCTTAAACATATCAAAATTACCCTCGGAAATCCCTAGTGTAACGCTGTATTCAATATCGTTTACCTTGTCGTAATCAGCCTTTATGCTGAGAGCGTTTCTTAAATCTTTAATCTTGATTTTTATAGTACGAAGTAGTCTCTCGCGTACAGTTTTTGGAATTCGTTGTGAAAAGAATTGTAATGCCTGTGTTCCTTTTTCTGTAAGACTGTAGAACCGTGCATCATCTTCAATGTAGTAGGTTACAAATTCTTCTTCCTCCAGCTCTCCCATTTGTTGCTGCAGGTCAAAGTAATTTATAAACGGCTCCAACGCAAGAATGTCCACAAGATAGGAGTTGGGGACAGGCATTTTGAAATTGTCAATAATAAATAGAGCAATAAGCTTTACATCTACTTTTTCGTCAAAAGAATAATCCAAGGAATAAGCCTCCTGAAATGTTTTTATTGGTCTGAAGAGTCCATTCTTTCCATAAACTCTTCCTCTAAGCTTATCAAAGCACCGTTTTCGTCAATAACCAGCTCAGGCTGGGCATATTGAACAGGGAACGCTTTGGAAGCAACAAAATTAACAACAACCAGTGTTATGTAGATAACAAGTGTGTCAACTATAAATCCTGCAATAAATACCTCTATAAATTCAGAGAAAGAGGTAAGCTCAACATTAGAATAATTATAGTGCAGAATATATTCGTATATGGGATATCCTATAAATATCTTGAAAATAATTGCTTTCAGCAGAACATTTACAACTACCGAAACTACAAGTCTTGTAACTATAGATTTTGACAAAAGGTCTGTGAAAAATCCTCTGAAGCGTGTCCCAAACCACATAGCCTTGTGTCTGTAAAGAATCCAGCCGTGCAAAAATCCTGCAATAGCCGCAAGAATTACATAGCCAATGAAAAATACACTGTCAGGAGTCACAAGCATTCTTACAAGACAGCAAAGCGTGACGCTGATACAGCATGTAACAGGCCCGAAGAAAAATCCCAAAAGGGCATTTACAATGATGTCAAGACTGATTTTAATTTCACGTATATCCTCGCTGAGTGCAAAAGAAAATTCCAAATGTCCCGTAACACCAAGGATTATGTACACTGCAACAAGAAAAATGATAACGATAATAGTAGATGGTGAACGCAGGTGACTCAGAGAACTAAGGAGCATTGTCTTGCAATTACCAAAATAGTGCTGAAGCATCTCCAAAATAACCTCTTTACGGCTGGAAAAACCGTTATATTTAGCGTAACGCGGGTCAACATCCTTTTCTGTCATATTGGCAGCAAATCTTGAACCTGCAGCCTGGTCGTCATAGCGTTTTTTGTTATTACTACTCATAAAAATCTCCATTCTGCTCAAAGGAGCGTAAGTGGTTTTAAATGATTCCGAGTATATCTTTTTATATTATATAATATATGAAATCGTTTTTCAATATCTTTTTAACTAAACTTCAACTTTTTTACACACGGCAGAAGCAGGGCAGCTATTACATTTTGGATTTCTTGCGGTGCAATACGCTCTTCCGTGTAGCACAAGCCTGTGACAAAAATCGCTGTGCTTATCGCGAGAAAGCAGATTTTCTGTATCTTTTTCAACCTTAACAGGGTCGGTTTCGTTGGTAAGTCCAATTCTTTTTAAAATCCTTTTTGCGTGAGTATCGATGACCATACCGCCCTTGCCGAAAATATCACCCAGTACCAGGTTTGCCGTCTTTCTGCCCACTCCCGCAAGTAAGAGCATATCCTCCATATTATCGGGGATTTCCCCGTCAAAATCGGAGAGAATTCTTTTGCAGCAGGCAATAATATTTTTTGCCTTGTTATGGTAAAACCCCGTGGGTTTTATATCCTGCTCCAGTTTCTTTAAGTCAGCGTTGGCAAAGGCAGTTGCATCGGGATATTTTTTAAACAGCTCTTTTGTAACTATGTTAACACGTGCATCTGTGCACTGTGCCGAAAGCTGTGTCGCAATAAGAAGCTGGAGGGGAGTTTCGTATTCAAGAGAGCAGATTGCATCAGGATAAAGCTCTGCCAAAATATTAAAAAATGCTTCTGCACGTTCTTTTTTTCGCATATTATCATCTCCCATAAGTATTTTATCATAAAACACTTGTTTTTGAAAGAAAAAGTTTGTATAATAATATTTGATATTTCTGGAAAGGAAGAACACGCTATGAGAAGTCCGTTGGCAGACAGAATGCGTCCCCAGTCGCTTTCAGATGTGGTCGGTCAGAAGCATATTTTAAGCGAGGGAAAAGTTCTTTACAATATAATACAGAGCGGTGAAATCCCGAATATGATTTTCTATGGTCCGTCAGGTATCGGAAAAACAACGGTAGCAAATATTGCCGCAAAAAACGCGAATAAGCCACTCTACAAGCTTAATGCAACAAACGCCTCCGTTTCTGACATAAAAGCCATTTTGCAGGAAGCGGAAACAATGCTCGGGGCAGACGGAGTTATTCTGTATCTTGACGAGATTCAGAACTTTAACAAAAAACAACAGCAATCCCTGTTGGAGTGTATCGAAAACGGAAAAGTAACCCTGATAGCATCCACCACGGAAAACCCCTATTTTTATATATACAATGCCATACTTTCACGCTCAACGGTTTTTGAATTTTATTCCGTTGACTCTGAGGATATAAAGGAGGCACTTTACCGTGCAAAGGATACTCTTGAATACCCTGTAATACTTGAAGAAGATGCGGCAGACCATATCGCAAGAACTGCCTGCGGTGATGTAAGAAAGTCCCTTAATTCCCTCGAGGTAGCCGTAATGGCGGCAACTCCTGACGAGAATCAGAATATTGTAATTGACCTTGCACTTGCGGAAGAGGTCACAATGAAAAAAGCATTTCGTCACGACCGTGACGGTGACAGCCATTATGATGTTTTGAGTGCTTTTCAGAAAGCGGTGCGGGGAAGTGACCCCGATGCGGCACTTCACTATATGGCACGCCTTGTTGCGGCGGGTGATTTGCAGAGCATCTGCAGACGAATCCTCGTTATGGCGGCAGAGGATATAGGGCTTGCATACCCTAATGCAATTGTTATTACAAAGGCTTGTGTGGATGCGGCGCTTCAGCTCGGCTTTCCCGAGGCAAGGATTCCCCTTGCAGAGGCGGTTATAATGCTTGCAACATCACCCAAGTCAAACAGTGCAATCTGTGCCATTGATTCGGCACTTTACGACGTGCAAAGCGGTCTTATGGGTGATATTCCACCCCATCTTAAGGATTCACATTATCAGGGGGCAAAGAAGATGGGACACGGAACGAACTATAAATACCCCCACGAATATCCCAATCACTATGTAAAGCAACAGTATTTGCCTGACACACTTCTTGGCAGAAAATATTATAACTATGGTGAGAGTAAGCTCGAACAACAGACGAAAGCATATTGGGATAATATAAAAAAGTGAAAGCGGTCGATTGACCGCTTTCTTATTCCGTAAATTCCACATTGGAAAATACATTTGAAATTGTATCGTAAATACGCTCGCTTTCGCGTTTGCCGTGAATAACTATTTTCCTCGGTGCAATGGTTATAAGTGCACTTAAGATTACATCTTCACGGGTAAATCCCTCATCACTGAAAACCGATTCCTCACAGTAAAAATCGGTAATATCACGGTGCCTTTTGTTGTAAATCTTCAAAACCCCACCTGAATTTTTTATATAAACAGTATTTTCCTTAGGAGCTTGAACGGAAACAAAAAAACGGAGCATATTCATAAATTCATCATATTCACGCATTGCGTAGATTTCTTCTGCCGCGTCGTGGCAGAGGTTTTTTAATTCGTCCTTATACTCGCCGAGTCTGAAATTAACAAAACCATTTATAATAATAGAGCCGTTTTCTTTAAGATAGTCGAGAGCCTTTTCTTCAATAAGTGCGCGCCGTCTTTCGTAGTGAATTGCATCCATTACATCAAGGCTGTTACCGTCAGCGTGGCTTATGGCAAGGCTTACTATTTCCATTCTTTCTCCCGGTGTTGAATGGGGAAATTCACTCTCTGCAATTTTTTTAAGAAGCGGCTTTTCGTAATGCACCATTATTTCCTCTGTAATCTGCGTAGCAAATTCATATATGTCAGTATTCTCAGGCAGATTCAGGGCAGTATTCAATTCCAAAAACTATCACCTCATTTACTTTTATGTAGTCATCAGAGGTATAATAGAGCCTATATCAAGGACTTCTCCTTCCTTAAGTTTTTTTATCCTAATATTTTTAGATGAAAGAAAATTTATTATTTTTTCCGAATCGGGAAGGAGGTCAATATCCCCGTTTATCAGAAGCTCATTTTTACTTCCCATTCCGCAGCATCCTCCGAAAAAACCGTTGGAAAATCCCGGAAGAGCAATATTGTCGTTTGATATAAGTAAAACTTCCATGCCTGCCTTTTCTCCTGCACGAGCAATGGAAACATCACCCGTAAGAAAGGTGTTTTCATCAATGGGGCAGATTGAACATTTGGCGTAGCCTTGTTTTACTTCAATTATTTCATAACCCTCGGTCAATAGTGTTTCATATAACACCTCATCGCATACCTTTTTGTTTAAAAAGCATTTTTTCCCGACTATACCAACATTATATGCGCTGTCTTTCGGGTAGTGCCTGCCCAGGGAATTTTTACCCTCGATTATCTCAAATCCGTAATGAGAGAGTGCGTTTTTATAGTATGCGTAACTTTCTGGCGGGCATACGGCTTTTTTTGAGGAAATAATTGCAATTCCCAAATCCGCGTGCCTACGCATAGACACGGGTAATATATCAATAGACGGAGGATTAATAACGGTAGCACCGTTTATTTTGGTATCCGCAATAAAAACGGAAACCTCTTTATCGGGAAGATATGGTTTCATAAAATCACCTGTTAATTAAAATGGATAGTGCTGGCACTATCCATTTTAAAATTCATTTTTAATTTTTACTGGATGCACTAAGTCTTGCGAGCGACCTCTTAAGCTTAATTTCAGCAAGCTTATACTCATACTCGCTTTTTGGGGTGGAAGCAAGACTGGTCTGTGCCTTTTCCTTTGCTTTTTCCGCACGGGCTATATCAATATCCTCGCCCCATTCAAAGGTGGAGGCAACAACCCTTACAACACCGTCGGTAACGCTTACCATTCCACCTGAACAAGCGGCTTTTTTCTCCCATTGAGCAGTTACAACCTTTGCAACGCCTATGGAAAGAGCCGAAACATAGTTAGTATGTTTTGCAAGAATACCAACATCTCCGGTTGTTGTGCGGAGAATAATCTTCTGAGCTTTCCCGTCGAACAACATTCCGTCGGGAGTAACTATTTGTAAATCAAATTCGTTCATATTATCAGTCCTGTCGGGCTATTATTTTTTAGCTTTTTCTATAGCTTCCTCAATTGTTCCTACGAAAAGGAATGCAGATTCGGGCAGGTCATCATGCTTACCCTCGATAATTTCCTTAAAACCGCGGATGGTTTCTTTAAGGGGAACATATTTACCCTCCATACCCGTAAACTGTTCAGCAACGGAGAATGGCTGAGAGAGGAATCTCTGCACCTTTCTTGCACGGCTTACGGTGAGCTTATCTTCTTCGCTAAGCTCATCCATACCCATAATTGCAATAATATCCTGAAGCTCGTTGTAACGCTGAAGTATCTTCTGCACATCCCTTGCAACCTCGTAATGCTCGATACCAACCACATCGGGAGAAAGGATTCTTGATGTGGAGTCAAGGGGGTCAACCGCAGGGTAAATACCCTGTGATGCAATCTGTCTTGAAAGAACGGTTGTAGCATCAAGGTGCGCAAATGTTGTTGCAGGAGCAGGGTCAGTAAGGTCATCGGCAGGCACATATACAGCCTGAACGGATGTGATTGAGCCTTTCTTTGTAGATGTAATTCTTTCCTGCAATGCACCCATTTCAGTTGCCAGAGTGGGCTGATAACCAACGGCAGAGGGCATACGGCCAAGAAGTGCTGAAACCTCACTGCCTGCCTGTGTGAAACGGAAGATGTTATCAATGAAAAGAAGCACGTCCTGACCTTCCTTGTCGCGGAAATACTCCGCCATTGTAAGACCTGAAAGAGCAACTCTCATTCTTGCTCCCGGAGGCTCGTTCATCTGACCGTAAACCAGGGCTGTTTTATTAATAACGCCGGACTCTTTCATTTCGTTGTAAAGGTCATTACCCTCGCGTGTTCTTTCGCCAACGCCGGTAAATACGCTAAGACCGCCGTGCTGTTTTGCTACGTTATTGATAAGCTCCATAATAAGGACTGTCTTACCAACACCTGCACCGCCGAAAAGACCAATCTTACCACCCTTTGCATAGGGGCAGATAAGGTCAACTACCTTGATACCTGTTTCGAGGATTTCAGTGGTGCTTTCCTGCTCATCATATCCGGGGGCAGGACGGTGAATTTCCCATTTTTCGGGATTTTCGGGTGCGGGCTGATTGTCAACGGGCTCACCTAACAGATTGAATATTCTGCCGAGTGTACATTCACCAACGGGAACGCTGATACCCTTGCCCGTGTCAACGGCATCCATACCGCGTACAAGACCGTCGGTAGAGCTCATCGCAATACAGCGGACAACATCATCACCAATGTGCTGAGCAACCTCAAGAGTGATTTTACGCTCTTCCGCGGTTATCTCAATTGCGTTAAGCAGATTGGGAAGATGTCCATTTTCAAATTTAATATCAAGTACAGGCCCGATAACAGATATTACCTTGCCTATGTTTTTTTCTGCCATGGATTTTCAATCCTTTCATTATTGGTTAGAGCCGGCTACTATCTCTGTAATCTCTTGAGTAATAGCTGCTTGTCGTGCTCTGTTATATGTCAGGCTGAGGCTGTCAATAATCTCTCCTGCATTGTCGGTAGCATTTTCCATTGCAGTGCGTCTTGCACTAAGCTCCGATGCAATGGATTCACAAACACCGCCGTAAATAATACCGCTGATGTAGTGGGGAATTATCTGACCGAATACTGCCTCGGGAGAGGGGTCATACTCAATAAGAGCTTTCTTTTTATCACCCTCGCCCTTTGAGGTAAGAGGAAGAATTTCCTTTGATGCGGGAAGCTGTGTCAGCATATTCACAAACCCCGTGTAGTAAATGTCGAGGGATGTAAATTCGCCCTTTTCAAACGCTTCCGCAAGTGCCTGACCTATACTGTTGCAATCGCTGATTTTTACATCAGCCGCAATCTGGTATTCGGTAGTAAAGAAGGATACATTCTTCTTTGAAAAATACTCCACAACCTTTTTTCCTATGGGGAAAATAATATCACCGTCGGTATAACTTAAGGATTTAAAGAGGTTGTTGTTGTATCCGCCTGCAAGGCCACGGTCACCGGCAATTACTATATGACATGCCTTGCCCTCTTTCTTTTGTGTGAAAGGGGAGGAAAAATCAACTGTGCCTGATGCAATGTCGGAGAGTGCTTCGGAAAGAGTTTCAAAGAAGGGTCTGCTTTCTTCAATCTTTTCTTTAGCCTTACGCATCTTACTGGTTGCAACAAGCTGCATTGCCTTTGTAATCTGACGGGTGTTTTCGACGCTTTTTATTCTGTTTTTAATTGCTTTCATTGAAGCCATTATGCGTCACCTCATTTACGGGAGAGAAACTTTTTGCTGCACTCTGTAACTGCTTTTTTAATCATTTCCTCAGTTTCTTCGGAGAGAGTGCCTGTCTCTGCAATGTTGGAAACAATCTTAGGATATGTGTTGTCAACATAGTCATAGAGTGTTCTTTCAAATTCCTTTACATCCTCGGGAGCAATATCCTTAAGATAGTCATTTACTACCGCATAGATAATTACAACCTGATGCTCTACCGATACGGGGGCATTTCTGTCCTGCTTGAGAACCTCAACGATTCTTTCACCCTGTTCAAGACGCATCTTGGTATCGGGGTCAAGGTCGCTTCCGAACTGGGCAAATGACTGAAGCTCGCGGTACTGAGAATAGAGAAGCTTAAGAGTACCTGCAACCTTTTTCATTGCCTTAATCTGTGCATTACCACCTACACGGCTTACAGAAATACCTGGGTTAACTGCAGGCATTACACCGGAGTGGAAAAGCTCTGTTTCAAGGAATATCTGACCGTCTGTAATGGAAATTACGTTAGTGGGGATATATGCAGAAACGTCGCCTGCCTGAGTTTCGATTATGGGAAGAGCGGTAAGCGATCCACCGCCGTATTCGGGGGCAAGACGAGCCGCACGCTCAAGAAGTCTGGAATGAAGATAGAATACGTCGCCGGGGTACGCTTCACGTCCCGGAGGACGGCGTATAAGAAGAGAAAGTGCACGGTAAGCCACAGCGTGCTTGGAAAGGTCGTCGTAAACTACGAGGACATCCTTTCCCTGATACATAAAGTACTCACCGATAGCACAGCCGGAGTAGGGAGCAATGTACTGCATAGGAGCAAGCTCGGAGGCAGTTGCCGCTACAACGGTGGTGTAATCCATAGCACCGTTTTTCTCCAAAGTATCAACAAGCTGAGCAACTGTGGATTTTTTCTGTCCTATTGCAACATAGATACAGATTACATCTTTGCCCTTCTGATTGATAATTGTATCAAGACCGATTGTAGATTTACCCGTCTGACGGTCGCCTATAATAAGCTCACGCTGACCGCGGCCAATGGGAATCATAGAGTCGATAGCCTTGATTCCTGTCTGGAGGGGAACACTTACGGACTTTCTTTCAATAATTCCGGGAGCGGGAGACTCTATGGGACGGCGCTGGGTGGTTTTTATTTCACCTTTACCGTCAATGGGCTGACCGAGAGAGTTTACAACCCTGCCAATCATTTCTTCACCCACGGGAACGCTTACAACTGTGCCTGTACGCTTAACAATATCTCCCTCGCGAATCTCGGCATCTGTGCCGAGAATAACAAGGCTGACTAAGTTTTCTTCAAGGTTAAGTGCCATTGCAACCTCGCCGTTTGAAAACTCTACAAGCTCATTGCTCATACAGTTATCAAGCCCTTTTACCTTGGCAATACCGTCGCCAACCTCAACAACATAACCGGTTTCATTCTGCTCAATTTTGTTTGAGTAGTTCTTTATCTGGTCTTTTATAATTTTGCTGATTTCATCAGATTTAAGCTGCATTATATCACCTTCAGTCTATTTGCTGCGACGAAAGCTCTGTGCGGATACCCTCAAGTCTTGCACGCACGCTTGCATCCGTCTGCGAATTTTCAGTTCTTAAAATTATACCGCCAAGGATTGATTTATCAACCCTCTGTTCAAGTGCAATCGTCTTGCCGGTATCCTTTTCAAGCTTCTTTATAAGCTTTTCGCGGAGTTCATCACTGAGAGGAACTGCCGTTATTGCAGTAACCTTTTCAATACCAAGCTTTTTATTGTACTGCTTTTCATATTCTCGTGCACATTCGGGGAAGATATGAATATACTTTTTCTCGCAAAGTATTTTAAGGAAATTCTTTACATATTCACCGCACGCTGAAAATGCCTCATCAATAAGATTGCATCTTTCAGAAACCTTTACAGTAGGGGAATCGAGCAAAACCATATAGTCAGGATTTTCTGTAAATATCTCCACAAGCTCAGTCAATTCCTCAAAAATTTCCCTTTCTTTCTTTTCTTCCTCCGCAAGAGAAAATAAGGAATGTGCATATATTATTGCCGTTGATTTCACTTTTCTTCACCGGAGCTTTCTATAAACTCCTCCAAAAGCCTTTCGTGGTCCTTTTCTGTAAGGTCTTTTCCAATAACCTTTTCGGCAATATCGACTGCAATGGATGCAATATCCTCTTTAATTTCTTTTACTGCTGCTTCCTTTTCGCGTTCAATTTCCTTTTGAGCCTTTGTTACAATGGCGGAAGCTTTCTGCTGTGCCTCCGATACAATCTGCTCTCCGCGAAGAGTAGCCTCGTGAGTTGCATCCTTCATAATACGGGATGCCTCCTCTTTTGCTACAGAAAGCTTTTGTGCGTACTCGCTTTCCATATCTTCTGCGTTTTTCTGCGCTGTTTCAGCCTTTTCGTACATAGAACCGATTTCCTGTTCGCGCTGAGCAAACATATTCATAACAGGCTTAAAAAGGAGTTTTTTCATTACAAACACAAGGATAAGCAGGTTTAGCCAGGTGAAGATCATTGTCCACGGGGCAATCGCTACAAATTCCTGAAATTTTTCCATTTTAAAACCTCCTTACCAATTTTGTGAGGGGTGGATTTCCACCCCATTCAGACTGCTTAGATAAGGGGATTTGCAAAGAGAAGAATCATAGCAACAACAAGGCTGTAAATACCTGTTGATTCAGCAACGGCACAACCGAAAAGCATTGTGGATGTAACTTCACCCTTTGCTTCGGGCTGACGGCCAACTGCCTCAGCAGCCTTACCTGCAGCATAACCCTGACCGATACCGGGTCCGATACCTGCAATCATTGCAATACCTGCACCAATTGCTGATGCCGCTTTTACAATTGCTTCTGTCATTTCCATAATAAATACCTCCAAAATATATAAATTAAAAAATTATTCACTGATTGATGGCGCTTCATTTGCGTTTCCTACATAAACCATAGTAAGCATTGATATAATATAAGCCTGCAGGAAGCTCGAGAACACATCAAAATAAATCGAAAGGAATGCAGGAATACCTACCTGAAGGAATGGTATTGAACCTATAATGGGAATCCAACCAAGCACTATCCTGCTTAGCCCTGCCAACGCTCCGTATATGAGAATGGTTATTACTATTCCCGATGCAATGTTGCCGAAGTGACGGAATGCCATAGATATAGGATTTGCTATTTCACCAACAAGATTTAGCGGTAATAAGAAAGGAACAGGTTCAACAAATCCCTTAAGCCAACCGCCTACGCCATTGTTTTTGATTCCGTAGAACTGTATAAGAAAGAACGCAATAAGTGCAAATGCAACTGTGGTGTTAATATCTCCCGTTGGTGCACGAAGTCCAAAAATCCCCATCATACTTGAGAGAATTGAATAGGAAAAAAGTGCACCTATATAAGGTAGAAAAAAGAGATTGTGTTCGCCCATTGTATTCTTAACAAGGTCTCTGAGCACTGTGACAGCTTTTTCAGCAAGCATCTGCCTTCTGGAAGGATTTTTTGTAGATAAATTTCTTCCCAGAATGAAACAAATGATAGTGACAACAGCCACAACAATCCATCCGTTGAGAATAGTTTCAGTTATCGGGATTCCGCCCAATACAGGAATTTCGAACAGTATCTTAGGACCTTTTACATTCAAGAAATTTCACTCCCTTTTTTTCTGCGTGAATTAAGAAATTCAACAGCATAAACAGCGATTCTCTGGAAAAATAAAGGAATAATCGCCGCCCATAAATATATGTTTTCAATACGCACTGCAAAAATAACCATAACAGCAGTTGAAATAAGCCTTAAATTATAACTCGTTGCCATATAGATTTTTGCCGCTTTTTCATCTTTTTCAACTGATTTTTTTACACACGATGCTAAATAAAAGAAGCTTAGGGAGGTAAAAGCACAGCCGTACAGAATTCCCCACAGTATATCCGTGCGGAAAGATAAGGTCAACGTAAAAATCAAAAGCTCAATAGCACCTAATAAGAAAATCCATCCGCTTACTTTCAATGCATCTTTATATACAGAATTATTTTTCATTGTCGTTCTCCTTTGGAGAGATAAGTTTGCAAAATTTGATAAATGAGAGAACGGCACTTCCGCTACCGAGGAAAATTCCGATAATCATAACAAAGTTTCCGAGGTTAAACTTATCTTTTACCCACATAGCAATAAAAATCCATATAAGAAAGGAAATTATTACACTTAGTCCCAATTGGGTAATTGAATTTAGTGCCTGAAATATCTCTTTGTGATTATTTTTCATAATCAGAGCCACTCAACAGGGCGGCAGCTTGTAACACCGAAGTGGTAGAGGATAGCATCAGCTATTCTTCTGGAAGCATTTCCGTCGCCGTAGGGGTTAACTGCAACACTCATCTTGTGATACTCGTTTTCGTCTGTAAGAAGCTGTGAAGTAAGGGAATAAATAATATCCTCTTCCGTACCTGCAATCTTAACTGTACCTGCTTCTGTTGCTTCGGGACGCTCTGTTTCACCGCGGAGAACCAAAACGGGTTTACCGAGAGCAGGAGCTTCCTCCTGAAGTCCGCCTGAGTCAGTAAGGATTAGATAAGCTTTATTCATAGCATTATGAAGCACATCAACATCAAGAGGCTCTACAAGGTGAACTCTCGGAATATTGCCGAGGATTGCATTTGCCGTTTCTCTTACAGCAGGGTTAAGATGAACGGGATAAATAACCTCAATATCGGGGAAATCCCTTACGATACGGGCAACTGCCTTGCATATATTTTCAAGGGGAGTACCCAAGTTTTCTCTTCTGTGTGCAGTCAGAAGGATTATACGTTTGTCCATATCAATTCCCTCAAGAGGTGTACCTGCAAAAGAGAAATCCTTTCTGATAGTTGTTTTAAATGCATCTATAACAGTATTTCCCGTTACGAAAATACTATCAGGATTAACGCCTTCATTTATAAGATTTGCACGGTTGTTTTTCGTAGGAGAAAAATGCAAATCGGAAATAACGCCTGTAAGACGGCGGTTCATTTCTTCGGGGAAGGGGAAATATTTATCATAAGTACGAAGACCTGCCTCAACGTGACCAACCTTTACCTGATTGTAATAAGCTGCAAGGCTTCCTGCAAATGTAGTGGATGTATCACCGTGTACAAGCACAAGGTCGGGCTTTTCCTGGCGGAAAACCTCTTCAAGACCTGTAAGTGCCTTGGTTGTGATTCCTGCAAGAGTCTGTCTTTCAGTCATAATATTAAGGTCAAAATCGGGCGTAATCTTGAAAAGATTAAGTACCATATCGAGCATTTCCCGGTGCTGTGCAGTAACACATACCTTGCAGTCAATGGAAGGGCGTGACTGCAACTCGTAGATTAACGGAGCCATTTTGATTGCCTCCGGTCTTGTTCCGAAAACTGTAAATACTTTAATCATAAGTTCCTCCTTAGATTATTTGTGTTCTTCTTTGTTTTCTGTAAGGACCTCAATGATTTTCGGTGTCAGCCACCAAAAAACAGTAAAACCAACAAGCACAACTGCAAGTGCCCACAAGGATATAGCACCCGTTGCAATAAGTCCGACTGCGACCACACATAGAATGAGGCACAGTCCGTAAATTAAGGACACGGCTTGCTTCTGTGAAAAACCTGCGTCAATCAATCTGTGATGAAGATGCCCCCTGTCGGGGGACATAATGGGCTGATGATTTTTGACTCTGCGAAGTATTGCAGAAACAGTGTCAAAAATCGGAAGTCCCAATATTAAAACGGGTGCGGCAACACTGATTACAGCATAGCCCTTGAAAAGTCCCTGCACAGAAGTGGTTGCAAGTACAAACCCGAGGAATAATGCCCCAGTATCACCCATAAAAAGCTTCGCAGGGTTGAAATTATATGGAAGAAAACCGAAACAAGCACCTGCAAGAGCGCTTGTAACAAATGCAATTTCCGGCTCTCCTACAATAAGTGCAATACACAGAAGTGTCAGTGCAGATATTGAGGAAACACCGCAAGCAAGTCCGTCAAGTCCGTCAAGGAGATTTGTTGCGTTCGTTATTCCTATAACCCAGATAAGTGTAACGGGAATTGCCATCCATCCCAGAGCAAGGTATCCTGTTTCGGAAATAAATCCCGGAACACGGATAAAGTGAATCTGCACCCCTGCAAGAATGGGTAAAAGTGCGGCAACTATTTGTACAACAAGCTTCAGCTTTGCACTCAGTGCATATATATCGTCAAATATGCCCAATGTAACTATAATACAGCAGCCGATAAGCATTCCTGCAAGCTCACTGTCCATAGTAGCATATGCAATTACACTTACTATAAAACCGAGGAAAATTGCCAGTCCGCCAAGGCGGGCAGTCGGTTTTTTGTGCATTCTGCGATTGTCCTTCGGAACATCTACCGCACCTATCTTAAAAGCAAGCCTTTTTACGAAAGGTGTTGTTGCAAATGTTACCACAAACGCTATTATGAAAGCAAACAAAACGCCGTTATTACTCATAATATTTTACCTCTCAGATAATAAATCCGACTTTCTTTTTAACTTTTGTAACAGTACGGCGCGCAATAGAGAATGCCGATTCCGCACCTTTTTTATAAACAGACTCAAGATAGTCCTTGTTTTTCATAAGGTCATTGTACTTTTCCTGAATTGGACGAAGATGCTCGGCCACAGTCTCACCAACCGCCAGCTTGAAATCACCGTAGCCCTTGCCGGAAAATCCAGCAACAGCTTCGTCTACACTCTTACCTGTAACGGTGGAGTAAATTGTAAGGAGATTGTTTATGCCGTCCTTACCCTCACGGTAGCAAACCTCCGCCTCAGAGTCAGTAACGGCTCTCTTAACCTTGCGGACAATATCCTCAGGCTTGTCAAGGAGGAAAATGCAACCATTGGGGTTGGGGTCACTCTTTGACATCTTTGCCGCGGGAGTCTGCAGACTCATAATCTTTGCACCTGCATTCTTTGCAGGAATATATGCGTCAGGAACAACGAATGTATCACTGTAAAGTGTGTTAAAACGGTGGGCAATATCCCTTGCAAGCTCAAGATGCTGCTTCTGATCGGCACCTACGGGAACAAGGTCTGTCTGATAAAGCAGAATATCAGCCGCCATCAGCACAGGATATGTGTAAAGACCTGCATTGATGTTTTCGGGGTGCTTCTGGCTCTTGTCCTTGAACTGTGTCATTCTGTTAAGCTCACCCATCTGCGTAAAGCAATTGAGTATCCAGCTGAGTTCCGCGTGCTGGGGAACGTGGCTCTGAATAAACATAATGTTCTTTTCTGCATCAAGTCCGCAGGCAATGTACTGTGCAAGAAGTGAAAGAGTGTTCTTTCTAAGCTGTGCAGGTTCCTGTCTTACCGTGATTGCGTGCATATCAACAACGCTGAAAATACAGCTGTATTCGTCCTGAAGTGTAACCCAGTTCTTGAGTGCTCCCAGGTAGTTTCCGAGGGTCACGGAATCGCTGGAGGGCTGTATGCCCGAAAAAATAACTTTCTTGTCATTAATCATGTTTCTACCTCTTAATTTTTCCCTTAATTGGAAAAATATTAAAAAACAAAATTCTGAGTTTATTCTACCATATTTTATTATATTAGTAAAGGTTTTTTTTGAAAATTCGCAAAATATTAAAAAAGTGTTACCTTTTAAATCTTATATTGACTATTTTGAACAAGTGTACTATAATATAATGGTAAAATCGTGGGAAATGTGTGCAAAACGCCCATGCGAGAGGAAGAATTATGATGAGTAACAACGAAAGAATTTGGCTCTCAACACCGACAATGCACGGGGAAGAGCAGGAGTTTATAAAAGAGGCTTTTGATACGAATTGGGTAGCTCCTCTCGGTAAAAATGTGACAGAGTTCGAAAATGAAATGGCATCCTTTGTGGGAGTAAAATCGGCAGCGGCAATGACAGCAGGCACACACGCACTACACCTTGCGGTAAAGCTTGCAGGTGTTGGTGAGGGTGATGTTGTTATCTGTTCCGACCTTACTTTTGCGGCAACAGTAAACCCCGTCAGCTATGAAAACGGAACTCAGGTTTTCGTAGACAGCGAGCGTGATACATGGAATATGGATCCCACGGCTCTGAAAATTGCTCTTGAAAAATACAAGGGTAGGGTAAAGGCTGTTATGCTTGTACACCTTTACGGTACACCATCTAAGATTGATGAAATCAAGGCTCTTTGTGATGAGTATGGAGTAATACTTATTGAGGATGCGGCAGAATCGCTTTCCTCTACATATAAAGGAAAACAGACGGGTTCTTTCGGCAAATACAGTGCCGTAAGCTTTAACGGAAACAAGATTATAACAACTTCGGGCGGTGGAATGTTTCTTTCCGATGATGAAGATGCTGTGCAGAAGGTTCGTTTCTTTTCAACTCAGGCAAGGGAACAGGCACCCTGGTATCAGCACGAAGAAATCGGCTACAATTACCGTATGAGTAATATTGTAGCAGGTATTGGCAGAGGACAGATCCTTCACCTTGAAGAACACAGAAAATTAAAAGAAGAAATATATTTCCGTTATAAAGAAGGATTTAAGGATTTGCCCATAAGCATGAACCCATATGAAGAATGCAGTGTTCCCAACTTCTGGCTTAGTTGTATGCTGATAGATGAAAATGCAATGGACAGGGTTAATCCCGAGAAAATCCGCCTTGCACTTGAAAAGGAAAATATAGAGGCACGCCCCATATGGAAGCCTATGCATATGCAGCCTGTGTATAAGGATAACGATTTTATAACAGCAGGTGACAATGTGGGTGAGGATATATTCCGCAGAGGGTTGTGTCTGCCAAGTGATATAAAAATGACAAAAGAGCAACAACAGAAAGTACTTGATATAATTAAGGGGTTGTTTTGATGTATGCAAAATATTTTAAACGACTATTTGATATAGTCTGTGCATTAGCAGCCATTATTGTTTTTTCTTGGCTTTACATAATTGTGGCAATTCTTGTTCGTGTAAAACTTGGCAGTCCTGTTATCTTTAAACAGGCACGCCCCGGACTTGATGGGAAGATTTTCTATCTGTATAAATTCCGCAGTATGACAAATGAACGTGACGAAAACGGAAATCTTCTGCCTGATGATGTTCGTCTTACAAAGTTTGGTAAACTTCTGCGTGCAACAAGCCTTGATGAACTCCCCGAAGCATTCAATATCCTAAAGGGTGATATGTCAGTTGTTGGCCCACGTCCTCAGCTTGTCCGTGATATGGTTTTCTTTACAGAGGAACAGATGAAACGGCAAAGTGTACGCCCCGGACTTTCGGGCCTTGCACAGATAAGCGGACGAAACGGCATTACGTGGGAAGAAAAAATAAA
>JAZOSB010000044.1:0-6197 GCA_045656865.1 Clostridia bacterium | reverse complement strand
ATTTGTATGGACAAAATCCTGACAAAGAAGATTTTGGTTAATAAAAATATTAAAACACCTGCGTTTATGGAATTTGACAGCGTTGAGGACTCAAGTGAAAAAATAAAAGAGGAAATATTGAAAAAATTCAAGTTCCCCGTTGTTTTGAAAGCTTCCTGCCAAGGCTCCAGTATCGGTGTCAGCATTGTAAACAGTCAGGAAGCTCTGGAAAAAGAAATAATTGAAATAAAAAAATACGGTGACAGTCTTCTTGTTGAGGAGTTTATAAAAGGCACGGAAGTAACGGTGCCTATTATCGGCAATTATGAACTTACGGCACTTCCGGTAATAGAAATCACCTCAGAGAATGAATTTTACGATTACCAGTCGAAATACACACAGGGGATGTGTCAGCACATCATCCCTGCAAGAATTGATGAAAAAACTTATAAAGAAACTGAAAAAGTGGCTCTTGATGCCTACAAAGCATTAGGGTGCAAGGGAATGTCCCGTGTGGATATTATAATTGATGAAGAAAGTGTTCCTTATGTCATAGAGGTTAACACCGTGCCGGGAATGACATCTATGAGCTTGTTCCCCGACTCTGCCCGTTATGCAGGAATGGAATTCCCCGAACTATTGGATAGGATAGTGAAACTTGCTTTAGAAAAATAAAAACTAAAAGAAAAGAGAATGAAAAAATGTTTAAAGAAAAGGCTTTTTGCCCTTACAGAGTATGTCCTCTCGGTGCGCATATCGACCACCAGTTAGGAATTGTCAGTGGATTTGCCATTGACAAGGGTATTGAGGTGGAATACGAAAAAACCGACGACGGCAGTATTGTTATCACAAGTGCCGAATTTGCAAAAAAGGTGGAATTTTCTGCGAATACCACACCCGAGCTTGAGAGTGATTGGGCAGATTATCTCCGCGGTGCGTTGGTTTCTCTCAAGAAAAAGCACGATGTATCATACGGAATTAAAGCCCATATAAGAGGCAGCCTCCCAATCGGCGGACTTTCCTCCTCTGCAGCGGTTATAATAGCCTTTTTAAGTGCGCTTTGCCGTGCAAATAATATAAAAGTGTCCCGTTCAGAGCTTGTTTCAATAGCTCATTGGGCGGAGAATGAATATGTCGGGGTGAAGGTGGGCAGGCTTGACCAATCCTGTGAAATTTATTCAAAGAAAGACCACCTTCTTTATTTGGATATAAAGGATGACACATACGAGCTTATCCCCAAAAATCCCGATATGAAGCCTTTTGAAATTGCTGTTATTTTCAGCGGAGTTGAAAGGAGTCTGGTAGGGAGCAAATTCAATATGCGGGTGGACGAGCTCAAAAGTGCTGCTTATGCGCTTAAGGCTTTTTCAGGAATGGAGTATGGAAAGTTTCAGGATACATACCTCCGCGATGTTCCGCATGAGGTTTATGATGCCTACAAGGACAAGCTTCCCGAAACCTGGAGAAGAAGAGCGGAGCATTACTATACTGAAATGGAACGAGTAAAAAAAGGTGCCGAAGCATGGAAAAATGGCGATATAGAGGCTTTTGGAAAGCTTTCCTTTGCAAGTGGAAACAGCAGTATAGTAAACTATGAAACAGGCTCGGCAGAGCTTAAAAAGCTTCACGAAATTATGCTTGAAACAGAGGGCATTTACGGCGGAAGATTCAGCGGTGCAGGTTTTAAGGGATGTTGTATGGCAATTGTAAATCCCGAATACAAGGACAAAATAAAGTTTGAAATAACAAAAAAATATCTTAAGGAATTTCCCAATCTTGAAAAAGGCTTCAATATACATTTCTGCAATACAGCAGATGGCGTTGAACTGTAAAAAAGAAAGGAATTGACAAATGAAAATAGCAGTAGCAGGTACAGGTTATGTAGGGCTTTCAAACGCAATACTTCTTGCGCAGAATAATGAGGTTTATGCAGTTGACATCATCCCCGAAAAGGTGGATATGATAAATAACGGTAAATCACCGATAGTTGATAAAGAAATTGAAGAATACCTCAGTGAGAAAAAGCTTAATCTTACGGCAACCGAAAACTGCAATGAAGCCTATGAAGGTGCTGATTTTATAATAATTTCCACCCCTACAAACTATGACCCCAAGCTTAATTATTTTGACACTTCAAGTGTGGAAAGCGTGATTGAACAGGCCATTCAGATTAACCCTGATGCAATTATGGTTATTAAATCTACCGTACCTGTTGGTTATACAGATTCAGTAAGACAAAAGTATAACTGTGACAATATAATTTTCTCTCCCGAATTTTTGAGAGAGGGCAGGGCACTCTATGATAATCTTCATCCGTCAAGAATAATTGTTGGTGCCCCCATAGATGACGAAAGACTTTCTGAAAAAGCGAGAGTATTTGCTTCGCTTCTTGCAGAGGGAGCAATAAAAGAGGATATTCCAACCCTGTTTATTAATCCTACTGAGGCAGAGGCGGTAAAGCTTTTCTCGAATACATATCTTGCACTCCGCGTATCGTTCTTTAATGAACTTGATACATATGCGGAGGTAAGGGGTCTTGATACCAAGCAGATTATTGAGGGTGTGGGATTAGACCCCAGAATAGGAAATCATTACAATAACCCCTCATTCGGTTACGGCGGTTATTGTCTTCCCAAGGATACAAAACAGCTTTTGGCGAACTTTAACAATGTGCCTAACAATATTATCCGTGCAATTGTAGATGCAAATACAACCCGTAAAGACTTTATTGCAGACAGAATAATTGAAAAAAATCCTAAGATTGTTGGTATATACCGCCTTACAATGAAAGCCAATTCCGATAACTTCAGACAAAGCTCAATTCAAGGCGTTATGAAACGTATAAAGGCAAAAGGCATTGAGGTTGTTGTGTATGAGCCGACTCTTAATGAGGAGAGCTTCTTTAATTCAAGGGTTATAAAAGAGCTGGAAGAATTTAAAAAGATTTCAGATGTTATTATTGCAAACCGCTACAATGAGGATATTGCAGACGTGATAGATAAGGTTTATACTCGTGACCTTTACTTCCGCGATTGACAGGAGGAATAAAAAATGGCTGATTTTAGAAAATATGACGGAACAAAGAAAATACTTGTTACAGGTGCGGCAGGGTTTATAGGTTTCCACCTTTCCAGGAAAATTCTGGAGGAGGGCGGTGAGGTAATCGGCTTTGACAATCTTAACGATTACTATGAGGTGTCCCTTAAAGAGAGCCGTCTTGAAATCCTTAATAAATACGAAAAATTTACTTTTATAAAGGGCAATCTTGCAGACAGGGATGCTGTTTGGAGTATTTTTGACACATGTTGCCCAGATATTATTGTAAACCTTGCGGCACAGGCAGGTGTCAGGTATTCGATAGACAACCCTGATTCCTACATTGAAAGTAATATTATAGGCTTTTACAATATTTTAGAGGCCTGCCGTCATCACAAAATTGAGCATCTTATATATGCTTCAAGCTCCTCTGTTTACGGAAATCAGCAGAAAACTCCTTTCTCGACAGACGACAACGTGGACCATCCCATAAGCCTTTATGCCGCAACCAAGAAATCAAATGAGCTTATGGCGTTTACATACAGCCATCTTTACAAATTCCCCACTACGGGACTTCGTTTCTTTACTGTTTACGGCCCATATGGCAGACCTGATATGGCATATTTCTCTTTTACAAAGAAAATTATGAAGGGTGAAACAATAAAGATTTTCAACAACGGTGATATGTACCGTGACTTTACATATGTTGACGATATTGTACAGGGAATTATGAATATGCTTCTTAACCCTCCCAAGCCCGATGGAAATGGTGATTGTGCAAAGGTTTACAATATCGGAAACAATAATCCCGAAAAGCTTATGTACTTTATTGAAACCCTCGAAAAGGCAATCGGCAGAGTAGCTGAAAAGGAATATCTTCCTATGCAGCCCGGTGATGTGTACCAGACTTATGCCGATGTTACAGAGCTTCAGAAGGACTTTGACTTTAAGCCCTCAACCTCAATTGAGGATGGGCTTAACCGCTTTGCAAAATGGTATTTTGAGTATTACGGAGTGAAATAAATGACTCAGGCATTCGAAAATATGCTGTATCTTTTTGGGTGTGGTGCGAAAGGAACAACCCCCTTGGAAGAGTATTGCGTGAATTTAAGCGAAATAAGAAAACTATCCATTTCTCAGAATATATGGCCGATAGTATATTCTGCCGTGAGAAAAAAGATTTCAGACGGTTCAGTTAAAATACCTGAGGAAGTTTACGGTAAGCTTGAAATGTCTTTTCAGGCAAATTTGGGGAAGGCTTTTCAAAAAAACGAGTTTAACAAAAAAACAATAAAAAAGTTGGAAGAAAACGGGATAGAATGCTGCTTGTTCAAGGGAATGGCTTTGGCGGATTTGTACGATATTCCGGAAACGAGAGTTTCTGCAGATGCCGATATTCTAATTCCTGAAGAGAAAGAGTCATTGGCAATGTCTGTTTTGACTAACTTAGGTTACAAAATATTTCCGCGGCAAGAGTACGACCATCACACAAGTGCAATTCATCCAATAGGCGGAGAATTGGAAGTTCATATCAGCATAATGAGAAAAAACTGGGATGATATAATTTTTGAAAATAAAATAGAGTATAATGAAGAATATGTACGGTTTGATGAGGGAATAAAAACTCTGGGAGTTAATGATGCACTTCTTAATACGGCAACACATTTTATTAAACATTTTGTGCGTAGAGGTGCAGGTGTAAGACATATTATGGATATGTTGCTTTATATGGAGAAGTATAATTCTCAGATTGATTGGGAGAAATTTAACAGGCTGATGAATGAACTTCACTATGATAAGCTGATTGATACAGCAAAGGCGGTAGGGATAAAATACTGGGGGTTTTCTTTCGATAACGTGGGAGTTATTGAGGATAACACTTTGGAAAATTTCATAACCGATATTGAACTTGGCGGAGTTTTTGGCGGGGATGATACCCTCAGAAAGGAAACCTATGCACAGTTTACCAAGAAAAGAAAGAAATTGTCAGAGTCAGAATATAAAAAATATAGCCTGAGAAATATGGACAGGACATTTTTGCAGAAAGTGTTTCCTTCAAGAGAGTATATGAAAAAGAGCTATGGTATGAAAAAAGACAATGTTTTTTATTTGCTGGCTGCACATATCCGCCGTATATTTACCATAATAAAAAACATAGTTACCGGAACAAGAGAGTTAAGTCAATATGTCTATGATGAAAGTAAAGCAACCACTCCACAGGTAAAAGAACGAGTGGAATTATTTGAAAAACTTGGGATAATCGAACAAAACGGAGAAAATTAATGAGCCTACTTACACTTAACAATGTCTCAAAAAGCTTCGGTGAACGTGTGCTTTTTGAGAACGTGTCATTTAACATTGAAAATAATACAAAAATGGGATTTATCGGAACAAACGGCGTGGGTAAAACCACGCTTTTCCGTACTATTTTAGAGGAAGAGGATTACACAGGTGATATTATAAAATCTTCAGAGCTTAAAATAGGCGTAATGGAGCAAACTCCGCCCTCATCGGAAAGCCTTACGGCGTATGACTATACGCTGGAGGTTTTTTCGCGTTTTTTTGAGATAGAAAAGGAAATGGAGATAATCCGCCTTGCCCTTGAAAAAGGGAAGGGCGACACCACAAGGCTTATAAACAGACAGGAAGCATTAAACACAGAATATATCAGAAATGACGGACTTACATTCCGTAACCGCACCCGCAGTATGCTTATGGGACTTGGCTTTCTGGAGAGTGAGCTTTATCTTCCGATGAACGCACTTTCTGGCGGACAGAAAACCCGTCTTTCGCTTGCGAGAACGCTTCTTTCCGAAGCAAATTTTCTGCTTCTTGACGAGCCTACAAACCACCTCGACATTGAATCCGTACGCTTTTTGGAGGACTTTCTCCGAAACTGCAATAAGGCATTTATTGTAATCAGTCACGACAGATATTTTCTTGATAAGGTTACAAATAAGACGCTTGCTATTGAAAACCACAAGGCAAAATTATATAACGGCAACTATACAAAGAGCATAAATCAGCGTGAGATTGACAGGGAAATATACGAAAAGCACTACCGAGAGCAGCAAAAGGAGATTGCCCGTCAGGAGGCGTATATTGCCCAGCAAAGACAGTGGAACAGAGAGCGCAATATCATAGCTGCTGAATCCCGTCTCAAAATGCTTGAAAAAATGGAC
>JAZOSB010000043.1:0-4393 GCA_045656865.1 Clostridia bacterium | reverse complement strand
AGTTAATCTCAAATGAATGTTAATTCTTTTGAGCCCTTACGCTATTTAATTTTCAAGGTTCAATCGCTGCTCTTTTCGAGCGAGCTTGTTTATTATACATCGCTATAACGCCTTTGTCAACACTTTTTTTGAACTTTTTTCGCTTTTTTTTAAAATTAGGCAAACTTAACAAACAATTGGTTGAAAACGGCAATTATACCTAATAATATACACAAAAGAATATATAATATCAAAATTTAAGGTTGAATTTTAATATATAATATGGTAGAATAAGATGATTTTATGTCGCAATGCGACGGATTGGAGAACAGTATGAATAATCAAAAGGAATTTAAGCCGTATATTCCTGCCGACAAAATAACACCCGAAATAACGGTTACTTCTATTATAATGGGTGTTATCCTCGCGGTAATATTCGGTGCAGCAAATGCTTATCTCGGGCTCAGGGTTGGTATGACGGTCTCCGCTTCAATTCCTGCCGCAGTTATAGCAATGGGAGTTATTCGCGTTGTAATGCGTAAAAACTCAATACTTGAAAGCAACATTGTGCAGACTATTGGTTCTGCAGGCGAATCATTAGCAGCAGGTGCAATCTTTACAATTCCTGCTTTATTCCTTTGGGCAAAAGAAGGAGTAATGGGCAAGCCGGGCATACTTGAAATAACAATTATTGCTCTTTTGGGCGGTCTGTTGGGTGTATTCTTTATGGTCCCCCTCCGCAATGCTCTTATTGTAAAGGAACATGGCATTCTTCCCTATCCTGAAGGAACTGCTTGTGCAGAAGTTCTGCTTGCCGGTGAAGAAGGTGGCGCAAACGCATCTACAGTATTTGCCGGAATGGGATTTGCCGCATTCTTTAAATTTATTATTGACGGTCTCAAAGCCGTTCCAGGAGAAGTAAGCTATGCATTTAATAAGTTACTTTCTTATCCCGGAACAATAGGCACACAGATTTATCCTGCAGTAATGAGCGTAGGTTACATCTGTGGTCCCAGAATTTCTTCCTATATGTTTGCCGGTGGTGTTCTTAGCTGGATGGTACTCATTCCGATGATGGTTCTTTTCGGCAAAGACCTTATACTTTATCCCGGAACCGCTCCTATCGGTGAGATTTTTGCCGAGGGTGGTGCAAGCTCCATTTGGGGAACATACATCAGATACATCGGTGCAGGTGCTCTTGCAGCAGGCGGTATTATCAGTCTTTTCAAATCTCTTCCTTTAATAGTACGCACTTTTGGTGATGCACTTAAAAGTATGGGCAGTGGCGAAAAAGTACAGATTAACCGTACCTCCGATGATATCAGTATGAAAGTTGTTCTTGCATCAATTGCAATTCTTACTCTTCTGGTATGGCTCGTACCTCAGGTTCCCGTTTCATTCCTTGGAGCTGTTATTGTTGTTGTGTTTGGTTTCTTCTTTGCAACAGTATCTTCACGAATGGTTGGTCTTGTAGGAAGCAGCAACAACCCCGTATCAGGTATGGCTATCGCAACGCTTCTTTTCTCTACCTTAATTCTTAAAGGCACAGGAAGCACCGGAGCATCTGGTATGCAGGCAGCTATAGCAATCGGTTCTATTATTTGTATTATCGCGGCAATTTCAGGTGATACATCTCAGGACCTTAAGACAGGATACCTTCTCGGTGCTACTCCCAAGAAGCAACAGATTGCTGAAATTCTCGGTGTAGTTGCTTCTGCATTTGCAATCGGTGCAACACTTTATCTTCTTGACAGCGCTTGGGGATTCGGTTCTGCAGAGCTTGGCGCACCTCAGGCAACACTTATGAAAATGATTATTGAAGGTGTTATGAATGCAAACCTCCCCTGGGCTTTGGTACTGATTGGTGTATGTATAGCTATTGTTGTTGAGGTTGTAGGTATTCCCGTTCTTCCCTTTGCAATCGGTGTATACCTCCCCGTTCAGCTTAATGCTTGTATTATGGTAGGCGGTCTTGTAAGACTCTTTGTAGACAGACTTAAGAAGCCTGAAGCAGAGAAAACAACAATTACAAATAACGGTATTCTTTTCTGCAGTGGTATGATTGCAGGTGAAGGCATTGTTGGTATTCTCCTTGCATTGCTGGCAGTATTCGGTGTTGACAAGGCAATTGATATTTCCGGAAAGCTTAATCTTTCCGAGCCTGTTGCTAATATAGCAAGTCTTGTTGTATTTGCACTTATCGTTCTCTCCGTTCTTAAGTTTTCCGTTTGGAAAAAAGCAAAGAAATAATAGTTTGATATGAAGAAAAAAAATATTATAAACAAAAATTTTCTTGAAAATATTCCTGTCAGAAACCCTTTGATTAAGTGGTCACAATCAGACAATGGCAAGGTTACACTTGAAATAGAAAATACCGGAGTTTTCAACACACTTGCACAGAAGTTTTTTAAGAAACCAAGAATTTCATATGTGCATCTTGATGAAAACGGAAGCTTTGTGTGGCCAATTATTGACGGAGAAAAAGACATTATATCTATCGGTGAATATGTAAAAAAGGAATTTGGAGAGAAAGCAGAGCCATTATATGAAAGGCTCGCAAAATTCTTTCAAATCCTTGAAAGTTATAAGTTTATTACTTTTAAATAGACCATCTTAAAGATAGCAGACACTTTTAGTGACTGCTATCTTTTTTGATTATTTTTGAAATCACATTATCTCCATCCACCCAAACGAATATATAAATGTCATCAGCAGAATTATTTCTGAATTTAAAATCTTTCACTCCATACACAACGGTTGCATCCATTCCTTTGGGTGCATAGGCTACGCTTTCACTATGGTTATGGTGTTCTGTTATTTCAAATCCGCCTGACTTTGCAGCCATATAAATTGTAGTGCTGACCTGACATACTCCCCCGCCTATTCCATAGCTCTTTTCTCCGTCTACTAAGACAGGGGCTGTTTTATATCCGTTTTTTGCGGTTTTTCTGCCTGTAATTTTATTAAAACTGAATTCTTCTCCTGCTGAAAGCTTTATTCCGCTGACTTTCTGACAAGCCAATAAAATATTATTAACACGGTTTTCACCTTTATCAATAATATCGGTATTTGCTTCTGCTACAGTTGTTTCCTGAACTGTTATTTTACGGGTTACTTCTCGTGTTTGAGGCTCCTTTTTAATTTCATTTTGTTTTTTCGGAGCAGAGCAGGAACATAATAGTAAAACTAAAAATATAATACATTTTTCCAAATAAAAAACCTCTTTTCCCACTTATTTTAAGCAAGAAAAGAGGTTTTAATGATTGTAAAATTTTGTTATTTGTTAGGGTTTTCTCTATAATTATTTAAAGACTTACCTGTACGCATATGTGAAAATTCATCCTTCATCCGTTCAAGGTATTCTGCAGAAATCACAAATCTGTCATCAAAGCTCTTAATACCTGACTCTGCTTTTACCGTTATAGGAAATGGCATACAGCCCTCAGGTACAAAGCCCATTGAATCATAGCTTACTTCGTTTTTGCAGTTTTTACAGATTAGCCCCGTACTGTTTTCGTTATTCTTAAAGCCGTAATGCTTTCCGTACTGATTATAACAGCTCAAACAGTCGTCGAATGCAAGATTATACTTTCCGTCTGATGTTTTTACTGCGATTATATTGGTATCAAGAGGCCTTAGAGAAATAAAGCTCGCCTTTTCATCCGATATATCTTCTTTCATTATTGTAATATCAACAACATTATTATATATGTGAAATTCAATAGCTACCACACACATAATCAAAGCTACAACAATAATCAAAGCAAGTATCAGCTTCAACCGTCTGTTTTTATTAAGTTCATTCATACGCTCTCTGACAACATCCATATAACCGCACCTCCTTGTCAGGAATTAAGGAGCAAAACATAAATTATTTAAAATATTTAACAGCAGATAAAAACATACCCATATCGTAGTTACCCTCTACATTCTTGTAAAGGTTTTCACCTATACGCTCAGAATGTCCCATCTTACCAAGCACTCTGCCGTCAGGAGATACGATACCTTCAACTGCACAGATAGAACCGTTGGGGTTATACTGAATATCATAGGTGGGATTTCCATCAAGATCCACATACTGAGTAATAACCTGACCGTTATCTGCAAGCTTTCTGATAAGCTCTTCGCTTGCGAGGAAACGTCCCTCACCATGTGAAATCGGAACTGTATAGATATCCCCTACCTTTGTTTCCATAAGCCATGGTGACTTATTGGAAGCAATTCTGGTATTAACAATCTTGGACTGATGGCGTGAAATTGTGTTAAAGGTAAGTGTGGGACTGTTTTCGTCAGCTTCAAGGATTTCACCGTAAGGTACAAGGCCAAGCTTAATAAGTGCCTGGAAGCCGTTACAGATACCTGCCATAAGACCGTCACGATTTTTAAGGAGATTCATTACAGCTTCGCTGATTTC
>JAZOSB010000042.1:0-24372 GCA_045656865.1 Clostridia bacterium | reverse complement strand
CCTTCTCTACTTTGATAATCTATATTCTAAATTCACTGATGTTGAAAAAAAGGTTTTCTTAAAAACCTTTATTGAACGGGTTGACATATACCCAGAAGAACAGGCTGATGGTAGAATATTAAAGTCGATAAAGTTTAATTTCCCAATATTTTTTGATGATAAAATCATAAAGGGATTAAGTTGGGATAACGAGGCTCACGACGAGTCCGCAATTCTCTTATGTAAGGAGAAGTAAAATCTTGAAAAAGAATTATCTGTTTATCACAATTTCATTATTTTTACTTTTTCTTTTCCTTCTTCCGTTTACTATGTTCGGGATACTTAACATAGGAAATATTGCAGGGCTTCTTTTGGGTGCAATTTTTTTATGCTACGGCGCTTTCTACGGCAAAATTAACAGCACAATTAAGTCCTTATGGCAAAAGAAGCTGTGGAAAGTGGTTTTTTCGGTTGTTTCACTCTGTTTTGCAATCTGCATTATATTTACAGGCTTTGCCACATTCAATATGATTCGTGCATCATATAATGCTCCTGACAAGGACGCTACCGTAATTGTCCTTGGGTGTAAGGTAAACGCAAACGGTCCCAGTCTGTCACTTCTGAAAAGGCTTGAGGCGGCGTATGCCTATCTTAGTGAAAATCCTGATGTCCCCTGTATTCTTTCGGGAGGGCAAGGAGCTGACGAGCATATCAGCGAGGCACAGGCAATGTATGACTGGCTTACGGAAAAAGGAATTGAAAAAGAAAGGCTTTATATAGAAGACAAGTCCACCTCCACAGAGGAAAACCTTTCTTTTTCCAGAAAAATAATAGAAAAGCAAAACCTCCCCTCTGCCATTACGCTGATTACAAACAATTTTCACCAGTACAGAGCGCAGAAAATTGCCGCAAGATACTATGAAGAGGTTTACGGTGTCTCGGGAGATACTCCGCTGTATCTTCTCCCTATGTATTACATAAGGGAGCTTGGCGGAATTTTTGTCGAGCTCTGTTTTTAGTCTTGACACCCACTCATTTAAGAGATAAAATATCTATTCGAAAGTTTTTATTAGAGGTGCGATTATGGAATATATTTTGAATTTAATTTTACTTATCAGTGGTTTTTTCTTTCTTGTAAAAGGGGCTGACCTGTTCGTTGACGGAAGCAGCTCCGTTGCGAAAATATTTAAAATTCCTTCGGTTATAATAGGTCTTACGATAGTTTCTATCGGAACATCTCTTCCCGAGGCGGCTGTAAGTATTACCTCTTCACTTCAGGGAAGCTATGACCTTTCTATCGCAAATGTCATAGGCTCCAACATATTTAACCTCCTTGTAGTTGTGGGTGCTTCCGCACTTATCTGTCCCTTTGTTGTGGATAAGATGATAATGAAGAGAGATTTCCCCATCTGCATAGGTATAACACTGCTTCTGGCAATTATGCTTCGTGACAATATTCTCTCCCGCGTTGAGGCAGGCGTTTTGTTTGCAATTTTTATTGCATACATAATTATTCTGGTTATGTCCGCCCTCAAAAACCCTATTGCCGGGGACGAAGACGATAAACCTATGTCTGTCCCGAAGAGTCTTCTTTTCATTCTTCTCGGCGGCGTTGGAATAATCCTCGGCGGAACATTCACCGTTGACAGTGCCAAATTTTTTGCAAGTGCCTTTGGTATGAGCGAAATGCTTATCGGCCTTACTGTAGTTGCCGTGGGAACATCTCTTCCCGAGCTTGTAACAAGTATTGTTGCCGCTAAGAAAGGAGAAAGCGAAATAGCTCTCGGCAATGTTGTCGGCTCCTGCATATTTAACATTATGTTTATTTTAGGTATGAGCGGTCTTGTTCATCCTCTTAACTGCGGAATAGAGGCTCTTATTGATGCTGTAATCCTTATTGTGGTAAATATACTTATGTATATTGTTTGTATCACAGGCAAAAAAATCAACCGTCCCGAGGGACTTGTCTGCGTAGTAATATATGTGATATATGTTGCATATACTGTATTGAGAGCGTTTGAGATGCTGCCTTTTTAATTGTTGACAAATGGTATTTTTTGTGTTAAAATTCTCTCCGTAAAAGGGAGTAGCTACCGAGTTTATTTAATTCGGTACAACGGCGTCAGTACGGCAAACCTATTGCCCGCCTTTGTATTAAACAGCAAGACTTTTACTGCATTTAGCGTGCGGTAAAGGTCTTTTTTTGTGCAAGGGAGGTGCAAAAAAGCAAAAGAATCTTCACCACACAGCAAGAATTTAATTTTAAAATTTTTTGAGGTGAAATTATGGATTACGTTTTGAATTTATTTCTTTTGGTTTTGGGTTTTTCCTTTCTTATCAAGGGAGCAGACCTGTTCGTCGACGGAAGCAGCTCCGTTGCAAAGCTACTTAAGATTCCTGCGGTTATAATCGGTCTTACAATCGTTTCTATCGGAACTTCTCTTCCCGAGGCGGCTGTAAGTATTTCCGCATCAATTAAAGGTGCTTACGACCTTTCCATCGCAAATGTTGTAGGCAGTAACATTTTTAACCTTTTGAGTGTTGTAGGCGTTTCTGCTTTTATCTGCCCCTTTGTCGTTGATAAGGTAATTATGAAGAGAGACTTCCCCATCAGCATTTTTGCTGCAGCTCTTTTAGCTGTAATGATGTGGGACAGAACACTTTCCCGTATGGAATCAACTATTCTTTTTGTTCTTTTCGTAGGTTATATTCTGCTTCTCGTACGCTCTGCTCTTAAGAACCGTACCGAGGAAAGTGCTGACGAATACAAAACACTTTCCCCCTTGAAGAGCATTATATTTATCGTAGTCGGTATTGTCGGTATTGTTGCCGGCGGAACTCTTACTGTTGATGCCGCAACCTTCTTTGCCAGAGCGCTTAATATGAGCGAGCTTTTAATCGGTCTTACCATTGTTGCTGTGGGAACGAGTCTTCCCGAGCTTGTAACAAGCGTTGTTGCCGCTAAAAAGGGAGAAAGCGAAATTGCACTCGGTAATGTTGTAGGCTCCAACATTTTCAACATTCTCTTTATCCTTGGTATGAGCGGTATTGTCCACCCCCTTACCTGTGATTTCGGTGCAGTTATTGACACCATTCTTCTTATAGGCATGAGCGGGCTTATGTTCTTCATCTACAAGGCAAAAAACAAGGTTTCCCGTCCTGTGGGACTCCTCGGTGTTGTTATATATGTCATCTATGTTGTATATATTATTTTAAGAGCATACGAAATGCTTCCATTCTAAAAAATTTGGAGGAATAATATGATATCCCTGCTTCTTGGGCGTTTTCTTCCCGAAGATGCCGACCAAAAAACAGTCAGAACTATATACGGTTATGTCTGCGGAGGGGCAGGGATATTTTTGAACCTGTTCCTGTTTGTGATAAAGCTTATTATAGGTTTTGTCAGCTCATCTATTGCAATAACTGCCGATGCATTCAATAACTTGACCGATGCAGGCTCATCTGTTATAAGTCTTTTCGGATTTATCCTTTCAGGGCAGAAAGCCGATAAGGAGCATCCTTTCGGTCACGGCAGAATTGAGTATATTGCGGGCATTTTTATCTCCATTGTAATTATCTATGTGGGAATAGAACTGCTTCGTTCATCTATAGGCAAAATCATTCACCCCGGTGAATTTGTCTTTAATAAATATGTTGTAATCGTACTGATTATTTCCATTTTGGTTAAACTGTATATGGCATATTACAACCGCCGCTGCGGCAAAATAATACAGTCATCTGTCCTTTTTGCGGTTGCAACCGATTCCATAAGTGATGCCATTGCAACGGGCGCAATTTTGCTGTCTTCTGTGTTTATGTATTTTACACATATTCAGATAGACGGTTATGTGGGACTCCTTGTTTCCCTGCTTATTATAAAGTCGGGAGTTGATGCGGTTATAAACACATCCTCTCCCCTGCTTGGCGGTATTCCCGACCGCGAATTTGTCAAAAAAGTTGAGGAAATTGTCCGTCAAAACCCCGAAACGGTGGGGATTCACGACCTTGTTGTCCACGACTACGGTCCAAACAAGATTTTTGTTTCACTTCATATGGAGGTTGACGGAAGCAAGGAGATTTTTCTACTCCACGATGCGGCAGACCTTGTGGAAAAAAGAATTTCCGAGGAGCTTGGGTGCGAGGCTGTTATTCATATGGACCCGATTGATGTGAATAATCCTGTTTTGAAAGAAATTTACACCACGCTTCAGAAAAGGCTGGATATAGTCTGTCCTGAGGGGAATGTTCACGACCTTCGTATAGTTCCCGGCCCCACTCATACCAATGTTATTTTCGATTTGATTGTCCCTGCGGAAAGGTTTTTTGCAAAGGATAAAATTTCCGCAGAACTTGAAAAGTGTATCGGCGAATTTGACGAGAATTATTTTGCCGTGATAACGGTAGAAACATCATATATTTAGGAGAACAAATATGGAATTTACACTTAACAAAACAGAATTTTTGGAAGATTTGAAAAAGCTTATTGCAATCAACAGCATTAACGGTTCTTGCGGCGAAAAAACAGATTCCGCACCCTTGGGTAAGGGGATAAACGACGCTATTGAGGAATTTTTGTCTATTGGCAAAAGATTTGGCTTCAAAACGAAAAATGTAGGCGGTTACTGTGGCTTTGTTGAAATGGGCGAGGGCGAAAAAATGCTTGGAATAATTGTCCATACCGACACCGTTGAAACGGGTGACGGCTGGAGTTATCCTGCCCTCCAGTGCAGTGTAACCCAAGACGGAGTTTACGGCAGAGGTGTAATCGATAACAAAGGGCCTGCACTCCTTGCACTTTACTGTATGAAAGCCATTTTTGACAGCGGAATTAAGCTTTCTAAGAGGGTGCGCCTTATAATCGGCGGTGACGAGGAAGCTGGAAGCTGGAAATGTATGCAGGCATACAAGGAAACAGAAGAGCTTCCCTCAATTGCTTTTTCTCCTGATGCGGATTATCCCGTAGTTTTCGGGGAAAAAGGTCTTCTCCGTGTAAAAATTTCAGGTGTTGAGGAAAATATTGCTCCCGACTTTAAGCTTGAGGGTGGCAAGGTTATAAATATTGTTCCCGATGAAGCAACTGCCTTCATTGACGGAAGGGAGCTTCACGCAAAGGGCAAATCAGCCCACGGAAGCATGCCTGAAAAGGGTGAAAATGCAATCCTTAAATTAGCAGATGAAATCTCTTCCCTTTATCCCGATTCCACATTCGCAAGGTTGTGTTCTCTCACCACGGCAGAAGCACTGGGAATCGACATTGCAGACGATATGACGAAAATCAGCGTCAACCCCTCTGTAATCTATGCTGACAGCACAAAATGTGAGCTTAGCTACGACATCCGCTACCCCATTACGGCAGACGGTGAAGAGGTTATCGCAAACATCAAAAAATCTGCAGAGGAAAAAGGACTTACGGCAGATATATTCTTCCACGACAAGCCCCTTTATGTTCCCCGTGACAGTCATCTTGTAACCACACTTTCGGATATATACAGAGAGCATTCGGGAGAGGCACTCGAGCCTGTTGCAATCGGCGGAGGAACTTATGCGAAAGCCTTTAAAAACTGTGTTGCATTCGGGGCAATGCTCCCTGATGAGCCTGAAACAATGCATGCCCCCGACGAGTTCTGGAGTTTCAGAAGTATTGATATAAATTTCGACATAATTTCCGATGCAATTATTAAGTTATAATATAGTGAAAAAAGTCAAAGAAAACCTTGTTTTTCCTTTGACTTTTTTTATTATATATTATATAATAAAGTGTACTCTTATAATAAAAAGATTGGATGAGTTTTTTGGCTGAAAAAAATGTATTTATCTCCGCTGAGGAAACGAAGCTTCAGCAGGATTTTATAAATTCAATAAAGAACTCTCTTTCGGGGCAGACTAAGTATGCGATGGTGGAAACCTACGGCTGTCAGCAAAACGTCAACGATTCGCAGAGAATTGAGGGGATGCTCCTCGAGATGGGCTTTACCTTGACGGACGACAGAGAAAAGGCAGATGTTATAATTTTCAACACCTGTGCCATCCGTGAAAACGCCCACGAAAGAGTGTACGGAAACCTTGGTGCATTAAAGCACGTTAAGGCAAGAAAGCCCTCACTTATAATTGGCATCTGCGGTTGTATGGTACAACAGCCCCAGATTGCGAAAAGGGTTAAGTCAAAGTATAGGCACGTAGACCTTATTTTCGGCACTCACGTGCTGTGGAAATTCCCCTCTCTCCTGTCAGAGGTTATGGAGCACAGGGAAAGGGTTATCGACATTTCGGGCGAGGGTGTAATCTGCGAGGGAATCCCCGTAAATTACGATGGCGGAGCAAAGGCATTTGTATCGGTTATGTACGGTTGCAACAACTTCTGTTCCTACTGCATTGTACCCTATGTCCGCGGGCGTGAAAGAAGCAGAATGGAAGAGGACATCCTATCCGAAATTGAGTATCTTGCAAAAAGCGGTGTCAGGGAGATAATGCTCCTTGGACAGAACGTAAACTCCTACGGCAAGGACCGTGGCGAGGAAAACGGATTTGCCAATCTCCTCAAAAAAGTTTGTCTTATTGACGGAATCGAGAGAATCCGCTTTATGTCAAGCCATCCCAAGGATATTTCCGAAGAGCTTCTTCGTGTAATGGCTGAGGAAGAAAAGATTTGCAAGAGTCTGCATCTTCCCCTGCAGTCAGGAAGCAGTAAGGTTCTTTCGGATATGAACAGGCACTACGACCGTGAAAAATATATGGGGATTGTCAAAAAGGCAAAGGAGCTTATGCCCGACCTTTCCCTTACTACCGACATTATTGTAGGCTTCCCCACGGAAACGGACAAGGATTTCCGCGACACGCTCTCCATCCTCCGTGAGGTAGGGTTTGATTCTATTTTTTCATTCATCTACTCTCCCAGAGAAGGTACAAAAGCGGCAGAGTGGGAAAATATTTCCTCCAAAGAGGAAATTGACAAGCGATTCCGCACACTCCTTGATGAGCAGAACGAGATAAGCTACAAGCTTAACCTGCGGCACGAGGGAAATGTTGAGAAAGTGCTTGTAGAGGGGCAGAGCAAAACCGACCCCGATATGATGACGGGCAGAAACTATGCCAACAAAATCGTAAATTTCAAGGGTGATAAATCCCTGACAGGGCAAATTATTGATGTAAAAATCACCAAGGCACAGACCTGGATACTTTACGGCGAATTAAAATAAAATTTATATAAAAGGACGGTAACTAAAAATGGCAGAAATTTTTGAAAAAGCAAGAGAACTCGGTGAAGCAATCATCGAGAGTAAAGAGTATAAGGAGCTTAAAGCAGCAGAGCTTAAGCAGGAAAATGACGAGGAAGCACTTGCTCTTCTCAAGGAATACAGCGACGTAAGAACACGCCTTGGTGCAGAAATTCAGAAAGGCGACGTTTCTGAGGAAAGAATTGCCGAAATCCGTGAGGAGCTTGAAGAGGCTTATTCCAAAATGACAACAAACGACACAATTACCGCATATATAAATGCACAGAGAACATTTCAGGCAGTGATTGACCAGATGAACAATATCCTTTCCTTCCACATCACAGGTAAAATCCCCGGCGGCTGCACAGGTAATTGTTCATCCTGCAACAGTTGTGGCTAATTCACAATTTACTACTAAGGAGGAAACCCCATGGCAGAGCTTACTCCAATGATGAAGCAATACATGGAAATAAAGAAAAAGTGTCCCGACACCATACTGATGTTCAGATTGGGTGACTTTTACGAAATGTTCTTTGAAGATGCGATTGTAGCTTCCAGGGACCTTGAAATCACCCTTACGGGCCGTGACTGCGGTCAGGAAGAGCGCGCTCCCATGTGCGGTGTTCCTTTCCATGCGGCGGACACATATATTGCAAGGCTCGTTGCCAAGGGTCACAAGGTTGCCATCTGTGAGCAGATGGAGGACCCCAGGTCGGTAAAGGGAATTGTGAAGCGTGACATCATCCGTATTGTCACCCCCGGTACAATCCTTGATGATTCACTCCTTAACTCACGAAAGACAAATTATATGGCATCCGTTTGCCGAATTGGTAACGACTGCGGTGTGTCATTCGTGGATGTTTCGACAGGTGAGCTTTTGGGTACAACCCTTTATGACGATATTACCTGCGACAAGCTTATAAACGAGCTTGCGCGCTTCTCCCCTGTTGAAATTGCTCTTGGAGGAAACTCCTTTCAGAACAGGAAAATCACAGAATATATTGAGAGCAGGACAGACGCTCTCACCTTTACATATGACTTTGAGGATGCGGAAAAAGAATCCCGTGAGCTTTTAGCATCACAGCTTAAAAACAGCAATGATATTTCCGACAGACTTTTAAAAATTTCCGCAACAGCACTTATTCAGTACATTTTAGAAACACAGAAGGCAAAAATGGCACATATCCACACAATGGATATTTACACTTCTCAGGAATTTGTTGACCTTGATGCCGCAACGGTGAGAAACCTTGAGCTTGTTGAAACAATGCGTGACAAATCCAAGAGGGGAAGTCTTTTCTGGGTGCTTGACAACACAAAAACCTCTATGGGTACGAGAATGCTCAAGCAATGGATTCTCCGTCCCCTTGTAAATGCCGCATCGGTTAACAACCGTCTTTCAGGCGTTGAGGAATTGGTATCTGCAATGGATATCCGCGACGACCTTTCAGACGCACTTACGGGTGTAAACGATATTGAAAGGCTTATGAGCCGTGTCAGTGTCGGTACGGCAAATGCCCGTGACCTTGCTTCCCTCTGTGTATCCTTTGCCCGACTTCCATTCCTGCACAAAATTCTGTGCAGAGCGAGAAGCACTATCTTAAGCGTTCAGGCGGCAAACCTTGACACTCTCGAGGATTTAAGGGATTTACTGGAAAGGGCAATCAATCCCGAGCCGCCGATTACACTTCGTGAGGGTAACATTATCCGCGACGGTTTCCTTGAAGAAATTGACAGACTCAGAAGTATTACACGTGGCGGAAGTAATTTTATTGCGGAGCTTGAAGCGAGAGAAAGAGAAAGAACAGGAATTAAAAACCTGAAGGTTAAATTCAACAAGGTTTTCGGTTACTTTATCGAGGTTTCAACCTCTCAGCTTTCAAAAGTTCCCGACGATTATATGAGAAAACAGACTCTCACTAACGGAGAGAGATTTATTACCGCTGAGCTTAAGGATATTGAAAGCAGTGTCCTCGGTGCAAGCGAGAAGCTTGTTCAGCTTGAGTATGAGGAATTTCAGAAAATCCGCGAGAGAATCTGCGAGCATATGGAACGAATCGAAAAAACAGCCCACGCCATTGCCGTGACGGACACCATCTATTCCCTTGCGGAAGCGGCTGTGAAGAACGGTTACAAGAAGCCCGAGGTTAACCTTTCGGACAAGCTTGTTATTAAAGAGGGCAGACACCCCGTTGTGGAAAAAGTTCTCTCCGACAGTCTTTTCGTTCCCAACGATACAGTACTTGATTGCAAGGATAACAGAATGTCAGTTATTACCGGTCCCAATATGGCAGGTAAATCAACATATATGCGCCAGACGGCACTCATTGCGCTTATGGCACAGATTGGCTCTTTCGTACCCGCACAGAGTGCAGAGTGCGGAATTATTGACAAGATATTTACAAGAATCGGTGCTTCCGACGACCTTGCATCGGGACAGAGTACATTTATGCTGGAAATGAACGAGGTCAGCTATATTCTGAAAAACGCAACGAAGAAGAGCCTTTGTATTCTTGACGAAATAGGCAGAGGCACAAGCACCTTTGACGGTCTTTCCATTGCATGGGCAGTTATTGAGCATATTGCGAAAAAGGTAGGGGCAAAAACGCTCTTTGCCACACATTATCACGAGCTGACCGCACTGGAGGGTACTCTTTCGGGCGTGGTGAATTATAACACCGCCTGCAAAAAGAGGGGTGACGACATCACCTTCCTCAGAAGAATTGTCCGCGGAGGAACAGACGACAGCTTTGGTATTGAGGTTGCCAAGCTTGCAGGTGTTCCCGACAGCGTTATTAAGAGGGCAAAGGAAGTTTTAGCTTCCCTTGAGGGGAATCCCCGTGCAAGTGAAACAGGCGGAAAAATTGCCGCTGATATTACAGAAAAAGATGATGCTTCTATGCAGATTGGCTTTGCCGATATGGAAAACAGCAAGGTTGTGGAAGCACTTAAGGCTATTGATGTAACTACACTTACTCCAATAGAAGCAATGAACAAATTATACGAATTGCAGAAATTGTTATAAAAACAAAGATTTTTGCCACAGGCGAAAATCCACATTATGAAAGTTTATCGAGGAAAAATGATTTATGCGAGGCGAGGCAACGCCGAGGCGGAGCCGTGAATTATTCTGACGAAGGAGGTGTACTCACCCATGGGAAAAATCAATGTACTTGACAAATTTACCGCTGAGAAAATTGCGGCAGGTGAAGTTGTAGAACGTCCTGCCAGCGTTATAAAAGAGTTAGTGGAAAACGCCATTGATGCAGGGGCTACAACAGTCACCGTTGAAATTAAAGACGGCGGCACTACATATATACGTGTTGCTGACAACGGCAGCGGTATGGACAAGGATGATGCCCGCACAGCGTTCCTGCGCCATGCTACAAGCAAGATAAGGACCGATAAAGATTTGGAGCATATTGCAACGCTCGGTTTCCGTGGTGAGGCACTCTGTTCCATTGCAGCGGTCAGTCGTACGGAGCTTTTTACAAAGCAACGCACCTCCGACGAGGGCACGCACGTAGTTGTTGAGGGCGGTGAGGAAAAGCTTTTCGAGAGCGCAGGCTGTCCCGACGGTACAACGATTATTGTAAAAAACCTTTTCTTCAACACTCCTGCGAGGATGAAGTTTCTTAAAAAGGATTCCGTCGAAGCATCTGCCATAACAGATGTCTGCAATAAGCAGGCACTCAGCCATCCCGATGTTTCAATCCGTCTTATCCGTGATGGCAAGGATGTGCTTTTCTCCCCCGGTGATAACACCCTGAAAAATGCCGTTCACTCGGTTTACGGCAAAGATATTGCAAATTCCACCGCTGAGGTTGACTATACAAAAAACGGCATCCGTATTTTCGGTCTTACGGGCAAAAATAACCTCTCAAGGCCGAACAGACTGATGCAGGTATTCTTTATAAACGGCAGATTTGTGGTAAATAAAACGCTTCTTGCCGCTGTGAGCGAGGCTTACAAAAACGAGCTTATGGTTGGCAGATTCCCTGTATGCATACTGAACGTAGAAATGGACCCAGCCCTTGTGGATGTGAATGTTCACCCCGGCAAAACGGAGGTTAAATTCGCTTCCGAGCAGGATGTGTATGAGGCTTGTTACTGGGCAGTAAAAAATGCCCTTACGGAAATTGCCGCACCCCGGGAGGTTGGCGTTTTCAAGAACAAGGAAGCATTCAAAATGCCCATTATCGTAAAAAGCGCCGAACAGATTTCCTTTACCAAGCCAAAGGTTGAAGTTAAAAAGTCGGCATTTACCCCCTATACTCCACCAAAGGAAGCTCCCAAGCCTAAAATTCTTACCCAAAATCAGATTCGCGAAGAGGTTAAGGGGTTTGACGGCAAGCTTCCTGTTAGAGAAATTGAGGGTGTACAAAGCATAAAAGAAATAAAATCTGCACCACCTTTGGAAAAAGAGGAGAAAATTGATTTTTCCAAGGAAATTCAGGATGCTATTGAAAAAGCACAAGCCACTGAAAAGCCCGATACTACCTGCGATGTAAAAATTATCGGTCAGCTTTTCGACACATATATACTTGCGGAGGGTGACGGTGAATTTTTCCTGATGGACCAGCACGCCGCACACGAAAGAATCCGTTACGAAGAAATCCGTAGAAGCGGATACAAAACAGATACCCAGCTTCTCCTGATGCCAATTACCGTAAACCTTACCCCCGAGGAAAAAACACTTTCTTTAGAGAGAAGTGAGCTTCTCCTTTCTATGGGATTTCAGGTTGAGGATTTCGGGGCAAACAGCGTAGTATTACGCTCCCTTCCCTCCGACTGTCCCTTTGAAGAGGGTGAGGGGCTGTTTATCGAGATACTTGGCGTTTTAGCAGGTGGTGAGCCGGGAGAAATTTCGGCAATGCTTGACAAGGCAATCTACACAATTGCCTGCCGAAGTGCCATTAAAGCACATCAGAAGCTTTCTCTGCCTGAGCTTGAAAAGCTCTACGCACAGGCTTCCTCGCTGGAGGGCATTACAACCTGTCCCCACGGAAGGCCTATTACAGTAAAGCTGACCCGTTACCAGATAGAGAAAATGTTTGGCAGGATTGTATAATGGGGGTAGGAATATGACAAAAAAAATACCCCTTGTAATAGTTGCAGGTGCAACAGCCTCGGGAAAGACGGGGCTTGGAATAGCCTTAGCCGAAAGATTTAACGGAGAGGTTATCTCCTGCGACTCAATGCAAATTTACAAAAACCTATCCATAGGCACGGCAAAGCCCACAAAGGAAGAAATGGGAAATATCCCTCACCATATGATTGATGTAATCGAGCCGTGGGAGGAATTTAGTGTAGAAAGATACTGCACTATGGCACACGACATAATCCGTGATATACACAGCCGGGGAAAGCTTCCCATAATGGTTGGCGGTACGGGGCTGTATGCAGACAACACGGTTTATGCGACCACATTTTCCGCTCCCAAAAGGGATGAAAAGCTTTCTCTTGAGCTTACACGCTATGCCGAGGAAAACGGCAACGAAGCTCTGTTTGAGCTTCTTGAAAAAGAAGACCCCGAAGCGGCAAAAACACTTCACCCCAATGATGTGAAAAGGGTTGTCCGCGCCATTGAAACAGTTCGCACTACGGGGAAAACGAGAACTGAGCTTGACAGCGAAAGCCGTCCCGAGGAAAGCCCCTACGACTATATTTATCTTGCGATTGATATGGATAGAGAGCTTCTCTACCAAAGAATCGATAAAAGGGTAGATATAATGCTTGAAGACGGACTTTTGGACGAGGTCAGGAAATTTGTTCTCCCAAATCTCCCCCGAATGACAACCGCTGCGGCGGCAATAGGCTACCGCGAAGCGGTATGGTATTTTAAAGGCTTATGCACCTATAATGAGATGGTGGAGCTTTTGAAAAGAAACACACGCAGATATGCCAAAAGACAGCTGACGTGGCTTAGAAAGAACAACGAAGTACATTGGCTTGACTTTAAAAACGCACAAAAGCAAGCCGAAGAATTAATTAACAAGAAAGGATTTTGACAATGAAAACACAGGTTAATTTGCAGGACGTATTCCTCAATCAGGTAAGAAAAGACAAGCAGGCTATTACAATTTTCCTTGTAAGCGGTTTTCAGATAAGGGGCCTTGTAACAGGCTTCGACAACTACACGGTAGTCCTTGATTGTGACGGTAAGCAGGAGCTTATCTATAAACACGCAATTTCTACTATTATCCCCACCTACCCCGTAAACTTTATGGCGGTAGAAAAGGAGCAGAGTGAAGCTCTGTAAAATATATTTATTATACGAAAAGGAGGCGCACACTAAAAATGAATAAACACCTGAAAAGATTTCTGTTTTTTTCACTACTTCTGACTTTCATAAGTACAGTCAGCTATTGCAGTGCGCCTTTTGATACAGAAACGACACAAACCATTAATGTCCGTAAAACAATAAACGGAGAAGGGTATATTCTCCGAAATGAAACGGTGGTATCGCCCGAGTCCAAGGGAGCATTCGAGTCGGGTGTTCAGGATGGGACAAGAGTTTCCAAAAACGGCAGTCTGGGAATTACCATCAGCGGTAATTATAATGAGGAGCTTGTTAATCAGCTTAAATCTATAACAAAACGAATTGACGATATTGAAAAGGCAAACAGCTTTTCCAATATGTACGCCTCGGATGAAGCACGTATTTTCTCCGGACTTAAGAATCTTTCTGCGTCAATCCGTGAGGATGTCAGAAATCAAAATTTTCTGTCAGCAACGGAAAACGCGGCTCAGCTTTCCAATCTGCTCATAAAAAAGGATACCACGGACGAGCGCGGTTCAACGGCAAATCTTTTGTCAGAGCTTAAAGGCAAAAAGTACGAGCTTGAGCAGCAGCTCGGCGGAATCCGTCAGGAGGTACGTTCCCCTGCTGCAGGATATTTCTATGCCTCTCTCGACGGTCTTGAAAGAACAATCAAGGAAACGGAAATCACAGCTATTTCCACCTCGGAAATTTACGAGTTTGAAAATACCCTTAAAAATCACACTCCCGACGCAGGAAGCATAGGAAAAATCATAGACACATATGCGTGGTACCTTGCCTGTGTCCTTGAAGCGGACAAGACTGCACCTCTTAAAACAGGAAGTGCTGTCACACTCTCCATTGACGAATCTACGGGGGTTAAGGCAACAGTGCTGGCGATAAACGAGGATGAAGCAGGAAGCTGTGCCGTTTTACTCAAATGCACACGCGATATTTCCGGTATTTTTGAAAAACGGAAAGTGGATTTTGAAATCTGCTACGAGGAATACAACGGGCTTTATGTCCCTGCGGCGGCTATAAGGGTCGTGGACGGAGTAACTGGCGTTTATGTCATAAACAGAAATGATGCCATATCCTTCCGCGCCGTTGATATTATTCTGCAGGAGGAAGACTACTATATTGTAAGAAGCAGCTTTACTCCCCCTGCCGAGGTGAAGTTTTCTCCTCTCAGACTTTATGATGACATTTTGGTAAATCCGGAGGTGGCAAACCGCAATGAACTTAAAGAATAACCTTGAAACCGTTCATAAAAAAATTGAGGATGCGTGCCTCAGAGCCGGGCGAAATTCCAAAGAGGTAACTCTTGTTTGCGTATCTAAAACGATTGATGCCGAAACCATCTCGGAAGCGGTTTCTCTCGGCGAAAAGATTTTCGGTGAAAACCGACCTCAGGAGCTTCGTGACAAGCTTGACAAGATAGAGGGTGCTAACTGGCATCTTATAGGGCATCTTCAGTCAAACAAGGTAAAATATGTTGTCGGGAAGGCATCACTCATTCATTCCGTAGACAGCCTCCAGATAGCATCTGCAATAAATGAGCATGCAGAAAAGCTCAAGATTATACAGGACATTTTGCTTGAGGTTAACATTTCGGGCGAGGAAAGCAAATATGGTTTGACAACAGACGTAATCCCTAATATAATTAAAGAGATAGGAATGCTCTCTAATATCCGTTTCAGAGGATTTATGACCATGGCACCCTTAGGTGCACCCGAAAGCGAGATTAGAAGCATATTCAAAAAAGCAAAGGAGCTTTTTGACTCCCACAAAAAAGACGGTGCATCCATTCTTTCAATGGGTATGAGCAATGATTTTGAGATTGCCGTTGAGGAAGGTGCAACTCTGGTAAGAGTAGGACGTGCTGTTTTTAAAGGATAATAATTTTAGTAAACATATATTTTAGGAGGATTTGTTATGAATTTCACAAAAAAAATCAGCGACCTTATTTTCGGACCCGAAGATGATGAAGAAGTAGATTTTGCCGCAGAAACTGAAGCTGCTCCCATGGAGTCTGCCCGTTCTTCCGCAGCAAAAAAATCCAAAATTGTAAGCATCGCGGCAACAACACAGATGAAGGTTGTTGTAGTTTCTATTGAGCGTTTTGACGAAGCAAAAGAGGTTGTAGACCATCTCCGCAACAAAAAGCCCGTTGTTGTTAATCTTGAAAAGCTTGACAAGGATATTTCCCGCAGAGTTATCGATATTATAAGCGGTGCATCCTACGCACTTCAGGGAAGCACACAGAAGGTTGCAAAGGGTATCTTCCTTGTAGCTCCTTATAATGTTGACATTATGGCAGATGTTCGCGACGAGCTTCAGAATGCAGAGTTCTTCCCATGGGAGGAATAAGCAAGGAAAGGTTCCTTTATTCTCTTGATGCACGCCACAGCGTTATGTTTGCCCATATTTTTGATATAGCGGTTAAGGCTGACAGGTATGGTTGCGGTGTGTACGGAGATTTTCTGTCCGAAAACAGCATTTCCGAGCTTCTTTCCCGAAAGGATTTTCTACCAATGGAGCCGATTCTTTTCGGCGGTTTTGACGGGGCGGAAAGACAGATGGTGGCATTTATTCCCGATTATGAGGAGCCGTCTTTCCCCATCTGTGCCGTGAAAATTTCTTCACCTATGATAAGCTCTCTTTCCCACCGCGACTTCCTCGGAAGCATTCTGGGATTGGGTATAAAAAGGGAGAAGTGTGGCGATATTATCATTTGCGAAAAGGAAGCCTTTGTCATTCTTTCCGGGGAGATTTCTTCCTATGTATTAAATTCCCTTGAAAAAGTCGGCAGAGTCGGTGTCAAGTGCGAGATTGTGCCCCTTTCAGAAATAAAAGTTCCCGAAAAAAGCTTTAAGCCCATTACAGGAACAGTTTCCTCACTCCGTCTTGATGCGGTTATTTCCCTCTTTTCTGGTAAAGGCAGAAGCAAGGCAAGTGAGGTTATTGCAGGCGGGCTCGTTTTTATAAACGGAATTCAGGTAATGAAAAACGACTTTCACCTTAAAGACGGGGATATTATTTCCCTACGCGGTAAGGGCAAAGCCACCCTCTCCGTAGGCGGAACAAGTAAAAAGGACAGAATATTTATTACACTTAAGGTGTGGGGCATCTAACCCCCACCTCAATGCGTGGAGTTAAATTATGATTTATATTATTGCGGCAATACTTATTATTGCCCTGGACCAGATTTCAAAAGTACTTACCACCAGACATTTTGCATTGGGAGAGGTTAAAACCATCATCCCCGAAATTCTGAGCTTTACCTATGTAAAAAACGAGGGTGCGGCTTTCGGAATTTTGCAGGGAGCAAGGGTTTTCTTCCTCATTATTACAATAATTGTGTTTTTTGGAGTTCTTTACTACATTATAAAAACACACCCTCATTCACGGCTTGAAAAATGGGCACTTGCCTTTATGGCAGGCGGTGCTGCAGGTAATTTTATTGACAGACTTTTCTTAGGCTATGTCCGTGATTTTATATTGGTAGATTTTATAGAATTTCCTGTATTCAATATTGCAGACTGCTTCGTTTGTATAGGTGCAGGGCTGTATATTCTCTATGCTTTTTCCGATATTTTTAAGAAGAAGGAAGAAAAAGAAGCTGATGACAAAGAACCTACTGAAACTGACAGCGTGCAGTAATGCCCGTTGTGATGTATATATAGCAGAAAATATGCCTGACCTTTCAAGAAGCTTTCTGAAAAAGCTTTTTGACGGAGGTGAGGTTTTCGTAAACGGCAAGGCAGTACGTGCCTCCTTTAAGGTTAAGGAGGGCGACTGTATTGAATTTTCCCTGCCGGAAGTAAAAAAGCTTGATGTTGAGGCGCAGGATATTCCCCTCGATATTGTCTACGAGGACGATGACCTCCTTGTAATCAATAAGGCACGCGGTATGGTAGTTCATCCTGCCGCAGGTAACGAGGACGGAACGCTTGTCAACGCGCTTATGCACCATTGCGGAGACAATTTATCGGGGATAAACGGAGTAATGAGACCCGGAATTGTTCACAGAATTGACAAGGATACTACAGGGCTTTTAGTGGTGGCAAAAAACGATACCGCCCATCAGTCCTTGACCGACCAGCTTAGTGACCGCAGCTTGTCGCGGACATATTTTGCAATCGTTCACGGCAATATAAAGGAAGACAGCTTCACTGTGGATGCTCCCATTGCCCGTGACACAAATGACCGCAAAAAAATGGCAATTGCAAAAAAAGACGGAAGAGATGCCGTTACACATATAACCGTTTTGGAAAGATTCGGGAAATACACCCTTATCAGGTGCAAATTGCAGACGGGACGGACACATCAGATTCGTGTCCATACGAAACACATTCTACACCCCATATTGGGTGATAAAATCTACGGACTGAAAAAAGAGGAATTTTCTCTTGTGGGTCAGCTTCTTCACGCAGGAGAAATAGGCTTTATCCATCCCAGAACCGGTGAAAAAGTGAGCTTTACAGCACCGCTACCCGAGGATTTTTCCGAAACACTTGAAAAAATAAGAGCAAAATACACCGAAAGAGGTTGATAAATATGGCAGAAAAGTTTTACATTACTACCCCAATATACTATCCCAGTGACAAGCTGCATATAGGACATTCCTACTGCACAGTTGCCGCTGACACCATTGCGCGTTATAAAAGGGCGCAGGGCTACGATGTAATGTTTCTGACCGGTACAGACGAACACGGTCAGAAGATTCAGCGTATTGCCCAGGAGAGGGGCGTTACTCCTCAGGAGTATGTTGATAACATTGTAAAAGGAATTAAAGAACTGTGGCAGCTTATGGATATTTCCAATGATAAATTTATCCGTACAACAGACGAAATCCACGTTAAGGCTGTACAGAAGATTTTCAACATCCTTTACGAAAAGGGTGATATCTACAAGAGTGAGTATGAGGGATGGTATTGTACCCCCTGCGAGTCCTTCTGGACAGAGCATCAGCTCATTGACGGCAAGTGTCCCGATTGCGGACGAGCAGTTGAAAAAACAAAGGAGGAAAGCTATTTCTTCAAGCTTTCCAAGTATCAGGACAGACTTATTGAGCTTATAAAGAACAACCCCGACTTCCTCCAGCCCGCAATCCGTCAGAATGAGATGCTCAACAACTTCCTTATCCCCGGACTTGAGGATTTGTGTGTTTCAAGAACAAGCTTCGACTGGGGTGTTCCCGTAGATTTTGACCCCAAGCACGTTGTTTATGTATGGCTTGACGCCCTTACAAACTACATCAACGCTCTTGGTGCATTCTCCGATGATGATGCTGATTTTAAGAAATACTGGCCTGCTGATGTTCACCTTGTAGGTAAGGAAATCGTTCGTTTCCACTCCATCATCTGGCCTGCAATGCTGATGGCACTTGACCTTCCCCTGCCCAAGCAGGTTTACGGTCACGGCTGGCTTCTCCTTGACGGCGGAAAGATGAGCAAGTCCAAGGGTAACGTAGTTGACCCCGTGAAGTTAGTTGAAAAATACGGCGTTGATGCAATCCGTTATTTCCTTATGAGAGAGATGCCCTTCGGTGCTGACGGTGTGTTTAACAACGAGGCACTTATTAACCGCATCAATTCCGACCTTGCAAATGACCTCGGTAACCTTGTAAGCCGTACTGTAAGTATGGTTGAGAAATATTTCGGCGGTACTGCTTCCGACAAGGGTGTTGCAGACACTATGGATGCTGACCTTATCGCACTTGCAAAGGAAGTTCCTGCAAAGGTTGAGGAGCTAATGGACAGCTATCAGTTCTCTCAGGCACTTGCAGAAATATGGAAGCTTATCAGCAGAACTAATAAATACATTGACGAAACAACTCCGTGGGCACTTGCAAAGGATGAAAGTAAGAAAGACAGACTCGAAACAGTTATGTATAACCTTTGCGAAGCAATCAGAATTGCTTCCGAGCTTATTGCTCCCGTAATGACACGTACCACTCCCCTTATTCAGAAGCAGATTGGCGCAACCGTTACAGGTTGGGACAGTGCAAAGACATGGGGCGTGCAGAAGAGCTTTACCGTAGAAAAGGGCGAGGTCCTCTTCCCCAGAATTGATGTCGAGGCAGAGCTTAAAGCAATTGAAGAAGAAGCCGCAAAGGCAAAAGAGCCTGTAATAGAAAAGCCCGAAGCAAAGGAAGAAATCACAATTGATGACTTTATGAAGACAGAGCTTCGCGTGGCAAAGGTAATTGCCTGCGAAAGAATCAAAAAGGCGAAGAAGCTCCTCAAGCTCCAGCTTGACCTCGGCTATGAAAAAAGGCAGGTTGTAAGCGGTATTGCACAGTATTACGAGCCCGAGGACCTTATCGGCAAAAAGGTTGTAATTGTTGCAAACCTTAAACCCGTAAAGCTTTGCGGCGAGGACAGCTTCGGTATGATTCTCTGTGCAGCAAACGACAATCAGCTTTCTATTGTATCACCCGTGGGCGATATGGAACTGGGAAGTGAAGTTCGCTGATGCTGTTTGATACACACGCACATTATTACGATAAAAAGTTCGATTCTGACCGTGATGAACTTCTTTCCTCTATGAAAGAAAACGGCGTTGGCTATATTGTCAACGCAGGCTGCGGAATTGAATCTACAAAAAGAAGCGTTGCCCTTGCAGAAAGGTACGATTTTGTCTATGCTACGGCAGGCGTTCACCCCAATCATACGGAGGATATGAACGACCGAGCCTTGGATGCTATCAGAATGTATGCAAAGCATCCCAAGGTTAAGGCAATCGGTGAAATCGGGCTTGACTACTATTATAATTTTGTGGACAGAGCCGTGCAGAGAGAGGCCTTTGCAAAGCAGATTGACATTGCAAAAACTGTTAATCTCCCCTTTGTGATTCATTGCCGTGATGCCTGCAAGGACACCCTTGATATTTTAAAAAGCGAGTATAAGGGCGGCGGTGCGCTGATGCATTGCTTCAGTGAAAGCAAGGAAACGGCAAAAATTTTGCTTGATATGGGGCTTACCATTGCGATAGGCGGTACGGTGACATTTAAGAACAATGTCCGCACGGTCGAGGCTGTGAAATACATTCCCCTTGAAAGTCTTGTGATTGAAACGGACAGCCCGTACCTTGCACCTACTCCCCACAGAGGTAAGCGAAACAGCAGTCTTTATATCCACTATGTTGCAGAAAAGATTGCCGAAATAAAGGGCGTTTCCCCCGAATTGGTGGAAGAAATCACCACGGAAAACGCAAAAAGATTTTTTAACATTGAGTAGTGATAGAATGAAAAAATTATTTTTCTGTATTCTTTGTATGGTGCTTATTTTAACAGCGTGCAACAAAGAATCTTCACAACAAAATAAAAGCTCCTCTCCGCAGGAGCTTTTGTCAAATATGACACTTTCCGAAAAGGTCGGGCAGATGTTTATTGCACGCTGTCCCTCTGTCGACGCAGATATTTACGCCAAAAAATACAACCTGGGCGGATATATCCTTTTCGGTCAGGATTTCAAAAATTCCGACCCCGAAACCTTTAAAGCCACACTGCAGAGCTATCAGGATGCGGTCAATATCCCTATGTTTATTGCCGTTGATGAAGAGGGCGGTATAGTAAACCGTGCAAGCCGTTATCCGCAGTTTCGGGATAAGCCTTTCCCCTCCCCTCAGGAGCTTTACAAGGAGGGCGGATTTGAGGCAGTAAAGAAAGATGCAAAGGAAAAATCGGAATTTCTCCTTGGTTTGGGCATCAATATGAATTTTGCCCCCGTCTGCGACATATCGCAAAGCCCTGACGACTTTATGTTTGACAGAAGCATTGCACTAAATCCCGAAGATACGGCAACCTATGTAAAGACCATTGTTTCTGAAATGAACTCGGCAGGTATAGGAAGTGTGCTGAAGCATTTCCCCGGATACGGAAACAATTCCGATACCCATACGGGAATTGCCATTGATAAAAGACCCTACAAAATCTTTGCAATGTACGATTTCCTACCATTCAAAGCAGGAATTGACGAGGGTGCAGGTGTAGTGCTTGTGTCCCACAACATTGTGGAATGTATGGATAAAGAAAGGCCTGCTTCCCTTTCCCCCTCTGTTATAAGAATACTCCGTGAGGAACTCCAGTTTGATGGACTTATCATTACAGACGACCTTGCAATGGATGCAATCGGGCTTTACACAGACAATGAATCTGCCGCTGTGCAGGCGGTAATTGCAGGAAATAACCTGCTGTGCTGTACGGATTTTACAGAACAGATTCCCGCCGTTATAAAAGCCGTCGAGGACGGCAGAATCACAGAAGAAAGAATCAACGAATCAGTACTGCGTATTTTAGAATACAAAATAGAATTAGGAATTATAGAATAATTTTAGCCCCCTCGGAAATTCCGAGGGGGCATTTATTTCTACAACTATTATCTTACTTTATTTCCGCAGTTTGAGCAGAAAATTACGTCATCCTCAATCTGCTTTCCGCACTTTTCACAATACTCGATTACAGGCTGTGCAGGTTCTTCTTCAACAGGTTCTTCCTGCTTCTCGCTCATATTATTTCTGAGACGGTTGTTAATCTGCATTGTATTCTTTACGAGGATAATAAACATCATAGTTCCCTCATAAACAAGACGCACAATCACAGGTCCCAAAACCAAAAGAAGCAATCCCGGAAGTGCCAGACTCTGAGAGTAATCGTAATAATATTCAACTACGGAGAAGAGCATCAAAAATCCAAAAATAACACAAGCTACTGTTGAAAGTATGTAGAAAAACTTAATGATGGATTCCAACCAGAGGCTTCTGAAATTAAAAAGGTCAGACAACCATCTGCAGAAAGGATTAAGTGTACGATACTTTCCCTCAGGCATAATGAGAACATAGATGCAAATCATTGCTGCAATTACGCCTATAAAACCTAAAACTAATGTTGCTTGAACCGGCATAATAAAACCCTCCTAAATAATTTATATACATATTTTAACATAATCTGACAAATTATGCAAGATGGTTATACGAAAAAAACAGCTTTCGTGAGAAAGCCGTTTTTTACTGAAAAGGTTTATTTAAATTCAAGAATTGTTTTGTCACAGATTCTTTTCCTGATGATAATGTCCTGAAAAAATAAGAGCAATGGGGATAGAGGTAATATAAATGGATGGCAACATCAGTTGCCATCCATTTAATTATCCAAGTGCTAAACCTACCAATATTGGCATGGTAATTATTGCAAGAATTGTTGATACCGACACCATAGTTGCGGAAAGCTCTGTTTCCCTGCCGAATTTTTCGGAGAACATTGTAGTTGCAGCCGCCACTGGAGAAGATGCCGCAATCACACATGCAGTAACGATTGGTCCTGTCATACCGAACAGCCACAGTCCCACAAGCAAAATAACAGGTGACACAATGTGTCTTAACAGCAAGGTTACAAAAGGAGCAATCCCCTTTATTTTAAAGTTTGCATTGGCAAGGTGGAAACCGACTATAATCATCGGAATCGGGGTGTTAAGTGCCGCAAGATGCTTTATTGGCTCTCCTATAACAGATGGAAGCGTGATTGAGAAAAGGAAAAACAACACACCCACAAAAGAGCTTGTCACACCGGGGTTTATAAGGATTTTTTTAAGGGAAATATTCTTCATATCTCCACTCATAACTATAACGCCATAGGTCCACAGCATAATCTGGAAAACCATTATATAGGTTGTTCCGTAAAACACACCCTCGGAGCCCAGGAGTACCTGCTGCAGAGGCAGGGACATATATCCGCAGTTTGAAAAAACTGTACCGAAACGAAGGGTCTTTTCTCTCTTTTTATCCTTGTCCCTCACAAGAAGATGTGCCAGCAGAATAGTTACTGCATAGGATGCAGCCGAGGCAGCAAGGGTTATTATAAGTCCCTTGAGCATTTTTTCATCAAACTCTCGCTGATATGAGTTTATAATAACACAGGGGGTAACAATGTAAAGGACAAAATCTGTCATTTCCTTTACGGTTTTTCCCGAAATCAGCTTTATTTTGTTACAAACGAAACCAACTCCAATTAACACAAACAGTATCAGCACATAGTTTCCTACTGTTAAGATATTGTCAAGCATAATAAACTCCTTTTTCCCTTATCTTGTGAAATTCCTCGGTTATTATACCACTCAAAGCTAAATGAGTCAAGAAAACACGCAAAAAATTCCCAAATTGGGGATTTTTTGCGTGTACATCATTTTTTTATTATGCCACAAGCAATTTTCTCTCCTGAATTTCCGCTAGGCTGTGTTGTAAAGTCATCCGCTTTTGAATGTATGATTACAGTTTTACCCACTATTTCATCTATCGTGAATCTGTCGGTTACAAATCCCATAAATGCACTTCCGTTATTTCCGAAAATAGGCGGCATATCGCCCGAATGTTCGGGGTGTGGACAATTATAGGGATTGTAATGGGTTTTTGCATCTGCATACGGGTCAGTTTCGTTTCCGGTGCAACTTTCCCCACTATGAATGTGGAAACCAAAGACATTTTTTCCGCACTCTCCCCCTTTTTTGGGAAGTCCCTGTGCATCTACCACTACAAATATCTTTTCCATCAGCCTGTAAAAAAAGACGTTCGCCTTTACTGATGCATACTCATCCTTTCCTCGCACATTTGCATACGCTGCAGGCGGCCTTTTCAAAATTGATGCTAATGCTAAATAATTCATCATATAAAAACTCTCCCGAAATATTAGTTCCAGAATCATTATATGATGTGTTAACGCAGTTTGATTATATTAAAAGCAGAACAAAAAAAGCAAGTCAAATGACTTGCTTTTTTTAGTTCCGGCGACGACCTACTTTCCCAGGCGGCTTCCCACCAAGTATCATCAGCACTGCAGAGCTTAACTACCGTGTTCGGAATGGGAACGGGTGTGACCTCTGCGTCATTGTCACCGAATATGGAGATTGTCTTTGCAATCTC
>JAZOSB010000041.1:0-20200 GCA_045656865.1 Clostridia bacterium | reverse complement strand
TATGTAGGACAGGTTCCTCTTGTTAACGGTGAGGTTGCCGAGGATTTGACACAGTACTATGCAACAAGTGAACAGCTCCCCACGGCAGTTGCCCTCGGTGTGCTTGTTGATGTGGATTATACTATCAAGGCGGCAGGGGGTTTTATTCTGCAGGTGCTTCCCGGTGCATATGATGAGGATATTGACAATGTGGAAAAAACTATTCAGTCAATTTCATCTGTTACTGAAATGCTTTCTAACGGTAAAAAACCCGAGGATATCGTAGAACAGCTTCTTTCAGATTACGAGATTGAATATTTTGATAATGTCCCCACTAAATATATGTGCGATTGCTCCCGCGACCGTACAGACCGTGCACTTATCAGCCTCGGCAAAGATGAACTTACAAAAATTATAGAAGAAGATGGCAAAGCCGAAATCACCTGCCACTTCTGTGATAACATTTATAAATATACTAAAGAGGAATTAGAAACACTTCTTGAAAGTGCTAAATAAACAAAACCCCCGCAACCTTTTTGGTTGCGGGGTTTCCTTTATATTTCGCGGCGACCCTCAATAGCACGGGTAAGAGTAACCTCGTCGGCGTACTCAATGTCACCGCCTACGGGGATTCCGTGGGCAATTCGTGTAACAGTAATCCCTATCGGTTTTAGGAGTCTTGCTATGTACATAGCGGTAGCCTCGCCCTCAACAGTGGGGTTTGTTGCCATAATAACCTCGGTCACTTCGGGGGTAAGACGGGAAATAAGCTCCTTAATCTTAATATCATCCGGACCAACCCCGTCCATGGGGGAGATTGCCCCGTGGAGAACGTGGTAAAGTCCATTGTATTCCTTGGTTTTTTCAAGGGCAGTCACATCCTTGGGACTTTCCATAACGCAGATTATATGTGTGTCACGCTTGTTAGATGAACAAATGTCGCATACGTCCTTGTCCGTAAGGTTCTGACACTTACTGCAAAGGTGTACGCTTGTTTTCGCTCTGTTCACAGCGTTAATAAATTTATGCACCTTTTCCTCGGGCATATTCATCACGTGGAACGCAAGTCTTACTGCACTTTTGTGACCAATGCCGGGAAGTTTATTAAATTCGTCAATAAGCTCCTGTAATGATACGGGATACATTTAATTCAACTCGCTTTTAAAAAAGTCCGGGGATATTAAGACCGCCTGTCAATCCTTTAAGGTTATTAGCCTGAGCTTCATCAGCTTTTCTAAGAACTTCATTAACAGCCGACACAATCATATCCTGAAGCATTTCAACATCATCAGGGTCAACTGCATCAGGAGAAATGGTAAGTTCAACAAGCTCTTTTCTGCCGTTTGCCTTTACGGATACAGCACCACCGCCAACGCTTGCTTCAAACTCCTGTTCATTGAGCTGTTCCTGTGCCTTTAACATCTCTTCCTGCATTTTCTGGGCCTGCTTAATCATATTGTTCATATTGCCTATACCACCCATACCCATATTACGGGGGAATCCGCCGCCTCTTGCCATATTTAAAACATCCTTTCTTAATCTATGTTGGTTATTGGTAAATTCATTATATCTTCCATAGGGTCATGCTCTTTTTTCTTTGCTTTGAGTGTTGAAAAATCACTCTGCAGCCTCGTTACTGTGTGCACATCAAGACCTGTGTGGGACTTGATTGCTCCGTTTATAAGGTCAATACCCTCTGCCACCATATCCTGCATTGCTCTTCCACCGTCGTCAGGGAATGTGAGTGCCAGCTTGCCGTTTTCTTCCCGAAGCTCAACATTTATAAGCGTCGTGTATAGCAATATGCTCTGGGACAGGTCTGTCATAATTTCAGGCCATGCACCCTTAATCTTGCTCAGAAATTCGCTTGGGGGAAGGTCAGGAATTGGCTGGGGAACAGGCTCTTCAATTTTTTGAGCTGATTTCTCTTCACGAACGGGCTTTGCTTTTGCAGGGGGTACGGAAATATTTCCGCTTTCAATCTTTTTTTCAAGCTCTGCAATTCTGCTGAGAAGCGCTTCATAGCTTCCGTCATTGCTCTTTGTACACAGCTTAATAAGTGCCGCCTCAAAGACTACTCTGGGGTTAGTCATAAATCTTGCTGTGGAAACAGCTTCTGAAAGGGTCTTTATTGCAAACAGCAACTTTTCAGTTGAATAGTTTGAACTGCTTTCTTTAAGAGATTCATATTCAGTTTCGTCAAAATCACTTTTGCATTGCCCCGAAACGGAAATAATAAGCATATCACGCATTGCACGGATAAGCGTTTCTATAAAGGGGGAGAGGTTCTTACCCCTCGAACAAACTTCATCAATACAACTAATTACTCCTGCCGCATCATTTCTGCCTATTGAGTCGCAAAGCTCAAGTACCGAATGGTTTTCAGCCCTGCCCAGAAAGTCTGCCACAAATTCTGTGTCAATCTCTCTGCCTGCGGCAATACACGGCTCAAGTGCGCTTAATGCGTCACGGAGAGAGCCGTCAGCGTGCCCGGCAATCATACGCAGAGCCTTGTCCTCTGCCATAATGCCCTCGGCATTGCAGATATATTCGAGTCTGCCGTAAATATCCTCAGGAGTAATTCTCTTAAAGTCGAAGCATTGGCAACGTGAGGAAATTGTTCCTAAAACCTTGTTTGCCTCGGTCGTAGCCAGAACAAATTTAACGTGAGCCGGAGGCTCTTCCAAAAGCTTCAGAAGTGCGTTAAAAGCATCCTTGCTGAGAGCGTGTACTTCGTCGATAATGTATACTTTGTACTTTGTAACGGCGGCTGTATATGCCGCTTCTTCACGGAGGGAACGGATATTGTCAACACCGCTGTTGCTTGCAGCATCAATTTCAATAATATCCATTATACTGCCGTTTTCAATACCCTGACAGGTAGCACATTTGTTACAGGGGTTTCCGTCAACAGGATTTTCGCAGTTTACGGCTTTACTGAGGATTCTTGCTGTGGAGGTTTTACCTGTGCCGCGTGTTCCGCAGAAAAGGAATGCATGTCCGCATACATTGTTCTTTATTTCGTTTTTAATAGTCTGTGTCACGTGCTGCTGACCTACAACATCATCAAAAGTTTTCGGCCGCCACTTTCTGTAAAGAGTCTGATGCTCCATGCAAATACCTCCTTTTATTTAATGAAAGGGATAAAAAACCATTTGTTTTTATCCCTTGATGATATATTAAAATTCGTCAAAAACGGGGGCGTGTACCTCGTTTCTGACTCCTTGCAAGGGCTGGCACGGTGAGTGTCGCGCGAGCGAAAGCCCTTTTTTCGAAGCAAATGCTTTTATGTAATAAAACTTTTGCTTCGAAAGGATGGCGTTGCCATCCGCATTTCGCTGTACACCCCGAAATCGACGTTATCCATTACGCGGAAATCATTCAGTTAGCTCGGGTCAGGCACCCTCGCGGCACATACCGGAGACCGCTTATTGCTGCTCGGTTCCCCGCCTGACAAGGTTCACGGGCCGATATTGCGCAAGACCCAACCGTCAACACCACTTAAATGCTCCAGCCGTACTGAAAAAACGCCTCAATCGGGGACATAACCTCCGCTATAGCGGATTGCGGATACAGGGCACCGCTACCTCCCCAGCCGGTACAGCTTTATAAGTATATCACAAAGGAGAGAAATTATCAATAGTTTTTTGGCTAAAAATATATGCAGAAGAAACATATCAAAAAATACTTTACTATTTTAAACTTTTGTGGTAGAATAGACTAAATAATTATGCAAACTATTTGTTTATATAAAGGAGAGAGTATTAATGGCAGCAGAACAGAAGCTTTTTACCTACAAGGGTAAGCCCATGGTACGCCGTGGAGATACAATTTATTACGGTGACCTCAGCGAAAGATATATTATCATTTTCACAATCAAGTCCAAGAAAAAGGTTGGCGACCTTGAAGTTGCGGACAGCGTAACAATTGACCTCTGCACCAACAAGGGCGTAGGCAAGGAAAAGGTTATCAAGAAAGCAACCCGTGAAAGTCTTTTCGAAGCAATTGATATTGCAGAATTCTGGCTTGAAGATGCCATTGAAAACGGTTAACGGCTGACAAGGTCAGCCTTTCGAACCGAAAGTTTTATTTCATAAAACATTTCAGTTCGAGAAAAGGGCTTACGCTCGCGCGGCACTCACCGTGCCAGCCCTTGTAAGGAGCCAAAATCGAGGTACACGCCCCCGATTTTGGCGATTTTATCATTAAGGGGAAAACCCCTTAATAATCCCCTGAATTTACAGGTGGCGGATTATGGTTGGAAGGGGAGTTATTGATTTTGTCAATAACTCTGTTTTAAAAAACAGGAGATGTTACTATGTTGAAAGAACAAAATTACTCGATGCTTGCAGATTTCTATGAATTTACTATGGCAAACGGCTATTTCAAGAACGGAACGGGGGAGAAGGTGTGTTATTTCGACCTTTATTTCCGCAGTGTTCCCGATGACGGCGGTTTTGCCATTATGGCAGGTACGGAGCAGGTTGTAGAATATCTATCTAACCTTAAATTTGATGAGGGGGATATAGAATATCTTCGTTCAAGAAACCTTTTTGATGAACAGTTTCTTGAATATCTCAGAAACTTCAAATTTTCCTGCGACGTATGGGCAATGCCCGAGGGTACGCCTGTATTTCCCAATGAGCCTCTGGTAATTGTCAAGGGACCTGCAATTCAGGCACAGCTCGTTGAAACGATGCTTCTTCTTCTGGTGAATCATCAGACGCTTATTGCCACCAAAACAAACAGAATTGTCCGTGCCGCAGAGGGCAGGGCAGTTATGGAGTTTGGCTCCCGCCGTGCTCACGGTGCAAGCAGTGCAATACTCGGTGCAAGGGCGGCGTATATTGCAGGCTGTGTAGGTACAGCAAACACCCTTAGTGACGAGCTTTACGGCATACCTGCAATCGGTACAATGGCGCATAGCTGGGTGCAGATGTTCCCCACAGAATACGACGCATTTAAGGCATATGCCGAGGCCTATCCAGACAGTTGTACACTTCTTATTGACACATATAATGTCCTTAAAAGCGGACTTCCCAATGCCATAAAGGTGTTCAAGGAAGTAATTCTCCCCACAGGACACAGGCCCAAGGGAGTGCGTATTGATAGCGGAGATATTACCTATCTTACCAAAAAAATCCGTAAGGAATTGGACAAAGAGGGATTTGAGGATTGCGGTATTGTTGTATCCAACTCACTTGACGAATATATCATCCGTGACACTCTCTCCCACGGTGCACAGATTAACTCCTTCGGCGTTGGTGAAAGGCTTATTACAGCAAGAAGCTGGCCTGTATTCGGCGGTGTGTACAAGCTTGTAGGCGTTGAGGAAAACGGTGAAGTTGTTCCCAAAATTAAAATCAGTGAAAATCCTGCAAAAATTACAACTCCCGATTTCAAGCAGGTTTACAGACTTTATGATAATGAAACTGGCAAGGCAATTGCTGACGTTATGACTCTCCATAATGAGGAGATAGACGACAGCAAGCCTTACGAAATCTTCGACCCCGTGCACACATGGAAGCGTAAGACGGTTACAAACTTTACCGCGAGAAAGCTCCTTGTGAAAATTTTTGAAAACGGAGAAAAGGTTGCTGAGCTTCCAACCCTTTACGAAATTCGTGAATACTGCAGGGAACAGGTGGAAACAATCTGGGACGAGGTTAAGCGTTTCGAAAACCCCCACACATATTATGTGGACTTGTCTCAGAAGCTGTGGGAGGTTAAAAACAATCTTCTTCAGCGTTACTCCAAATAAGGTGATGTTATGAAATTAAGTACATTTGATGCCGCTGTCTTTGATATGGACGGCACCATAATGGATTCATTGGGAATATGGGAGAGGATAGATTACGAATTCCTCGAGAAAAAACGCGGAATAAAAGTCCCTGAGGACTATGTTCATAATATTTCCGCAATGAGCTTTTCGGAGATTGCAAACTACACGAAAAACCGTTTTGGTCTGGCTGATACTCCCGAGGAGCTTATGCAGGAATGGACTGATATGGCAATCCACGAATATTCCCATAATGTCCTGATGAAGCCTTTTGTAAAAGAGTTTATTGAATATCTAAAAAACAACAGGAAGAAAATTGTTCTTTGCACAAGCTCCCCCGAATACTTCTTTAAACCTGCACTTAAAAACAACGGAATATATGACCTTTTTGACGGCTTTGCCAACACCTGCGAAGCGGGCGAGGGAAAAAACTCCGTCAAGGTGTATCTTCTTGCCGCACAAAAGGCAGGAGTATCACCTGAAAAGTGCCTTGTGTTTGAGGATGTGATTACTGCGGCACAAACTGCAAAAAAGGCAGGTATGCTTGTCTGCGGAGTCTATGACGAAAGAAGCCGCCAGTACACAACACAGCTTAAAGAAACCTGCGATATGTATATAGAAAGTTTTTCTGAACTTTGCCGAAAGTAAATAGTCCGAACCCGCCTGAAACAGTGTAGTTTCGGTACCTTTCGGCTTGTCATCTTCGCAAGGCGTCAGCCTTGCTTCATCTTCCGCACCAAAATTTATACGAAATTCCATCCGTTTCAGGTCGCAGAATTTTAAAAGTGCAGATTTTTGGTTGCGCAAGGCAAAAACGCAGGAAATACTTTGTGTATTTCCGAGTATTTTAACACAGCGAAAGCGAAAATCTGCCTTTTAAAATCGGAGTTCGGATTATTCTCTTTCGGCAATGGAGGAAAAGTAATGTATAACCTTACAGACCCCAAAATAGTTAAATATCTTTGCTCAAAATACGGCTTTACCTTTTCAAAGAGTATGGGGCAGAACTTTATTACAGACGAATCTGTGCCAATGGCTATGGCAGATGCAGTCAGCGAAAACAGTCAGGGTGTAATAGAAATCGGTCCCGGCTTCGGTGTCCTTACCGCGGCACTTGCTCAAACCACTGAAAAGGTCGTTTCAATTGAGCTTGATAAAAGGCTTGAGAAAGTTCTTGAGGAAACCCTTGCAGGCTTCTCCAATATTTCTTTCATATGGGAGGACTGCCTTAAAGTAAACCTTAAAGAGCTTATGGAAACCGAATTTTGCGGAATGGACGTAAGCGTTGCGGCAAATCTCCCGTATTATATAACCACCCCGATTATAATGAATCTTCTGGAAAGCAGGCTTCCTTTCAAAAAGATTGTTGTTATGATTCAGAAAGAAGTTGCCGAGAGGCTTTGTGCAAAACCCGGCAGTAAGGATTACGGTACAATTACCGTAACAACGCAGTATTTTTCAAAGCCCGAAATAATAAAAAATGTTCCGTCAACTGCATTTATTCCTGCACCCAAGGTTGACAGTGCCGTTGTCAGTATGGAGATTCTTGATGCTCCCTCGGTTAATCCGAAGGACGAAAAGCTTTTCTTTAAACTTATTAAAGCGGCATTTTCACAGAGAAGAAAAACTCTCGTAAACGCCCTTTCGTCAAGCGGGGCGTTTGGCTCAAAGGAAGATGTTTCCAAGGCGATTGAGTCAGTAGGACTTTCACCCACGGTAAGGGGGGAGGCACTTTCAATAGAAGAATTTTGTAAACTGAGTGACTATTTTCTAACGGCAACCTGATAAATCTATCCGGTTTGCCATATTATCTTGTAAAAAACTCAAAAAAACAGTAGACAAATATCGATTTAGGATGTATAATGTTAAATAGGAAAAATTGGAATTTTGAAAGGAGATATTAAAATGACAGATAACAAAAAAGTACTTACCTGGCTTGAAGAAATGAAAGCACTTTGCCGTCCTCAGAACGTGGTTTGGATTGACGGCAGCGAAGAGCAGCTTGAAGCTCTCCGTGCAGAAGCGGTAGCTACAGGCGAAATGATTAAGCTTAATCAGGAGAAGCTCCCCGGCTGTTACTACCACAGAACAGCTGTTAACGACGTAGCGCGTGTAGAGGACAGAACATTCATCTGTACAGAAACAGAAGAGGAAGCAGGTCCTATCAATAACTGGATGGCTCCCAAGGAAATGTATGCAAAGCTTAACGCTCTCTATGACGGCTCTATGGAAGGCAGAACAATGTATGTTATTCCTTACTCCATGGGCCCTGTTGGCTCACCTTTCTCCAAGATTGGTGTAGAGCTTACAGACAGTATCTACGTTGTACTTAATATGGATATTATGACAAGAGTTGGCAAGAGCGTTCTTGATGCTCTTGGCTCTGATGGTGATTTCGTTAAGTGTCTTCATGCTAAGAAGGATGTAAATCCCGACGAAAGATATATCGTACACTTCCCTCAGGACAACACAATTATGTCCGTTAACTCCGCATACGGCGGTAACGTACTTCTTGGTAAGAAGTGCTTCGCACTCAGAATTGCTTCCTATCAGGGCATGAAGGAAGGCTGGATGGCTGAGCATATGCTTATCCTCGGTCTTGAAAATCCTCAGGGTGAAGTTAAGTACATCTGTGCTGCATTCCCCTCTGCCTGCGGTAAGACAAACCTTGCAATGCTTATTCCTCCGGAATATCTCAAGGAAAAGGGCTACAAGGTTTGGACAATCGGTGACGATATCGCTTGGCTCAGAATTGGTGAGGATGGCAGACTTTACGCTATCAACCCCGAAGCAGGTTTCTTCGGCGTTGCTCCCGGAACAAGTGAAAAGACAAACTTCAACGCACTTGCTGCAACAAAGAAGAACACAATCTTCACAAACGTTGCTATCAATAACGACGATATGACAGTTTGGTGGGAAGGACTTGACAAGAATCCTCCCGAAAACTGCACAGAATGGACAGGAAAGCAGGTTAACGGCAAGACATATGAGGGTAACCTTGCTAACCCCAACTCCAGATTTACTGCTCCTGCAGTAAACTGCCCCTGCATCTCCAAGGAATTTGAGAATCCTCAGGGTGTTCCGATTAGTGCTATCGTATTCGGCGGTCGTCGTGCAAAGACTGCTCCGCTCGTATATCAGGCTCGTGACTGGAATCACGGTGTATTCGTAGGTGCTACAATGGCATCTGAAACAACTGCTGCAGCAACAGGTGCAGTTGGTGTTGTTCGTCGTGACCCCATGGCTATGAAGCCCTTCGTTGGTTACAATATGGCTGACTACTTTGCACACTGGATTGAAATGGGTGCAAAGATGGACCCTGAAAAGGCTCCCAAGATTTTCCACGTTAACTGGTTCAGAAAAGATGATGAGGGTAACTTCATGTGGCCCGGATTCGGTGACAATATGCGTGTTCTTAACTGGATTGTTGACCGTTGCGACGGTAAGGTAGACGCTAAGGAAAGCGAAATCGGTTTCCTTCCCGAAATTTCTGACATCGATACAACCGACCTTGAAATCTCTGAAGCTCAGCTTAACGAACTTCTCAGCGTAGACAAGGCTGTATGGATGGAAGATGTAGCAGACCAGGAGAAATATTTCGCTCAGTTTGGTGACAGACTTCCCAAGGAAATTAAGGCAGAGCTTGAGACACTTAAGAATAACTTAAAGTAAGTTAGTAATGTCAATAAACTCCGTGGTGCATATGCTCCACGGAGTTTTAATGTTTAAAACTCTTTAAACATTTTGCAGAAGTGTAAGCCTTTTCCTCGGGTGCGAGGAGGGCGTGCCATTTTGAACGCCAAAATGGCGAAAAGCGGTGGGGAGTTGCGATTCTCCCCACACCCCTCAACGCCCTCGCAGGGGCGTAATATTTATTGGGCGTGGTTTTCTTTTTCTGTATTGTTTTCGTTTTTGTGTATAAGCATAAATAAAAGAGAAGAATCCGCATCGAAAACCGAAGCGGATTTTTCTCGTTAAGTTTGTGTCGCAACAATCAGAGTGTGCGTTACACCTGATTGACTATTTATATTATAGGAGATGCAATCCAAATTATTAAGGGGATATAATCCCCTTAATAAGAAAAAATAAAATGAGACACATTGGGGACTGTCCCCAATGTGTCTCATTTTTTATTTATGATAGGTTTCGTTGGCATTAATTTTAAATGCCCTATATATTTGTTCCTCCAACATCAGCCTTGCAATCCTATGCGGGAATGTCATTCTGCTCATACTGAGTTTGAGGTTTGCTCTGCTTTTAACTTCATCAGAAAGTCCGAGCGAGCCACCGATTATAAAATCAATAGTGGAGGATTGCATTTGAAAATCACGGATTTTTTCTGCCAGTTCCTCGCTCGAAAGCTGTTTCCCCTCAATACACATTGCGACAACAATGTCACTTTTGCCGATTTTTTTGAGGATTTCTTCCCCCTCTTTTTTAAGAACAATCTGCTCCTCGGCAGGGGAGGCGTTGTCGGGAATGCTTCTGTCGGGGAGACACACCACATTGAACGAACAAAAACGGCTGAGTCGTTTTTCAAATTCAGCCGTTGCCTTTACAAAATAATCTTCTTTAATTTTCCCTACACAAATAATATTAACTGTCATATCAATCAATAAGCTCCTCGCTCATACAGTATCGTTGTGCAATATAAAGAGAAACCTCTTCTCCGACTTTAAAGCCTGTTGCTTCAATGCTGTTTGCCACGGTTTCATATGCTCTTCTCGGCGTGTTGTTGTCTGTGCTGAGATGTCCAAGCATTATCTGACGGAGCTTTCCCTCACGCACTAATTTTGCGCAAAGTGCACCGCACAACTTATTGGAAAGGTGACCGTGGTCGGATAGAATCCTTTCCTTAAGATGTATGGGATACGGCCCGTTTTTGAGCATTACTTCGTCGTGATTTGCCTCCAGCACGGCAATGGAACAAGGGGAAAGCAAATCAAAGATATGCTTTGTCACAGTACCCAAATCAGTTGCAACTGCACCGTACTTTTCATTTTTGGAGAAAATCAGACCGATACTTTCCGCCGCATCATGAGAGGTGGAAAAGGGGTAAAATTTAGTTCCGCAGATTTCAAAAGGCACTTCCGCTGCAATGTAGCGTATCAGGGATGTATCAATTTTCCCTATTGAGTTAATCATTGCTTTCCATGTGCCGAGGGTGGCGTACACGGGAATTTTGTATCTTCTGCACATAATTCCCACTCCGCTTATATGGTCAATATGCTCGTGGGTTACTATAATAGCATCTATCTTTTCGGGTGAAATTCCTGCCTGTGCAAGCTCGTTTTCAGCCGCCTTTCCCGTCATTCCGCAATCCACAAGAACGGCACAGGAATCACTGCGTATCAATATTGAGTTTCCGCTGCTTCCAGAGGAAAGGGGACATATTGATATTGTTGGGGTTGGAGGAGTATTCATCTTAGTCTGCCTCAAAAATCCTTTCTATCTTAACACCTATTGAACGCAAACGACGTTCAATGTCGGAATATCCTCTGTCAATATAGTGGGGGGAGGATATCTCCGTCACACCTTCGGCCGCGGCACCTGCAATTATGAGTGCGGCACCTGCCCTCAGGTCAGTTGCGGTAACTTCCGCCCCGTGGAGAGTTGCACCTGAAATGCTTGCTCTCCTGCCGTTTATGGTGATGTCAGCACCCATACTGAGAAGCTCAGATATATACTGGAAACGATTGTCCCACACATTTTCGTCAACGGTACTTTTTCCGCCTACGGTAGAAAGAAGTGCCACCATCTGGGGCTGAAGGTCGGTGGGAAATCCGGGGTAGGGCATTGTCCTTACAGATGTTCCTTTAAGGTTGCCGTCACTTTCAATACGGATAGAGTCATCATATTCGGTAACATTTACGCCCATTTCTTCAAGCTTGGAGGTCAGGCAGTTCATATGTGTGGGAATAATATTCCTCACAAGCACTTCTCCGCCTGCTGCCGCCGCAAGAAGCATAAATGTACCTGCTTCAATCTGGTCAGGGATAATACTGTATGTGCCGCCTTTCATTTCAGGGACTCCGTTTATGCGTATAACATCTGTTCCTGCACCGCGTACATTTGCACCCATAGCATTAAGAAAGTTCGCCACATCAACTATGTGCGGCTCTTTTGCGGCATTTTCTATGACCGTTCTGCCCTTAGCAAGGACTGCTGCAAGCATGATGTTTATTGTTGCACCTACGCTTACAGTATCAAGATAGATTGTTGTTCCGGTAAGCTGCTGAGCCTCGGTATATACAATCCCATCCTTTATTTCAACTGTTGCACCCATTGCACGGAAGCCTTTCTCGTGCAGGTCAATGGGGCGTGTACCGAAATTACAACCGCCGGGCAGAGAAACCTCCGCACGGTTCATTCTGCCGAGGAGAGCCCCCAGAAGATAGTAGCTCGCACGCATACGGCTTGCAAGCTCCGTAGGAGCTATATGAGTTTTCAGCCTTGAAGAATTTACTTCAATGGTCGTGTCGTCAACATATGTAACACTTGCCCCAAGACGGACAAGCATATCTATAATCAGTCGTACATCTTTAATATCGGGGATGTTTTCAATCCGGCATACACCGTTTACAAGCAGAGCCGCAGGAATAATTGCAACAGCCGCATTTTTTGCACCGCAGACTGCAATTTCACCAAAAAGCTGATTTCCGCCTGTTATTTTAAGTTTTTCCAACAAAAACACCTCTTTTGTGTTGCATTGTATAAATACTAAATTTTATTATACACTATATATTGTGAAAAAGCAATGTTTTTATTTTAAGGAAGTGCTTGTATGGAAATTGTAAAAGTTATTCTTGCTTCATTTTTATCCGCTGTGTCGCTGTTTGTAATTGCAAAAATCCTCGGGCATAAGCAAATGGCTCAGCTTGATTTTTTTGATTATGTTACGGGCATAACTATAGGCTCCATTGCAGCCGAGCTTGCTACCGAGCTTGAATCCCCATTAAAACCGCTAATTGCAATGGTTGTTTACGGAACAGTTGCATACGCTCTTACAATAATAGCTCATAAATTACCCAAGGCACGCAAATTTATAAACGGAACACCTACCATTATTATGGATGGGGGCAAGTTGTATCGGGAAAATATGAAAAAAGCCAAGCTTGAGCTTTCGGAATTTATGGTAATGTGCCGTCAGGAGGGGTATTTCGATATAAATGATATTGAAACAGCGATTTTTGAATACAACGGCAGACTCACCATTCTTCCGAAAAGCGAAAAAAGACCGCTCAACCCCGAGGATATGTGCATATCTCCCGAAAAAGCGGCAATCTGTACTGAAATTATTATGGACGGACGGATTCTTCACGAAAATTTAAAAAGGCTGGGATTAAATCTGGAGTGGATTGAAAAACAGCTGAAAACCCAAAGGTATAACAGCCCAAGGGAAATCTTCCTAGGTGTATGTGACCAAAATAATAAACTTACATTGTTTCCTGTGAAATAAGGGAAGGGTCTTTACGCTCGGGCAGATTTCTCATTTGACACTCTTTTTTCCACTGTTTCCAAGTGCTCCGGAACTGACTGTGGGATAAACTGTGGCCAAAAAGTATGTTAATTAACATACTCATAAACAAATCTGTCTACAAGCCATTCAGGTGCTTCGCACAAAAGTACATAAAGGGCTTCTCGTAATTCTTGTTTTGACATGCTGTTGATACTGTCAATTATTTTTTTGTCCATCTCCATGTATTGATTTTAATTGACTTTAAAGTAAAGATGCCATATACATTGGAATATATAACATATCAGCATCTTTTGCTAAATTTTTTGTGTATACAATATATTTATCCAAAATTCTGCTTGAGAATTTTTTACAAAACTCATCTAAAGAGACATGACTCTTATATCCTGATGATTTTACTTCAATCGTGCAAATTTTGTTTTTACGGGTAATAAGAAAATCAATTTCGTAATTATGTTTTGAGTTTTCTTTTCTCCAACTATGATAAAATAATTCGTTGCCGTTTGCGGCAAGTGTTTGGGCAACTGCATTTTCGTACAGATACCCAAGATTTGCTGAAAGCTTATCGTTTAACAACTTTTCGTATAGTTCATTTTCTGTAAAATCTTTGTCCTTAAACATTAGAGTATCCTTGGAGGATATATCAGTAAATTTTGAATTATCAAAGGGTTGATGTTTTTTGATGTAGTTAAAGATAGCAATAAATTGATAAAAAAGCACAGAATCTAAAGCATTGTGACCAGAAGTTTTTGCTTAAAAAATAGTAGAGCATATTGAAAAATTCTTATAAAATGGAATTGTCGAAAAACCGTGTACAAGGAGAAATCGATATGCTCTATTTTTATAACATAGGAAATTGCGTGCGAAAAGTACGCAATTTAGCTTGTTTCAAACAAGCGTACCGACCTGCCCCCAAGATTGGGGGTTAGGGGGTTGATGCGTTGAAACGCTTTTTTATAATATCGGTGAATAGTATTCAGGAATGTAAAATAATTCTCTTTATTTCAGGATTTTGTTATATACTTCGTAAAAGAAAGACATATTGTTAAATCCTGCAAGGTATGCTGCTTCTGAAACCGTAAACTCACCACTGTCAATCATTTTTTTTACTTCACTGATACGTATAAGATTGCGGTATTCAATAGGTGATTTACCTGTATATTCTTTAAACAGCTTTCTGAAGTTTGATTCACTCATATTGCACATATCTGAATAAAACGATAGCTTTTTGTTCTCGAAATAGTTTATATTGATTTCTTCAATTGCCGGAAGTATTTTTCGATACTTTTTCGGTACAGTCTTTGTCTCTTTTTCAAGGATGTCCAAAAAATCATAAACACGCGCAGCAAGGTATGCTGTGCTTCGTGTGCATTCGTTATAGAAAGAATCAGAAAAGTTATTCAGCTTTTTTAAAACAGGTGCGGTTAAAAATTCTGCATTAGAATCCGTATCAAAAATCAGTATTCTGATAATTGTATTCTCCTCAAGATATTTCGCAATATACGAATAATTTTTCGGGATAAATAAAAGCATACCTTTTGTTAATGTTACCGTTTCATTTGTGTTTATAAAACGGTATTCAATAGAACCGTTCAGGACGACTATTAGCGAATATCTGTCTTTACCGGTTCGGTACAGAAATTCAAATCCGGCATTTCTCATAACTTTAACAAATCCCAGGTTTTCTATTTTATAATCGAGTTTACCGTCAAATCTAATATCTTTCATACATACCTCCCAAAAATGAGCGAATACCATATAATATAATTGAATGGAGTATTGTTGTATAATGATTGTTATTGTATAATTAAAATCGCAGAAAGTCAATAGTTTTTGCAAAAAGATAGAACTATAAAAGAGAAAAATGATGTTGTTCCTTTTTAGTCAAAAAACAGAATGGGAGCGAGTAGAATGGACAATTTATTACTGAATTCACAACTTGCAAAAGAATTATATTTTGTTGCGAAGGATCTGCCGATTATTGATTATCATAATCATTTATCTATATCAGACATTTCGGAAAATAAACGCTACTTTGATATATATGAGCTCTGGATAGCTCCTGATCCGTATAAGCATCGCGCAATGCGTATGTGTGGAGTTTTTGAGGATTTTATAACAGGAAATGCCACAAATAAAGAAAAATTTATAAAATGGTGCGAAACCGTTCCGAAGCTTATTGGAAACCCACTTTGGATATGGTCGCATATGGAACTTTCACTTATTTTCGGTATAGATGAAAAAATTAATAGCCAAAATGCAGAGGTTCTGTATAATCGATGCAATACATATCTTGCAGAAAATGAAATAACGGTCAGCACACTGCTTGATAAATTCAATGTTGAATATGCTTGCCCTTGTGCATCCTTGGTTGATGATATTTGCATATTTAAAGACAACAGGCGGTTATCCCCATCACTTCGTGGTGATGATATTATAAGTCCCACAAAGGATTTTATAAGAAAACTTGCGGATATAACAGGACGAGAAATAAATTCTCTTTCCGATTATATTAGTGCTATATCAGAACGCCTTAATGATTTTAAAGAATGCGGCTGTTCTTTTTCAGATCACGCACTTGATAACGGATTTAAATTTTACGAAGATGACGGAAAAAATGAACAACGGTTTAGCCAAGTGCAAGACGGTAGTTTAGAAGAATGCGAAAAAGAACGGTTTATTTCATACATTCTAACGTTTCTTGGCGGGCAATACGCAAAGCTCGGTTTTACAATGCAGTTACATATAGGTGCACAACGGTTTACAAGTACAAGGCTGCGTAAAATTGCAGGCCCGGCAGGAGGCTTTGCAGGTATTGGCAATAGCGTTGATGTAAAATCTTTGACATATTTTTTAGACAACTTGGAGCAGAGAGAACACGGACTGCCAAAAACCGTAATTTTCACATTGAATCCGGCCGACAATGCACTTATAAGTGTATTGTCGGGTTCGTACACAAAAGTCGGTGTAGCAGGACTTATAACACAAGGCCCGGCATGGTGGTGGTGTGACCATAAGCTTGGTATTACCGATGTGCTTGAAAATACAGCGGCATTTGGAGTTTTATCCAATTTTATCGGTATGACTACCGACTCGAGAAGCTTTTTGTCTTTTGTAAGACATGATTATTTCAGGAGAATTTTCTGCGACTGGATAGGAAAAAAGGTGGAATGCGGAGATTTCCCGAATGAACCCGACGCACTAAAAAGTGTGATTTACAAAGTGTGTTATAAAAATGCATGCATGGAGGTGAAATAGATGAAGGTTTTTCTTCTGATGGGTCAATCAAATATGGCAGGAAGAGGTGCTATCGGAGAGGTGCCTGAAATTAGAAACGAAAAATGCTTTATGCTTCGTGATGGAAATTGGGTTTTAATGCAGGAACCAATAAGTACAGATGCCACCTATGCCGGAATAAGCCTTGCTGCCTCTTTCGCAGAATGCTACATCAACCATTTTCATGAGGAAATAGGGCTTGTACCATGTGCTGTTGGAGGTACTAAATTAGAAAGACATATGCCGGGAGCCGATTTGTATGAAAATACTGTAAAAAATGCAAGGCTTGCACTTCAAACCGGTACACTCGCAGGAATTTTATGGCACCAGGGCGAAAGCGATTCATTTTATTTTGAAGATGCAAAAGATTATAGTGAACGCTTTGTAACAATGATAAAAACTTTAAAAAATGACCTTGGAGTATATGATATTCCCGTAATAACAGGTGAACTTTGTGAGAGCTTTTTAAAAGAGTACATATCCCCTGAAAAAGGAAGTATGGAATATGTCGGGGTTGTCAATGAGGAACTGAAAAAGGCGTGTGACAAAATATCAAAGTGTGCATTTGTATCCACATATGACCTTGCAGACAAAGGCGATAAACTGCATTTTAATTCAAAATCACTTCGCCTTTTGGGAAAAAGATATTTTGATGCTTATTTAAATATATATAATATAGAAAAGGAGTAAAATTATGAGTTTAAAAGACAAAGTAGCAGTAGTAACAGGTGCAGGTGGAACACTTTGTTCCAAGATTGCCATTGAGCTTGCAAAATGCGGTGTAAAGGTGGCGCTTGTAGAATTAACAGAGGACAGACTTGATATTGTTTCTGCAAAAATCAAGGAAATCGGTGGGGTGTTCCGTGGCTATGCCTGTGACGTTACCAATGAAGAAATGGTGGCACAGCTTGCCGAGAAGGTGGAAAAAGACCTGGGCCTGTGCAATTATCTGGTTAATGGTGCCGGCGGAAACAATATAAAGGCAATGCCCACAATTACCAAGTTTGACCCTCGTGAGCTTACAGGAGAATTACCTGAGGGCGAAAGAGGTCTGTATAATATCGATCTTGAAGCATTTAAAGGTGTTCTTGATTTGAATACTATGGGAACAGTTCTTCCTACCATGTATTTTGCAAAACATATGGTAAAACTTGGGGGAGGCAGCGTGCTTAACTTTGCATCCATGAATAGCTACTGTCCGCTTACCAGATGTTTTGCCTATGCTATGAGCAAGGCAGCTATAACCAATTTAACGCAGTCTTTTGCGGCGTATTATGCCCCTGCAAAGATACGTGTAAACGCAGTTGCTCCCGGATTCATGGTAAATGAAAGAAGTAAAAATTACTTAGGCACCGTAGAGGACGGTCTGACCGCAAGAGGTGAAGCAGTTATTAAGCATACTCCTATGGGCAGATTTGGCGAGGCAGAAGACTTATTAGGTTATGTTAAGTGGATTCTTGACGACGAGGTATCGGCATTTGTTACAGGTGTTACCGTACCGGTAGACGGCGGATTCTTAACTTTAGGTGGTGTGTGATAATGCTTTTAACAGATTATTTTAGAAGCGAAAAAGACCTAACATGGGATCTTGCAAAGCAGTGCGGAGTAAATCACGGGGTAATCAGATTACCGGAAACAAATGCTTTTGATTTAAACAATAAAGCTCATTGGCAAAGCGTTTATGATGGGTTTATAAATTACGGAATAAAACCCATAATCATTGAACCTATGCCGAACGAGCTTCATGACCATATTAAAGCAGGTGATGAAAAACGTGATGAGTGTATAGAAAAAGTAATCAAAATGCTTCCAATTATGCGTGATTTTAATATAAATCAGATATGTTTTAACTGGATGGCGCATATCGGGTGGCTGAGAACGTCAACTGATATTGAAGAACGTGGTGGTGCTCTTGTTACCGGATTTGACGTAAACAATTTTAATCCTATTGATAAAAAAATAACGCATCAGGAGCTTTGGGATAATTACGAATATTTTCTGAAAGCAGTTATTCCAGAAGCGGAAAAATACGAAATAAAATTAGCTCTGCATCCTGATGATCCGCCTGTTCCGATGCTGGGCGATGTGTCCAGAATTATGATTTCGGCAGAAAATATTAAAAAAGCAATCTACGATATTTGCCCAAGTGAAATGCTTGGAATAACGATGTGTCAGTCAACCTATTATATTATGGGAGAAGACCTTGATAAAGTAATAACTGACTTTGCGAAAAAGATATTTTTTGTACACTTCAGGAATACTACCGGAAGTATTAATAAATTTCGTGAAACCTTTCATGATAACGGCGATCTGGATATGGTACATCTTATAAGGCTATACAATAAGCTTGGAATAGATGTTCCGATCCGCATTGATCATGTGCCGACACTTAAAGGTGAGGATGCGGAAGTTGCAGGCTACGCCGCATTGGGAAGACTTTTTGCGATTGGATATTTAAAAGGCATTTTAGAAGCCGCTGAAAGAAATTAAATTATGATTAAAATTGAAAATAAAATCTTAAAAAAATCAGTTTAAAGATTACTTCAAATTATATTTACTTAGTTGAGGTGAAATGATATGAATTTTAACGTAAGAGAAGAAATAATTGCCCTTACCCCACAGTGGAAAGGAGAAAGACTTCCTGACGGAAGACCGAAGGTAGACGAAAAATACCTTAAAGCACTTAAGACACTTACCCTTGAAGAAGTATGGAAACCCATTTTTGTAAAAGGATACGAAAGTCAGTTCGAGGGAAGACTCCACACGCTTCACGATGACGGAAGAAAGCTTATAGGACGTGCAGTTACGGCAACATATTGCCCTTTCCGTCCTGATCTTGATGAGGTTGTAAAAGACATCGGAAGAAGCGAGCAGAGAACAGGTACATATAATCAGTGGGTTATTGATAATCTTATGGAATATGATGTTCCCGTAATTGATATGTACGATAAGATTTACAAGGGAACATATCTTGGCGGAAATCTTACCACCGCACTTAAAAATAAGACAAAAAACGAAAACGGCGGTGCCGTAATCTGGGGTGGAATCCGTGATACGGAGCAGATGAAAAAGGTTGCAGATACCCAGGTTTACTACCGTGGAATTGACCCTACACCTATCCGTGATTTCATTATTACTGCTTATAACACACCCACAAGAATAGGTAATGCAATCTGTATGCCGGGTGATGTTGTATTTGGTGCAGGTGGCGGTGTTCTCTTCATTCCTGCTCATCTTGTGGAAGAAGTTGTAGGAGGTGCCGCAAAAACGCAGGTAAAGGATATGTTCGGCTTCGAGATGATAAGTCTTAACAAATTTACAACAGCACAGATAGACAAGAATACCTGGTCAAAAGAAATGCTCGACCTGCTTCTTGATTGGATTGAAAAAGATGACAGGGCAGCCTCCTATCGAGGACTTGACTGGTCGCAGGAATATGATCTTGCGATTAACGGAGATCCGAATGATACACAGTCGGCACTATAAAATTTAGGCGCTTTGTCAACAGTTGGGGTAAAATACAAATAAATCCTCCAAAGGATAGATACCTTTGGAGGATTTATTTGTTACACAAAAGTTTAAACTAATGCATCAATTATTACTGTTCTTTTATACTGTCCTCGTACTGTTTCAAAATACGGTAGAAGGAGCGTTCTGATGTGAAACCGACCATTTTTGAAATTTCTTTT
>JAZOSB010000040.1:0-13622 GCA_045656865.1 Clostridia bacterium | reverse complement strand
AAAAATGTTTGATTTTATGCCGTGCGAGAATTTCCTCGCCACGCTCGGAAAACGCACATGGCACAACAAAGTGATTATCTCCGCACCGCAGGTGCAGTGACGGAGTCACTATGTTCTTATAAATAAAAGTTCACATAATATTTAAAGGAGGTTATTCGTATGAACAGTAAAGTTAATGACATTAAAAAACTGTTTGACGAAAAACTCGGCTCAGTTACTACTTCCGAGCAGGTTGAGGAATTAAGAGTTGAGTTTATGGGAAAGAAAGGTCTTGTAGCCCAGCTTATGGCAGAGCTTAAGAATGTTCCCAATGAAGAAAAGAAAGCATTCGGTCAGGAGGTAAATGTTCTCAAGCAGGAAATCGAAAAGGGGATTTCTGAAAAGAGAACAACCATTCTCGAGGCTGAACAGCAGAAGCTTATTGACAGTGCGGAGCAGTATGATGAATCCCTGCCCTATGAAATCAAGACTGGCTCATACCATCCCATCACACTTGTACAGCGTGACCTTGAGAGAATATTTACTTCCATGGGCTTTACTATTGAAAACTATTCTGAAATAGTTGACGACTACCATTGCTTTGAGGCACTAAATATTCCCAAGCATCACCCTGCCCGTGATATGCAGGATACCTACTACCTGAGCACAGAGAATCAGCTTCTCAAAACTCATACATCTGCAGCGCAGAACGCGATTATGAAAAAGTACGGTGCACCTCTCCGTGCAATCTTCCCCGGCAGATGCTTCCGCAACGAATCCACAGATGCGTGCCACGAAAACACATTCTTCCAGATGGAAGGTATTATGATTGATAAGGATATTTCAATTTCCAACCTTATCTACTTTATGAAGACTATGCTTTCAGAAGTATTCCAGAAGGATGTTACAGTTCGTCTTCGTCCCGGATTCTTCCCCTTCGTGGAACCCGGTTTTGAGCTTGACATTAAGTGTCTTAACTGTGGTGGCGAAGGATGCCCCTCTTGTAAGAACTCCGGTTGGCTTGAGCTTTGCCCCTGCGGTATGATTCATCCCAACGTACTTGCACACGGCGGCATCGATTCCGAAGAATACACAGGCTTCGCATTCGGTCTTGGTCTTACAAGACTTGCAATGATGAAGTACGGCGTTAAGGATATCAGAACATTCAACAGCGGGAGCCTTAAGTCGCTTTCGCAGTTCAAGAATGAGTAAGGAAGGGGAGAAAGATCAATGTTAGTTTCAATGAATTGGATAAAAGAATATGTTGACCTTGCAGGTGAAGACCTTGAAAAACTCATTATGAAGTTCACCCTTTCTACTGCCGAGGTTGAAGATATCTATTTTAAAGGTAAAGAAGTAAATAATGTTGTAGTTGGTGAAATTGTTTCTTTTGAAGCACATCCCAACTCCAAGAAGCTTCATATATTAAAGGTAGACGGCGGCGACAGAATTTATGATTGCGTATGCGGTGCGCCTAATGCGGCTCTTGGCCTTAAGGTTGCATTTGCAAAGGTTGGAGGAAGTGTTCCCGGGCTTGAAATTGCAAAAAGAGAGGTTGCAGGCTACGTTTCCGAGGGTATGTGCTGCAGCGAGGCAGAGCTTGGACTGAGCGATGAAAACAGCGGTATTATGGTGCTCGATCCTTCCCTTAAGAATGGTACAGACCTCAAGGAAATCTTTGATATAGATGACGTTGTGTTTGAGGTTGATAACAAGTCCCTTACAAATCGTCCCGACCTCTGGGGACATTACGGCATTGCACGTGAATTTGCAGCGCTTACAAAGAAGGAGCTTAAGCCCCTTTCTCTTACAGAGCCCGTTTACAGCGGTGACAGGAAAATCCCCGTAACAGTTACAAGAGAGGACCTTGTATACAGATATTCCTGCCTTGAAGTTTCAGACATTACAGAAAGTGTCAGCCCCATGAATATGCGTATCCGTCTTTACTACTGCGGTATGCGCGGAATAAATCTTCTTGCAGACCTTACAAACTACATTATGCTTGAGCTTGGTCAGCCCACTCACGCATTTGATGCGAGAAAGATTGATGCTATTAAGGTTGGTACTCCCGACAGTGATATGAAGTTTACCACTCTTGATAACACAGAAAGAGATATTGACAAGGATACACTCCTTATTTATAACAATGACACTCCCGTTGCAATTGCAGGTATTATGGGCGGTCTTGATTCCGAAATCGTTGACGGAACAACCTCCGTTGTACTTGAAAGTGCAAACTTTGACGGTGTGTGTGTGCGTAAATCTTCTTCAAGACTCGGTCTCCGTACCGATGCAAGTATGCGTTACGAAAAGATTCTTGACCCCGAAATCACAATTACTGCAATCAAGAGATTCCTCAATCTTCTTCTTGAAATTGACCCAGGGGCAAAGGTTTCTTCGCAGATTACCGACGAATATGTAAAGAAATATGACACAATCGGTCTTTCCTTTACAAAGGCATATGTTGACCGTTATACAGGTATTGATATTCCCAATGAGCAGATTCTTTCAACTCTTAATCTTCTTGGCTTTAATGCAAGCCTCAGTGGTGAAGAATTCAGCGTAACAGTACCCTCCTGGCGTGCTACAAAGGATGTTACCATAAAGGCTGATGTTATTGAGGAAATCACCCGTATCTATGGCTATGACAACTTCGATATTACAACAACAAGAAGTGCACTCGTTCCCGTAAGGGAAACTGTTATGCACCGCGATAGCGAATGGATAAAGGACATTCTTGTTCAGCGTTATATGATGAACGAAGTTCATTCCTACATCTGGTGCGACGGTAACAAGTACAAAAAGCTTGGTATAGATGTGGAGGAGAATGTGACAATTCTCAATATTGCAACTCCTGAAAACGGTACTATCCGTAACAGTATGCTTCCCACACTTCTCACCTTTGCATATGAGAACAAGCAGTATGCGCCCGCATATGGACTTTTCGAAATCGGCAGAGTGGTAGAGGGTGTGACCGCGAATGGAGAAGCTAATGAAAGACAGCATCTCGGCATCACACTGTTTGATAAGACCTGCAGTGAAAAAGAGCTTTACTTTAAGGCTGTTGAAATTGTGAGATATATTTCTGACCAGCTCCGTCATACAGAGCCGAAGTTTACAAGAATTGCTCCTGCACATGCTTGGCAGCATCCCAAGAATACTTCTGAAATCTCAGTAAACGGACAGAAAATCGGCGTTCTCTGCACTCTTCATCCCTCCAATCTTAAAAAGATTGACAAAAATGCGGCGGTTGTTTGCATTGAAATTGATATGGCAGATTTTGAAAGATCAAAGGCTGATGCACTCAAATTTAACGAGCCTTCAAGATTCCCCGGAGTGGACTATGACCTTTCACTTGTTACAAACGGCAAGAAATACAGCGAAATTTCCTCCGCGTGGGAAAATGAAAGTATTCCTGAGCTTGACGGAGTGAAGCTTGTTGACACCTACGAGCTTGACGGTGAAATGTCAATTACTCTCCGCTTTGCATTCTCTTCCTCCGAAAGAACTCTTTCTATGGAAGAAATCCAGAAGCATATTGACAGGATTATAGAAAATCTTACAGATTTGGGTGTAACACTCAGAATATAAAAAACGAATTAAGGGCATCTTTCCAAGGAAAGGTGCCTTTAATTTCGGCAAAAAGTTGACAATTGCTTTAAAATATTATAAAATAAACAAGAATGTGCAAAAAAGAATTTACAGGAGAAGATATTATGTTTTCTAAAAAATATTCAACTACCTTGCAGATTAATAATTTAAAGCGTGTTATGGTAATGCTTTTCTTCGATGTTTTTATCATTACGGCATCAGCACTGATTGCGGCAATGCTTAAAAGAAATGATTTTATTTACGACCCCATAGCTTTTTATGCAGGAAAGTACAGAGAGCTTATTCTTCTCATTTTCGTAATGATTTCTTCAATGGGACTTGCAGGAAGCTACACAACAAGCTGGAGATATGCTGAATATTCCTCCTATGTTTATATGTATGTGGCATCCTGCGGTGCAACTGTTCTGACATATGCACTTTCAAGAATACTGGTTTTAAAGGAACTGAAGTTTGCTTTTTCTGACTATCTACTTATAGGGCTTATTTCAACCTTTGGATTTACTATCGAAAGATTTACGGGAAGATATTTGCGTATTTATTTAAGACGGAAAGAGCTTAAAAGAGAAAATGCAAAGAAAACCCGTGTTATGGTTATCGGTGCAGGCGATACCGGCTCTGCACTTATAAGAAGTATGCGTAAGGATACTATGATGTATCCTGTTGTGGCAATAGATGACGATGCCAAGAAACACGGTATGGTTATTTCAGATGTTCCCATTGTAGGAGGTAGGGAGAAAATTCCCGTTGCGGTAAAGGAATATAAAATTCAGGAAATTATTATTGCAATTCCGTCGGGAAATACTCCCGAGCATAATGCGATTATGCGTATCTGCAAAGAAACGGGGATAAAGACATCTACCGTTCCCTCACTTTTCGAGCTTGTCAGCGGAAAAGCCAGCATAAGCCAGATTCGTGAGGTTACTCCTCAGGATCTTTTGGGAAGAAATGAGGAAATTATTGAAGGTAAGGATATTTTCGGTTACATAGAGGGAAAAACTATTATGGTAACAGGTGGCGGCGGAAGCATAGGAAGTGAGCTTTGCCGTCAGATTGCCAGATTCAATCCCAACAGACTTATCATATTTGATATTTATGAAAATAATGCATATGATTTGCAGCAGGAGCTCAGGAAGAAATATCCCGAACTCAGACTTGAGGTTCTTATCGGCTCTGTCCGTGACAGGAAAAGACTGGAGGAGGTTTTTGAGACCTATAAGCCGAGAGTTGTTTTCCACGCTGCGGCACATAAGCACGTTCCTCTTATGGAGGACAGCCCCGACGAAGCTATCAAAAACAATGTCTACGGAACATATAATGTTGCATCAACCTGCGAAAAGTACGGTGTTGAGCGGTTTGTTCTCATATCAACTGACAAGGCTGTTAATCCTACCAATATAATGGGTACAAGCAAACGTATTGCAGAAATGGTTATGCAGAGGTTTGCACTCAGCCAGAAGAAAAACGGCGGAAAAACTATCTACGCGGCAGTTCGTTTCGGTAATGTTTTAGGAAGTAACGGAAGTGTTATTCCTCTTTTCAAAAAGCAGATTGCCGAGGGTGGTCCTGTTACAGTAACCCATCCCGAAATTAACCGTTTCTTTATGACAATTCCCGAAGCGGCACAGCTTGTAATGCAGGCAGGTGCACTTGCTGAGGGCGGTGAAATCTTTATTTTAGATATGGGTGAGCCTGTTAAAATTGTTGACCTTGCAAGAAACCTTATTGAGCTCAGCGGACTTATTCCTGATGTGGATATCAAGATTGAATTTTCAGGACTACGCCCCGGTGAAAAGATGTACGAGGAAATTCTTCTTGATAAAGAAAAGCACGCGGCTACAAAGCATGATAAAATATTTATTGAGCAACCTATAAATGACCCGGACAGGCTTATTAAGGAGATATTTGACCTCAGGGAGGGGCTTTCCTGCGAAATACCTCTCTATGACGGTATGATTGAATGGTTCAAAAACGAAATTGTTACAAAATAAAAATAGAAAAAAGCCCGTAATATAGCCAAAAACAGACATATGACAATAAAAATATTTTTAAATTTTTAAGAAATTGTTACAAAAAAGCTTGCAATTGTTACAAAAAAGTGGTAGAATGTATCAGGTGAAAGGGAGCAGTATATCTTTTTTGCATTAAATTCTATTTCTTATTTGGAGTAATTGTATGTCTTTTATGAAAAGGTTTAAAAGAATATTTACCCTGGCGGCACTTATGATTATGACCGTAAATACCGCACATGCGGAGTTTTACTCAGTTCCACAGGAATTAACCGGATATGGGGAGAGGATTTACAGCTCAGCCCGTTCTTATTTCGGCAGAAGAAGCTTCAGCGGTTATTGCGGAACATATGTGAAGTGTCAGCTGAGAGCTATGGGTATTTTTGAAAATCAGTACGATGTTCACGGTAATGGAAATCAATGGTACGCAAATTTTGAAAATGTAACACAAACCAGCGGCGGATACTATGTGTATAGAGAAAGCGGAAGCGATTGCCTTGACAAGCTTCAGGGAAAGTACGGCACAAACCTTAAAAATATTGTACTCAGCTTCCCTATACAGTCAGGACGTTCTGCGGCAAGACCGGGTGCAGGCCATGCCTTTGTAATTTATGAAATTCGTGACGGTATTGCCTATTACTCGGAGTCGTTCGGCTTTGGAGGTTTCAGAGAGGGTCAGGTTATAGCAGAGGATATAGATTCTCTTTTGACCAGATACACAAGGCGGCACGGTGCTTTGACCGGTTGTGTAATGCTCTCTGAAAATGAAATTCTTTCCGAAGGAGAATACCTGAAAGTTGTTGAAGCGTTTATATCAGCTTTGGAGAATATGTCCGAGAGTGTTACAGTTGCATAAAATTTGTTAATGATTAAATTCCCGTGTTTGTACACGGGAATTTTTATTTATAAAGAATACGGAGATGATTTCAATGAAGAAAAAAATCATATTGGGTATTACTCTTGTAATTGCTTTGGTGGTGGCTTTTGTTGCTCTTACTATGTTTATGGAGTATACACGTACAAGTTCTTCCGACAAAACTGTTACGGTGCAGATTCCCAAGGGCGCTTCTGAAAAAAAGATTGCCGAAATTCTCAAGGATAACGGAGTAATTGACTATGAAATCACTTTCCGCTTCAAAATGAAAAATTCTCCCCACCGCGGCAGACTGAATTACGGAAAATTTGTATTGAATAAAAATATGTGTCTTGATGACCTTATTGAAACTCTGGCAAAGCCCGGTGAATTTGAAAAGGGCATTACCATAACAATTCCCGAGGGTTACAGTGCTGAAAAAATAGCCTTGCTGTGCGAAAGAAAGGGCATATGCACTGCAGAAGAATTTCTAAAGGAGCTTTCCGAGGGTAATTTTAATAATGATTTTATAAAGGACATTCCCGATAAAGACGGTGTCAAGTATAAGCTTCAGGGTTATCTTTTTCCGAGCACATATAATTTCAGCAAGGATGCTGATGCATCTAAAGTTATAAACACACTTCTTTCCGAATTCCAGACACAGTATAATAAAGTAAAGGATATGCTTCCCGAGGGAATGACCATGGCGGAGGCGATTAACCGTGCGGCACTTATTGAAAGGGAAGCAAAGATTGACTCCGAAAGGGAAATGATATCGGGTGTTATAGAAAACAGACTTAACATTGATATGATTCTTCAGATAGATGCCAGTGTTGTATATGCAATTTCCGACGGACTTTATGATGTTGACAGGGTTTTGTATAAGGATTTGGAGGTTGACTCTCCATACAATACCTATAAGTACAAGGGACTTCCTGCAGGACCTATCTGTAACCCCGGTCTTGAATCAATCCGTGCGGCAATGAATCCCACGGAGCATAAGTATCTTTACTATCATACAGACACCAAAAAGAATGACGGAAGCCATATTTTCAGCGAAACTTTTGCCCAGCATACGGCAAAATAAGGGATAAAAGCTATGGAAAAATATATTGTAGACAGATTTGAAGAGGAATATCTGATTCTTGAAAAAGAAACAGGCGAAACCATAGATGTTCCAAAAAAAGAAATTCCCGATGCACAAAAAGGTGATGTAGTAATTTTCGAAAATGGGAAATATACTGTAGATAGAGAAGAAACAGAGTCACGCAAAAAAATAATTGCAGAAAAATTGCGTAAACTATTTGAAAAGAAATAAATTTTATGGTAAAATAATAAAAATACAATTTTTGTGAGGTGAGAAGAATGGACGCAGGAGGTAATAGTAAAATCGGACGAAGCATGCCTGACCGCGCCCATTTTTTGCGGTTATAGGCACCCTTTGTCCCTCAGACAGAATAAAATTATCATAGCCGAAAGTGAGTAATCTGAACCTCGATTTTAAAAGGCAGATTTTCGCTTTTGCCGTGTTAAAATACTCGGAAATACACAAAGTATTTCCTGCGTTTTTGCCTTGCGTAACCAAAAATCTGCACTTTTAAAATTCTGTGACCTGAAACGGATGAAATTTCGTGTAGATTTTGGCACGGAAGATGAAGCAAGGCTGACGCCTTGCAAAGATGACAAGCCGAAATATACCGATATAGCACCGTTTCAGGCGGGTTCGGATTATTCACTTTCGGCTAATGAAATGAGGGATTGGTCATGGCGGAGAACAGAGATGTTCTTATCACCGAAATGATTATGCGTCTGATTGAAGGGAAGAAATACGCTTCAGTCCGTGATGCAATGGAAACAATGCACGCTGCCGACATTGCCGCAATTTTAGAGGAATGTCCCAAGGAGCAGGTGCCGCTTATTTTCAGACTTCTGCCCAAGGAGCTTGCAGCAGAAACCTTTGCCCAGATGGAGGAAGACCATCAGGAGCTTCTGATACAGAGCTTCAGCGACAGCGAGCTTAAAGAGGTCGTTGACGAGCTGTATGTAGACGATGCTGCCGACCTTGTAGGTGAGATGCCTGCAAATGTTGTAAAAAGAATACTCAGGCAGGCAGACCCCGAAAAGAGGAAGCTTATTAACGAAATACTTAAATATCCTGAGGACAGTGCAGGAAGCATTATGACAACCGAGTATGTTTCCCTGCGTCCTGATATGACCGTTGAGGATGCCATAAAACGCATCAGAAGAACGGGCGTGGATAAGGAAACCATCAATACCTGCTATGTAACAAAGCAAAACAGAAAGCTTCTGGGTATAGTAACTATAAGAACGCTTCTTCTTGCAGAAGAAAATGCCACTATGCAGGAGCTTATGACAGAGGATGTAATCTCTGCTCTCACAACTCAGGACCGTGAAGAGGTGGCACTTGACTTTACAAAGTATGACCTTTCCGCAATGCCCGTTGTTGACGAGGAAAACCGTCTTGTCGGTATCGTTACCGTCGACGACGTTATGGACGTATTGCAGGAGGAAACCACCGAGGATATTGAGAAGATGGCGGCTATTATCCCTCTTGATAAGCCTTATCTTAAAACAGCGGCGTTTAAAATGTTTTTAAGCCGTGTGCCGTGGCTTCTTATAATGATGCTGTCGGCTACATTTACAGGACTTATTATAACGCACTATGAAAACGCACTTGCAGCAAATATAGTCCTTGTAGCAAGTATTCCCATGCTGATGTCAACGGGTGGTAACGCAGGGAGCCAGTCATCTGTTACGGTTATCCGCGGACTTTCAATCGGGGAGATAGAGTTCCCCGACATTTTAAGGGTAATGTGGAAAGAAATACGTGTAGCAATTCTTTGCGGACTTACGCTGGCAGTAGTGAGTTATTTTAAATTTATACTGTTTGACGGTGTAGGCTGGGATGTAGCTCTCGTAATATCTCTTACCCTTTTTGTAACGGTTGCCGTTGCGAAAATTGTAGGATGTACGCTTCCCATGATTGCAGACAAAATCGGATTTGACCCTGCAGTTATGGCAAGCCCATTTATAACAACTATTATTGACGCCGTTTCATTGGCGATATATGTTAATATAGCAATGAAGCTATTGTTATAAAAAAAGGCGGTCAATGACCGCCTTTTTTTATAAAGGAGATATATTTATGAATGATGTTATTGCTGAAAAACTTGATAAATTGCCCCAAAAACCGGGTGTATATATGATGAAAGACGCGGGCGGAAGAATTATCTATGTAGGTAAGGCAAAAATCCTCCGCAACCGTGTCCGTCAATATTTCCAGAAGAGTGCAAACCATAGCCTGAAGACTTCTGTTATGGTATCGAAAATAGCTGACCTTGACTATATCATTTGCGACAGCGAGATGGAAGCACTTGTCCTCGAGTCCAATCTTATCAAGGAAAATAAACCACGCTATAATATTCTTCTTAAAGACGACAAACATTATCCATATATAAAAATAACAATGAACGAGGAGTATCCGCGTATGCTTTTTGTCCGCAGGATAGAAAATGACGGGGCAAAATACTTCGGTCCGTACCCAAGCGGATACTCAATCAAGGAAACAATGGAGCTTCTGAAAAACATCTTTCTTTTGCCTCATTGCCACAAACAGTTTCCCCGTGATTTAAAAAAAGACAGACCGTGTCTCTACTATTCAATGGGGCGTTGCAGCGGAATCTGTCAGGGTAATGTTTCGCCCGCGGAATATAAAAAGATTTTCAAAAACATCATAAAATTTCTTGAGGGCAAGGATGAAGAAGTTGTCAGTCAGCTTAAGGAAGAAATGCTGGAAGAATCCCGAAACCTGGAATTTGAGCGTGCCGCACTTCTTCGCGACCGTGCCGCATCTGTTCAAAGGCTTGGCGAACAGCAGAAAGTCATTACCGACAGCGTTGGGGATGTGGACGTTATTGCGGTTGCGGCGGAGGATTCTCTTGCTTCTGCAGAGGTGTTCTATATCCGCGGCGGCAGACTGATTGGAAAGGACAGCTTTGACCTTTCTCAGGGTATAAATCAAGAGCCAAGACAGATTATTTCGGAATTTGTAACAGCCTTTTACGCCCGTGACAATTTTATTCCACAAACCATACTTCTTTCTCATTATATGGATGACCTTGAAACAATGGAGGAGCTTCTTACCGAGAAAAAGGGCAAGCGTGTCTATATAAAAGTACCTGCACGCGGTGACAACAAAAAGACCGTTGATATGGCATATAATAATGCTCTTAAAAATATTGAAAACTATAAAACCGTTCAGGTAAAGGAAAAGCTTCGTGTAGAGTCTGTGACGGAGCTTGCAAAGGCACTTAAACTGGAGGTAATCCCCGACAGAATCGAGTCCTACGATATTTCACATATATCGGGAGCAGATACCGTTGCATCAATGATAGTTTTTAAAAATGGAAGGAGTGCAAAAAAAGAATACCGCCGTTTCAAAATCAAAACGGTGGAGGGTGCAAACGATACGGCATCACTCCGCGAGGTATTATTCAGGCGTTTTACCCACGAAAAGAGAGAGGGTGACGGAAAATTTTCCGTATTACCTGACCTTATTCTTCTTGACGGCGGTAAAGGTCAGTTAAGTACCATTAAGGAGCTGTTCAATGAAATCGGGGTAGATGTCCCCGTATTCGGTATGGTAAAGGATGATAAACACCGTACCCGTGCGCTTCTCAGCGAAGACGGGGAAGTGTATTTAAACCCCGTCAGCTCGGTATTTCACCTTATAACCAATATTCAGGATGAGGTACACCGCTTTGCAATAGAGTATCACCGCAGTCTGCACCGCAAAAACACTATTGAAAGCGAGCTTGAGAAAATTCAGGGAATAGGAAAGCAGAAGAGAATCGCCCTTTTAAAACACTTTAAAAGTATTGGAAAAATTAAAACTGCATCTGTTAATGAACTGCTTTCAGTAAAGGGAATAAGCCTAAAAAATGCGGAGGATATATCAGAGTATTTTAAGCAGAAAAGATGATGGCATCGCCATCATCTTTTCTATATTCCTATGTCATTATTCATAATATTCGCATTCTGTACAGCATCCTTGCCATACTTGTCACGGATAGCATCAAGCGTTTTTTCGAGGTTCTCCCGTTTGGGGTTTTTAGCCTCGTCGAAAAAGCTTATTTGTTCAGCACCGTTTTCAGGAACTATACCGCCACCAGTTACCGTCAGCATACGGATGGGGTTTTTCATATTCCAGCTACGGCGGATAATTTCCATTGCCTTATCTGTTATGTCCTTTGCAAGGTTTGTGGGACTATCGAGTTTTTCCTGCCGTTGTATGGAATGGAGGTCGGGGTCCTTGATTGTAACCTGTACCACGGTGCATTTTACACCTTTTTTCCGCATCCTCACAGCAATACTTTCACTGAGGTGGGAAATACCGCATAATATATCCTTTTCACCGTACAAATCACGTTTGAATGTCATTCCGTTGCCTACGGACTTTACCTCATCATTTGCGTGTGGGTCAACGGGTGAATTATCCTCACCCCGTGCATAACGGTAAATGGTTTCCCCTTGTTTCCCGAGTAGCTTTATAATGTCATTTTCATTACTCTCTGCAAGGTCGCCGATTGTTCCTATATGAAGCTTAGAGAGTGCTTCCCTCGTTCGTCTCCCTACAAAAAGCAAATCTCCAACAGGCAGGGGATATACTATATCTTTGAAATTCTCCCTTGCAATTACAGTTGTGGCGTCGGGCTTTTTGTAGTCACTTCCAAGCTTTGCAAAAACCTTGTTGAAAGAAACACCAACAGAAATGGTAATGCCGATTTCCTCCCGAATCCTTTTTCGCAGAATTGAGGCAATCTCCTCACCACTTCCGAAAAGCCTTTGTGAGCCTGTTACATCAAGCCAGCTTTCGTCAATACCGAATTTTTCCACCAAATCGGTGTATTCAAGATATATTTCATTAACCCTACGGCTGTACTCTTCATACAAATCGTGATGGGGTGGGACAATTACAAGGTCAGGGCACTTCTTTTTTGCAGAAAAAATGGTTTCTGCAGTCTGGATATTGTATTTTTTTGCAAGCTCATTTTTCGCAAGTATGATTCCGTGCCTTGCCTCTACACTTCCGCCCACAGCCATAGGTACATTTTTAAGGTCGGGATTAAGCGCGCACTCAACGGATGCAAAAAATCCGTTGCAGTCGCAATGCAGTATTACTCTGTCTTTCATACACAATCCCTCCTTTGTTGCTATTTTATCACAGAATATAAGTTTAGGCAACTGTATTAAAATGCTCTTGACAAAAAAATATCCAATATGTTAAAATTACAACGAACTAAATAAATTCACGCAATGTGTCGTATATGCCGTGTGGGTATATACGGTGAAAAGAGAATCGGGTGAGAATCCCGAGCGGAACTGCCGCTGTATGCGTTTGAGAGAATATGTCGTGACGAAAGTCGGTCACTGAGGAATTGGGAAGGCTGATGTATTTTCGCTTGAAAACGTAAGTCAGAAGACCTGCATTGTTGGTGTCGCTTCTTGCCACAATTTTTGGCTAGAGGGAGTGGTTTGTGTTTGTCGTGCAGCAAACACAGAGATTATCACAGGCACACAGCTGTGGCATTTTTTGCCGCGGTTTTTTTATTACATAGGAAATTGCGTCAGCAATTGCTTGTAACAACAAAATTTACCTTATAAAAAGGTGAGCGAAGCGAACCTTTAATTGACGAAGTCAATTTTGTTCTTTTATAAATTTGCAGAAAGGGGTGCATAAAAAATGAATGAATTTAAGTCCTGTCATCCAATAGTAAACTTCCTCTATTTCTTTTTGGTAATAGGGTTTACTATGTTTTTGATGCACCCTGTGTCGTTGGGCATAACGCTGTTTTGTGCTGTATTATACACCTTTGTTCTAAAAGGTAAAAGAAAGGCACTTAAAAGTATGGAGTTAGCCGTTTTTGCGATTTTGATTACCGCAATACTAAACCCGCTTTTCAGTCATTACGGAGTAACGGTTATAACGTATCTCCCTACGGGAAATCCCCTGACGGCAGAATCAATCTGTTACGGAATTGCAGCAGGTGTAATGCTTTCATCCGTGCTTCTTTATTTTTCCTGCTCCAATATGGTTTTGACAAGTGACAAGTTTACTTATCTTTTCGGGCGTATTATTCCAAAACTGTCTA
>JAZOSB010000039.1:0-20961 GCA_045656865.1 Clostridia bacterium | reverse complement strand
CTTGAGGGGAAGGTGTCAGCGATAGCTGACGGATGAGGTGGAAAAGAATAACGATTGCTTTGCAATTTACACCTCACCACCGCCTACGGAGGAGCCTCTCCTCAAGGAGAAGCCTTTGGTATGTTGCATCTAAATCTTATGCATCGCATTGTCGAATAAAAAAGGAGAAAAAATATGACTTTTTACGCAAAGGAATTTTCTCAGCTGAGGGCTGAGGAATTATACGAAATTTTAAAATCCCGTGCGGAAATTTTCCTTTTGGAGCAGGGGATAATCTGTCAGGATATGGACGATATTGATTACGAGTGTATTCACTACTTTTTCACCTCGGGAAAGAGGGTTATCGCCTATTTAAGAGCCTATGTTTCCGACAAGGAAAACAGTGTCGTAACAATCGGCAGAGTTATCACTCTTGAACACAAAAAAGGACTTGGAAGCAAGCTTATGCAGAAAAGTATTGCAGACATAAAAGGGCGTTTTAATCCCTCTAAAATATCTGTTCACGCGCAGAAGCAAGCCGCAGGCTTTTATGAAAAAATGGGCTTTGTGCCCATTTCAGGAGAATATCTCGAAGAGGGAATAGTACACATTACAATGGAGCTTGAATGATGAAATTTTTACTTACCACACTCAATGCAAAGTACATACACCTGAATCTTGCCCTGCGGTCAATTTCTGCGTTTTGCAGGAAATTAAACCCTGAAATATGCGAGTATACCATAAATGACAATATAGATAATGTAATTGCATCACTTCATTCAAAAAAGGCTGATGTTATTGCTTTTTCCTGCTATATATGGAACATTGAAAAGGTTTTGTATATTTCCCAGTGTCTTAAAAAAGTCAATCCCAATCTCATAATAATTCTCGGCGGACACGAGGTTTCCCACGATTCAAAAGAGCTTCTGAAAGAAAATCCGTGGATTGATTTTATCGTGCGGGGAGAGGGGGAAAAGCCCTGTTATGAGCTTTTTGAAGCACTTTATAACAGACGATTTGTAGACAAAATTCCATCCATTACTTACAGGGAAGAAGATAAAATAATGGAAAACCCTCTCGGAGAAGCAGGCAGTCTTAATGACTATCCCTTTGCATATGATGACAGTATCCGTGATTTTAAGGGGAAGATAGTCTACTACGAATCCTCAAGAGGCTGTCCCTACTGTTGCAGTTATTGCCTGTCGGGTGACAACAGACGGGTTGATTACCTCGACCTTGCTCGCGTAAAAAAAGAACTTCTGTTTTTCATCAAAAACGAAGTTCCTCTTGTAAAATTTGTTGACCGTACCTTTAATGCAGATAAAAAAAGGGCCAATGAGATATGGAAATTTATCATAGAAAACAGCAGAAAAACCAAGTTCCATTTTGAACTGGCAGGAAGCCTTATTGACGATAGTGCCATAGAAATCCTGAAAAATGCACCCGAGGGAATTATTCAGTTTGAGATAGGCGTTCAGTCTACCAACGAAAATACAATTTCAGCAATAGGCAGAAGCATTGAGTTTGAGGATGTCAGGGAAAATGTAGAGAAAATCCTTGCTTTGGGAAATATACACATTCACCTTGACCTTATTGCAGGACTTCCGTATGAAAATTATGAAAGCTTCGGAAAATCCTTTGATGATGTTGTTTCCATACGCCCTCACGTATTGCAGTTAGGCTTTTTGAAGCTTCTCAAAGGCTCGGGGATAAGAGAACAGGAAAAAATATTTGGTTATAAGTATAAGGAAAAAGCTCCGTATGAAATAATGGAGAATAACTACATTTCCTTTGATGAAATTATAAGACTGAGGCACATTGAAGAGGTGTTTGAAAGGTATTATAACAGCGGTGATTTTAACCGCTCAATGGACTATCTTTTCTCTCATAATGAGTCACCGTTCAGGGTTTTTGAGTTTATTGCGGATTATTTTGCGAAGAATAATCTTTTTGAAATTCCCGTTTCTCTGGAAAAGCATTATGAGATTCTTGAATCACTTTTCCCTGACAAAGAATTTTTCGATTGTGTGCGAACAGACCGCCTGACTAACCGAAAGGCAAAGCTTTCCTACGAAAACGACCCTGAATTCAAAAACCGATGCTTTGAATTTCTTAAAAATGAGAAAAATGTAGAAAAATATCTCCCCGAACATAAGGGACTTCCAGCGAGAAAGATTTATACAAAGCTCCGCTTTGAAAAACTTTTCGGCGGAGTATACCTCTATGAAACAAAAACCAATACATTAAAAGAAATCACCGAGGATTTTTAATCTTCGCTGATTCCTTTTATATTAAGGTATATACGCTCGTTGCCCTCTCAGGGTTCGATTCCCCAAGATAAAGAAAAAACGAAGCACACTTTACAGTATACTTCGTTTTTTTGGTGACCCCACGGGGAATCGAACCCCGGTCTTCGCCGTGAGAGGGCGACGTCCTAGGCCGCTAGACTATGGGGCCGTTTTTCAATTACTTGAACATTATAATATGAAAAGTGTTTGTTGTCAACAATTTTTTTAAATAGTTTGGAAAAAACTCTGTTATTTTCTTGCAATACTATCCAAAAAGTGTTAAAATAATTGTCGATAAAAAGGAGATGTACATATGAAAGAACTTAAACCGATGCTTTTTACTTCAATGAAATCATATAGTAAGGAAAAGCTTGTCAAAGATATTATTGCAGGTATAATTGTTGCGATAATAGCACTTCCGCTTTCAATTGCGTTGGCACTTGCTTCGGGCGTAGGTCCGCAGGAGGGTATATATACCGCAATTGTTGCAGGGTTTATTATCTCATTCCTTGGGGGAAGTACTGTACAGATTGCAGGTCCTACAGCAGCATTTGCTACTATTGTAGCAGGCATAGTTGCCAAAAACGGTATGGACGGGCTTGTGGTTGCAACTGTTCTGGCAGGTATTTTCCTTGTCCTTATGGGCGTTTTCAAATTAGGAAGCCTCATTAAATACATACCTTACACAATTACCACGGGCTTTACTGCAGGTATTGCTGTGACAATTCTTATAGGACAGCTCAAGGATTTCTTCGGACTCACATATGCAGGTGGTGAAAAGCCTATTGAAGCAATCGAAAAGCTTGAGGTTTTCTTTAAATATATAGGAACAATAAATACAGAAGCAGTCATTGTCGGTGTTGTCAGCCTTTCAATCCTCATTGTATGGCCGTATATCAATAAAAAAATCCCCGGCTCTCTCATAGCCGTTATCGTGGGAAGCCTTCTTGCTCTTAAAATGGATGTTCCCACTATCGGCAGTTCTTTTACATTAACAAGCGCACTACCGAAGTTCAATATTCCAGGCTTTGATTTGGAAATTGTGAAAAATGTTTTGCCCGATGCTTTTACAATTGCAATTCTTGCGGCAATTGAGTCACTTCTTTCCTGCGTTGTTGCAGACGGAATGACAAACACTAAGCACCGCTCAAATGCGGAGCTTGTGGCTCAGGGCGTGGGTAATATGGGTAGTGCCCTCTTTGGCGGTATTCCTGCAACAGGTGCTATTGCAAGAACTGCTGCCAATATCAAAAACGGTGGCTCAACACCCATTTCAGGTATGGTGCATGCCGTAGTTCTTCTTCTTGTGCTGGTGTTCCTGATGCCTTATGCGTCATTTATTCCAATGCCCACTATTGCGGCAATCCTCTTTATCGTTGCATATAATATGTGCCAGTGGAGACCTTTTGTCCACCTCTGTAAAACAGCTCCCAAGAGTGATATTTGTGTGTTGGTGCTGACATTTGTTCTTACAGTTGTATTTGACCTTGTAATTGCAATTGAGGTTGGTTTTGTACTCGCTTGCCTTCTCTTTATGAAGCGTATGAGCGATGAAACAGGAGTTGTCGGCTGGAAATATGTAGAGGAGGATACAGACGACAGCGAAAAGCTTCGTGTTCTTCCCAAGGAAATCCGTGTTTATGAAATTACAGGACCGTTATTCTTCGGTGTTGCAGATGTTCTTGCAAAAATCAGCACAAAAGATTTTACAAAATGTCTTATTATAAGAATGCGCAGTGTTCCTGCTATTGATGTAACGGCAATGAATGCTATGGAGGAGCTTTACACTAAATGCACAGAAAAGGGAATAAAGGTCATATTCTCCCATGTCAATGACCAGCCTATGCGTGTTATGGATAAGGCAGGCTTTGTTGAAAAAGTAGGCAGACAGAATTTCTGCGAACATATCGATTCTGCAATTGCACTTGCAAAGCAAAGTCAGAATGATTGATTTTCTCTAATTCATACAAAGGAGGTGGCGAAAATGCCATTAAAAAAATATAAAAGCACAACAATTTTTATGGGAATGACCCGTACTAAGAAAAGAGCGTACGGTCAGGGGACTACTTCGCCGCCAGTTTCTTCTTTATTTTAATAGGTAAAAAACAAAATTATAATAAATAAAGGAGAAAAATTTTATGTGGTTTATATTTGCTTTAATAACAACTCTTGCGTGGGGACTTGCTGAACTTTTTTATAAAAAAGGTGCCCGTCAGGATGAGAAGTATGCGCATTTGAAAATTTGCGTTTGTGTAGGTGCCGTAATGGGAATACACGCAATTTTCACACTGCTTACACAGGATATAGGTTACAACCCCATTAATCTTATCAGATACCTTCCGGTGTCACTTTTGTATATTGTATCTATGGCATTTTCCTTTTTTGGTATGCGATTTATTGAAGAATCCATATCCGACCCAATCGAAAATACATCAGGGGCAATCTGCTCACTGCTCTGTGTTATCTTCTTGGGGGATGCACTTTCAATACCGGCGGTACTTGCTATAATTATTATGGTTATAGGTGTTCTTGGAGTTGGATTTTTGGAAAACAGGGGAGATACGGCAAGAAGAAAGGTTCTTGGTAAAAAAATGGCCATTATTGCTTTCTGTATGCCCTTTGTGTATGCACTGCTCGATGCAGTAGGAAGCTTCGTGGATGTATTTTATCTTGACGATGTGGCAGCAACACCTCTTATCGGTGTTAATGAAACCACAATTGAAGCAGTGGCAAACACCAGCTACGAGCTGACCTTTGCAATATTTGCGCTTATCTTATTTGTGTTTATGAAGATAAAGAAGGTTGAGTTTGGCTCAATCCCGAAGCAAAAAGATAAAATTCTTTCTGCAGTGTTTGAAACTGCAGGTCAGCTTACATATGTATATGCTATGAGCGGAAATGGTGCAGTTGCAGCACCCATAATTTCATCTGTATGCGTTGTATCGCTCCTTCTTTCCCGAATTTTCCTGAAAGAAAAGCTTACAAAGAAGCAATATTTATTTATCTCAATTGTAATTACTGGTATACTTATGCTGGCAGTAATTGAGGAACTTTGACTTTGAAAGAAAATTTACAAAAATTTCTTGACATAGATAAGCAACTATGTTATACTGTCACAGTAACCGCGTAGAAAAGGCTTTAAAAGTGTTTACACTGCCTTAATAGCGAGTCTGTATAAACGGGAGGTGCAACAAATGTACGCAGTAATCAAGACTGGTGGCAAGCAGTATCAGGTTAAAGTTGGTGACGTTGTTTTCGTTGAGAAAATCGACGCAGAAGCAGGCGCAGAAATCAAGTTTAACGATGTTCTTGCGATCGGTGACGACGGTAAGTTCATAGCAGGTGCTCCTACAGTTGAGGGTGCTTCTGTATCTGCTAAGGTTCTCAGCCAGACAAAGGGCAAGAAGATTATCGTTTTCAAAATGAAGCCTAAGAAGGGCTACAGAAACAAGAACGGTCATCGTCAGCCTTATACAAAGGTTGAAATCACAGCAATCAATGCGTAATTATGATTAAGTTCACTACGGTAACTAATACCGATGGAAAGGTTACACAGTTTACGGTGGATGGGCACAGCGGTTATGCCGAAAGCGGCAGTGACATTGTTTGTGCATCTGTTTCCTCGGCTGTGTGGCTTACAATTAACGGCATTGAAAAGCAAAACCTTGCAAAGCTTTCTTATGAAGAGCGTGACGGTTTTGTGAAGTGCATCATCTCCGATAAATCGGAGGGTGCAGATATACTGCTTGATTCTCTTGTTATGTTTATAGCCGAGCTTTCAGGTCAGTATAAAGAATTTTTGAAATTTACACAGAATTAATTCTGTAGCTATTTATTCGGAAGGAGTGAAATTATAATGTTCGCATTGAATATTCAGTTGTTCGCTCATAAAAAGGGTGTTGGTTCTACAAAGAACGGTCGTGACAGTGAGTCCAAGCGTCTTGGCGCAAAGCGTGCTGACGGTCAGGCTGTACTTGCCGGTAACATCCTCGTTCGTCAGAGAGGAACTAAAATTCATCCCGGTATCAATGTAGGTATTGGTAGCGATGATACCTTGTATGCTCTTGTTGACGGAAAAGTTAAGTTCGAGCGTAAGGGCAAGGATAAGAAGCAGGTTAGTGTATATCCTGCGTAATTCAAAAGATAAAAGCTCGGAATTTATTTCCGGGCTTTTTTGTTATTGTTAGCCGAAAGAGAGGTATAGGTATGTTTGCAGATACAGCCACTATTACTGTTAAAGCCGGTAACGGCGGAAACGGTCTTGTTTCATTTCACAGAGAAAAATATGTTCCCGACGGCGGTCCCGATGGTGGTGACGGTGGCAAGGGCGGTAACATCATATTTAAAGCGGACAAGACTATTACCACTCTTGTTGATTTTGCTCACAGAAAAACCTTTACTGCAAAAAATGGTGAAGACGGTAAAGCACGCCGCAGTTCAGGCAGAAAAGGGGAGGACCTTTATATCCTCGTTCCTGTCGGCACAGTTATAAAGGATGCAAAAAGCGGCAGGGTAATGAAAGATATGTCCGAAAATGAGGAAGAATTTATTGCGGCATACGGCGGTAACGGCGGATGGGGCAATGTTCATTTTGCTTCTGCCACAAGACAGACTCCCAAATTTGCAAAAGACGGACTTAAAGGGCAGGAGAGAGAGCTTCTCCTTGAGCTTAAGCTTATTGCTGATGTAGGTTTGGCAGGATTTCCCAATGTGGGTAAATCCACGCTTCTTTCAGCTGTGAGTGCAGCCCGTCCCAAAATTGCGAACTATCATTTCACAACATTGGAGCCTAACTTAGGCGTTATAAAAATGGGTGAGGGAAAGAGCTTTGTAATGGCTGACATTCCCGGACTTATTGAAGGTGCACACGAGGGAATAGGCCTCGGTCACGAATTTTTAAGACATATTGAGAGAACACGGCTTATAGTTCATATTGTGGATGTTTCGGGAATTGAGGGAAGAAATCCTATTGAGGATTTTGAAAAAATCAACAATGAGCTTTCTCTTTACAGTAAATCCCTTGCAGAGCGTCCGCAGATTGTTGCGGCAAACAAGACAGATGTCATTACAGACCCCACACTTTTAGAAAATTTCAGAAAATATATAGAGGATAAAGGACTTAAGCTTTTTGAAATCAGTGCAGCAGCACACAAGGGAACAAGGGAGCTTATAAATTATGTTTCGGACATCCTCGACACCCTTGAACCCGTGGAAATTTACGAGGCAGACTTCGTTGAAGAGGACTTTTCAGAAGAGCCTTTCGAGGTTCGTAAAGAGGGTGAAACCTACGTTGTTGAGGGTCCCTACATTGAAAAGCTTCTCCGTCACTCAAATTTTGAAGATGCTGAAAGTATGCAGTATTTCCAGATTGCACTCCGAAGAAAAGGCATTATTGAAGCTTTGGAAAATGCAGGATGCGGCGAAGGCGACCCCGTAAGAATGTATGAACTTGAGTTTGACTATACAGAATAAGGTGAAATATATGATAACAACAAAACAGCGAGCATACCTTCGTGGGCTTGCAAATAAAGAAAACGCCATTTTCCAGATTGGAAAAGGCGGTATAACAGACGAAATTATAAAGGAAATTGACATTGTACTTGAAAAGCGTGAGCTTATAAAGGTAACTGTTCTTGAAACTTCTTTTATGACTGCCAGAGGAGCTTGTGAAGCCGTTTGTGAGGCTGTAGGGGCAGAGCCCGTTCAGTGCATCGGCAGCAAATTTGTAGTCTACCGTATGGCAAAAGCAAAGGATAATCGCAAAATAGAACTCCCGAAATAAGGTGAAGATATGCGAATCGGACTTTTCGGCGGTGCGTTCAATCCCCCTCATAATGGCCATATGTCGGTTGCAAGGTGTGCCATTAAGGAAGCAAACCTTGATAAGCTGATATTTATTCCCACGGGGAATGCACCTCATAAAAAGGAAACTCAGGTTTCCAGAGAAGACAGATATAATATGGTTTGGGAGGCAATTTCGGGCGAGGAGAAAATGAGTGTCAGTGACTATGAAATAAAGCGGAGCGAGATTAATTATACTGCAAACACCGTGGAATATTTCAAGTCACTTTATCCTGATGACGAGCTGTTTTTCATAATCGGTGATGACTCATATAATCAGCTTGATACTTGGTTTGAGCCACACCGTATTACGACTTCCTCCACGCTTCTTGTTTTCCCGAGAGAGGGTGCGGATGTAAAGGCGCCTGCCGTTATGCTTCCTATGGATATTGTAATTGCTTCATCCTCCGATATCCGTGAGAAAATAAAGATGGGAAAAGATTGCAGAAACTTATTGCCAAAAAAGGTTTTTGATTATATAATAAAAAGGAATTTATACGGATTGAGGGACCTTGATTGACAGAGAACGAAATGTTAACGAAATTAAAAGCTACACAGCATGAGCATCGTTTCAATCACACTCTTGGAGTGGTGAGTGAGGCAGAGCGCCTTGCACCGAAGTTTGGTGTTGATGTCCAGAAGGCAAAGCTTACCGCACTTTTGCACGATTGCGCGAAAAATCTGGACGAGGCAACGGGTGAAAACTTTTTTGTGCTGTGCCAGAGATACGGTGTAAAGCTTGACGAGTGTGCTAAAAACGAAAGTGCACTTGTACACGCTTTTCTCGGTGCGGCTGTGGCTTACAAGGAATATGGAATTGAAGATAACGAAATTTTAGAGGCAATATATTACCACACTACGGCAAGGGCTAATATGACGCCTCTGGAAAAGCTTATATATATTGCGGATATGACCGAGCCGGGCAGGACAATTGAACAGGCAAAGGAAATCCGCCGACTTGTGGAAACAGATATTGATGAGGCACTTATCTATGCAATAGGCTGCTCCATCAAGCACGTAATAAAGAAAGGGACTCTAATTCATCCCGATTCTGTACACGCACTAAACTACCTTATAGAGCATAGGAGGGCACAGAATTGACAGATATTCAGAAAGTACACAAACTAGTTGAAATTCTTGACAGTAAAAAGGGCAGAAACATAATTGCACTTGACCTTAAGGGTGCAACAATAATTGCAGACTACTTTGTAATCTGCAGCGCAGGCTCTCCTGCACAGATGCACGCCCTATACGAATATGCCTGCGACGAAATGGCAAAGGCAGACTGTCCGCCCACCCGTACAGAGGGAATGAAAAATCCCGACTGGGCACTTATTGATTTTGACGGAGTAATGCTTCACATATTCAGTACACAGATGCGTGATTTCTACGGACTTGACAATCTGTGGGCAGAGGCAGAAAAAATAGATATTGATACAACCGATGAAGTTTGATACGGAAAGGATTGAAAACCATGGAATATAATGTTAAACATATTGAACAGAAATGGCAGAAATACTGGGAGGATAACAAGTCCTTTGAGGCAAAGAATAACTCAGATAAGCCCAAGTTTTATGCTCTTGTAGAATTTCCGTATCCCTCGGGAAGCGGTATGCACGTAGGTCATATCAAGGCTTACTCAGGACTTGAGGTTGTTTCCCGTAAGAGAAGACTTGAGGGGTATAATGTACTTTTCCCCATCGGCTTTGACGCATACGGTCTTCCCACTGAAAACACAGCAATAAAGACAGGAGTTCATCCCAGAACTGTTACAGATAACAATATTGTAAAATTCACAAGTCAGCTCAAGCGTGTTGGCTTCTCCTTTGACTGGTCAAGAGTTGTTGATACAACTGACGAGGGCTACTATAAGTGGACCCAGTGGATTTTCCTCAAAATGTGTGAAAACGGACTTGCTTTCCGTGATACAACACTTGTAAACTACTGCCCAAGCTGTAAGGTTGTCCTTTCCAACGAGGACTCTCAGGGTGGTAAGTGTGACATCTGCCACAGCGATATTGTGCAGAAGACAAAGGAAGTTTGGTACTTAAGAATTACCGAATATGCTGACAAGCTTCTTCAGGGACTTGAGGAGGTTGATTATCTTCCCAATATCGTTCTTCAGCAGAAGAACTGGATAGGTAAGAGTGAGGGTGCTTTCGTTAATTTCTCCATTAAGGAAAATGATGAAAAGCTCCGCGTATACACAACACGTCCCGACACACTTTACGGTGTAACCTTTATGGTAATTGCTCCCGAGCATCCCATTATTGAAAAATATAAGGATTCTATTAAGAATTTTGACGAGCTTGACGCATACAAGAAAGAATGTGCGAAGAAGAGCGAATTTGAGCGTACACAGCTTGTAAAAGATAAAACAGGTGTAAAAATTGACGGACTTACAGCAATCAACCCCATCACAGAAAAGGAAATCCCCGTTTATATTTCCGACTATGTAATGATGGGCTACGGTACAGGTGCAATTATGGCTGTACCTGCACACGACACACGTGACTACGACTTTGCAAAGAAGTTCGGCATAGATATTATCGAGGTTATTAAGGGCGGAGATATTTCCAAGGAAGCTTATACAGGCGACGGTGAAATGGTTAACTCCGGCATCCTTGACGGTATCAAGACCAAGCAGGAAGCCATTGCTAAGATGCTTGAAGTATTGGCAGAAAAAGGCTGCGGTGAAAAGGGCATTCAGTACAAGATGAAGGACTGGGCATTCAACCGCCAGAGATATTGGGGTGAGCCTATTCCGATTGTTCATTGTCCCACCTGCGGTATGGTTGCTGTTCCTTATGAGGAGCTTCCCTTAAGACTTCCTCCCGTGGATAATTTCGAACCCGGCTCCGACGGCGAAAGCCCCCTTGCAAAGATTGAATCCTTCGTAAACTGCACTTGCCCCAAGTGCGGCGGAAAGGCAAGAAGAGAAACCGATACAATGCCTCAGTGGGCAGGTTCTTCATGGTATTTCCTCCGTTACTGCGACCCGGGCAATGATAAGGAATTTGCTTCACAGGAAGCACTCAAATATTGGATGAATGTTGACTGGTATAACGGTGGTATGGAGCACGTTACAAGACATATGATTTACTCCCGTTTCTGGCACAAGTTCCTCTATGACCTCGGTCTTGTTCCCACGGCAGAGCCTTATGCAAAGAGAACTGCTCAGGGGCTTATCTTAGGACCCGACGGTGATAAGATGAGTAAGAGTAAGGGTAACGTTGTAGACCCTAACGACGTTGTAGATGTTTACGGTGCTGACGTTCTCCGTGCATATGTCCTCTTTATGGGTGACTATGAGCAGGCAGCTCCATGGAACGAAAGCAGTATGAAAGGCTGCAAGAGATTCCTCGACCGTGTATGGGAGCTTCACAATATGCTTATTGATGGTGACAGCTACCGTGATGAGCTTGTAAGCAGTATGCATAAAACCATTAAAAAGGTTTCAAACGATATTGAAAGTATGAAGTTCAATACTGCCATTGCAGCTCTTATGACTCTTGTAAACAAGATTTATGAGGTTGGCAGCATTAACAAGGCAGAGTACAAAACACTTCTTACTCTTCTCAATCCCTTTGCACCTCATATGACAGAAGAGCTTCACAGTGAAATCTTCGGCGAAATCCTTTCTAACGGAAATTGGGTTTCTTATGATGAAGCACTCTGTGTTGACTCTACAATTGAGATTGTTGTTCAGATTAACGGCAGAGTAAAGGCAAAGATGGTTGTAGATGCAAACATCAGCCGTGAGGATATGGAAAAAGCGGCAATGGAAAACGAAGAAGTAAAAGCTCTTATCGGAGATATGACCGTTGTAAAGGTAATTGCAGTTCCCGGTAAGCTTGTAAATATCGTTGTTAAATAAAGGATGGTTGCTATGAAATTTAAAAGTACACGTGATAACAGTATAAGTGTTAAAAGTGCGGAGGCTATTGCAAAAGGACTTTCTCCCGAGGGCGGTCTTTTTATTCCCGAAAGCATCCCTGCAGTATCACTTAATAATATCAAATATATGGCAGATATGACATACACACAGCGTGCAAATGAAATTCTGGGAAGATTCCTCACCGATTTTACTGAGGAGGAGCTTCAGAAGTGTATCTCTGCCGCATATACAAAGGAAAAATTTGAAACAAACAACATTGCTCCCGTGTATAAAATGAACGATTCTCAGTATATACTGGAGCTTTGGCACGGACCTACCTGTGCATTCAAGGATATGGCACTTCAGATTCTTCCGCATCTTCTCACAACATCTGTAAAGAAGCTGGGAATAGACCGTGAAACCGTAATTCTTGTTGCTACAAGCGGTGATACGGGAAAAGCGGCTCTTGAGGGATTTAAGGATGTACCCGGAACAAAGATTATAGTATTTTATCCCGACGAAGGTGTAAGTCAGATTCAGCGTCTTCAGATGTGCACTCAGGAGGGTAAAAATGTATTCGTAAGTGCAGTTAACGGTAACTTTGACGATGCACAAAACGGTGTTAAGGCAATCTTTACCGATAAAGAATACGAAAACGAGCTTCTTTCATCCAAAAAGGCACTTTCTTCTGCAAACTCCATTAACTGGGGCAGACTTGTTCCCCAGATTGTATATTATTTCTCTGCTTACTGTGATATGGTTAAGGCAGAAGAAATAAGCGTGGGTGATGAGGTTAATATCTGCGTTCCCACAGGTAATTTCGGTAATATATTAGCCGCTTATTATGCAAAGAGAATGGGACTTCCCGTAAAGAAGCTTATCTGTGCTTCCAATAAAAATAATGTTCTTACGGACTTTATCGAAACGGGCGTATATGACCGTAACCGTGACTTCTTCGTAACAACCTCCCCCTCAATGGATATACTGATTTCTTCCAACCTTGAAAGACTTCTGTACATTGTTTCGGGCGGAAATGCAGACTTGGTGAACGGTTATATGACAGAGCTTAAGGAAAACGGAAAATATACCGTAACCGACGAAATCAAAAAAGAAATCAGCGACAATTTCTGCGGCGGTTTTGCAGATGATGATATGTGTGCCGACACAATCAAAGAAACTTATGAGAAGTTTGGTTATGTAACAGACACACATACTGCAGTTGCAGTAGCCGTTCACAACGCTTATGTTGAAAAAACAGGTGACAACACAAAGACAATTATCGCATCAACAGCAAGTCCTTTCAAGTTCAACGGTGCAGTTCTCAGCGCCCTTCAGGGTGAAGAACAGATTGCAGAGCTTGACGAGTTCAGACTCCTTGAGAAGCTTGCAAAGGATTATGAGCTTCGTGTACCCTCATCCTTGGCATCCCTTGAAGAAAAAGAGGTTCGCTTTGAGGTTGTATGTGACAAGAACCAGATGAAAGCCGTTGTAAACGAATTTCTTAAAAACTAATAAAAAAGGCTGGTGCATTATTTATACCATTATCTTAAACAATCGTACAGTTCGAGCTGTTCCCTTGTAATGGTAATGCATCAGCCTTTTTAATTGATAATGGAATTAAAAAGACCTTCGTTTTTTAATTCCATTTTGAGGAATACTGTTAGTTACAGCACTCTCTTTTGGAAAAGGTTTCGCAACCTGTTTCCGATACGTTGCTTGCGGACTTACCGCCAACCATGATGTGTTCAGCCATACATTCGTTATCGGTGTTATGATGAACACAGTTTTCAACAACGCATTTTACGCCGCCTAAGGGCCTGTCTGAGTTTTTACAAGACATCTCTATCACTCCTGACTTAATTTGTAAGACATAGAAATTAAAATTGTGAAATCAAATTTAATTTCAAAGCTTACGACATTATTTTGTGCGGCAACTAAATTTATATTCGGAGAAAATTATGGCAATTTTTGCACTTAGCGACCTTCATCTTCCGCTGGGAATTGATAAGCCGATGGACATTTTCGGTGTAAGATGGGACAATTATGTTGAGAAAATTGAATACGAGTGGAAGAACAATGTTAGAGAGGAAGATTTTGTTATTATAAACGGAGATTTCAGTTGGGCGACATATCTTTCGGAGGCACTTAAGGATTTTCAGTTTATAGAAGCTCTTCCAGGCAAAAAGCTTATTTCCAAGGGAAACCACGATTATTGGTGGGAAACCATTACCAAGATGAATGCATTTTTGGAAGAAAACGATATTAAAAGCGTGACATTTATGCAAAACAATGCAATTTTATGTGACGGTGTTGCAGTCTGCGGAGCAAAGGGCTGGATTTCTCCCGGTGATAAGGCATTTAAAAAAGAAGATGAAAAGTTTTATCGCAGGGAACTCATAAGGCTTGAAGCATCCCTTAAAGCAGCAGCGGAACTGTCAGATATCATAATTGCCGCACTTCATTATCCGCCTGATGAGGTATATTCTGAAGTAATGGAAAAGTATAATGTGTATAAGTGCGTATTCGGGCATTTGCACGGAAAAAGGGCAGAGGATTATCGGTGTAATAACCAAAATCACTTCCTTGTATCTGCCGATTTTCTCAAATTTTCACCAATTCGTATAATTTAATGGGAAATATTGAAAAAACACTTGCAAAATCAGGGAAAATATGATATAAATATGATTTGATGTGGATGTTATGTTTTTATACATAATTCAGTCCGTAACAATAGGAGGAAACAAGTATGAAGGTATTGAAAGTTGAACAGCGCGAAGACAAGAGAATGTATCTTGAAATCGAGATTGACAGCGCACAGTTTGAAGAAGCCATGGAAAGAAGCTACAAGAAGAATGTTAAGCAGATTAACATCCCCGGCTTCAGAAAGGGTAAAGCACCCAGAAAAATTATTGAAAAATACTACACTGAGGCAATTTTCTATGATGATGCAATTAACTTTGCAGTGCCCGGTGCATATGATAAAGCAGTAGAGGAAAGCGGAATTGAGCCTGTTGAAATGCCTGAAATTGACATTGTTAAGCTTGAAAAGGGCGAAAACTTTGTATTCAGCGCACTTGTAACAGTTCGTCCTGAAGTTACTCTCGGCGATTACAAGGGTATAACTGCGGAAAAAGATGTCAATACTGTAACAGATGACGAAGTAGATGCAGAAATTAAGAGAATGCAGGATAACGCTGCAAGCGTTTCTACTATTACAGAAGGTACTATCGAAATGGGCGACAAGGTTGACCTCAACTTTGAAGGCTTTGTTGATGACGTTGCTTTTGAGGGTGGCAAGGGCGAGAACTATGCTCTTGTACTCGGTTCAAACAGCTTTATCCCCGGTTTCGAGGAGCAGATTGCAGGTAAGACAATCGGTGAAGATTTCGACGTAAACGTAACATTCCCCGAAGATTACCATGCAGAAGACCTTAAGGGCAAGGCTGCTGTTTTCAAGTGTAAGGTTAACTCTGTTGAGAAGAAGAATCTTCCCGAGCTTGATGATGAATTTGCAAAGGATGTAAGCGAATTCGATACACTTGACGAGCTTAAGGCTGATGCAAAGGCTAAGCTTCAGGAAAGAAAAGATAACGAAGCACAGCGTAAGTTTGAAGATGCAGTTATCGACATCGCTGTTGACAATGCAACTGTTGATGTTCCCAAGTGTATGATTGACCAGCAGATTGAAAATCAGATTCAGGACATTTCCTACAGACTTCAGAGTCAGGGTATGCCCCTTGAACAGTATCTTCAGTTTACAGGTATGACAATGGATGCTCTCCGTGAACAGCTTAAGGAAACTGCAGAAAAAGCAGTTAAGAGCCAGCTTGTTCTTGCAGAAATTGCAAAGGCTGAAAATATTGAGGTTTCTGACGAGGATGTTGATGCAGAATTTAAGAAGATGGCTGATATGTACGGTATGGAGATTGAAAAGGTTAAGGAACTTATGAGTGCAAACCTTGAAGCTCTTAAGGCTGACCTCAAGACTCAGAAGACTGTTAAGGCTATCGTAGATACTGCAAAGGCAGGCAAGGCAAAGAAAACTGCAACTAAGAAGCCCGCTGCAAAGAAAGAAGAAGCAGAGAAAAAGAAGCCCGCGGCTAAGAAGACAACAACAGCAAAGAAGACTACAACAGCAAAGAAGACAACTACAACAAAGAAAACAGCGGCAAAAAAAGACACTGAATAATTCAAAAGATAACAAAAATTTAAAAGAGGAGGATGCAGGATGAGTTTAGTTCCATACGTTATAGAACAGACAGGACAGGGAGAAAGGTCCTACGACATTTTTTCAAGGCTTTTAAAGGACAGAATCATTTTCTTCGGTGACGAGGTTAATGACCAGACAGCAAGTATTATTGTTGCACAGATGCTTTTCCTTGAAAGCGAAGACCCCGATAAAGACATTATGCTTTACATCAACAGCCCCGGTGGAAGCATTACAGCCGGTATGGCAATCTATGATACAATGAATTATATCAAGTGTGATGTTTCAACAATCTGTGTAGGTATGGCGGCAAGCATGGGTGCATTCCTTCTTTCAGCCGGTGCTAAGGGTAAAAGACTTGCACTTCCCAATAGTGAAATTATGATTCATCAGCCTTTGGGCGGAATGCAGGGTCAGGCAACGGATATAAAGATTCACGCAGACAGAATTATTCGTATGAAGGATAAATTAAACACTATCCTCAGCGAAAACACTGGCCGTCCTTTGGAAGAGATTGTTCGTGATACAGAGCGTGACAATTTTATGAGTGCACAGGAAGCACTTGACTACGGCTTGATTGATAAAATAATTACTGCAAGATAAACCGAAAAGGCTACGCCTATGCGTAGCCTTTTCAAAGTTTATTATGAATTTGAGAGGAATGATATAATTTGCCTAAGAATGAAGAAAAGCAGATAAGATGTTCATTCTGCGGAAAGACTCAGGAAGAAGTAACAAGGCTTATTTCCGGCCCCGGGGTATATATTTGTGATGAATGTATTGAACTGTGCTTTGAACTTTTAGACAGCGAGATGGGGGATTACACTCCTGGTGACGAATTGGGAGAAGAATTGGTTAACCTTGACAATGTTCCTACTCCTGCAGAAATCAAGGCAATTCTTGATGATTACGTAATCGGTCAGGAAAAGGCAAAAAGAAGCCTTGCAGTTGCAGTATATAACCACTATAAGCGTATCAATTCCAAAATTGATACAGAGGGTGTAGACTTGCAGAAGAGTAATATCCTTATGATAGGACCTACCGGAAGCGGAAAAACTCTTCTTGCCCAGACTCTTGCAAAGGTGCTTCAGGTACCTTTTGCAATTGCAGATGCAACAAGCCTTACCGAAGCAGGCTACGTTGGTGAAGATGTTGAAAACATCCTCTTAAAGCTTATTCAGGCAGCAGATTACGACATTAAAAAAGCCGAACGCGGTATAATCTATATAGACGAAATTGACAAGATTACAAAGAAAAGCGAAAATGTATCCATTACCCGTGATGTAAGCGGTGAGGGTGTACAGCAGGCACTTCTTAAAATACTTGAGGGAACAGTTGCTTCCGTGCCTCCGCAGGGTGGCAGAAAGCATCCCCATCAGGAACTTTTGCAGATTGATACCACTAATATCCTCTTTATATGCGGCGGTGCATTTTCAGGACTTGATAAGATAATCGAAAAGCGTGTCGGCAAGCAGGGAGTAGGCTTCGGTGCAGAGGTAAAGAGTAAGCACAAGAGCAATGTAGGCGAGTCCTTTAAAAAGGTAGAGCCGCAGGACCTTTTGAAGTTTGGTCTTATTCCCGAATTTGTAGGTCGTGTTCCCGTTGTTGTAACATTGGAGCAGCTTGACGAGGAAGCACTTAAGAAGATTTTAACCGAGCCGAAGAATGCTCTTATAAAGCAGTATAAGAAGCTTTTTGAAATGGACGGTGTAGAGCTTGAAATAAGAGAAGATGCTCTTACTTTCATTGCTAAAAAAGCAATTGAAAGGGATACGGGTGCAAGAGGTCTCCGTGCAATTGTTGAAAGTGCCCTCTCCGATGCTATGTATGAAATTCCCTCCGATAAGGATATTAAAAAAGCCGTATTTACAAAAGAAGTTTTTGAAGGTACGGCTGAACCGGAATTTGTGAAGAAAAAAATCAAAAACGAAGAGATTGCTTAAATATGCGGGCTGTGATAATATTTGTCACAGCCCATACACATAGGTGATACAAATGACTTATAAAACAACTCAAAAGTGCTGTTATTTAGGATACATAATTCAGGCAATATCAATTAACTTTCTGCCGCTTCTTTTTGTTATGCTTCAGAATACATACAATCTCAGTTATACCCTTATAGGGACACTGGTTGCGGTGAATTTTCTGACACAGCTTTGTGTTGATATATTCTCGGTATTCTTCCTTGATAAAATCGGATACAGAAAATCAGCCGTAATATCACAGCTTTGTTGTACGGCAGGTTTTGTGTTAATTACCATTTTGCCGGAAATCATTTCTCCTTACCTCGGACTGTGCATTGGTGTTATGCTTTACTCAATAGGTGCAGGACTTATAGAGGTGGTTATAAACCCCATTGTTGCAGGGCTTCCCGAGGAGTGCGGTGGAAATTTTGTTCTGACACATTCTTTTTATTCATGGGGACAGCTTGCAGTTGTTCTTCTTACCACAATAGCATTAAAATTATTTGGTGAAGCTTCGTGGAAATATATATCGGTGTTCTGGGCATTAATTCCACTCATAAACGGAATTTTGTTTGTCAAGACACCCATTACTCCTCCTGCCGCAAAAGAGGAAAGGAGAAGTGTTTCAGGGCTTTTTAAAAGTAAAACCTTTATTGCAATTCTTATTCTTATGATTTGTGCAGGCGGAAGTGAGCTTGCAATGGCACAATGGGCATCAACTTTTGCACAGAATGCATTGGGAATTGACAAGACTCTTGGTGATTTGCTCGGTCCTTGTCTTTTTGCTTTCTTTATGGGAATCGGAAGAGTGATGTACGGTCTTATGGAAAGCAAGATGAATTTCAGAAGATTTTCAATTCTTAGCTGTGTTATGTGTGCATTATGCTACCTTACAGCGGCGGTTTCCCAAAACCCCGTGATTTCTCTTGCAGGATGTTCTCTCTGCGGTTTTGCCATCAGTATCCTCTGGCCCGGAACTGTTGAAATTGCCGCAAGGAAGATTCCCGACGGCGGCGGAGCAATGTACAGTGCAGTAGCTATTTTTGGTGATATAGGTTGTTCTGTTGCACCATTTTTAACAGGTCTTGTGGCATCGGAAAGCTCTTTGAGAGCGGGGATGCTGATAAATATAATTTATCCCATAGCATTTATCTTGATAATACGAAAGCTCATAAAAAAATAGTTATCACATTGTGATAACTATTTTTTCTCGATGAAATTAATATTTTCTATTCCTGAAAATCCTGATGAAATTTTAATAAGCTTTTCTTTTACCCTGTTAAATTCATTTTTCGAAAGGGGAGTGGGCTGATAATTGTTTCTGCCTTTTTCGGAAGATATAGAGCAGGGGATAACTGAAACATTCTCTTTCTGGATAAGGGTGTTACCCTCGAAAAGAAATGTTTGTCTGAAAATCATTGTATCCTTGTCTGCAGGATTCTTGTTTCCTCCGAAGCAGAAATTACCCAGACTGTAAACTATGTATTTCCCCTTATATTTTTCAATCCCTTGAAGCACGTGCGGATGATGTCCAAGCACAAGGTCAACTCCGTTATCAATTGCACTGTGGGCAAGATTAATCTGATATTCTTCGGGAATAAGGGACCGCTCAACGCCCCAATGGAAACTTGCAATAATAAGGTCGGGACTTTCCTTTTTTACTTTTTCAAGCGTTTTTAAAAAGTTTGCGGTATGCTCAGGGTTTTGGTTGTTTGTCCCCAAAAGCCCTATTTTTATGCCACCAATTTCTGTAATTGCATAATTTTTGCCCTCAAACCAGACAACACCGTTTTCTGTCATAATATCCTTTGTATCAGAAAGTGCAATTTCACCGTAATCTCTTGTATGGTTGTTTGCAAGGTTTACCGCCTCAACAGAGGATGAAGTAATAACGTTTACATAATCGGGATGTCCGCGAAAAGCAAATTCTTTATCGGCACGTGTTCCGTTAAGAGAAAGTGTTCCCTCAAAATTAACAATTGTTAAATCATCCTGCTCAAATATTCCTGCAACGTTTTTAAGGAAATGTGAGTAGTTATGGGAAACTGCCTTTACTTCGTTTTCGAAGCTTCCGCTGCCAAGTGAATTAATGTCCGTGCCCAGCGTACAGTCACCTGCAGCACTGATTGTAATGGCCGTATAATCACTTTTCAAATCCTCTGCACTGTATACGGTCTCAAGCTCTCTTTTTTGAATTATGTAATTTGTACCCTGCCACCCCAAAATAGAAAGCAGAAGCAGGAAACATAGGAATATAGCAAATTTTTTCATAGCTTGTATCCTTTTTGATTGATTTATAGTAATACATATGAATTTATTATAGCTTATATGAAAAAATTTGTCAAATACATAGTAAAGCGGACACATCAGGCTGATGTGTCCGTTTTTATACTCAATTAACTAAATATTACTTGTTTGCTTCTTCGATAGCAACTGCACAAGCAACGCTCATACCAACCATGGGGTTGTTACCTGCGCCGATCAAGCCCATCATTTCAACGTGAGCGGGAACGGAGGAGGAGCCTGCAAACTGTGCATCAGAATGCATTCTGCCCATAGTATCTGTCATACCGTAGGAAGCAGGACCTGCTGCCATATTATCGGGATGAAGTGTACGCCCTGTACCGCCACCGGATGCAACGGAGAAGTACTTCTTGCCGAGTCCGTTACATTCCTTCTTATATGTACCTGCAACGGGATGCTGGAAACGTGTGGGATTGGTGGAGTTACCTGTGATGGAAACGTCAACCTTTTCCTGATGCATAATTGCAACACCTTCACGAACGTCGTCTGCACCGTAGCAGC
>JAZOSB010000038.1:0-11574 GCA_045656865.1 Clostridia bacterium | reverse complement strand
TTATTCCCACTCGATTGTTCCAATGGGCTTAGGTGTGAGGTCGAGAAGTACGCGGTTGATGCCTTCGACTTCTGCTGTGATGCGTGCTGTAATTTTATGAAGAACTTCATAGGGAATTTCCTCAATTGTAGCTGTCATAGCGTCTGTTGTGTTGACAGCACGGATAATTGCAGGCCAGCCTTCGTAGCGTTTGTCGTCTTTTACGCCTACGCTTTTCATATCAGGAACAGCAATAAAGTACTGCCAAACGGTCTTTGCAAGGCCACAATTATCAAATTCTTCACGGAGGATTGCATCTGCTTCACGGAGTGCGTGAAGTCTGTCACGAGTGATTGCACCAAGACACCTTACGCCCAAGCCAGGGCCGGGGAAAGGCTGACGGTAAACCATCTCGTCAGGAAGTCCGAGGGCAGAGCCTACAACTCGTACTTCGTCCTTATAGAGAAGCTTAACGGGTTCAACAAGCTCCATTTCCATATCTTCGGGAAGTCCTCCAACATTGTGGTGAGCCTTTACACCCTTACTTTCAAGAATGTCGGGATAAATTGTACCTTGTGCAAGGAACTTGATGTCAGTGAGCTTTGCAGCTTCCTCATCAAACACCTTGATAAATTCTCCGCCTATAATCTTTCTCTTTCTTTCAGGCTCATCAACGCCTTCGAGAAGATTTAAGAATCTATCTGTTGCATCTACATAGATAAGGTTTGCATCAAGACCGTTTTTGAAAATCTCGATAACCTGCTCACTCTCACCCTTACGCATAAGTCCGTGATTTACGTGAACACATACAAGCTGTTTGCCAATCGCCTTGATAAGAAGCGCGGCAACAACCGAGGAATCAACACCGCCGGAAAGTGCAAGAAGTACCTTCTTGTCACCAACCTGCTCACGCACAAGCTGAATCTGTTCGTTAATAAACTTGTCAGCCAACGCCTTGGTAGTGATTCGTTCCATAGAATCGGGTCTTACATTTGTGTTCATAAAAAATTCCTCCTGTATGTTATAAAATTCAAAATCAATCTTCAAAAAGCGGTGTTGAGAAATACCTCTCCGCTGTATCGGGAAGCACAGTTACAACGGTTTTTCCCTTACCGAGCTTCTTCGCAAGCTTAATTGCTGCCGCGACATTCGTTCCGCTGGATATGCCGCACATAATACCCTCTTTTGAAGCAAGGTCTTTTGCCGTCTGTATAGCTTCCTCGTCCTTTATAATACAAATATCACAGTATATTTTTTGATTGAGTATGGGAGGAATTAGTCCATCACCTATACCCATCTGAATATGCGTACCTATTGAGCCGCCTGAAAGAATTGCCGCATCCTCTGGCTCAACTGCCCAGATTGTTATATCAGGGTTATGTTCTTTCAAAACCTCTCCAATACCCGTTATTGTACCGCCTGTTCCGATACCGCTGCAGAATCCGTGAATCGGTCCGTCAACCTGATTTAAAATTTCAACAGCTGTCCTGCTTCGCTGAACTGCAGGGTTTGCAGGATTTTCAAACTGCTGAGGAACGAATACATTGGGATTTTCCCTCTGCATACGAAGTGCTGTTTGAAGACATTCCTCAATACATTCTCCTATATTTCCTGCATCATGGATAAGGACAACCTCCGCACCGTAGTGCTTAACGAGTTTTCTTCTCTCCTCACTTACGGAGTCGGGCATAATGATTATTGTTTTGTACCCTTTTACCGCGCCGACGAGAGCAAGTCCTATTCCCTGATTGCCGCTGGTAGGCTCAACAATTATCGTGTCTTTATTTATTTTGCCCATTTTTTCAGCTTCAAGTATCATATTGTAAGCAGTACGTGTTTTTATTGAGCCGCCTACATTTAAACCCTCAAACTTAACTAATATACGTGCACTGTCGTTGTCCACCATATGAGTAAGGCTTATTAAGGGAGTATTCCCCATTGCCTCCAGAATATTATTGCAAACCATGATATACCTCCGTTTGGAAATTGATAAAGCTACTATTGTTATATTACCAATCTCCAAAATTGGTGCTTTATTCTTTAGATTGTAACACAGAATATTTTCCATTTCAATATTTTTTTGACAGAATATTAATCTTAATGAAAAAAATCCCCAAAATTTGGGGATTTTTTGTTAGCTAAATTTGTATACAGCTGTCGTGACATATTTTTTACTTGTTATACTCATAAATTAACTCCTTTACTACTTCTCCTGCGATTATTAACCCTGCTACCGAAGGCACAAAGGAAATGCTTGCAGGGGTCAATTTCTGCCCTGCTTCACATTGTTGTTTTATAGGTTCTTCCTTTGAATAAAGGACTTTCAGCCTGTCTACACCCCGCTTTTTGAGTTCTCTACGCATCACCTTGGCAAGCGGGCACACGGACGTTTTGTAAATATCTGCTATTTCAAACCGGGTGGGGTCAAGCTTGTTTCCCGTACCCATTGAGCTTATTACGGGAGTCCCTGCCTTTTTTGCATTTATAATAATTTCGATTTTAGCGGTGACAATATCAACTGCATCCACGATATAATCGTATTTTGTGAAGTCAAATTCTCCTGAATTTTCAGGAAGATAAAACGTATTGCGTACATTTACCTTTGCATCTGGATTGATTGATAGTATTCGTTCTCTCATAACCTCGGTTTTATACCGTCCCAAAGTATCGTGAGTGGCTATTATCTGCCTGTTAATATTGGTTATATTTACGGTATCATTGTCGATTAAATCAAACTTTCCCACACCGCATCTTGCAAGGGCTTCCGTTACATATCCGCCAACTCCGCCAATACCGAAAACAGCAATATGCATAGGAGAAAGCTTTTCCACGCTTTCTTCTCCGATAAGCATAGCGGTGCGTGCAAATTCTTCTTTCATAGATTATTCACCAACTATAATTTCTTCCAGAGAACGCTTGGGTACATTTATTGTACCGTTTTCGTCCTCGAAATATTTAACATTCCCGTTTTCCATATCACAAATTCGGCTCTTCTGCATAGGCACACCTACTGCAAGAAGATATAGAAGCTTCAAATTTTCGGGAAGATTAAGCTCTGCTGAGATTTTTTTCCTGTCAATTGCACCAAGCCAGCAAGACCCAAGCTCCAGCTCTGTTGCACGGAGCATCATATTGGTAACTGCCGCACCTGCGTCCACTTCAAAAGCGGCATTTTTCTTTATTTCTGTATCACCAAGGATGGCAATATATGCAGTAGGCTGTTCACCATCCTTGGGGGCTCCGTCCGGAAGATAGCCAGCCCATTTAGTAAGCGGAAATATAGCAGAAACTTTTTCGCTATTATTTACAGCCATAAACTTAAGTGGCTGCATATTTGCACCGTATGCCGCAAGTCTGGCACAGTCGATAAGCTCGTGTAATGTTGCACTGTCTATTTCTGTCTGCTCGAATTTTCTTATGGTACGTCTTTTTTCTATTGCTTCGCGTACATTCATTTTATTCGTTTCCTTTCAATTCGTTTTCAATCCAAACTCTTTCCTTATCGGTAAGGTTGGCGTTTTTTATAAGGTCGGGGCGTTTTTTCGCCGTGCGGAGAATACTCTGCTCCCGTCTCCATTTTTCAATATTGGCGTGATGTCCGCTAAGGAGAATCTGGGGAACTTCACGCCCCATAAATTCAGGAGGTCTTGTATATTGCGGATATTCTAAAAGTCCATTATAATGGCTCTCCACACTTGCCGTTTCCTGACTGTCTAAAACCCCCTCAATCATTCTGCTGACACAGTCAATAAGCACCATTGCAGGAAGCTCTCCACCCGTTAAAACGTAGTCGCCGATAGAAATTTCCTCGTCAACAATTTCCTCGAGAATTCTTTCATCAACACCCTCGTAATGTCCGCACAAAATTATAATATGCTCTTTTTGTGCAAGCTCTTTCGCCTTGTTCTGTGTAAGAGTCTGTCCCTGGGGGGACATATAAATAACGTAGGGCTTATTCTCCCCTGCTATGCTTTTATATGCGTCATAAATGGGCTGAGGCTGCATTACCATACCGCCGCCTGCTCCGTACGGGTAGTCATCTACACGACGGTGTTTGTCCGTCGAAAAATCACGGATATTTATATATTCTGTTTCGATTATTCCTTTTCCGATTGCTTTACCGATTATACTTTCTCCAAGGGCTGTGAGCATTTCGGGAAAAAGAGTCAGAACGCTGAATTTCATTTATATCAATCCTTCAATGGGGGTTATGTATATTTTCTCTTCCTTGAGCTTTACATCGCTGACAAACACAGGGATATTGGGAACAAGTACCTTCTCCCCATCAGTCTTAGTTATTTCAAGGAGATTGGATGCATTGTTTTCAATGACATCTGTTACCTTACCAATCTCTTCCCCGTCAGTCAATACTGCGGTAAGTCCGATAAGCTCGAAGAAATAGTACTCACCCTTGGGAAGCCTCGGCAGGTCTTCCTCCTTTGCGTAAAGCTCAGTAAATTTCAGCTTTTCTGCAGTTTCCACATCATCCACGCCCTCAAGCTTTAAAAGGACTGCACCTTTCTGAAATCTGTAAGAAAGGATTTTTACAGGAGTATTATCCTTTTTATATACGGTTTTAACTTTTTTAAAGAACATTTCCCCATCAGTAAAATGAAGTGCCTTGACTTCGCCACGGATTCCGTGGGTGTTTACAATCTGCATTACATATATCATTTTATCACATCCAATAAATGAATTTTACCATAGTTTTACTATGATTGCAAGATTTAAGGTTAAAAAGACGGCAGATGTACTGCCGCCTCTTGTTTTATTACAACTGATTTCTTATAATCTTACCGCTTGTTGTCTTGGGAAGCGATTCCCTGAACTCAACAATTCTGGGGTACTTATAAGGTGCTGTATGCTCCTTAACGTAATTCTGAATTTCTTTCTTAAGCTCGTCACTGGGAGTGGTATCCTTTGTAAGAACAATGCTTGCCTTAACTACCTGACCGCGAACCTCATCGGGAGCAGCAGATACACCGCATTCCACAACATAGGGAAGCTCCATAATAACGCTTTCTATTTCAAAAGGTCCTATTCTGTAACCTGAGGACTTGATAACGTCATCAACACGACCTACATAGAAATAGAAGCCATCCTCGTCACGGTATGCAACGTCACCCGTATGATAAAGACCGTCGTGCCATACTTCTTTTGTCTTTTCTTCGTCCTTGTAGTAGCCCTTGAAAAGACCGCATGGAACTCTTTCGCTTGTGCGTATAACGATTTCACCGTTTTCACCAACGTCAACACTGTTTCCGTCGGGGTCAACGATATCAACATCATAAAGAGGTACGGGTTTACCCATAGCACCAAGCTTATACTCCCTGCCGTAAAGATTACCAATAAGGCAGGTTGTTTCTGTCTGACCGAAGCCCTCCATAATGCGAAGTCCTGTAAGGTTTTTAATCTGCTTGTAAACCTCGGGATTAAGTGCCTCACCTGCAGTATTTGCGTGCTGAACGGAGGACATATCATATTTGGAAATATCTTCTTTCATAAGCATTCTGTACATTGTGGGAGGAGCACAGAAGGTTGTAATTCCGTATTCGGAGAACAGAGGAAGAATATCGGCGGCATCAAACTTATCGAAGTCGTATACGAAAAGTGCCGCTTCACAAAGCCACTGACCGTAAATCTTACCCCATGCGGCTTTCGCCCAACCTGTATCTGAAATTGTAAGGTGCAGGCCCTCAGGGTCAACACAATGCCAATAGTTGGCTGTGTGGAAGTGACCGAGAGGATATGTGTATGCATGAAGTGCCATCTTGGGATTGCCGGTTGTACCCGATGTAAAGTACATAAGCATATCGTCACTTCCGCAGGGAGAATCGAGTTTTCTTTCGTAAATATCGGGGAAAGCTTTGTACTCTTCGTCAAAATCTCTCCATCCGTCTTTCTTGCCACCAACAATGATTTTTTCTTTCAGGGTTGTGGCATTTTTTGCGCCATTTTCAGCACGGTCAGCAATGTCACCGTCTGCAGTGCAGAGGATTGCATCTACTCCCGCTGCATTGTAGCGGTATTCATAGTCATGCTCCTGCAGAAGATATGTTGCAGGAATTGCTATTGCACCGATTTTATGAAGTGCAAGAATTGCTATCCAGAACTGGTAGTGTCGTTTAAGAACAAGCATTACCTTGCTTCCCTTTTTAATGCCGATGGATTCAAAGTAGTTTGCACATCTTGCAGATTCACGCTTGAAGTCCGCAAATGTAAAACGTCTTTCCTGCTTGTCCACAGAAAGGTGAAGCATAGCAAGCTTTTCCGGTTTCTTATCTGCAATTGCATCGATAACATCGAATGCAAAGTTGAATTTATCTTCATTCTTGAAAGAAATCTTTTCAAGGCAACCGTTTTCATCCTCAACAACATTAATAAAGTTGTTGTAAACTCTCTTGTATTCACGGTGAGGCTTATACTTAGTCTTAACAATTGCCTTTTCTTCTTTTTCTTCTTTCTTGTCACCGTTAAGAACTATTGCATAAAATTCGCAGTCCTGACCGCCAACGGCAACCATACCGTGTGGTGCGGAGCTGTCATAGTAAATGCTGTCACCTGCATGGAGAATTTCACTGTGTCCGCCAACCTGAACTTTAAGAGAACCGCTGATAACAATATCTACTTCCTGACCGTCGTGGCTTGTAAGTTCCATATCGCCACGCTCTGCATTCTCGTCATAGATAGCGTGAACATAGAGAGGCTCCGCTACTCTGCCCTTGAAAGCTGAAGCAAGGTTATAGTAAATCATACCGTGTGCACGGTCAATGATTGAGCCTTCTCCCTTTCTTGTAACGGTAAAGGATTTAAGGTTGGAACTGACACCCTCGATAATATCGGTAACACCGACCTTGAACGCAAGAGCGCATCTGTAAATAAATGCAAAGCTTAGGTCGTGCTTTCCCTCTTCACAGGCAACATATTCCTCACGGGAAACACCTGTAAGCTTCGCCATAGTTTCAACGGACATACCGCCAATCTGACGAAGTTCTTTTATTCTGGCTGCTACTTCGCTGATTTTCAGGTCAAGACCTGTCATCATTGTTTCTTCCATTGGTTATTCCTCCTTATTGGGGGCATAAAATTGTTCAGTGACATAAAAAAACGCCCCAAAGAAAACTTAATCCTTGAGACGAGCACATTCCACCCGCGGTACCACTCAAATTGCAACGGCTGTTACCCCGATGCCACTTCAGACTCCAACAAGCCCTATGCACTGACGCAGCATTCTCGGAAAGGGTCTAATCACCGTCTAAAGGCTTTCTTCCTTTCAACTCAGGAGCTACAGCAATCTGTTTCACTTTAGTGCCTTGCACCGTACGGCACCTCTCTCAAAAGCTCTGCAGATGCACTCTCCATCACAGTTTTTAAGTATTAAAATCTACTAACGAGCATATAATACCACAGAAAATGTCTATTGTCAACTGTTTTTTACTAATTGACATATTTCGACAGATATGGTAACATTAAAATATATAGCATTTAGGAAAGGTTGCACATTGATATGAAAAAGTTATGCGCGCTTTTCATAGCCATCATACTGATGGTGTCAAATATTGTTATTTTTGCTTACGAGGATACTCCCGTGCAGATGCAGGTCAATGGAAAGAATGTGTCCTTCCTCTTCCCTCCTACTATCCGCGACGGCGTTACTTATGTAGATATTAAGACACTCTCAAAAAATTTGGGGCTCACTTACAAGACATTTCCCGAACATGAAAGTGTTACTGTAAGTAACTCAAGGGTTTCTGTGTGCTTCACTCCCAACGAGGAATACGCAACCGTAGTCGATATGACTGGACGTTCTGATGAAGAGTTCACCTATCGCAAGCTTGTGGCACCGTGTACTTATATGAAGTCACATTTTGCTGTTCCTGCAAAGGATGTTGCTGCAATATTCGGGTATGTACTGTCCTACAATCAGGAAACGGGCATTGTGTATTTTGGGTTTTCTCCAGATATGATTTCACGTGAAACCCGTGAAGCAGTAGAGGGACAAAGTTATTACTTCCAGAATCAGGCGGAATTCAATCTTCCCTCCTACGGAAGCGGCTATTGTTGGACATGCTGTTATGCAATGCTGATTTCAAATATAACGGGACTTCGTATTACACCCAATGATATAGCAGCAATTAATATGTCAAAAAGCGGAAAAGGAGAATACTGCTACCACAGCGAAATTGTGTCACAGTTAGGTGTTAAGTTTGTTTCTGCACTTTCCGAGTCCAGCCCCTATTACGGAGGCAGAGACGGAAGCTCCGGCGGTACATATATTGAAAACCCCATCAAGGACGATTCTGTGGCAAGGTCGGCACTCAAGGAGGCACTTCAGCTTCATCCTGAGGGGGTTATGGTAAGATATGCAGGTTTCCCCCATACCATAGTCGCAGTAGCATATGAGGGTGATTTGATTCTCTTTAACGACCCTGCTCCGTCGGGAATCGGTAATTATTCCGATACAGGAAGATATCAGGGTGTTCCTTTTAGTGATACCTGTGTTGCAAGAAAGGGATTTGCCCTTTCAGATTTGACATTTATACAAGCACTTGAAGTAAAATAGTTAAATTAAACAGCATTCTTACAGATGCTGTTTAATTTTTTTTTATTTTTTTGAAAAAAAATGTATACACGAAAAAAAAACTGTGCTAAAATAAATGCATATGTTATATGTGAAGGAGTTTTTGACATGGAAAAATTGTACACAGGAAAAACAAAAGACGTATATAAACTTGACAACGGTAACGTGCTTTTGAAATTTAAGGACGATTGTACCGGTAAAGACGGCGTTTTCGACCCCGGTGAAAACTCTGTAGGTCTTACCATTGAAGGTATCGGTAAGGCAAATCTCCAGACATCCATTTACTACTTTGAGCTTCTTAAAAAAGCAGGTATCAAAACTCACTACGTAGATGCAAATCTTGACGATGCTACAATGGAAGTTCTTCCCGGAACAGTATTCGGTCACGGTCTTGAAGTTATCTGCCGTCTTGTTGCAACAGGCAGCTTTATCCGCAGATATGGTGAATATATTGAAGACGGTACACCTCTTGAAGGCGGTTATGTTGAATGTACATTCAAGAATGATGAAAAGGGTGACCCCCTCGTAACAGGTGAAGGTCTTGCAGCTCTCGGTGTTATGTCACTTGAAATGTTTGAAAGCATGAAGAAACAGACTCTTGCAATCACAAAGATTATTGCAGACGACCTTAAGACTCTCGGTCTTGACCTTTGGGATATTAAGTTTGAGTTCGGTTATAACAACAACGAAGTTATTCTTATTGACGAAATTGCTTCCGGTAATATGAGAGTTTACAAGGACGGCAAAATTGTTGATCCCGTAGAGCTTACAAAGATTATCAACAACAGATAAACAAAATCAGAGAATAAAATATGCCCTCAAGCTAAGTTGAGGGCATATTTTTATGCAAAATTTTCTATAAGGAGATACACTATATATATTATTCCTATAAATAACAGAAAAACCGTGAACTTTCACGGTTTTTCTTGGCGGAGATGCAGAGATTTGAACTCTGGCGCCGGTTTGAGCCGACCTACTGCATTTCGAGTGAGATAAAAACTCATTCTTAAAAGGAATTTCCAAGACAAATAAAGAACTGTTAAAGGAGCTGAAAATCCCAGTAAAATCGGGGTTTTCAGCTCCTTTTTTTGTCTGTCTTCGGCTTTATATGTGAGGTTTTGAAAAAAATGGATTTCTATACGAATTTTTCAATTTGGGCAAAACTGTGGCAAAACAAAACAGTATATAAAAGTCACTGAAATACAAAAAAAGAAAGGACCTTTTTATGGACAAGAAATGGGAAGCATTTTGCGAAAATTGGTTGACGGATTATCCTGATATTTTAACGGTGCTCGAAGTTAAAGCAATAACAGGTTATTGCAAAACCTCAGTTCAGGGATGGATTGACAGAGGACTTATTGAGGCTTTTCTTACTCGTCGTTCAAACAAAATTCCCAAATCGTCACTGCTTAAATTTATGAGCAGCAGCAAATTCCGCAATATGCACGTTAAATCAAAAATACTAAAGTTAAAGTTATCAGAGTTTGAAAGGGTGATAAACAATGAAAATTGATTATATCAAACACGGAGATATATGCTTACCTGCTTTGAAACCACCGGAGGGTACATACGAAATTGGCAGATTCGGAAGAATGTATTTGGACCACATAAAGAAAAACCGCAGAGTTGTTTACTCGCAGTTGATGATTAAAGGAACACTCTTAAAGCATGTATCACAGATAGATAAACATGCTCGGCAGTTCTATGACAATCTTATGAAAGAATTTGCAAAGGATGCCCCTCCCATGGAAAACCAGATGGAATGGGTTGGGTATATGAACAATGCCCGCCACTCGGCAGAAGAGATAGTGATGAAAGAGTTTATTTTTGAGGAGTAAAAACAAAATATGAGAATTTTTTACAACACAGGATTTACACAAATCCCGAATTACATACTTCGCAGCAAAGCATTAAAACCTCTCCAAAAAGTTGTTCTTTGTGTTATATGCAGTTATGCAAATGATGAAAACCTTGCTTTCCCTTCCTACCAGACAATAGCCACCGACAGCGGAATCAGCCGCAGGAAGGTTATTGAAATTATAAGTAATCTGGAAAGACTCGGTTGTATCAGGAAGATTGCACAAAAAACTTCTAAAGGCGACCATGCAGCTAACGATTATGTAGTCCTGATAGGTAGTGCAGATTTTGCACTACCTGGTGAACCTCCTGCACCACCTGGTGAATATGGTGCACTACCGGGTAGTGAATATCCTGCACCACCTGGTGCACAGCGTGCACCCGAACAATATATATATAATAATATTAATTATATTAACAATAACCATCTATCTATCACGGCTGATGCGATGGATGCGATGGAAGAGCAGATCAAACAAAATATTGATTATGAGATTCTGAAGGAGCAACACACCGACGGTATGCTTGATGAAATCGTGAGCGTTATGGTAGAAGCTGCTTGCACTACTTCGCCGACGGTTCGAATCGGTGATAATGAACTTCCGAGCGAGGTTGTAAAGTCACAGATGCTGAAACTTCGCAGTGAGCATATTGAGTATGTAATTGACTGCATCAAGAAAAATACTACCGAGGTCAGAAACATAAAAGCCTATATGCTAAAGTGTATTTACAGTGCTCCGCAGACCATATCTCACTACTATACCGCGAAGGTTAATCATGACCTGTACGGTGGATAACCTCAGAAAAACAAAACGATAGTTTTGTTCCCGGCAAGCACGGCATTTGGACACCCAAATGCCACTTGTTAGGGAAAAACCCTAATACCCTTTTACTATTTTGGAGGTGGAATTATGAGATACAAACAGAAGCGAATAAGCAGTCGTGTTTCAGACGACGTTTGGGAAAAACTGCAAAAATTAAAAAAGGATTCCGGCTTAACAATGACGGCAATTATATCAAAACTCATTATGAGTTACGAAATTCGACCGCTTAAAACCGACGAGCTTTTAAGGATATACAAAGATCTGAATCACATAGGTAGCAACATAAACCAAATTGCACTTATTGCAAACTGCGAAAAACACGTATCGTCGTAC
>JAZOSB010000037.1:0-51644 GCA_045656865.1 Clostridia bacterium | reverse complement strand
CAGTAGTAACAACAAGACCTATTGTACTGTGTTCGCGAATAACCTTTTCTGTGCCGTTTTCTGCGGCTTTATCAAAAGGTATATCCTCCTGAAACCATGGTGTTGTAACCATTCTGGGCTGTCCTTCCTCCGTGTGTCCCTGTGCACCGTTTACGCAGTAGCCTACACAATCAATCATCCGCACATTAAAGGATGCGTTTTCAGTAAGATTGATATTAACTGCTTCGTTGGGAATGAACTTCGGCTCAGTGGTCATAATCGTTCTTCCTGCTCCGCTTTGAGGAAGCTCATCCACTGCACGCGAACGAATGTGTTCGTTTTCAATATTGGGAAGCACCAATAAGTCCATAAATCTCTTTATAAAAGTTGATTTTCCCGTTCTGACCGGACCGACCACCCCTATGTAAATATCTCCTTGTGTGCGCTCGGCAATGTCGTTGTATATCTTGTACTGCTCCATATTTATTCCTCCATACTTGTGTTTTTGGTAAATTGTATGAAGCAAGTACGGGCTTTATTACAGTTTTTATTTTGACTAATTGACAATAGTGTGTTATTATGGTTATGGAGTGATTGTAAATATGTTTTCAGTTAAATTTATAAAAGAGCGTATTCCTGAAAATTACATAATAGAGCTAAAGAGGAAAGTAACCTCCACAAACCTCATTATGAAAGAAAAAGCACAGACAGGTGCAAAGGAGTTTTCTGTTCTTATTGCAAGCGAGCAAACGGCAGGGAGGGGACGACTTGGGCGTAGTTTTCATTCTCCTAAAGGAACGGGAATATATATGAGTATTTTGCTCGCACCCAAAAAAGACCGGAATCCTCTCTTGATTACTGTTGATACAGCCGTATGTGTAGCAAGAGTTTTGGAAAAATTAACAGGGGAGAAGGCTTTTATTAAGTGGGTAAATGATATTTACATAAAAGGAAGAAAGGTGTGCGGAATTCTTGCTGAGAGGGTTGAGAATAAAATTGTCCTTGGAATAGGGATAAATGTATTCCCGCCCAAAGGAGGTTTCCCCGATGATATAAAGGACAGAGCAGGTGCTCTTTTTGAAACCAAAGGGAGATATATAAAGGAAAAGGTTATAACCGAGCTTCTTAGTGAGTTTTATAATATTTATATGAATCCCGTACGTGAAGAATTGCTTGCAGAATATAAAAACCGTTCAATGGTTACCGGAAAAAATATTCTGATTCTGCGAAACGGTGGAGAAGAAGAGGCAGTTGCCGTTGATATAAATGACGACTATTCCCTTATGGTAAAAAAAGAAAACGGAGAAATTGAAAATATTAGTACAGGTGACGTTAGCATAAAAATATGAGGTCGGTATTACCGACCTCATATTTTTATAGCCGTTTCAAGGGCTATTTCCATCATATCTGTAAATGCAGTTTGCCTTTCCTCGGCTATTGTAGCTTCTCCTGTTATAATGTTGTCAGATATTGTCAGAATTGCAAGTGCATTTTTCTTTGCCCGTGCCGCATTCATATAAAGTGCGGCGGCTTCCATTTCAATGCACTTAATTCCCATCTCTATCCATTTTTCATTGGCAGTAGTATCTGCATTATAAAAATTGTCAGAAGAGAGCACATTTCCGATATGGCAGGCAACATTTTTATTTATAGCTTCCCTGTGAGCAAGACTGAGCAGGTCATAAGATGCCGTTGCGCTGAACGTTCCGTTTAATTTAAACTGTGAAGCATACGCAGAATTTGTTGAAGCACCAATAGCAAGGACAATATCCTTTATATTTATATCCTTGTCAAGTGCACCTGCTGTTCCTACTCGAATGATATTATTAACATCAAAGAAATTGAATAGCTCGTAACTGTATATCCCGATTGACGGCATACCCATTCCGCTTGCCATCACAGAAACTTTTTTGCCTTTGTAAGTGCCTGTATAACCGTTAATCCCGCGGACATTGTTTACAAGAACGGCATTCTCCAGCATATTTTTTGCAATAAATTCGCTTCTTAAAGGGTCGCCCGGCATAAGGACTGTTTCCGCAAAATCGTCAGGCTTTGCATTTATGTGTGGTGTAGGATAATTTGTCATAAATTTCACTCCTTTTTATATATTAATTATATCATTAAATCAATAAAGAAGCAAATCAAATTTAATTAAAAAGAGGATGTAAATTACATCCTCTTTTTGTAGTGCGTTATTTACTTTCTGTAAAGAATCTGTACAGAATTGTTGCCATTTCTGCTCTAGTAGTATTGTCCTTGGGATTAAGTGTTGTTTCTGTTCTACCCTTAATCAAACCGCTGCCCAAGGTGTACTGCATTGCTTCAATTGCATATTCGGAAATTTTGCTATAGTCTGTGTAGGAAAGAATATTTGTGTTTTCGCCTACAGAAACATCATATCCCTTAGCCTTTGCATATCTGTACATGATTGCTGCAAACTGTTCGCGTGTAATAGCTGCATTAGGAGCAAATGTTGTATCTGAATATCCGTTTACAACACCATTAGCTGATGCCCACTTAACAGCGTCTACATAGTACTGACCATCTTCGAGGTCTGTAAATGTTGTGTTGCCTGCAGCAGGCTTACCTTCTGCTCTCCAGAGAACTGTTACAAGCATTGCTCTTGTTACATTAGTGCTGGGTGCAAACTTGCTGTTGCTTACGCCAATCATCATTCCTCTGTTAAGAACATAATCAACACCAATATGATACCAGAGTGAAGGATCAAGGTCTGTGTACTTAAGGCAAGGACAGTTATCTGTTACTGTGCCTTCACATTCTCCGACTGCTACCCACTTAGCATAGAGGGTGTAGTTTCTGTTGATTACTGTATCCACATCAAACGGTGTAGTGAAGTTGTTATCAAGATACCAGCCTGCAAATACATAACCGCTTCTTGTAGGTGTGGGAAGTTCAGCCTTCTGTCCACGCTTAACGGTTACGTTGTTAAGAAGTGTACCGCCGTTAGCGTTAAGCTTGATTGTGCAGGAGCTGCTTCCGCCGCCTGGAACATAATTGTCATCAACATCGGGATTAACCTTTGTGGAATGAGCAACAACTACATATTCAGAGAATTTCTTAACACGAATTTTTACCTTGTGATTAGTTACATCAACCCAAATGCACTCCCCGAGAGCATTTTCTACAGTTGAAAGAATTTCGACTTCGTCCTCTTTTGTTGTTTCATTCCAGTGAAGTCTGTGGACTCTGTAGTCAACAATATTTTTGTCTTTCCACATTTCTTCGGGAATTGAGATTTCAAATGTTACAAAATCATCAGTCTGGGTAATTTCTTCTTTCTCGGTCTCAATTGTAGGATTTTCAAGGTAGGTTGTAACCTTTTCGATGTTGATATCAACTACGTATTTTTTGTCGTCAACATCTTTACCGATAGCCTCATCGAGCTTGGGAGAAACTTCTTTCTTTTCCTCAATTGTAATTATTGAAGGAATCTTCGCAATACCTTCAAGGACTGTAGCACGAGCCATATCCTCTTCGTTATGTTTAATGTGACCGTGAGATACTACGCTTACTGCCACGTTTTCGGTTTCATTTCCGTCTTTGTCTTTCTTTTTGATGTGTACAAGCTCTTTACAATAAATGCACTGCTTGTTATTTCCGTTTCCGATTATTCTGAACTGATGCTCAGTTTTGTCAAGTACTGCAGGTGCATTTATAGAAAGGGAAGCATCTTCGTGATGGAAAAGTCCGTGACATGAATTACACTGCCAATATGCTTCAACACCTGTTGTAAGACAGGTAGGTTCAACACGGTTTACATATGTAAGGTCGTGACTAAGCTTGGGAACAGGAATATTATCTCTGCCAACAGGAACGTTATCACAGAAGGAGCATCTTTCTCTGTTTTTACCCTCTGTAGTACATGTGGGTGGCGTTACTACTTCAGTTACAATAGAGGAAACTGTGTGCTGTTCGCTGCCCACAGTTTCAGTGAAGTAGTGTTGGCAATTATCTTTGTCGTGGGGAATCTTTACATCTTTTTTTGTACCGCAACCATTAGCACAAGTCTTTGTTCCGGGGTAAAAGTCTTCGGGAGAAAGAGGTCCTGTAATCTCAGAAAGAGCTTTTTTTCCGAAATCATGTCCCTTTGCCGGAATGATAAAGTCTGATTCATATATCTCAGTTGTTCCATCCATATCAAAGTCCTTGTTGCAGACTGCACAGTGAAGATGTTCTTTTACACCGCTTTCGGTACAAGTTGCCGCTACGGCATCTACAGGCTTATTTTCGTGTGGAGCAAAAGGAACGGTTATACGGGGATTTGTATCGGTATTAATTATTCGGTTACACGCTCTGCACATTTCACCGCCGGTAAAACCTACCGAAATACAAGTTGCTTTAATAGTGGGGAGGGGTGCTGTCTGATTGTCAGGATGATTGTGCTTGTCAATAGATTGGGTAATATCGTTTAGTTCAACGGTATCACCTTTGTTTCTGTAGTTCTTGCCACACACTTCACAATGATAGTGCTTAACGATACCTGTAGCAACACAAGTTGCCGCAATAGCTGAAACCTCGGAAAGAGTGTGACCTGTTGCAGGAATCTGTACATTGTCACTTACAAGCTGGCCGCAAGAGCAGAACTGCTTTTTAACTCCGGACTCGGTACAGGTAGCTGCCTTTACAATCTCGTCCCTTTCGGGGTCTGCTTCGTGTATAGTATGCTCTGATACAGGAATATCGGCATATTCTACATGACTGGCATCGTTTTTACAAACTCTCTTCTTTGTGCCTTTTGCAGAAGGTGTAGCCGCCTGCATGATTTCCCAATTTCCGAAATCATGACCTGTGGCAGGAATAACCTTGGGTGATTCAAAAACCTTACCGCATTCATTACATTTTTGTCCTGCTATTGAACCGGTTTCTGTACAGGTTGCATCCTTATTTTCACCAACGGAAACAATGCTTGTATGAGTTTTAAGAATAGGAATCAACTTCTGAGGTTTGATTACGCGGTTACAAACACTACAGTGCTCACCGTCTTCATAGCCGGGCTTAGCACAAGTAGCTGCAAATCCGTGATCTGTATCTTTTGTATGAGGTAGCATACCGATTACATAGTCTTCGTGGGGTACTACAGTGTCGCTATCCATGCTGTCGAAATCGCTTTTACATAAGGAACAGGTCCAATGCCCTTCCATACCCTTGGTTGTACAGGTCGGATCAACTTTTGTGATTTCTGTTTTAAGTGTAGCACCGCCGATTTTATGATTCAGCTTTTCACGAGTTTCAGGCTTATGAATAGCGGGAACATTACAAGAATAACCGGGGTTATTCAAATCGTAAAGATCACCGCTGCTGTGAGTAGAACAGATAGTTCCTTCTGTCCAACCATTTTCAAAGCATGTCGGAACTTTACCGGGAACTGTTACAAGTATATGCTCCAACTCCTCGTACTCTTTTGTAATATTTGTAGTCTGTGAGCCTTTACCATTATATATTACCGTCTGCGTTTTTGAAGCAAAAGCTATTCTTGTTGAACCGGACAGTGTCACAGTAACTTTGTGTGCACCTTCTTGTGAATAAGATATAACAGAAGGAAGCTCAAATGTAAGGTCTGCAAGATATTCTTCTATGTTTGTTTGAAGCTTACTAACCTTCAAACCGCTTTCGTTGACATATGTAATAGTTACTCTTCTGGCAAGTTGGTCAACAGAACGTGAGCTTTCTGTAAATATGCCATTTTTGTCGATTAAATCGCCTGCGTTTGACAAATTGCCATTTATTATAGCGGTAGAAGGATAGTCAATAACAACATTAACCGTAGTCGTTACTGTACCATTACCAAATTCCTGCATTGCAGCAGTATCTACATTGCCACCGCCATCTGTAAGAACTGCTTTTATGAAATCTGTATCAAACAAAATTCTGATTGGCTCCATATCAAGCGTTGCCTGATAATCAATGCCAACGCTGTTGTTACCTAAAACAGTTGATACAAGCTCATTGCTGTATCCTCCGCCCGAGTCACTGTCCTGTGCAAGAACGCTCACATCAAGAGGCATCTCCATTGGGTTTGGAATAAAACCGTCTGTGTGCTCGGCAATTGTTTTCGCCGATGCTGTTGTAAACATTGAAAATAACATTATCAATGTAAGTACAACACTTAATAGTTTTTTCATTTACATCCACTCCTTATGTGAAATTATATAAATATATTTATCATATATATACGAAGATATTATATACCTGTAAGCTAAAAAAGTCAATATATTTATTGTACAAAAGCTGTATATTACTGCTAAAATATTTTAGTAGTTGCAAATTGGTCAAGTATATGCTATAATATACAAACTATGTTTTAACTTTGGAGAAATTATTATGCCTCTTGATGCAATAGCTCTTGGAGCGATAGCAAACGAACTGAATACTATGCTCTATGGTGCGAAAATAGAGAAAATACATCAGCCTGAGCGTGACGAGCTTTTGTTTGTTGTAAAGACCAGCAGCGGTGCAAAGAAACTTGTTATAAGTGCAGGCAGTGCTCATTCGCGTATTCATCTTGTGGATGAAAGCAAGGAAAACCCTGCTGCACCTCCGATGTTTTGTATGCTTCTAAGAAAGCATCTTTTAGGGGGGAAGATTGAAAGTATTTCCCGTCTTGGCTTCGAGAGGGCTGTGGATATAAAAATTTCCTGCCGTAACGAGTTAGGCGATTTAACTGTGCGGTATCTTGTATGTGAAACAATGGGACGTAACAGCAATATTATATTTCTGGATGAAAATAGAAAAATTGTTGATTCTGTAAAGCATATTGACTTAACAGTTAGCTCGAAACGAAATATCCTCCCTGGACTGAAATATATAATGCCCCCTGAAACGGGACGGCTTAACCCTGAAAATGCAAGCAGGGAAGACTATATAAGTGTGTTGAAAAACGCTCCTGAGGGGCGTGAGACAGACCGTGCAATTACTGATTCAATTATGGGAATCAGCCCACTTCTTGCTTCGGAATGTGTTTATCGTGCCTGTAACAACGCAAGGCTTTACGTGGGCGAGCTTTCAGAAAATGATATTGAAAAAATTGCCGAAGAACTATTCAATATGTTTGAAAAGTCAAAAAATTGCGAATTTACCCCATGCATTCTTTATTCTGTTGACGGAAAAAAGGTGATGGATTTTGCCCCTTTTATCATCAAACAATATGAAGAAGGCGCAAAATCTGTACTGGTGGATTCTGTTAATAAAGCTGCTTGCGAATATTACTTTATGCGTGATATGTCAGCGCGTATGAATGACAGAAGTGCCGCTATTACCAAAGTAATTACAAATAATCTCCGCCGTGCAGAGAAAAAATTAAACATTCTGCAAAAAGAGCTTAAAGAGGCAGAAAACAGAGAGCATCTTAAAATTTGCGGTGATTTAATTACTGCAAATATATACCGCATTACAAAAGGTGACACATTGCTTACTGCAGAAAATTTTTACGACGGTGGAAAAACTATTGATATTCCGCTTGATGAAAGGCTTACCCCGTCACAAAATGCTACAAGGTATTATAACAAATATAAAAAGGCGAAAAATACGGAAATTTATGCTACGGAGCAAATTGCATTAACCGTTAAGGAAATAGAGTATCTTGAGTCGGTTTTATACAGTCTGTCGAATGCACAGACACCTCAGCACCTTGCGGAAATACGAATGGAATTATCCTTGTGCGGATATATCAAGAACGATAACAGCAAAGGAAAAAAGGAGAAAAATCAGCCTGCAGGAAAACCATTGGAATTTGAATATAACGGATATACAATCTATGTTGGCAGAAATAACATTCAGAACGATATGCTGACACTAAGGATGAGCAGAAGCCGTGACCTGTGGCTTCATACAAAAAACATAGCAGGCTCGCATACCCTTGTAAAATATATAGGTGAGGAATTTCCAAATGATGTTATAGAAGTTGCAGCATCAATTGCAGCGTTTTATTCCAAGGGGAAAAATTCGCCATATGTAGAGGTTGATTATTGTCCGGTCAGCCACGTAAGAAAGCCAAACGGAGCAAAAGTAGGTATGGTTATATACGAGGGTTATAATACTGCTTTTGTGAAGCCTGACGGCGAACTGGCAGAAAAATTAAGGAAAAACTGAATTTTTGCTTTTGTACAAAAGATGGAGAATGGAGCAGACTTATGTACAGATATGTCGATAAAATAGAAAAACCGGCAGACATAAAAAAACTTAATACAGAACAGTTATCCGTTTTGTGCGATGAAATAAGGCATCATCTTATAAACAGTATTTCACACAGCGGAGGACACTTGGCAAGCAATCTTGGAGTTGTGGAGCTCACAGTGGCACTTCACCGCGTTCTTAATTGCCCTGAAGATAAAATTGTCTGGGATGTAGGGCATCAGTCCTATGTTCACAAAATCCTTACAGGCAGGGGAAAAGAGCTGGAATCTATAAGACAGCTTAACGGAATCAGCGGATTTTGTAGTCCTAAAGAAAGCGAGTACGACTTATCATATACGGGACATGCATCGACATCGCTTTCTACTGCGGCAGGGCTTGCCGAAATGAGAAAGTTAAACGGTGAAAATTACAATATTGCAGCCGTTATCGGGGATGGCTCATTTACCGGTGGTCTTGCATTCGAGGCAATAAACAATATTGGCAACCTTAAATCAAAAATGCTTATTATTCTCAATGATAATGAGATGTCAATTTCGGAGAATGTAGGTTCCTTCTCAGCCTTTTTATCAAAGGCAAGAACCAATAAGAAATACACTTCTTCCAAACGTAAAGTTGTAGAAAAGCTGAGTCAGAAAAAGGGTGGAAAAAGGACACTTGAGTTTTTGCGTAAAGTAAAAAGACTTGTCAAGTCTGCAGTAGAGCCTAATATGCTTTTTGAACAGTTTGGGATAACATATCTTGGTCCTGTAAACGGACATAATATAAGTGATATGGAGGATTTATTCCGCAGAGCACTTTTACTTGACGAGCCTGTACTTGTTCACGTGATAACCAAAAAAGGAAAAGGCTATGAGCCTGCAGAAAAAATGCCCCAGAAATTTCACGGTGTAGGGCCTTTTGAAAAGGAAACCGGTGAAATTGCAAGTAAAGTAGGCTCGTATTCAGAGGTGTTCGGGAATAAGCTTTGTGAGATTGCCGAAAAAAATGATAAGATTGTGGCAATTACTCCTGCGATGATTCCAGGCAGCGGATTGGGAAAGTTTGGTGAAAAATTCCCTGACAGGCTTTTTGATGTTGGAATAGCAGAGGGACACGCCGTAACTTTTTCAGGCGGAATTTCAATTGGCGGTGGAATCCCCGTTGTTGCAATTTATTCTACATTTTTGCAGAGAGCCTATGACAATCTTATTCACGATATTGCACTTGGTAATAACCACACCGTATTTGCAATAGACAGAGCAGGTCTTGTAGGCGGTGATGGTGCGACACATCAGGGTGTTTTTGATATTTCGTATCTGACCGCTGTACCCAATATGACTCTCCTTTCTCCGTCGTCCTATTCGGAGCTTGAGAAGATGCTCGCATATGCAATAGAAGAACATAAGGCACCTATTGCAATAAGATACCCAAGGGGAAGATGTTACCTGGATATTGATAATGGTGACTTTACACTTTCAAAGGCTTCTGTAATTCGTAAAGGCGAAAACATAACAATTGTTGCAGAGGGGCAGAGCGTCTGTCTTGCACTTAAATCGGCTGAACTTTTGGAAAAGAAAGGTATTCAGGCAGAGGTTATTGATGTCAGGACTGTAAAGCCTATGGACTTTAATACCGTTTTTGACAGTGCACTAAAGACAGGGGCAATATTCAGTATAGAAGAAAATATGAAGCGTGGCGGTATGGGTGAAATGATTGCTTCAGAGCTTAAACTTCGAGGTTTGAATATTAAAATGCAGGTTAAAGCAATTGATGATGAGTATATTACTCATGCCTCAATTTCCGATTTGAATGAAAAATACGGTTACACACCCGAGCAGATAGCTTCGGATATAGAAAGGATGCTGAAATCTTGAAGCAAAGACTTGATGTATATTTAGTTGAAAACGGTCTGGTTTCAGGCCGTGACCTTGCAAAAAGCCTGATAATGGAGGGCAAGGTTTATGTAAATAATCAAAAAGCTGATAAAGCAGGCGACCAGGTGGGAGAAAAGGACAAGGTAGAACTCCGTGGAGAAACATTGAAATATGTAAGCCGCGGTGGATTGAAGCTTGAAAAGGCTATTTCAGCATTCCCCATTTCTCTTGAAGGCTGTGTTGCAATGGATATTGGTGCTTCCACGGGCGGATTTACTGATTGTATGCTCCAAAACGGTGCAGTCAAGGTTTATTCGGTTGACGTGGGGTATGGTCAGCTTGCTTGGAAACTCAGGACGGATGAGCGAGTTGTGAATATGGAGCGCACAAACATTAGATATGTTACAAGCGAAACTATTGGTGAAGAGCTTGATTTTGCATCCATTGATGTTTCCTTTATTTCATTGAAGCTTGTTCTTCCTGTGGCGTGTTCGCTTCTAAGGAACGGAGGAGAGCTTGTAGCTCTTATTAAGCCCCAGTTTGAAGCAGGCAGAGAAAAGGTAGGGAAGAAGGGCGTTGTAAGAGACCCTGAAGTTCACCGTGAGGTTATAGAAACTGTTACTGATTTTGCACAGAATAACGGATTCAGTGTCCTCGGGCTTGAATTTTCTCCTATCCGCGGTCCTGAGGGAAATATAGAGTATTTGATGTATGCCTGCAAGGAAAAGCTTTCGGAAATAAGAAGCTTCACTGCCGAAATTTCCGCATTGGTGGACAGAAGCCATTTAGAAGCAAAATAATTATTAGAAGTGGTGTAATATGCTATTTAACATAACCAAGCAGAAAAGTCTGGCTTTTATACAGATTTTTGTCGCAGTATTAATTTTGACAGCTCCGTCTTTTTTGAGCCTGCTGTCATTAAAAGGTGCAGTCTATCTTACCTTTACCGTATCTGCATTTTTGATGCTTCTCAGGATAAAAGTAAATAAAAAAATCATTCTTTCTCTCAAGCATACAGTATACATATTACTGATTGCTTTCGGGTTGATTTCGCTTTTATGGATTAGTAATATATCGGGACACTTCGTGTATCTTTTTGGTATTGCTGCAGTGTGTGTGCTGACATCTCTTTTAAAAGAATACTTTATTGAAAATACCGGTGATTCTTTTAAAAGACGAATCGCATACCTTATAAGCATATCCGGAGTTACATACAGCCTGTACAATATAATTTACTGGATATCCGTAGTTGTTCCTGTTGCAGGTAATAACGGTTTTACAAGAGGTTTAATATCAGGTGACTTTTCAGGAATATTTTTAGTAATCAGTATTGTATGCACAGCTTCATTGTATAAAGGGAACTCGAAATTCAGAAAATTTTTGATTTCATTTTCGCTGATATTGATGGCATTTTGTCTGCTGATGACTAAAAGCTGTATGGCATGGATGTTTGCAGTTGCATTTTCCCTGTTATTGATAATTAAAAACGTGTTTTCGAAGAAAAGCAGCAAATATACAGCTTTTTCTTCCGTTGTTATTGTATTGTATTGTATTGGAACACTTATTGTCGCTCTTGCCGGTGAAAAAGGGAATGTTTTTTCAGATGTATTCACATTTGCGTTAAAGCATCCTTTTGGAGCAGGTGGAGGATTTCTTAGTGCAAGAGATACCTTTACATATTATCCGCAAATTGAACAGACAGGGACTGGATTGTTTTTATATCTTTTTTCAGCGTCTGGGGTATTTGGAGCTCTGTCCTGCCTTGTGCTTATTATACGGTCTGTGAGAGCATTTGTTAAGCTTAAAAACACAGAAAGTACAATAGGAATTCTTTGCTTGATAGCATTACTGCTCGTGCCTTTCGGACAGTCATTTGCAACAGTAATGCTTGTAATGGGGCTAAGCACCTATAACGAATTCTGTGCAGATTTGAATTTAAAGCTGCAGATGAAACAAGAACATATTAAAAGGCTTGTAAATATAGTGTTTCTCATATTGACTATAACTGCATCTTTGACAGTTCTTTCCTTTATGGAAATGAGTGCGGACGGGGATTTTGAAAACGGTAGATACACGACGGCATATGAAACATATAAAACAATATCAGCGATTGATGTATTTGACAGCAGATGCAGCAAAATGGCAGCACTATGTGTTTTAAATGACAAAACACTTCGTACGAGCATAAGTGAAGATGCATTAAAGCTGATTGATAAAGCTATAAAATATGACAGAAACAATCTTGCTAACTACGAAAAGAAGGCTGAAATTTATTTTGCATATGGCAAATATAATGAAGCAGCGGCGCAGTATAGAGAGATTCTTAAAAAATCAGCCGTAAATGATAAATATAACTTGTCAATAACAAAAGTTCTTTATGAAATTATAGTGAGCAATCCAAAAGGAAGCAGTGAAACAAAACGTGCATACGAAGAAATTGTGAACATAGCTCAATTGACTGAGAATCTTGACATAAAAAAGGAAATTAACGATTTGGCAGATAAGGCACTTGTGTATACAAAAGGAGAATTAAGCGATGAAAGAGAAGTCGTTGTTGAGTGATTTAGTTTTTTATGTATTTATAACAGTGGCAATATTAATTATTGTTATATCACAAAGCTGCAGCCGTACGGATAATGACAAAAAGATTGTTGCCGTTCATGTGAAAGGTGCTGTTAATGCTCCAGGTTACTATGAACTCGAATATGGAAAAAGGATTAAGGATGCTATCAGTGTAGCAGGAGGGGAGCTTGCAAATGCTGACCTCTTTGAACTTAATATTGCTAGACAACTCGTTGACGGTGAGGAAATTATAGTGCCTTTTGCTGACGAAAATGAGGAGTATAACAAAAATCAGCCTGTCAACATAAATACAGCCGATTTGTACCTTTTGTGCAAGCTGGAGGGAATATCGGAATCTCTGGCAATTGAGATTATTGATTACAGGACAGAGAACGGTCCTTTCAGTAAAATCGAAGAGTTGAAAAAGGTTAACGGTATAGGTGATGTGAGATTTAATACAATTAAAAATAATATTACGGTTAAATGATATAATCACTCCTTTTGCAGAATATAATATTTCTGAAAAGGAGTGATTTTTTGTGCCAGGCAGTTATATTAAATGTAAGTGAAAAAAAACGGCTTAAGAAATCTGCGTTACAGCTTGAAAGCTTTAATGGGTTTTTAGAATTGACTATACCCGACAGAAAAAGATTTCTAAAAAAAATAAAAAATTTTTCAAACGAAACTATAATAATCAGTAACCGGAATATAAATAACACAATACTTAACGGATTGCTTAAGCCTTATAATAATACTTCATATTATACAGCAATCCCTCTGATTGACAAAATCTGCCGACTAATTGCCGCGAGGTATTTGATTGAACTTCCTTATGAAGAAATATTTATTATGACACATCCCGAAAGTCTGAATTTAATTGTGCCTGCACTTAGGAACATCGGAAAGCTGTTTACTGTTATTTCAGAAAATAAAGACATAAAAACTGCAGATGAAATATATTTTAAATACGGCTGTGTTATACGATGGAATAGCGGCATTGATAATGTGCACGGAAAGGAGAAAATACTGGTAAGGGTATCTGAGAATCCACTGCCCGAAAATTTTGATTTTCCTGTACTGGATTTAACTAATGCTGTGGAAAATAGGGCAAATGTTATTAATATCAGAAAAATTTTAATGTCTGACGATAGATTATCCGAGATTGTCAGGTGCTGGAACGGTGTACCTGGATTAGACCTTTACGGGCTTATGAATATTCTTCCTGATGAAAAGACTGCCGTAGATATAAATGTAATACCTGATGAAATTTTTTTGCTTGACACGGATGCAATTTAATACTATAATATAATGAGTGTTTTAATAAAAAGATATAAAGGATAAAATGAAAAGAGGTAGCTGTAATGGCAAAGAAAGTATTACTTACAAGCGAGGGCTTGGCTAAATTACAAGATGAACTTGACAATTTGAAAAATGTCAGAAGAAAGGAAAATACAGCAGCACTTAAGGTTGCAAAGTCTTTCGGCGATTTGTCTGAAAACAGCGAATACGACGAAGCAAAAAATGAGCAGGCAGAAATCGAAGCAAGAATTGCAGAGATAGAAAATATGCTTAAAAATGCCGAAATCATTGACGAAGACGGAATTGCAACAGATGTTGTTTCAATCGGTTCAAAGGTGACTGTTAAGGATTTGGAGGACAACGAAGTTACTGAATACTTCCTTGTAGGCTCTACCGAGGCTGACCCAATGAAAGGTAAAATTTCCGATGAATCTCCTGTTGGAAATGCACTTTTGGGACATAAAGTTGGAGAGACCGTTTCCGTAGAGGCTCCTATGGGCATTTTACAGTATGAAATTGTAAATATTTCAAAATAAACATAAAACTGCATTGACATTTGTCGATGCAGTTTCCTTTTATAAAAACATTGTGAACATTTTGTAAAAAAGAAATACTTGTTATTGAAATAAATATTATATAATGTATAATAACTAATGTTTATTATTTCGGAAAGGACAGATAAAATGAAAAAGAGATTATTGTCGGTTTTACTGGTATTTACCATTATGATTTCTTTGGGAAGTTTTGCTTCTGCTGAAGAATCTAATTCAGGTACATATGTTCTGACACTCGATGAAGCAATTAAGTTGGCACTTGCAAACGACCCTGCTTATAAAAATTTTGATTCAGCGGAGCTTAATGCCCAAAAACAACTCGATAAAGCATATAAGGATCAAAAGGAACTCAAGGGGGCAATCCGGCTTCCTGCAGGAATTGCAAATGTTGCTGTTAAGCAAGGCTATTACATAGAACAGGCAAAAATCGGGAAAGAAACCACAAAGCGTTCCAAATTTCAGTATGAGTGCAGGACTGCATATCTTATAACCCAGTCTTATTATAATGTGAAACTGGCTGAAGATGTGGTGGAAACAACAAGGACTGCATATGAGCTTGCACTTAAAAACAAGAAAAACATTAACCTGCAGTTTTCCTTGGGAATGGTGTCGAAGCTTGATGTTAATAAAGCCGGTTACTCAGTAAACGAAACAAAAGCACAGCTTGATAAAAGTGAAAGAAATCTTGCATTGGCAGTAAAATCTTTTGCAACAAGCTTGTTTGTTGAGGGAACTGATGCTGAGTTTGTGCTTACTGATGAAATTGTTTATGAGGATTTTAAAGCCAGCCTTACAGACGATACTGCAAAGGCAAATGATAACAGACTTGATTTATACCAGCTTAAATCAGTTTATTCTCAGGCAGAAAAGTACACAAATGTAACCGCTTTACTGGGATATACCTCAGCACAGCATTCCGACGCAGTTCAGTCGAAGCTCAGTGCTGAAACAAATTACAAAAATGCCGTAAGGCAAACTGATATTTTTATAAACAGTACATATAACGCAGTTCTTGATGCTTATGATGCTCTTAAGCTTGCTGAAGAAAATTATTCTATAAGAAAGCAGGAATACGATATATCTGTTATACAGTACGATATAGGTATGATAACCAATGAACAGCTTATTTCAAGTATGAATTTTGCAACAAGCTCCAAGATACAGCTCGACAATGCAAAATTAACATACAAGTTAGCGGTAGAAAAATATAACTATGAAATAGCTATCGGCCTTGGTATTTAACGAAAAAATGTTTGGAAAGGGAATGTTTAAATTGAGTACTACTAAAAAAATCCTGACTTTTATACTTCTTGGCGCTGTCATTGTGTCAGTAAGTGGATGCGGAAAACCTGATGATGTACCTACAAATGCAGCAATTACAAATGTTACTGTGTCCGAGGTCAAAACACAGACAATAGAGGAGACCGCCACATATACTGGTGAATTAAAAGCAGCAGAATCAACAAGTGTTTCTGTAAAGGTTAGCGGAGTTGTGGAATCTGTATACTGCGAAATCGGTGATTATGTAAACGCAGGAGATATTCTTATGCAGATTGACAAGACTGATTACCTTACTCAATATAATCAGGCAAATACTGCATATTTATCTGTTCTTTCACAGTCGAAGGCAGTTATTGACTCAGCACAGATTGAATATAATAACGCAAAGATTAACTGCAACAATCAGAAAATCCTTTATGAAAACGGTGCAATCAGTAAGCTTGCTTATGATACTGCAGTAACCAGATTTGAAAATGCAAAAATCAATCTTAATTCCGCAAAAGAACAGTCTGGACTTAACAGTGCAAGGGCTGCTCTTGAGGCGGCTGAAAACTCCCTTGGTTACACAACTGTTTACGCACCAATTTCCGGCTATATTTCAACTAAAAATGCCAATGTCGGACAAATGGCAGCTCCCGGAGTGGAAATTTTCTCAATAAAGAACACAGCAACAGTAAATGCACAGTTAAATGTTGCCGAATCTGTTATTTCTAATGTAAGTGTAGGTGCTAAGGCAATTGTAAATGTAAAATCAATCGACACTTCTGTGGAAGGTGTTGTTACAATTGCAAGCCCGACTAAAAATCCGCAGACAGGTATGTATAATGTAAGTATAACAATTGATAACCCCGAGGATGTCTTAAAAGACGGTATGTTTGCAGACATAACCCTTACACTCAGCGATGCGGCAGACACTCTTGTAATTCCCTCGGATGCTATATTGGAGGATGAAAACGGACAGAAGTATGTCTATGTTGTTGGTGACGGTGTGGCAGTTAAAAAGGAAGTTGTAACAGGTATTATTACCGAAGAATACACAGAAATCCTGAAAGGTATTGCACAGGGTGATAAGGTCATTGTTTCAGGTAAAGAGTATCTCAGTGACGAAAACAGTAAAATCAAAGTTGTAAAGTAAGGGGCGCAGGTTTATGAAATTACATGAATTATCCGTAAAAAGGCCTATTGCTGTTACAATGGTAATTTTGATTTTGATTGTATTGGGAACATATTCACTTACAATGCTTCCAATTGAGGCAATGCCTGAAATGGATTTAAAAATGGCAGTTGTTCTTACAAACTATCAAAACGTAGGTTCGGAAGAAATTGAAAATCTTATTACGATTCCTGTTGAAGAAGCTGTTGCATCCGTATCGGGACTTGACACTATGCAGAGTCAGTCAATGGAAGGTATGTCAATTACTATGGTGCAATTTACAAACGACACCGATATTGATGAAGCAGTGAGCACAATAGAAAACAATATTGATATGATTTCAGCAAGGCTTCCCGAGGATGCTTCAGACCCTATGGTACTGAAGTTGGATATGAATTCAATGGCATCTGTGATGATGTCTGTATCATATGAGGGTTACGACCTTATACAGACTAAAAAGTTTGTGGAAAACAATGTTGAGAACCGTCTGAAGTCTGCAGGCGGAGTGGCATCTGTAAACATAAGCGGTGGTCAGGACAGGGTAATAGAAATAGAAGTAAGTCCCGAAAAAATGTATGGCTACAATATGTCTTTTTCCGATATTGTCACATCCGTGGCAGGACAGAATAACAATCTTCCTGCAGGAAATACCGAATCGGGAAAGAAGGACCTTGCCGTGCGTATGATGGGCGAGTTTCAAAAGATATCGGATATTGGTTTAGTTCCGCTTACCACATCTCAGGGACAGATTATATACATAAAAGATATTGCAAATATCAACGATACTTACAGTGATAAGTCCACTGTAACAAGAATTGACGGAGAAAATTCCATATCGGTATCCGTCAGCAGTGAGTCTGATGCAAACACCGTTGATGTTGTAAATAATGTTCTGGATACCCTTAAAGAAATAAAAGAACAGTATCCTTCATTTCAATACAATATAACAATGGAGCAGGCAAGCTATATTGAAGACTCGATTGCATCTGTTGCAGAAAGTGCAATAATAGGCGGATTGCTTGCAATTATAATTCTTTTCCTTTTCCTCGGAAACGGAAGAAATGCACTTGTAATAGGTGTTTCTATGCCCATATCAGTTATAACTACATTCATAGGTATGTTTATTTCGGGTATGACTCTTAATATCGTTTCTCTCGGCGGTCTTGCACTTGGTATAGGTATGCTTGTTGATAACTCGGTAGTTGTGCTTGAAAATATTTTCAGGCGGAGAATTTCCCTCGGCGAAGATGCAAAAACCGGTGCAGTCAGGGGAACAGGGGAGGTGCTTGGTGCTATTATTGCATCCGTACTGACAACCTGTATTGTGTATGTTCCTATTTTGTTCCTTGATAATATGATGACAGTTATGTTCAAGCAATTAGCTTTTACTATCGTGTTCTCACAGATTGCATCCTTGCTTGCGACAATTCTGATTGTTCCAATGCTTTCATCAAAGATAGAAAATGTCGGAAAACGAAATCTGCTGTTTAGCTTTGTTCTTGACCCGTTTGACAATATGATGAACTATCTTTACGGTAAGTATGAAAAGCTTCTGCGGTATTTGCTTTCGCACAGAAGAAAGTTTGTCAAAGGTGTTATCATAGTCTTTGTTTTTAGTCTGGTTGTCCTCTTTATGAAGGGTATGACACTGATGCCCTCAAGCGACGAAGGTACAATTACGGTAACGGCAGAGCTTCCTCAGGGTACACAGCTTGAAACCACCGACGATTTGGTAAAGCAGATAGAAGAAAAGGTTAAAGATTATAAGGATGTTGAAACAATTTCTTCAAATGTAGGTTCGGGCGGTATGATGTCAATGCTCGGTACATCAAGCTCTAATCAGGCAACAATAACCATTACTTTGTCAGAGAAGAGAAAAAATTCAACCGCAGATGCAGTACAGGAGGTGCGCAGACTCTTGTCAGATATTGCCGGTGCTGAAATATCCATAGAGGCATCTAATCAGACAATGTCTATGTCCTCGGACGAGGTTTCGTTCCGCTTTACGGGAAATGACCCTGCTTTGCTTGAAGATTATGTGCTGAAAGCCAGAAGTATTCTTAGTGATATTGACGGAGTTACGGAAACAGAAACTTCGATAGGAGATACAAAGGCTGAAGTGCGTGTGGAACTTGATAAATCCCGTGCAGCACGGTACGGAATTAACACGTCCTATGCATCAGCTCTTGTCAGCTATGCCCTGAACGGAACAAAAGCTTCCGAATTTACGGAAAAAGGCTTTGAATATGATATAAGAGTGACTTACCCTGACGATTATGTTAAAAATTACGAGCAACTGAAAAATCTGCAGATAAAATCACCGGTAGGACAGTGGGTAACACTTTCTGATATTGCGGATATTTACATTGAACAAGGTCAGACAACGCTTACCAGAATAAACCAAAAAAAGGTAGTAACCCTTACCGGTAAGCTTCACGGAGCAGATTTAGGTACTGTGACCAACAAGTTTAATGATAAGTTAAAAGCAGAATTAGGAACAATAGAGGGCGTTTCACAGGAAAATGCCGGTGCGTACGAAATGATGATTGATGCAATGTCATCTCTTCTCATTGCAATTTTGCTTGGTATCCTGCTGATGTATATGGTAATGGCAGCTCAGTTTGAAAATTTTATTCATCCAGTAATTATCCTTTGCACACTACCCTTGGCAATAATAGGTGTTGTGCTCGGACTTGTGATTTCAAATTCTCCGCTTTCCGTCATAAGCTGTATCGGTATATTGATGCTTATAGGTATCATAGTAAATAATGCTATAGTGCTTATTGAGTTTATTAATGACCAGAAGAAAGAGCACCCTGAAATTCCTATAAAGGAACAAGTTGTAAACGCAGGGCTTGTAAGAATGAGACCAATATTAATGACCTCTCTTACCTCTATACTTGGATTCCTGCCCATGGCGCTTGATTCCTCGGGCGGTGGTGTTATGATGCAGCCTCTTGCAATTGCCTTGGTAGGAGGTCTTAGTGTGGGAACACTTCTTACATTATTTGTCATACCTGTAGTGTTCTCGGCAGTTGATGAACGATTGGATAAGAAAAAGAAAAAAGCACAAGCGTAAAAAAAATAAACCGTCTGTTCAGTGAAAAAATGAACAGACGGTTTATTTTTTCACTTTAACTAAAATTTCTAAAAAAACTATTGACATTTATTTTTGCTTATGCTAATATAAAAACAAGAGATAACAGTAATAATTACTGTTATTAAAAAGGAGTGATTGAATGAGATACAGCAGACAGCGTGAGGCTCTCTTGCACCTGCTCCGTTCAACCACGTCTCATCCTGATGCAGAGTGGCTATACATGGGATTGAGGAAAGAATATCCGAATATTTCACTTGGCACGGTTTACAGGAATTTACGCCAGTTAACCGATGTAGGGGAGATAATTGAATTAACTGACGGTACGACCTCTCATTTTGATGGTGATATTTCACCGCATTATCATATGAGATGTACTGGTTGCAGGAGGATATACGACATCCAAAAAGACAATGTATCCATTACTGTAAAAACGGAGGACGGTTTCCGGATTGACGGAATCAGCCTTATGTTAAACGGCATATGCCGTAATTGCCAAAGAAAAAATTAAAATTTTTATTTAAGAAAGGAAAAATATTATGAAAAAGTTTGTATGTTCAGTATGCGGTTATGTTCACGAGGGAGATTCAGCTCCCGAAAAATGCCCCCAGTGCGGAGTTCCTGCTTCTAAGTTTAACGAGCAGTCAGGAGAAAAGACCTGGGCTGCAGAGCACGTAGTAGGCGTTGCAAAGGGTGTTAGTGAAGACATTATTATGGATTTAAGAGCTAATTTTGAAGGCGAGTGCTGTGAAGTAGGTATGTACCTTGCAATGGCAAGAGTTGCTCATCGTGAAGGCTATCCCGAAATCGGTCTTTATTGGGAAAAAGCAGCTTATGAAGAAGCTGAACACGCTGCAAAGTTTGCTGAGCTTCTCGGTGAAGTTGTAACTGATTCTACAAAGAAAAACCTCGAAATGAGAGTCGATGCTGAAAACGGTGCAACAGCAGGTAAGTTTGACCTTGCAAAACGTGCGAAGGAAGCAAACCTTGATGCTATCCATGACACTGTTCACGAAATGGCTCGCGACGAAGCTCGCCACGGTAAAGCATTTGAAGGTCTTTTGAAGAGATATTTTGGTTAATAATCTAAACTTATTTATAAGTATAAGCAGAGAGGCTGTAACAACGTGTTGTTACAGCCTCTCTGCTTAGGTTATATCTGAAATTTTTACTATATGGAGAACATATTCTGAGTTTTCAATTTTTGTTTTTGGGAAACCTCGGGAAAGTGCTTTCAGTTTCCCAAGACTGGGAAGCCCAGTACCCATACATTTGAAATATGCCTCTTTTGCAGTCCATATTTCAAAAAAACGGTGCAGAGTCTCCATGCTTGCATTCTCTGTAAATTCGGTTTCATCAGGGAGGTGTCCAAATATATATAATAATTCTTCTTCACTGCAGATTTTTTTTGTTAATCTTAAAGAATATGGACGTATAACCTCAATGTCTATACCTATTTCTTCATCGGAAACAACAACTGCGATCTTACTTTCGCTGTGACTTATATTAAAGAACAGTCCATCGTGGTTTTTTATTTGCGGTTTCCCATTGCAATCAATAGTAATTATAAAATATTCGGTAGTCTTTCCGGTAACATCGGATAATAATTTTCGTACAATAATTTCACCTGCAATTGTACATCTTTTTAAATGTTCATTTTTTAGCTCTTTTACTTTGGCTTTGCGTGAATCACACATATATATATAATATTTTTCAAGTTCTTCATCAGTAAATTCAGAAACATCTTTTATTTCGTATTTAAGCATGTGAAACATCCTTTTAAATCAACTTCATAGACAATTTTATGATAGCATATCTGTTTTTTTATTGCAAGGTTTTTCACCTAAAATGACTTTATCTATAATAAAAAAGTGTTGAATAATTATATAATTTATTGTATAATAAAAAAGTCATTTTTCTTTAGGAGTTATTTTATGAATTTAGCTTTTTTTATTGAAAATTTTTTGCTTGGTGTAGGCTTAGCAATGGATGCTTTCTCAGTTTCGCTGGTGAACGGTATGAGTGAGCCTTGTATGAAGAAAAAGAAAGTCATTACAATTGCTTTGACATTTGCACTCTTTCAGGCTGTAATGCCTCTGACCGGTTGGCTATGTGTACACACTATTGTTGATAAATTTAAGGCTTTCAGACCGTTTATTCCATGGATTGCATTTTTACTTCTGTTATATATAGGGGGCGGAATGTTAAAGGATGGGATAAAAGGGGAGGAATCTTCGGGCGAATGTAAGCAGAAAATAGGATTTGCGGCTCTCATTATCCAAGGGGTAGCCACCTCGATAGATGCTCTTTCAGTTGGATTTACATTGGCTACATATAATGCGCTTCTGGCATTGACAGCCGCTTGTGTAATTGCTGCAGTTACCTTTGTAATATGTTTTGCAGGCGTAGTTATAGGAAAACGGTTCGGTACATATTTGTCGAATAAATCCTTAATTCTTGGCGGTTCTATACTATTATTTATAGGCGTTGAGATATTAATAAAAGGTATTATTTAAAAATAGCTTATCCTTTGAGGATAAGCTATTTTTGTTGTTAGTCCTTAAAAAGTTCTTTGCAGGAAGAAGCAAGACCTGCCAAAGATTGAATTTCAGAGGGAATAATAATTTTCGTTGCCTGACCGTCAGCAACCTTTTCCATTGTTTCAAGAGATTTTATTGCAACATAGGACTGAGAGGGGTTTGCCTCGTTAATTTTTCTGATACCCTCGGCAATAGCCGTCTGTACTGCAATAATTGCTTCAGCTTCACCCTCTGCTTCGCGGATAGCAGACTGCTTTTTAGCCTCGGCACGAAGAATAGCAGATTCTTTTTCACCCTCAGCCATAAGAATGGATGAACGTTTTTCACCCTCGGCACGGAGAATAGCTTCACGGCGTTCGCGTTCTGCCTTCATCTGCTTTTCCATAGCGTTCTGGATTTCTTTTGGAGGAATAATGTTTTTAAGCTCCACACGGTTAATCTTAATACCCCAAGGGTCAGTTGCTTCGTCAAGAATTGCACGCATTTTTGTGTTAACGGTGTCTCTCGATGTAAGTGTGCCGTCCAGGTCAAGGTCACCAATGATATTACGCAGTGTTGTTGCGGTAAGGTTTTCAATTGCCATCATAGGTCTTTCAACGCCGTATGTGTAAAGCTTGGGGTCGGTAATCTGGAAGTAAATTACTGTATCAATCTGCATTGAAACATTATCCTTTGTAATAACCGGCTGGGGAGGGAAGTCAACAACCTGCTCCTTGAGATTAACTCTTTTGGAAATACGATCAATAAAAGGAACCTTGATATGAAGTCCAACGCCCCATGTCGTGTAGTAACCGCCTAATCTTTCAATAACGTAAGAATAAGCCTGTGGAACAATCTTAATATTTGAGATAATTAAAACAATCAAAACAAAAACTAATGCTAAAATAAATTCCATAATTATTCTTCCTTTCTTATTTGATTTCTTCCACCATTAATTTTACACCGTCAATTTCTTTTACTATTACATATGCTTCTTTTGGAATAGAATCTCCCGTGACACTTCTCGCACTCCATTCAAGACCACGAATTTTAACGGAACCTTTTGCGTTTATATTAGAAATTTCCTCAGTTACCACGGCCGACTGACCGATAAGTGAATCTGCATTTGTTTTAGCATTGGGAAAAGCTTTCAGCTTATTCACAAATTTTTTAGTAAATATTAAGAGGAGAGCAGAAACGAGGACGAACGCAACGGCCTGAACGGCTGTGTTTAAATTTAACAACGCACATATAAAAGCTGCCAATGCTCCACCTGCAAACCATATGCATATAAACTGTGTTGTAGCAATTTCAAGCACAATTAATGCTACAATAAGGAATAACCATAGTATTTCCATAAATAACACCTCTAATTAAGATATTTGTCAAATACGTTCAAAGTACCGCTTGGCGAGTCAATAAAATAAGGTCTTGCCAGATTATCTCCGTCCCAGTCGGTTGCATGCCACCAAATACCAACTTTAATCTTATTATATTTGGGAAGTATCTTAAACATATCGTCTATCCATTTAATCTTATCTCCCCCAATTGCCGAGCAGGCAAATTCGGTAATCATCATTGGCTTTTCGTTAATCTCCAATGCTCTTTTATAAATTGGGGAGTAAATTTCATCAAAGCTTCTCCACGTTTCCCCCTTGTAATATGTTCCTGTATTGTATCCTGTAATTCCGTATACGTCAACATATTCATCTCCGGGATAATAGAGTGCTTCATTATTCCATTTGTAATTTGGGAAGCTTCTTTCGTTCGGATTCCATACCCAGATAGTATTGTCACAGCCTGCTTCGTCAAATATCTTGTACAGATATTTGTAAAGCTCTACATAAATCTGGGGGTCACGGGAGGTATGATATGCACAATAGTTGCACCAGTCCCCGTTCATTTCGTTAAAGGGTCTGAAAAGAACTGTGACATCAGGATATTTTGCAATCATATTTGCATAAGTGTAAATAAAGCTGTCGTAATCTCCGTTAAGAATCTCATATATCATATTTGATGAAGTATATTTTCTTGAAAGGGGAGTCTGTAATGTAAGCTCAATAGCTCTGCCTGACTCTTGCGCATAACGGAGATTACCCTCAACGGCAGAAACATATTCATTTACACGGCGGATGTATTCAGAATAGTCGGAATATTCTATATCAAGAAATTCCGTATAAACTAAAAATGCACAGAATTTATAGCCTATCTGTTTTTCGATTTCTTCCATTCTTTTGTATCCGCCGAATCTGTCAGGAGCAAACATTCCCATTTTAAAGGAAGCATCATCACCGAAAAGGTTAGAGTAGGTTTCTTTTGCTTTGTCATTTAGTCTTGAAATGTCTGTACCATTATAACCCTTATTATAAACAAGCTCCTTTGAAACTGTTGGTGTAAAGGTTACAAGCGAGTCAACAATGTACATATACCCTCCGTAATTTGAGAAAGGTACAGAGGATGTAAAGTAAAATGTATATACATCCTTTCCTATAATCGCATCAACGCAAGCATAGTAATTTTTGTCATCACGGATTCTTCCAAGCTTATTTCTTGACCACTGTAAAAGATTGTATTTTCTTCCGTTGTGTGTATAAGAATCCTTAAGCTCAAGTGTATGATTTACTGAATTGTCAATAAATTTATTTGAATAATTAATATAGGAGAGCACCTCATATGATGATGAGAAGCTTTCTTTAAATACTCTGAATTTAAGTGTATCACCTGAGAAAGTAGTTCCAACATCGGATAAAGACAAATCCGCAGATATGTTATTTGGAAGTATAAGAGAGTAACCATCAACATAGTTTGAGAATTTAATGTTGTTTTCGTCATAAACCCCAGTTGTACCCATTTCATGCTCGCTGAGCATTGTACTTTCTGGCTTTGTATCAGTTGTCTCAAAATATGAGGAATCGGGATTCCAGATAGGGGGAGTAAGCACACGCGGATTTTCGGTATACGGATTTGTCGCATACACAGGTATTGCTATTGAGAATACAATTATTAATGCTAAAAGTTTTTTTCTTAAGTAGTTCATTGGCATTATTCCTTTAACAATTATTTATAAATATTATATAACAAAATCAAGAAGCAGTCTACTGTTAAATACTGCTATATATTTTCAATACCGAATATTGTAAAACAGTAATTTTCATCCCATGGGGTCGGTTTCATATGATTCCACACTGATTCATGTCTGTAATAATCACCGGCATATACGGTATAAAGCTCTCCGAGAGGGATATGATGAGGACCGAAAAGATTACGCATTGTAGTGGAAATTTCAATTTCAATTTCATTATCACCTTTTAAAAGATGCTCTGAAAGATTAACCTCATACGGCTCCCATATCACCGGAGAAATTTTCTTTCCGTTTACTGTGATTGTCACGGCATTAATTCCATAAGGGGTGAATTTCAGGCAATACTGTGTATCGGAAAGGTTAAATTTCTTTGAAAGCCGAAGCTTTCCACAAAAGAACGGGAATCCCTGCATAGTAATTTTGGAAATATTAAGTGCATCAATCGGTTGTGCCAAAGAAAAATCTCCGATATACCTGCAGGCATTTTTATCAAGCGGTCTGAATTCTCCGTCTGTCTTTACGGAGAACTGTCCCACTAAATACAACGCTTCAATCTCTGTATCAAAGTACAGTTTTCTAAGCTCGTTTTCCGATTTTGCTGCTGTCGTGTATGCGTTTAAAAATTTCTCTGACGGAGAAAAATTCGCAGTTAATGAAATGACATTCTCTCCGATTACAAGATGCTGTGCAATATTAGAATCAGAGTTTTCAGACACAAAAGTAAAGCCGTTTACCTTTACATCAAATTTATACAGGGATTCATTTGCAATATGTATGTTTTCAATGCTTTCTGAAACATTAAACTTAAAAATACATTCTGCAACACAGGGAGCTTTCTTTGAATATATAAGTTCTGTCGCATCGACGGCATTTATGTTTTCTGCTATTGTTTCATCGTTTATCAAAACATCGCATTTATCTATAACAAAGATGTTTTGAACATCTTTGTTCACAGACCATTCTCCACTTATATCAAGAGTTTTAAGTGGCTTTATAAATGGTCTGGGGATTTCAGGAGTTTCATCATTTATAACAATAATTGCTTCATATTGGCAGAATTTATATACGCCATGAAACGGAACAATGTCCCCCGAGGAAAGGTCAAGCATCTTCGTTCCGGCATTTATTGTGGCTGTAATTTCTTCATTTGAATTGTTGAAAAAGTAGTGTAGAGAATAGCCATCACAAATACGGCTTGTATACATAATTGAAGAACTGTCACATATATCATTTTCAGAAAGGGAGGAGGTGTATGCAATAAACCCACCGCCATGCTCGAACTCAGAGAGAAGCTTTTCGGTGCTTCCAAGAAGAACGGTATCGTCAGGAATAACAACTGTCTTATACTTACAATCTCCAATACACAAAGCATCACCCTGAACAAAACCGTATTCCTTCAATATAAGTTCATCGCCAATATGAAAGGGGATGTGTTTTTCTGTAATCTCTTTAACAGCATCAGAGATTACAGACCAAAATTCGTTGATTCGGACGCTTTCAGCACCGTTAAATTCGCTCCAGATGTTTGTAAGATTAGATATAAGAAGAGTATCGGTTCCGGATTTACCCGAAGACATAGCCGAACTTACCCTTGTAATATACGAGGAAAATTTACTGTATGGTTCTATCAAGTCATCGCGGAGATACGATACAGTTGAGTTTGTACGCTTTCTCATCCCTCTCAGGGAAGAGGACTCACAGGCAGTTGCAATTTTTGTTATTCCGTTTGCAAACTGTAAATTTGCAAATCGTTTCAAATCGGAAAAAGTGGCCCCGTTACCTGCATTTTCAAAAAGCGTTGCAACACATTCTTTTTTACTAAATTGCTCCTTAACTGAAGATGCCATCATAGAGTACAAAGGATTGTCAGCTTCCCTTGAAACGATGCTTATGGCAGGAATATCCATATGAATAAACTGAAACATCATATTTCCGTTTGTTGTAAAATCGTATACATCACGACACGGTAGTGTTGATGAGTAAAGCATACCATTTTCGTTTGCTTTTTTATGTAAGGGAAGCAAAAAGTTTTCTGTAAACAGCTTTGTAATAAGAGTCCAGAATTTGATTCGTGTGCTTTTGTAGTTTCCGATATTATTGAAAAGCTGAGGTAATAATTCAAGAAGTTCTTCTCCGTATTCAGCCTTATACCTAGCAGGGAGTGTAAAGCTCCATGGAATATTCATATAACCCAGCTGCGGGTTTACAGACAGAATCCCTTGTATGTTTTCTGTAAAGCTTTTTGAATTATAATAGCATACATTTTCCATGAAAAGTTTTGCAACATCAGGGTTAAGAAGGTCGGCATAATATGGGTTAACATCATAGTAAAAATGATAGCCGTCTTTAAATATTATAGTAAAGTCGTTGGTTGTACTGCCTGCTTCGCAACGAAGAAACTTTTGCTGATATTCAAGACCTAAGGAATTAACAGCACCATTTCCACAACCTGAAAAACTGCCAAATTCGTCAGAAACCCAAATATTAAGTAAATTTTCCCTGGCTGTTTTAATCGCGGATGCAACAGAACGCATCCATTCATCACCCATATATTTGCTTTCGAGTCCGCCGTCTGCACATATGCAAAAGCTTCCGTAGCCTGCATCGGCAATTCTTGATATATGGTTTTGAATATATCCGGTATTCAATTTTTCATTCCATGCCCACATTTTAAGTGGTTTACCTTGGATATGGTCGGGTTTAAAGTCCAAATAAATCACTCCAAAAATTGTAGATACCATATATAGCATTATATGAATTATTATACTGCATAATGTTGAGAAAGTCAAATTTGTGTCAAAAGTATTAAATATAAAAATTCAGATGGATTTTATTAAATTGTTTTTTTACAAAGGCATTATCGCAGCAATTTTAAAATAATGTATATAACAGAGGAAAAAAATGCAAAATTTTTTATTAAAAAGGTTGACAAAACCCTTATTTATTGCTAAAATATTCGTGGTTAGTTTAAACTAACCAAGTCTTTGTTTGAAGGTGTAGTTATGAATTTAACAGATGCTCTTGAAGGAAAAGAATATGTTATAAAGAATATTGTTACCGATGATGAAGAACTCAATGCGTTTTTGTTTTCTCTCGGATGCTATAGTGGAGAATTGATAACCGTTGTTTCACGTCACAGAGGAGGATGTGTTATTTCCATTAAGGACGGACGATATAATATAGATAATCAGCTGGCGGAGGCTATAGAGATATTTCAGTAAAAAATATAATTGCCGGATTCGGCTTTTATTTTTAAATTACGGTTAGTTAAAACTAACCGGATATCTTTCTATTTATTACAAGGAGGAATATATCATGAGAATAGCTTTGACCGGAAATCCTAATTCCGGCAAAACCACAATGTTTAATGCCCTGACAGGTCGTAACGAAAAGGTAGGCAACTGGACAGGCGTTACCGTTGAGATAAAAGAACATCCAATCAAAAAGACTTACTATAAGGGAACCGAAGAACTTATTGCCGTGGACTTGCCCGGTGCTTACTCTATGTCACCATTTACATCGGAAGAAAGCATCACAAGCTCCTATGTGAAGAAAGAAAATCCCGATGTAATCATTAACATCGTGGATGCCGCAAATCTTAGCCGTTCACTTTTCTTCACTACACAGCTTTTAGAACTTGGCGTACCTGTTGTTGTTGCACTTAACAAGAGCGATATTAATGAGAAAAAAGGTACAAGAATCGATACGGCAAAGCTTTCGGAAAAGCTTGCCTGCCCTGTAATTGAAACTGTTTCAATTGCTTCAAACGGACTTAAAACGGTTGTTGAAGCTGCGGTAAATGCGGCAGGAAAATCACAGAAAGCTGTTTATTCTCAGGGTGATGTTGACCTTACAAATAAAGAAGCGGTTGAAATTGCTGACCGTAGGCGTTTTGAATTTGTAAATCAGATTGTAAAGGATGTTGAAACCCGAAAGATACTTACAAAGGATAAGAACTTCGGTGATAAGTTAGATTCTGTCCTTACAAACAAATGGCTCGGTATTCCGATTTTTGCAGTAGTAATGTATCTGGTATTCCAGATTTCCCAGGTTTGGGTTGGTACTCCCATTGCCGATTGGCTTTGCGGCATTCTCGAAGGCTTTCAGGGCTGGGTTAGTGAGCTTTTAAGCGATGCAAATCCGCTTCTTTCAGCAATTCTTGTTGATGGCATTATTGGCGGTGTGGTTGCTGTTGTCGGCTTTTTACCTCTTGTTATGGTAATGTACTTCTTAATTGCACTTTTGGAAGATTGTGGCTATATGTCGAGAGTTGCAGTTGTCCTTGACCCGATTTTCAAAAAAGTCGGTCTTTCAGGTAAATCTGTAATACCGTTTGTAATTACAGTTGGTTGTGCAGTTCCCGGTATTATGGCAAGCCGTACAATCAGAAATGAGCGTGAGCGCAGAGCTACGGCAATGCTTGCTCCTTTTATGCCTTGCGGTGCTAAAATCCCCGTAATCGCCCTTTTCGCAGGAGCATTCTTTGATGACGCAGGTTGGGTAAGTACAGTTATGTACCTTTCTGGTATCGTTCTTATCTTCCTCGGAGCACTTTTAGTTAATGCAATCACAGGCTATAAGGCAAGAAAATCATTCTTTATCATCGAGTTGCCTGAATACAAGGCTCCTTCATTTTGGGGTGCATTCAAATCAATGTGCAGCCGTGGTTGGGCATATATAGTAAAAGCGGCTACAATTATCCTTCTTTGTAATATGGCAGTTCAGATTATGCAGACATTTACATGGAGCTTCACAGTTGCGGAAACAGCTGATAAGTCAATACTTGCATCTATTGCAAGTCCGTTTGCATACATACTAGTTCCGATTGTCGGTGTTCTTTCCTGGCAGCTTGCAGCAGCATCAATTACAGGCTTTATTGCAAAAGAAAATGTCGTAGCTACCATTGCAGTTTGTTATTCTTTAACCGATGTGACAAAAGAGCTTCCGGTTGTTACTCCTGAACTTACGGCAACTGCAGCACTTGCGTATTTGATGTTTAACCTTTTTACACCACCTTGCTTTGCTGCTATCGGTGCTATGAATGCAGAAATGAAAAGTGCAAAATGGCTGTGGGGTGGAATAGGTCTTCAGCTTGCTGTAGGTTATACCATTTCATATCTTGTATATACAATCGGCACACTTATTACTGCGCCTGCTTCTCTTAATATCGGTGCAGTTATCGCTGGTCTTGTAATTGTTGCGGCAATAGTGGTAATCGTTGTCGGTCTTATAAACAGGGCAAATAAAAAACTTAAAGCTGAATATGCTTTCAATAATGTAAAAAAATAAACGGGAGAATTTTAATGAACATAGAAAATATTGTAATTATAGTCGTAATTGCTTTTGTTGTAGTTCTGTCAGTAGGGTATATAATTAAGGCGAAGAAAAACGGTGCAAAATGTATTGGCTGTCCGTCAGGTCACGAGTGTAGCAAATGCAATTGCGGATGTAATGAGGATAAAGAATAAAAAGATAACTGCAGTTTGCAAATGAACTGCAGTTATCTTTTTATCTGAATTAATTAAGAAAATATTGTAAAAAATGTATTAAGGTGCAGCGGTTTGGTTGACAATGATATCATAAATGTGGTAAAATGTAGAAGTAAATTTATATGAATCGGAGGTTGTGTTTTGGGATTATTTAGTTCTTCATTAACTGAAATTCTTGCGCGAGTTATTGTGCTTTTTACCGCTATCTCGGTCCACGAATTTGCGCATGGCTTTATTGCATATAAATTGGGCGACCCTACCGCTAAATATTCGGGTCGGCTTACACTTAATCCACTGTCACATCTTGACCCAATCGGTGCAATTTGTATGGCACTCTTTGGCTTTGGATGGGCAAAACCTGTTCCCGTAAATCCGATGTATTTTAAGGACAGAAAGCGTGACAATGCACTTGTAGCCCTTGCGGGGCCTGTGTCAAATGTTATTCTTGCATTTGTATCTACGGTATTGACGGCAGTGTATTATGTGTTTGTTCTTATGAACTATACAAATTTTATAACACTGTTCATCTATACTGTCTTCATTCAGCTTGCTGTTATAAATATCAGCTTTGCAGTCTTTAACTTGTTACCGTTTCCGCCTCTTGACGGAAGTAAAATTCTCGGTGCATTTTTATCCTATGAAAGTTATAATAAGCTTCTGATGTATGAACGCTTCGGATTTCCTCTTTTATTGCTTTTGTCCTTTAGCGGTATACTTGGAAGAATCTTAGGCTTATTTATTAACCCCCTCATTGGATTGTGGGAAATTTGTCTTAACGGACTTGTAAATATTTTTATTTAAGGAATTATAAAATGAGTGAGCTTTCTTTTAAAATTGATGTGTTTGAAGGGCCTCTTGACCTGCTCTTACACCTTATCAGTAAGAATAAAGTAAGTATCTGTGATATTCCTATTTCCATGATTACAGACCAGTATTTTGCATATATTGAGCTTATGCAACAGCTTGATATGGAAATCGGCGGTGAGTTCCTAGTAATGGCGTCACAGCTTCTCTATATCAAATCGAAGATGCTTCTTCCGAGTGATGATGAGGAAGATGAAGACCCCCGTGCAGAGCTTGCCGACAGACTGGAAGAATATAGAAGATACAAAGAAATTTCAGCTGAAATGGAAAAGCTCAGCCATTCTATGGAGAGTGTTGTTTTCAAAGGGGCAGAGCCTCTTAATCTACCGAAAGTAAAAACAGAAAACAGGGAGATTCCCATAGAGAAGCTTTTTGAGGCATTCTTTACGGTAATTGACCGAAGTGCAACCCGTAAGCCTATTGACCCGAAAACTTTTAAACGTGTAATTGGAAGAACGAACTATTCAGTCCGCACAGCATCAAAGAGCGTTATTGGTAAGCTTAAAAAAGGTGAAAAAACTGCCTTTGAGGAGCTTTTTACAGGACTAAAGGTAAGGGGAGAGTATGTTGCAACATTTCTTGCCCTTTTGGAGCTTATTAAAGAAAGCGCAGTTATGGTTGTTCAGATAGGAGAAAACCTTTATTGCCAGCGAGGTGAAAAAGATGTGGAACTTGACAATTGGGAAGAATATTGAGTGTGCGCTTGAGGCAGTGCTTTTTTCTTTGGGTGAAGCTGTCGAAATAGACAGACTTGCAGAAGCGTTAGAGGTAAGGGAGGACGAAGTCCGAAATGCTTTTACAACGCTTCAACAAAAATACGAAAAAGAAAATCGTGGGATAAGGCTTATTGAGATTGAAAACTCAATACAGATGTGTTCAAATCCCGATTATTTTGAATGTATAAAACGAGTTACTCAGATAAAGAAACAGGCAGGACTTTCTTCTGCAGCACTCGAAACCCTTTCTATAATTGCATATAATCAGCCTGTTACAAAGGGAACAATAGAATTTATTCGCGGTGTTGACTGCACATATTCGGTAACACGACTGCTTGAAAGAGGGTTTATTGATGAGCTTGGCCGTGCCGAAACCCCAGGTAGACCTATCCTTTACGGGACAACAATGGAATTTTTGAGATGCTTCGGTTTAAAATCCCTTGAGGAACTTCCTCCGCTTCCAGAAAAGCAAATTACGGAAGAGTCGGCGGAAAGCAAGCCGATAGACATTATTGAAGAATATGTTCAGGAATCTGAGAACGAAGCAGAGATTGGAGAATAATTTATGCTTATTGCATTTGGAATAATTGCAATTATTGTCTTATTGTTATTCTTACCGCTTAAGATTGTTTTTTCTTATCATGAAAAGGTTTTTTCAACAAGAGTCTTTATTGTGGGAATTCAGGTTTTTAAACATTCTCCCAAACCTAAAGACAAGAAAGCTAAGAAAAATGACAATTCTGAAGAAACGGTAAAAAAAGCAGAAAAAAGTGTCGGGAAGCTTGGCGAAAGAATCAGGCACTATGCTTCAGTTTCAAAAAAAGCAACAACTCTTGCAAGAAAATATGCCAAGATAAAAGGTATCAGCCTCAAAATGAAGATAGGTACAGGTGATGCTCCGTTAACGGCTATCTCGACAGGCATAATGTGGGGACAGGTTTACACCCTTATAGGTATAATAGGAAGTATAATGTACATTGATAACCACGATGTAGAAATAGTCCCTGTATATAACGAGAATTTGCTTTCTATTGATGGTGAATGTATAATTAAAAGCAGGATTGTTTATATTATATTTATTGCAATAACAATTTTGATAAAAATAAATTCCCGAAAGGGTAAGGAGGAGTAAGATATGAGCGAACATCCTATCAATAATTTAATGGGAACAGTAATGGAAAACATCAAGGGAATGATTGATGTTAACACAATTATCGGTGAGCCTGTTGAAACAAGTAACGGTACTATGATTATCCCGATTTCAAAGGTTGGCTTCGGATTTGCGGCAGGCGGCAGTGAAATTCCAACAAAAAATCCCGGAGAGAAGCCTTTTGGCGGCGGAAGCGGTGCTGGAGTATCGATTTCTCCCATAGGCTTCTTGGTTGTAACCGCAGACCAGATTAAGATGATTCCGGTATCTTCAGGAAGCACGCCGATTGATAAGCTTGTTGATTATATTCCCGTTGCTATCGATAAGGTTAATGGTATGATTAAAAAACGCAGAGATTTTGATGAAGAGTAATAAAAAATACTGAATGACATACAAGTCATTCAGTATTTTTTTATTATTTTGTTCCGAAGATTCTGTCTCCTGCATCACCAAGACCGGGAACAATATAGCATCTTTCATTTAGCTTTTCATCTACATTTGCACAGTAAATTTCCACATCGGGATGAGCCTTTGAAAGAGCTTTAATTCCCTCAGGAGCCGCAATAAGACAAAGGAATTTAATATGCTCTCCGCCGTATTTTTTTATCTGGTCGATAGCATCTATTGCACTGCCGCCCGTTGCAAGCATCGGGTCGACTACCACAATGAGTCTTTTGTCGATATCGGCAGGGAGCTTGCAATAATACTCGTGCGGCTGCATTGTTTCTTCGTCACGGTACATACCGATGTGTCCCACTTTAGCAGAGGGAACAAGATTCAGCATACCGTTAACCATACCAAGACCTGCACGAAGAATTGGAACAACAGCCATTTTCTTTCCTTTAATCATCTTTTGTGTGGTCTTGCAAATGGGGGTTTCAATTTCAACATCTTCAAGAGGAAGATCTCTCAATGCCTCATAACACATAAGCATAGTGATTTCTTCGACAAGCTCCCTGAACTCTTTGTTAGTTGTGCTTGTCTGTCTTAAAATTGTTGTTTTATGCTGTATAAGAGGATGGTCAAAAATGGTGATGTTATTCATGATGAAACTCCTTTATTATTCCTGATTAGGTGCCTTGGATACTATAAGATTTACAATGATACCAAAAATAAGTGCACACGCAATGGAGGTAAGCTTAATTGCACCAATCTGAAGAGCCATACCGCCGATACCTGTAATAAGGATTACGGATGCGACAAAGAGATTCTTATTGTTGTTAAGGTCAACGCCCTGAAGCATCTTAAGACCGGAAACAGCAATGAAACCGTAAAGAGTGATACAAACACCGCCCATAACACAAGCAGGGATTGTAGCAAGGAATGTTACAAAAGGTGCTACGAAAGAAGCAATGATTGCAATAATCGCTGTTGCGAGAATTGTTATAACCGAAGCATTCTTTGTAATAGCAACACAGCCAACAGACTCACCGTATGTTGTGTTGGGGCAACCACCGAAGAATGCACCAACAATTGAGCCGATACCGTCACCGAGAAGTGTTCTGTAAAGACCAGGTTCCACAAGAAGGTCTTTCTCTATAATGGAGGAAAGATTCTTGTGGTCGGCAATATGTTCTGCAAATACAACGAATGCAACAGGGATATATGCAACTGCAATTGTTGCAATATACTCTGCATTGATTTCCTTAATTCCCTTAAATGCCTTAACAAATGTAAAGTCAGGATACCACTGCATATTGTTGAATACACTAAAGTCGATAACCTGAAGAGCTTCGTTACCTGTCTTCATTCCAATAAGAGTGAAGATTGTAGCCACTATATAGCCTGCAAGAATACCGATAATAAAGGGGATAAGCTTCAAAGTTTTCTTTCCGTATACAGAGCAAAGAACAACTACAAGGATAGTTACAAGTCCGCAAACGAAACCAACCCAACCATGAGCGTTCATTACGTAAACAGAATTAGTTGCATCATACTGAGCAAACTTCAATACATCGCCAACTGCATTACCTGCAAGAGAAAGACCGATAATTGCAACGGTAGGTCCGATTACAACAGCGGGCATAAGCTTGCTGATCCAGTTAACGCCTGCAAACTTTACAATAATTGCAAGAACTACATATACAAGTCCTGCAAAGATTGCACCGATTAACAATCCTAAGTAACCTGCTTCAACGGAAACTGCTCCGGCAAATGCCGCAAACATTGAGCCGATGAAGGCAAAAGAAGAACCGAGGAAAGCGGGGCTCTTGAATTGTGTAAAAAGAAGATAGATGATTGTACCTGCACCTGCACCGAAAAGTGCCGCAGATTGTGACATACCGTTACCTATAATTGAAGGTACGGCGATTGTTGCAGCCAGAATTGCAAGCAACTGCTGGAATGCAAAGATAAGGATTTGTCCGAATTTGGGTTTGTCGTTTACATTGTAAACAAGTTTCATTTTTATCCCTCCGTATAATTTTTTGGTATATGCTACTATAACTATACTTAAAAATTTACAATTTGTCAATATATAGTATATTATATTTAAAAAAGGAAAGCTAATTTTTTGAAAAAGCTTTCCTTTTAAATGTTATTCGGGTTTAAATGAACTCTTTAAAGGTGCAGTGCGGTTGAACAGATTCTCATTTTTGCTGTCACGGGTAAAGTAACCCATACGAACAAACTGGAATTTCTCTCCGACCTCGGCATCTTTAAGTGAAGGCTCGCCATACGATTTTTGGTAAACTACAAGCGAATCGGGATTAATAAATTCATCAAAATTATCATCCTCAAGAAGTGTAGCGACATTTTCTTTATTGAAAATATTATCAAACTGATGAACGCTGAACTCAACTGCAGTTTCTCTGCTGAGCCAATGAATGTTTCCTTTAACCTTTCTTCCGTCAGTGGGCATTCCGTTGCCGGTTTCAATATCAACTGTGCAGAGAAGCTCTGTTACATTGCCGTTTTCGTCGTGGAGAACTTCATTGCATTTCATAATGTATGCACCCATAAGACGAACTTCACCGTCGGGCTTAAGTCGCTTGAAGCCGGGGATAGGCTCTTCCATAAAGTCGCTCTGTTCAATATAGAGTTTATTGGTAAAGGGTACCTTTCTTGTTCCAAGCTCAGGCTTTTTGGGATGGTTGAGAAGCTCAAAATACTCAACCTGACCGTCGGGGATATTAGTAATTGTAACTTTGAGAGGCTCAATTACTGCTACACGACGCTGTGCATTTTCATTAAGCTCTTCACAGATGCAATACTCCAAAAGTCTGATGTCAGCCATACTGTTTGCCTTGGCAACACCGCTTCTTTCGATGAAATCAAATATTGCAGTGGGGGTGTAACCGCGTCTGCGAAGTCCCTGAAGGGTAGGCATTCTTGGGTCATCCCAACCGTCAACATAACCTGTCTCAACAAGCTTGCGGAGATAACGCTTGCTCATTACCGTGTATGTCATATTAAGACGTGCAAATTCATACTGGTGAGGATTGTGATCAAAACCAACATTATCAACTACCCAATTGTAGAGGGGACGGTGGTTTTCAAACTCAATTGAACAAAGGGAGTGGGTGATACCCTCCAATGCATCCTGAATGGGATGAGCAAAGTCATACATAGGATAGATGCACCACTTGTCACCCTGTCTGTGATGACTCATATGAAGAATACGGTAAATTACCGGGTCACGCATATTCATATTAGGTGATGCCATATCGATTTTTGCGCGAAGTGTGCGTTCTCCGTTCTGGAATTCACCGTTTTTCATTCTCTCAAATAAGTCGAGGTTTTCCTCAACACTTCTATTACGGTAGGGGCTTTCCTTACCGGCCTCTGTAAGTGTTCCGCGGTAAAGTGCCATTTCTTCTTGAGAAAGGTCGCAGACATACGCCTTACCGTCACGGATAAGCTTGCAGGCAAATTCATAGCATTTGTCAAAATAGTCGCTGCCGTAGAAAATACCACCGGTAGGGTCTGCGCCAAGCCAATGAAGGTCTGCTTCAATAGCCTTTACAAATTCATCATCTTCTTTTACGGGGTTAGTGTCGTCGTAACGGAGATTAAAAAGACCGCCGTATTTCTTTGCTGTACTGGAGTTAATCCATATAGCTTTTGCACTTCCTATATGAAGGTATCCGTTAGGCTCGGGAGGAAATCTTGTGTGCACACCGTTTTCACGGCCTGCCGCTAAATCCTCATCAATAATATCATGAATAAAGTTTGAGTAACCTTCCTGCATTATAACATTTCCTCCATTTCTTATCTGTCTTTAATGCTTGTGTATTCCTTGCCCTTGTACACATTCTTGTACGCAGGACGGATAATTTTATCTGAAACCATAATTTCCTCAAGTCTGTGAGCACACCAGCCTGCAATTCTGCTCATTGCAAAAATGGGTGTATAAACCTCCTGAGGAATGTTGAGCATCTTATATACAAAACCACTGTAAAAGTCGACATTTATCGCAAGGTCTTTCTGCTTGCCTGTAATCTCATTGAACAGCTCAATTGCATTCTTGGCAATAAGGTCATACATATGAAGCTCGTCTTCCATACCTTTTTCTTTTGCAAGAATCCCTGCATTTTTACGAAGAAGAACGGCTCTGGGGTCGCTCTTGGTATAAATAGCATGACCTACACCGTAAACAAGACCACTGTGGTCGTAGGATTCCTTGCGGTAAAGCTTTATAATATGCTCTCTGATTTGCTTTTCATCGGTTATATCTGTAAGGTTAGCCTTAAAGTCGTCAATCATACCCATTACTTTTGCATTTGCACCGCCGTGCTTAGGTCCCTTGAGCGAACCGATTGCAGCTGCTATTGCACTGTATGTGTCTGTTCCTGACGATGAAAGTACGTGGGTTGTAAAAGTAGAGTTGTTACCACCACCGTGTTCTGCGTGGAGCATAAGTGCAAGGTCAAGAAGATGTGCCTCTGTTTTGGTGTATTCATTGTTAGGACGCATCATGTGAAGGAAATTTTCAGCTGTACTGAGTTCTTCTTTGGGTGCATGGAGAATAAGACTATTCCCATCATAGTAGTGTGATTTTGCCTGATATGCATGAGCAATCATTGCAGGAAAACGTGCAATAAGCTCAAAAGACTGCCTCAGAACATTTTCAACGGAAACCTCGTCAGGATTATTGTCATATGAGTAACTTGCAAGAACACTTCTGGCAAGCTTATTCATAATATCTCCGCTTGGGGCTTTAAGAATCATATCTTCTGTAAAGTTAGTGGGAAGCTTTCTCTTTGTACCAAGATACTGTGTAAATTCACTAAGGGCACTTTCAGTAGGAAGGCTTCCGAACAAAAGCAGATATACAACCTCTTCATACCCAAAACGGTCATCAAGTTCGCAACCTGCAACAATATCATTAACATTTATACCTCTGTAACGAAGAATACCGTCATCGGCAATTTTTTCACCTTCATCAAGAAGATAACCGTGTACATCACCGACTTTTGTAAGTCCGACAAGAACACCGCTTCCGTTTGAATTACGAAGTCCGCGTTTTACACTGTATTTACTATAAAGCTCAGAGTCTATGGAGTATACATCCTTAGACATCTGACACAATTTTTTGAATAATTCCTGGTTTTTTTCCATTATAAAAGCTCCTAAATTAAATATTGTGTTATATTATAACATTATTTGGATATGATTTCAATAAAAAAGTTATAATTCTGCCGAAAAAATCATAAAATTTATAGAGGTGCATACGTTTTATGAAGAGATATTTTTTATTTGTTGTTACCTGCATAATCCTTGGCTTTTTGTTGCCTTTGACTGTTTTTTTTATTATGAAGTTTCCCGAAAATAAAAATATATTAAAAAAAAGCCAATCTTCAGGGGAAGTAAAAGTTTATTTTCACGATGAAAAAACAGTAAAAACAATGGGAATGGAGGAGTATCTGTTCGGAGTTGTTGCGGCGGAGATGCCGGCATCCTTTGAAAAAGAGGCTCTGAAAGCACAGGCAGTAGCGGCAAGAAGCTATACGGCATACCGGACTAGCAATCCTACCAAGGAACATCCTGACGCAAATGTATGCACAGATATAAACCATTGTAAAGCTTATAAAGCAAAAGAAAGTGCAATGCAGGGATGGGGAGAAAATGCATCTTTATATGCTGCAAAAATACAAGCTGCAGTAAATGAAACAAACGGTCAGATAGTTACCTATAACGGAGAAGTTGCAATGACAGTGTTTCACTCTCAGGCAGGGGGAGGAAAAACCGAGAACTCAAAGGATGTATGGGGAGGAGATGTCCCTTATCTCGTAAGCGTTGAAAGTCACGGAGAAGAAAATGCACCGAATTTTTATTCGTCAGTTTCTTATGAGTTTCAGGAATTTAAAAGGATTCTTTCTGAGAAGTATGAAAATCTTGTGTTAGAAAATCCGACAGATTATGAAATTATGGAAATCAGCGACGGCGGTATGGTAAAAAAAATGAGAATAGGAAATATTGAACTTACAGGCAGGGAAGTACGTTCATTATACGGACTGAGAAGCAGCTGTTTTAAAATTATCAGCAATGATACCGGTATTACATTTGAAGTTACAGGCTACGGACATGGAGTGGGAATGAGTCAGTACGGTGCAAATACCATGGCAAAAGAGGGATATAGCTACATCGATATTTTGAAGCATTATTATCAGGGGACGGAGATTGATTCTGTTTAAATTAAAGTATAAAGGGAATACTTTGAGGTGAGAGGAGTGGTCTTATGAAAAAAATATCAACATCAGTTTCTGTTGCTGTAATAATTTCAGTTTTTATTCTTTGCTTTATTATCGGAAGAGCAGTTGCTATGAGAGATAATGAGAAAAATTCACAACTGACTAAAGAACCTGAAATTGTAAAAGAAGAATCTTTACCTACGGATTCCAAAACTGAGAAAGTAGAAAAAGAAGCCACTAAGGAATCTGAAACCACAGAAAGTACAAAAACAGAAAAAGCACCACCGTCAAGAATGAATTTTCCCTGCGGACAAGCTGTTTTGAAAGAGTACTCCCAAAAGGCTGTATATTCAAAAACAATGGGGGATTGGAGAGCTCATATAGGAATTGATTATAAAGCAGAAAAAGGTACAGAGGTAAAAAGCACCTGGGATGGCGTTGTTTCAAAAACATATAAGGATTCACTTTGGGGGTATACTGTCGAAATTACGCATGACGGAAACATCACTTCTGTATATAAAAACCTTGACGAAAAAATCTATGTTAAAAAAGGTGATAATGTAAAAAGCGGACAAGCTATCGGAAAAGTAGGGGACAGTGCTGCTGTGGAAAAGAGAGACGAGCCACATCTCCATTTTGAAATATGGGCGGAGGGCGAGCCGATAAATCCCGAATCATACGTTTATTAATGAATTGTATTGACAAAATTTACAATTTCTGTTAATATGAAATAAATTAATACGACAAATCAGGTAGAGGTGCGAATGCTATCAGTAAATTTCCGTTGCGGCAAATTGAGGAGATTGAAAGGAGTATTCGCCGAAGTGTGTGTTACTTGCCAGGTAATATATGCTGGGCCGTCAGATAATATCTGCCGGACTGTCACAGCAAATGTGGAGTGCTATCGTGTATCAAAAATAAATTTAAGGTCACGGTTGCACCGTGACCTTTTTTGTCGAACAAAGGAGGATAAAAATGAAAAGAAAGAATTTACTTTTCACAATCTGCACATTGATTATGTCGTTGTGCGTGCTTTTCCCTTTAGCTGCTTTTGCAGAGGGTGAAGCGGCAAGTCCTATGGTTGGAACTTGGTGGTCATTAATTCCACCGGTAATTGCTATCGGTCTTGCACTTATTACCAAAGAGGTTTACAGCTCTCTTTTTGTTGGTGTTTTGGTAGGCGGTATGTTTGCCGCTAAGTTTGCACCTTTAAAATCCGTTGACAATATTTTAAATGAAGGTATTGTTGCGGCAGTTTCCGGCACAGCAGGTATTTTCGTATTCCTTGTAGTACTTGGTGCAATAGTTGCCCTTGTAAACAAGGCAGGCGGAAGTGCTGCTTTCGGTAAGTGGGCAAAAGAGAACATCAAGTCAAGAACAGGTGCAATGCTTGCTACATTTGTTCTCGGTGTACTTATTTTCATTGATGACTACTTTAACTGTCTTACGGTTGGCTCTGTAATGCGTCCTGTAACAGATTCTCATAAGATTTCAAGAGCAAAGCTTTCCTATCTTATAGATGCAACAGCGGCTCCCGTTTGTATGATTGCTCCTATTTCTTCATGGGCTGCAGCAGTTTCAGAATTTGCCCCCGAGGGGCAGGGACTCAGTCTCTTCATCAGAGCAATTCCCTTTAACTTCTATTCATTGCTTACACTCGTATTCATTATTGCAATTGCACTTATGAAATTCGACTACGGTCCCATGGCTCTTCATGAAAAGAATGCTATTGAAAAGGGAGACCTTTACACAACAGGTGACCGTGCAGAAAGCGAACAGGTAATTCCCTCTGCAAAAGGCAAGGTTATCGACCTACTTTTCCCGATAATTACTCTGATTGTAATCTGTGTATTTGCTCTTGTTTATGTTGGCGGCATTCTTGACGGTGCAAACTTTATCGATGCATTTTCTAACACAGATGCAACTGTCGGTCTTCCTTGGGGCGGACTTTTGGCACTTGTTATCACTATTATTTATATGGTAGCACGCCGTGTAATGACTTTCAAAGAAGCGATGGATTGTGTTCCCAAGGGCTTCATTGCAATGGTACCTGCTATTACTATTCTTACTCTTGCAACTGCACTTAAGAATATGACAGGCCTTCTTGGTGCTGCTGATTTCGTTGCAGCCCTTATGGAGGGTGCTGCAGCAGGTCTTGCTGATTTCCTTCCGGCAATCATATTCCTTGTTGCCTGCTTCCTTTCTTTCTCAACAGGTACATCATGGGGAACTTTCGGCATTCTCATTCCAATCGTTGTAGCTATTTTCCCTGCAGACAGCGTAAATCTTATTATTGGTATGTCAGCATGTCTTGCAGGTGCAGTTTGCGGTGACCATTGTTCACCCATTTCCGATACAACGATTATGTCCTCTGCAGGCGGTGAATGTAACCATATTAACCATGTTGCTACACAGATGCCCTATGCAATCAGCGTTGCGGCTATCTCCTTTGTAATGTATCTTCTTTCTGCGTTTATAAAGAGTGCATACATACTTCTTCCCGTAGGTATTGTGCTTATAATAGCATTCCTCTTTGTAATGAGGTCTCTTACCAAGAAGAAAGCCTGACATATAAATCCAGACATTTAAAAATCCTGAGGTGATACACCTCAGGATTTTTTATGGTTACAGTACTACGCCGTCTTTAAATATTGAAATTTCTTCGCATTTGTTAATTTCGTTTTTGGCTTCTTTACCATTTGCTATTTTAATACAGTAGTCAAGGAGCGCTTCTGTGGGGTCAACTCCGTCAAGCATGGGACTTGCATCAAAGTCAATCCAGTTAGCTTTTTTTACAGCAAGATTATGATTTGTCGCAATCTTTATTGTAGGAACGGGTGCGCCGAGAGGAGTACCGCGTCCTGTTGTAAAGAGTATCATATGTACTCCTGCAGCGGTAAGATTTGTTACAGCCACAATATCATTTCCCGGTCCGTTAAGGAGAGAGAGCCCGTTTTCTTTAAGCATATCACCGTAGTCAAGAACATCTACAACTTCTGAAAGACCGCCTTTTTGTACACAGCCGAGTGATTTTTCCTCAAGAGTTGTGATTCCGCCTGCCTTATTTCCGGGAGAGGGGTTTTCGTAAACTACCTGATTATGTCTTATAAAGTATTGCTTGAAGTTATTAATAAGTGAAACTGTCTTGTCAAAAATTTCTTTATTCTTGCATCTCTTCATAAGAAGATGCTCGGCACCAAACATTTCGGGAACTTCCGTAAGAACGCAACTTCCTCCCATAGAAATGAGCAGGTCGGAAAGTCTTCCTACAAGGGGATTTGCAGTAATACCGCTGTAACCGTCACTGCCACCGCATTTAAGACCTATTTTAAGTTCCGAAATACTTATAGGAACACGTTGTTCTTTTTCTGCATTTTCCTGAAGTGCTTTTACTATTTTTATACCTTCCTCAATTTCATCCTCAGATTCCTGAGCGTTAAGGAATTTTACTCTTTCATCATCCCAGGTACCAAGTACTGTTTTGAAATGGTCGATGTAGTTGTTTTCACAGCCAAGACCGAGAACAAGAATACCGCCTGCATTAGGATGATTTACAAGTCCCTTTAATACAAGCTGTGTTGTCTGATGGTCGTCACCAAGCTGTGAACAACCAAAAGGATGGGTAAATGCCTTTGCCCCTGTTTGTTCAGCGATAACCTTTGCCTGTGAATTCACACAGCCGACGGTGGGGATAATCCATACATCATTTCTGATTCCTACGTTACCGTCTTTTCTTCTGTATCCCATAAACGTACGGTCAGTTGTGATTTTATCGCGTTTAACTTCGCCCGGTTCATACACATACTCAAGCTCGCCTGAAAGGTTAGTTTTCATGTTGTGTGTGTGTACGTGGTCACCTTTTTTTATATCCTCTGTTGCGTGACCTATCGGCTGTCCGTATTTTATAATGTTCTCACCTTTTTTTATATCAACCCTTGCATATTTGTGTCCGTTTTGAAGGTTAATTTCAACGTTGTCAAGATTATTTATTAACATATTTTTTTACCTCCTCGCAAAGGAATGTAAGGTCTTCATCCCAAAGAGTTTTGTTTGCAAGAATTTCTTCTACTGAAGCTGTCTTCATAAAGTCACATACATCTTTATCATCATTTGTCATATCTGTTCTGTAAAAGTCAATCAATTTAGCAAATGAGAAAATAAGAGTCTCGGGCATTTTGTCATAACGCTTAATATATTCACGAATGGAGGGGAGAACACGCACTTTGAATTTACTTACTGAATTAAGTGCAATGGAAGAAAGATAATGTTTTATGTATGGGTTAGAGAAACGTGTAATTACACTGTTTGCATATTCAATAAGCTCTTCCTTGGGAAGGTCGAGTGTAGGAATAATTTCGTCAAACACACAGCTCTTAATGTGTGCAAGCATTTTTTCATTATCAACGCAGGATTTTACAGTATCAAATCCCTCAAGAAGTGCATAAGGAACCAATGAAGTATGTGCACCGTTAAGAATACGTACTTTTCTTGTTCTGTACATTTCAAGATTCTCTGTAACAATTACATTGAGGTCGCACTTGTCAAACGGAATTTCATTACAAAGGTCTTTGTAACCGTCAATTACCCAAAGATGGAAGTACTCTGATGTGTTGAGCATATTATCCTCATAACCAAGATCAATTTTTTCATCCCTGGGGAAACCAGTATTGATTCTGTCAACAAGAGTATTACAGAAAATGTTATCGTTCTCAACCCAGTTTTTAAAATCATTACCGAGATTCCAAAGGTCTGCATATTGAAGAATTACCTTTTTAAGAGTAGCACCGTTCTTGTCAATAAGCTCACAGGGAAGAAATACAAAACCATTAAGACCAAGGTCAAATCTCTTCTTGAGAAGCTGAGTAACCTTAGCAGGGAATGTAACGGTAGGCGTGTCTGTAATTTTGTCATCAGCGTTGAATACAATACCTGCTTCGGTTGTGTTTGATACGATAAAACGCATTGAAGGAATCTCTGCAAGCGCCATATATGAATCAAAATCCTCATAAGGCTTTACACAACGGGAAATAACATCAATTTTTCTTGTATCTACACCCTCGCTTCCGCGACAAATATGAGTGTATTTGCAATCCTGAGCAGAAAGCATATCACACATACCTTTTTCAATGGGCTGGACAACAACAACCTTTCCCTCAAAATCTGTCCTTTCATTAACTATCTGAAGCATCCAATCAACAAAGCCTCTTAAAAAGCCTCCCTCGCCAAACTGAATAACCTTTTCTGAATACATAACAATACCTCCAAAATACAATTTTAATTTGCTTAATTAAAGTATATGTCAAAAATTTTTAAATTTCTATCAAATTCTTGCTAATTTAAAGAAAAAATATTAAAATTTTGCTTGAAAAAAAGATTTTTTACTGATAATATGAATATAGAGAAAGGATGTGAGAAAATGCGACTGGCACTTGAAGAAATTATTCAGAATTATGATGTAACGCGAGAAAAGCGCGCAAGTGCTTACAATATGCCCGATTCTCACTATCATGACCATTATGAAATATACTTTCTTGCAAAAGGAAGCGTGAGATATTTTATTGAGGACAGAGTTTTTGATCTCGAAGAAGGGGATGTTATATTAATTCCGCCTCATGTTATTCATAAGACGGCTACACTTAAGAATAAAGGCTCAGAAAGAATTGTCATTGCATTCACTAATGAATTTATTGCTTATCCACAAAACGACAGAATCTTTTCCTGTTTTGATGTTCTTTTCTTTAGAACTCCGCCAATACGCGGACTTGTGGAAAACGCTGAATATGAGTTTAAGGAAAAAGACCGGTATTCCGAGGAACTCATAGGGGGCTACATAAGAGAAATACTTGTAAAGTTGAACCGCTTAACAGGAGAAAAACCTCAAAAGGAAAATTCGATTAAAGATTCTATAATGCAAAATGCAATACGATATATTGCTGAAAACTACTCTCAAGACCTGTCCCTTAGTATGCTTGCAGAGAATTTTGCGCTCAGCGAAAGCCATTTTTCAAGACAGTTTAAGCTTTATACCGGATTTGGAGTGAATGAGTATATATCAACGGTTCGTGTGAAAAATGCGGAAAAGCTTTTGGCAACAACAAATTTACCCGTAACTCAGATTGCACAGAATTGTGGTTTCAATAGCAGCAGCTATTTTGCATCAGTATTTAAAAAGGTGAGAGGACTTTCTCCCGGAGAGGTACGTAAGAGACGGAGGGAAAATCAATGAAAAGAAAAAAGAAGAAAAAAAGTTTTTTTAGAAAGATTTTTGTTTTTATGTTCGCTTGTTTTACCTTTGTTTCTGCATTTGTTACGGGAATAGGCTGGGTAAAGTACGAGGCGGTTACAAAAGAACTTTCCCTTGATGATGCGATTGCACAAATCAAAGCAAAGGAAAACTATACAAAGATTGATAATATTTCATTAACTTTTATAAATGCAATGGTAGCAGTGGAAGACAGAAGATTTTATAAGCATAACGGAGTGGATGTTATTGGTATAACAAGAGCTTTTACGAAAAATGTAAAGGATAAAACCTTGTCAGAGGGCGGAAGCTGTATTACTCAGCAGTTAGCAAAAAATATCTACTTTATTAACGACAATACTTTCTCCAGAAAAATAGCCGAAATCTTTATTTCGTTAGAATTGGAAAAAAGACTTTCAAAGAAAGAGATTCTGGAGTTGTATTTCAATGCAATATACTACGGTAGTGGTTATTACAATATTTATGATGCTTCTATGGGTTATTTCAATAAGTTACCTGCTAAAATCAGCGACTATGAAGCAACCCTGCTTGCGGGAATACCAAATGCACCGTCTGTTTACTCGTTGAAAAACAATCCCGATCTTGCAAAGCAACGCCAGAAAACCGTCGTTAATGCAATGTTGGATATGAAATATCTTACGAATACTGAAGCAAGGGCTATTTTAGCAAGAAACTTATAAAAGAATTGGTTCTGATATCAACGAAAAATTAAAAGTATGCAACAGATTGCAATAACCCAAAATTTTGGTGGAAAACGGTGAAAATAACCATAAAATACCAATTTTGAACAAGGCATAAAAACAAAGAACGGCTTAACCATTAGGGGTAAGCCGTTCTTTCTGGTGCTCGAGACCGGGATCGAACCGGTACGTCTTTATGGGACACGGGATTTTAAGTCCCGGGCGTCTGCCAGTTCCGCCACTCGAGCAACTTTATGTATTATATACCAAATTTTAAGTATTGTCAATAATTTTCCGATAAGATTTTTACATACAAAATAACAAGTTAAAAGTCAAAGGATATCAAAATTTTCAATCAAATGTATGATAGAATTATAGATACAAATGAAAGGACGGGATATGTATGGCTAAAATCTTTAGTGAAGGGAAAAATGCAATAATAGTCAGCCTATATGGAGAGGTAGACCAATATATTGCTGCAGAACTAAAAGGGAGAATAGACGTTGAGATTCAGAGTTCTTTAAAAAGAAATGTAATTATTGATTTAAAAAACGTTGAAATGATGGATTCTTCAGGTATTGGATTAATTGTAGGAAGATATAAACTTACTACATCATTAGGCGGTAAATTCGCAATTTGTAGTGCTGATGCAAATGTGCAACGTATGCTTGAACTAAGTGGCATAACTAAAGTTATAAAATATTGTAATACAATATCTGAAGCTGAAAAATCATTTATTGAATAAGACGGATGAAAGGAAGTTCTTTTATGAAAAATTATTTAAAAGCTGAATTCGATGCCAAAGGAGTAAATGAGGGCCTTGCCAGAATAATAACATCAGGTTTTGTAGTTTCACTTAATCCGACGATTGAACAATTAACCGATATAAAGACCTCTGTTTCCGAAGCTGTAACAAATTCAATTATTCACGGATACGAAAATAAAGAGGGAATAATTACCCTTGAACTTGAACTTGATGAAAGACTTTTGACCATAAAAATCAGTGATTTAGGAGTTGGAATTGAAAATATAGAGGAGGCAAGAAAACCTTTATATACATCCAAGCCTGATTCAGAGCGAAGCGGTATGGGATTTACTGTAATGGAAAGTTTTATGGATTCATTACATATTATAAGTGAAATCAATTCAGGAACTACCGTTATAATGACAAAACAGCTTTAAGAGGAATCGTTAATATGAAAGAGGAAAACTATCGTTTAATTGTGTTGGCACAGTCCGGGGATAAAGAAGCTCTTGAAACTCTGACAATTCAAAATCAGGGCTTGATATGGTCTGCCGTGCGTAAATTTGCAGGCAGAGGAGCAGAGCCGGATGACTTGTTTCAGATAGGAGCAATTGGTTTAATAAAAGCTATCAATAAATTTAACACAGATTTCAATGTTGAATTTTCAACGTATGCAGTACCAATGATTATAGGGGAAATCAGACGTTTTTTGCGTGATGACGGCATAATTAAAGTAAGCCGTAACTTGAAAGAAATTGCAATACGTGTAAAGATTGCTTCTGAAAAAATTTCCGCAGAAAAGGGGAGAGATGCAGGCATTTGTGAAATAGCAGAAATGCTTAATATACCACTATCGGAAGTAACCTTGTCACTTGAAGCATCACAACCAACCGAATCACTTTATAAAGCTATATCTGACGGAGAGAACAATCCTATTCTTCTGATAGATAAAATATATTCTAATAATGATAATGAAGAAAATTTACTTACCGGAGTTGCACTAAAGGAAGCAATTCAAAATCTGCCTTCAAAAGAAAGGCAGATTTTGATGCTTCGATATTATAAAGAAAAAACACAAAGTGAAGTTGCACGTATAATGGGAGTTAGTCAAGTGCAGATTTCGCGTATTGAAAAGAAATTACTTGGAACGCTGCGTAAGAATATCAGTTGAAACCTTTTTATAATCACCGGGAGTTTTTCCGGTTACTCTTTTGAAGGCATAGTAAAAATTCGAGGTATTGTTATATCCGCATTTCAAAGCTATTTCAAGTCTTGACATATTGCTTGATTCTATTAAAGTAATAGCTTTTTCAATTCGTTTTATTGTTATGTAATCCCATGGAGAAATCCCATTAAGCTTTTTAAACTGTCCGCAAAAATAAGTTTTGCTCATGTGTGCGACATCAGCTAACATTTCAAGTGTTAAATCGTTTTCGATATGCTCATCGATATAATTGAGAGCGGTTTCCATGTATTTCAATGACTCTGAACTATATGAAAGTTCAAATTGAGATAATTGTCCATCATACGAACGTATTATTTCCACAAGAATGTTTACCAGATAAATTTTGAGCATCGTTTCAAACTCAGGTTTATTATCTTTAAATTCACTTTCCATTTTAAAGATAATATCATGAATTATATTTGCTGTATCTGTTGAGTTTTGGATTTTATTAATGGGATTTTTATTTCGGTTAAAAAATATTTTTATTAGCTCTTTGTTGGAAAATCCAAAGTTTTCTGACCATATAAAGCGAGGTTCAAAATGTATGTTAATAAATTCTGCATCACTATCCAAGTTTCTTATCCAATGAAATTCGTCGGTACTGAAAAAGAAAATATCACCGGCAGTAAAATTAAATTGGGTGGATTTAGTGATGTATGTACCGCTTCCGGAAAGTACCATTGTTATTTCAAAAGCGGTGTGATGGTGTTCAGCAAACATATCTTTTTGTGCAGGCAAAAAAGAACGAAAAACATTAAGAAGTGGCTTTTCAGAAGTATAATTTAATTCATTTATTTGCTTTTTTAAAGTTTCTGACATAATTATCAATCCTCAAATAAAATCATAATATATTTGACTTATTCTGCAATATAATTGTTGACTGCATAAAATCTTAGTGCTATTATATAGTTAAATGGACTGTATGTCAAATATATTATGATTAAAAGGAGAGGTTATAATGGCAAAAATAGTTACAATGGGCGAGATAATGCTTCGTTTATCTACTCCCAACAATGAAAGATTTCTTCAGGCTGACGAGTTTGATGTATGCTACGGCGGTGGTGAAGCTAACGTTGCAGTATCACTTGCAAACTACGGTCATGACGCAGAATTTGTTACAAAGGTTCCTGCAAATCCTATCGGTGAATGTGCAGTAGCTGCACTTCGCAAGATGAATGTTAAAACAGAAAACATCGCTCGTGGTGGTGAAAGGCTTGGTATATACTTCCTTGAGACAGGTGCAGCAATGCGTGCTTCCAACGTAGTATATGACAGAGCTCATTCTTCAATCTCTACTGCAGTTGCAGAGGATTTTGATTTTGATAAGATTTTTGAGGGCTGCGACTGGTTCCATTTCACAGGTATCACACCTGCTGTGTCCGACCAGGCTGCAGAGCTTACAGAAATCGCTCTTAAAGCTGCGAAGGCTAAAGGTGTTAAAGTTTCCTGTGACCTTAACTTCAGAAAGAAGCTCTGGTCAAGCGAAAAGGCTCAGCGTATTATGTCTAACCTTATGCAGTATGTTGATGTTTGTATCGGAAACGAAGAAGATGCTGAAAAAGTTCTTGGTTTTAAACCCGGTGACACAGATGTAACAAGCGGCGAGCTTGAGCTTGCAGGTTACAAGAGCATTTTTGAGCAGATGGTTGAGAAGTTTGATTTTGAATATGTTATTTCTTCACTTCGTGTTTCTCATTCTGCTTCTGATAATGGTTGGTCTGCATGCATCTATTCAAGAGACACAAAGGAATTCTATCATTCCAGAGAATACAGAATTGCTCCTATCGTTGACCGTGTGGGTGGTGGAGACAGCTTTGCAGGCGGTACAATCTGCGGTTTCCTTGATGGAAAGAACTTCAAGGATGCTCTCGAATTTGGTGTTGCTGCATCTGCTCTCAAGCATACAATCCCTGGAGATATGAATATCGTTACACGTGCGGAAGTTGACAACCTTGTGGGTGGCGACGGTAGCGGCCGTGTACAGAGATAAAAATTTGAAAGGACGATAAAAAGTGGATATGTTAAAACAGATTTATAACATTGGTATTATTCCTGTAATTAAGATAAACGACGCTTCCAAGGCTGTTGGTCTTGCAAAAGCTCTTATCGACGGTGGTCTTGCTGCTGCTGAAGTTACATTCAGAACTGATGCTGCTGAGGATGCTATCCGTGCAATTACAAAAGCTTATCCTGATATGGTTGTTGGTGCAGGTACTGTTCTTACAATCGAGCAGGCTCAGCGTGCACTTGATGCAGGTGCAAAGTTTATCGTAAGCCCCGGCTTCAATCCCAAGGTTGTTTCTTGGTGTCTTGAAAAGGGTGTTACACCTCTTCCCGGATGTACAACA
>JAZOSB010000036.1:0-8449 GCA_045656865.1 Clostridia bacterium | reverse complement strand
TGTTATAAAGGCAGACGGAAGCTACGACTCCATAAAGCTTAACATTGCAGGTCTTACCGATGATGAAAGACAGATTATCCTCGACGGATGTCTTATGAATTACTATGCCGAAAGGATGAAAGAAAATGACTAAAATTCCTATGAAAAATAAAATCGTCGAAATGGACGGTGACGAAATGACCCGTATCCTCTGGCAAATGATTAAGGATGAACTCCTTAACCCCTTTGTAGAGCTTAATACAGAGTATTACGACCTCGGGCTTAAATACCGTGACGAAACTGATGACCGCGTTACATATGAAGCAGGCGAGGCAATCAAGAAATATCACGTTGGCGTAAAATGTGCAACCATTACACCCAATGCACAGCGTGTTGAGGAATACAACCTCAAGGAAATGTGGAAAAGCCCCAATGGTACAATCCGTGCAATCCTTGACGGTACAGTTTTCCGTGCACCTGTCCTTGTGAACGGAATCAATCCTGCAGTTAAGAACTGGAAAAAGCCCATCACTATAGCAAGGCACGCTTATGGTGATGTTTATAAGGCAACCGAAATCAGAAACGACAAAAAGGGTAAGGCAGAGCTTGTTTTCACAAGTGAGGACGGTGAAGTAACACGCCAGACTATCTATGATTTTGAGTGCGGTGGTGTTATTCAGGGACAGTACAACAAGGACAGCTCTATTGAATCCTTTGCACATTCCTGTTTTACCTACGCTCTTGATACAAAGCAGGATTTGTGGTTTGCTACAAAGGATACCATTTCCAAGAAATATGACCAGACATTCAAGCTGACATTCCAGGATATTTTTGAAAAGGAATACAAGGAAAAATTTGAAGAGGCAGGTATTGAATACTTCTATACACTTATTGACGATGCAGTTGCACGCGTAATCAGAAGCGAGGGTGGATATATCTGGGCTTGTAAAAACTATGACGGTGACGTTATGAGCGATATGGTTTCCACGGCATTTGGTTCACTTGCAATGATGACAAGCGTACTCGTTAGCCCCGACGGAAACTTTGAATATGAAGCGGCTCACGGTACTGTTACCCGTCACTATTACAGATATTTAAAGGGTGAGGAAACCTCTACAAACCCCGTTGCAACAATATTTGCATGGACAGGCGCACTCCGTAAACGCGGTGAGCTTGACGGTGAAACTGCTCTTATGGAATTTGCAGATAAGCTTGAAAAGGCTTGTATTGACACAATCGAGGGCGGCACTCTTACAAAGGACCTTGCAGGTCTTTGGGAGGGAGAAACCCCCACTGTTGTAAATTCGAAGGATTTCATCCTTGCAATCAGAAAAACTCTTGAAAAGATGCTTTGATAAATATTTTTGAAGGGAAGAGAAAAAATGAGTTTTATGAACGACAATTTTATGCTTAAAAACGAAACAGCAAAGAAACTTTACAATGACTATGCAAAGGATATGCCGATTATCGACTATCATTGCCACCTTGTTCCCAAGATGATTGCTGAGAACAAGAATTTCAAGAATGCTTTCGAGCTTTTCCTCGGCGGTGACCACTATAAATGGAGACAGATAAGAACAAATGGTACTCCCGAAGAGCTTATCACAGGTGACGGTGGTGACGATTACGAGAAGTTTATGGAATTTGCAAAGGCAATGCCCTACCTTATCGGAAACCCTCTCTACCATTGGACACACCTCGAACTCAAGAGATTTTTCGGTATTGACGAAACTCTTTCCGAAAAGACCTGCAAAATGATTTGGGACAAGGTAAACGAATGTCTTGCAAAGGATGATTTTAAGCCTCAGTCACTTATCACACGTTCCAATGTAAAGGTTATCTGCACCACAGATGACCCTGCAGATACTCTTGAATATCATCAGCAGCTCAAGGGTTTTTCTACCAAGATTCTTCCCACATTCCGTCCCGATAAGGCTGTGGAAATCGGTAAAGAAACCTTTATCCCTTACATAGAAATGATTGGTGTAAGGAGCTACGGCGAGCTTATAGAGTGGCTCACATCGAGAATTGATTTCTTCCACGAAAACGGTTGCCGTATCAGTGACCACGCTCTTGAGTATGTTCCCTATGCACTTGGCGACCCCGAAGCAGTATTCAACAAGAAGATGAATGGTGAAGAGCTTACTCTCGAAGAAATAAACATATTCAAGACAGCAGTTCTCAAGCATTGTGCAAAGCAGTATGTACGCCTTAACTGGGCAATGCAGCTTCACATCGGAGCTCTGCGTAACAACAATACAAAAATGTATAACAAACTCGGTCCTGACACAGGCTATGATTCAATCAATGACTTGTGCATAGCTGAGGACCTTGGTAAGTTTATGGATTGCCTTGAAATTGACGATTGTCTTCCCAAGACAATTCTCTATACCCTTAATCCCAAGGACAACTATGTTCTCGGTACAATGCTTGGTTGCTTCCAGAACGGTCCGGTTCAGGGCAAGATTCAGTTCGGCAGCGGCTGGTGGTTCAACGACCAGCGTGACGGTATGGAAGAGCAGATGAAAGCACTTGCAAACCTTGGTATGCTTTCAAGATTTGTAGGTATGCTTACAGACAGCAGAAGCTTCGTTTCCTACACCAGACACGAATATTTCAGAAGAATATTCTGTAACCTCATCGGTCAGTGGGTAGAGGACGGCGAATACCCTGCAGATTGGGAAACACTTGAAAAAATCGTTAAGGGCGTATGCTATAACAACGCAGAAGCATACTTTAACTTTTAATTAAGGAGAGCTTTTTGATATGAAAGGCAGATTTATAGTATTTGAGGGAATAGACGGTGCAGGGAAAAGCACCCAGATAGAAAAACTCCGCCAAAAGCTTGTGAGTGATGGCAGAAAGGTGTTTATCACCGCTGAGCCTACACAGTCAGTTACGGGCGGAATCCTCCGTGACGCATTAAGCGGTAACTATAAGCGCAGTGCAACGGAGCTTGCGGCAATGTTTCTTTCTGACCGTGTGTTTCATAATGTGAATGAAAGCGTGGGAATCAATCAGGCACTAGAGAAAGGCTTCGATGTTATTTCCGACAGATATTACTATTCCTCCTTTGCATATCAGGGGCTTGACAGCGATATTGACTGGGTGATCGATATGAATCTTAATTGCCCTGACATAAGACGTCCCGACCTTTGTATATTCCTTGACCTTGATGCAGAAAAGTCTAAGGCTAGGATTGATACAAACCGTGCTACTGTGGAGATTTTTGAGAAAGAGGAAATCTTAAACAAAATCAGAAAAAAGTTTTTTGATGTGTTTAAACGCCTTCCCGAAGAAAACATCGCAATTGTGGATGCAAGCGGAAGCGTTGATGAAGTGGCAGAAAAGATTTCTGCTATAGTGGATAAATTGTAAAAGGAAGATTCAAATTGACAAAGATAATTACAATTAACCCGTTAAATATTGATATGGAATTACTTTCACAGGCTGCTGATGTTATAAAACACGGCGGCCTTGTGGCTTTTCCTACGGAAACGGTTTACGGTCTCGGTGCAGACACATTTAACCCCGATGCCGTGGCAAATATTTTCCGTGCGAAGGGCAGACCTATGGACAACCCCCTTATTTCACACATTGCAGAAATCGGGGACATTGAAAAATTTGCCCGTGAAATTCCCGACAGTGCAATTAAGCTTGCAAACGAATTCTGGGGAGGGCCCCTTACAATGATTTTAAAGAAAAAGAAAGGCATTCCTGATGCAGTAACGGCAGGTCTTGATACCGTTGCGGTAAGGCTTCCCAGCCACAGTATTGCCAATGCCCTCATAAAGCTTTCAGGTACGGCAATCGCCGCGCCAAGTGCAAACCTTTCAGGAAGTCCCAGCCCCACTACTGCACAGCATTGTATAGCAGACCTTGACGGCAGGGTTGATATGATAATTGACGGCGGCAGCTCAATGATTGGAATTGAGTCTACCGTAGTTGACCTCAGCGGTGAAGTCCCCGTGGTATTAAGACCGGGCGGAATTACCCCCGACGATATGCGCAGTGTTATCGGTGAAGTAATTTATGGTGGGGAGGCAGAGGGTGCACCCAAATGCCCCGGTATGAAATACACCCATTACAGCCCTGATGCCGATGTTACTGTGCTTGAAGATATTGCATCCTTTGAAAAATACCGTGAAAACGGAAAGAAAATCTGTGTCATTTCCAAAAATGCATCAAAGTACAGTTTTAACGCAGACATAGTATATGATGCAGGTGAAACCGATACAGAATATGCCGCACGCCTTTTCTATCTTCTTCGCAAAGCTGACGAAGACGGTGCAGATACGGTTTTTGCCGAGCTTCCTGAAAACGGCGGTATCGGTATTGCACTTCGTAACAGACTCTTTAAGTCTGCAGGGGGCAAGGTGATTTTGAAATGAGTAGGGACATCCTTTTCGTATGTACGGGAAACACGTGCAGAAGCCCTATGGCAGAAGCTATATTTAACTCCCTTTCGGGGTTTAAAGCACAGTCGGCAGGAATTTCCGTCGGTATACCCTCGGGTGCGGCGAAAAATGCCTGCATTGCGGTAGAGAAATACGGTGCATCCCTTGAAAATCATATATCAACACAGCTTACGGTAGAGGATTTAGAAGAATATAAGCTTATCCTCACAATGACCTCATCCCAAAGGGATATGCTCCGTTCTTATGTAAACGAGGATAAGATAATGACTCTCGGAGAATTTGCGGAAGAAGATGGGGAAGTGTCCGACCCCTATGGCGGAAGTTTGGAGCTTTACGAAAAAACTGCTGAGCAGATACGAAACTACATCCTCCGCGGTATAGCAAGAAACAGCAAATGTGTTTTTGCACAAAACTGTGACCTTGACGGTATCGTGGAAATGGAAAAGGAATACTTTGCCGACAGCTGGAGCGGAAATTCCGTAAAACTGCAGATAGAAAATCAAAAAGTAATCGTGATAAAATTCGGTGAAAATATTCTTGGCTACTGCATTTTTATGGTTGCGGCTGACGAGGGTGAAATACTCCGTATTGCAACACGTAAGAATATCAGAAAAGCAGGACTTGGGAAAAAGCTTCTCACCTCGGCTATTTCTGAGATGAAAGAATCGGGAGTGAATGAAGTTTTCCTCGAAGTGCGTGCAGGAAACGAAAGTGCAATTGCACTCTATAAATCAATTGGATTCAGTGAAATCGGCATCCGCAAAGGTTATTATAAAGATAACAATGAAGATGCAACATTATTTAGATTAGAAGTGAAGGAACGGTAAAGATGGCATATATTTTAGGAATAGAAACCTCCTGTGACGAAACAGCGGCTTCAGTAACTGAAAACGGAAGAAAGGTACTTTCAAACGTGGTCTATTCGCAGATTCCCCTCCACACAATCTACGGGGGAGTTGTGCCTGAAATAGCTTCAAGAAAGCACATCGACAAGATAATTCACGTTATTGACCGCGCGTTAAAGGAAGCCAATATAGAAAAAGAACAGCTTGATGCTGTTGCAGTTACCTACAACCCAGGTTTGGTAGGTGCTCTTTTGGTGGGCGTTTCCGTGGCAAAGGCATTTGCCTATTCCATAAAGAAGCCACTTGTACCTGTTAATCATATACAGGGACATATTGCCGCTAACTATATCGCATATCCTGAGCTGGAGCCTCCCTTTGTCAGCCTTGTTGCATCGGGTGGACACAGCCATATTCTCCATATAAAGGATTACAGAAGCTTTGACATAATTGGTGCAACCACAGACGATGCCGCAGGCGAGGCCTTTGACAAAGCGGCAAGAGTGCTGGGACTTGGTTACCCCGGTGGTCCCAAGCTTAATGCCCTTGCAAAAGAGGGCAATCCCGAAGCAATCCGATTCCCCCGTCCCCACAATGGGTACGATTTCAGCTTCAGCGGACTTAAAACTGCCGTTATAAACTATGTTCACACGGCAGAACAAAAAGGGGAAGAGATTAATAAAGCCGATGTTGCAGCATCCTTTCAGCAGGCTGTATGCGACGTGCTTGTAAATAATACCGTTGCAGCGGCAAAGGAATTGGGCGTAGACAAAATCGCCATTGCAGGCGGTGTTGCGGCAAATACTCTCCTCCGCGAGCAGATGGAGAGGGAGGGAAAGAAAAACGGACTTCAGTTTTACTGTCCCCCCATTGACCTCTGCACAGACAACGCGGCAATGATTTCCTGTGCAGGTTACCTCAATTTTGAGGCAGGCATCCGTGGCGACCTTGACCTTAACGCAATCCCACAATTGAGTTTAATATAAATCATTTAGGTGGTTTATGGGAGGGAAAAGATAATGAAAAGAAAAAGTTTTATATGTCTAACAGTTGTTTTAATTATAATATTTTCAGGAATTCTCTGTGCAAATTATTTCAAAAATGAGCACATACAGGCTAACATTGATACAAAATTTATGAGCGATTATGGCAATCTGATAATTGGAATGCTTAATAGGAGCATACAGACGGAAGAAGTTGCAATACACAAATATGATACTGAAAACACAAGATATGGCTATAGTTTAGTTGAACTTTATCCGTACAATTCATATTTAAAACATATGAGATTTAATGATATTATAATGTTACTTGACCAGGCATCCGGGTGTGATGCTTATTACGAAATTGATATGAATAAAGAACTTTATGACAAATTAAACACTCTTGGTCAAGCGGTTTTTAGTAAACCGCAAAAATATACAGAAGAAATGCTGGAAGAGACATGGGAAGCATTAAGCAAAGCAGTTGATTTTCATGTGAAATAGATGGATGTCTATATTCAATAGGTCTATCACACAATACAGATGGATGATTCTATTGTATTGAAAATAATTTTTTAGCCCTAACTTGACACGAGTTAAATTATGTAGAAACATGGCTGTGTACATTAAACTAACGAGGAGTGATTATATCTTATGAAAAACATTGAAAAATGTGAAATTTGGTATAACGAAAATAATTATAAATATAATTCGTGCGGTATTACATTGAAAAGTTTGATAGAAACGATTTTAAACAGGAAAGGCGTATTATTTCATAGCATTGAATATAGAATAAAGTCCAAAGAAAGTTTTTTGGAAAAATGCAAGAAAGAAAAATATGTTGATCCAATTAACGAGATAACAGACGTGTGTGGGATACGTATTATTGGATATACCAATCATGATGTTAAGTTGATACAAGAAATTATTGAATCTGAATTTAAAATAGATAGAGATAATTCTATTGACAAAAGCGAAATAATGAAAGATGATCAAGTGGGATATCGTTCTGTTCATTATGTTGCATCGTTAAAATCGAATCGAACACGATTGATGGAATATCAAGAATATAAAGGAATTAAATTTGAAATTCAAATAAGAACATTATTACAACATGCGTGGGCAGAAATAGAACATGACCGTAATTATAAATTTAGTGGTGAGTTACCAAGTGAAATAAAAAGAAGATTTTATTTAGTTGCTGGTTCGTTAGAATTGTTAGATAGGGAGTTTGAACAGCTTTCTCAGGATATCGATACATATGCAGAGAAAATCCGTACTGATGCAGGAAAAGGTGAGTTGAACGAAAAAATAAATTCTACTTCTCTTTTAGAGTACCTGTCGATAAAATTAAAAGATTATGATATTGAAAATAGAGATTTTAATGGTGCCGACAAGAAAATCATTTTAGAACTTTCTTTGTTTGGTGTAAATTCATTAAAGGATCTTGATGAGATATTGTCGAATGAAAAAATCAAAAAGATTAAATATCCATATGGGATTCAAAATTATTTAGGATTATTGAGAGATGCAATGATTGCAACGGATGCAAAAAAGTACTTTGAGAAAGCTTGGCAAGGCGATTGGAAATGTGTGGATACTGCCGAGTACGTTCAATTGTTGAAGTTGTGTCCGGACATAGATAATTATAAAGAATTATTCTTTATAGAATAGCTATTTGCTTTGGCTTGATGAACTTTGGAACGTCTCAATCACATTTTTACTCGTGTCAAGTCTATAAAATTTAAAAGAATAGTTTGCCGATTTTGATATTTACATATACTATCGGGAGCGAGAAAATTCAGTATTCTCGCGGGTTCTAATGAAAAGAGTTCTGCGAAAAATCAGTGAAAATAAGGGGCGAAAATAGTTGGTCCTATTATTCACTGTTCACCTGTCTTGACACGAGTCGAAGAATGTCAAATGTTGTCGAAAAAACAAATTTGGAGAGAAATATCGATATGGATATCATACAAACTTTTTATGATAATTTGGCTTCTCAATATGACAAGCTATTTCTTGACTGGCAGGCAACAACTAAAGAGCAAGCAATTATCTTAGACAAACTTTTTTCTGAAAACGGATTTGATGAAACAGTCCATATCCTTGATTGTGCCTGCGGTATAGGTACTCAGGCAATAGGACTTGCAACGCTTGGCTATAATGTAACCGCATCAGACATAAGTGACGGTGAACTTAAAGAGGCGAGAGAACGGGCAACAAAAAA
>JAZOSB010000035.1:0-2089 GCA_045656865.1 Clostridia bacterium | reverse complement strand
CCCTCCTTATTAATGCTGGCAGGCAGCACAAGATCACCGACATAAGTATTACCATTCTTATGCCCTTCGTCCTTGCGGGTCACAGCGACTTCAGACTCTGACAGTTTCTTATAATATATACCGTTCAGTTCAAAATCAGGCTGTTTTGCTGCATATTCTCCATATTCCTGTCGTACTTTTTCCAGCTGAAGCCGCCTTTCTTCCAGAGTTCTTAAAGTCATCTCAAGCTGCTCCCTTTGCTGGCTCGTTAGTTTTTTATTCTTTTTCATCTGTTCCTTGATAGCCGTCTCTACGACTTCCAGCTGTTCAAGTTGCTGCTGATACTGACTCTTGTCATCTGAACTGTTTAAAACCTGAATTAACATGTCACCAATACTTTGAGCAGAACTCTCTACGCAAGGTAGACATATAAAAAGCATCAGTATAAGACCGATAAAAAATCTAACTTGATTTTTCATATTAAATGCTTTTAGAGTATAACTCAACTATTTATCTTAATTATTGCCGACTGTTACGGTAACTGTTTTACCCATAAGGCGGAGAGTGTACTGATTCCCGTTTTGTATCATATAATCGGCATCAAATGGAATATACGCCTTGATTCCATCACCTGTATCACAGATGACATATGCATTTTCCATATCCTCTATAGTATTAAAAAAGAATGTACCAGTACTGCTCGCTACTCCTTTGATTTCACAGTTTCCGACAAATAGCTGCACCCAGGATGTTTCAGCTACATTTGCGCGTCTTCCTACTCCTATATAGCAGTAATTGCCCAAAATATTTGCTTTATGTCCTTTAGACCCCATCCAGTTTTCTACAGCTTTCGATGGCGACTCGGCCCTTGCCTGAATATTTTCTCCAGCAATTTTATTAATCATGAATGAAGGGACAATGGCTGTATTGCATGCACTTCCGTCAGGACGAGTATGGCTGTATCTCTCACATATTTCATCAACACGAATACGAGCACCATCCTGAACAGGCGAGGCTACAGCTAACAGATGACGCCCCTGTTTGAATCTTTGTAAATTTGTCTGTCTGACCACTTCCCATTCTGCCTGGTTTATGGCAAGTTCTGGTGGAAGTACCGCTTTAAGCACATCTATCTTCATGGCAATGCGCGGACTGCGTACCTTGTCGTTATTTTTTAGTTCAAAGTAGGCAACGATTTTACCTTCTGCCTCGTATGTTGCATCTATTCTGCTGAAGTTTACACACGTGATCGTTGATCCGTTTGTTATGGAAGCATCCGCAACATTCAGTACTTCTTCCTTTGTAGTTGTATTTGTTACTTTAAAATTATCCAAAGCTTTTGCCAGGGCATGGAAATCTGCATCGATATTTGCATCAGACTTATCTCCCTTAATTGGCAATATTTTATGTACTCTGATATTTTCCGTTCTATCACCAAGTGCGAGAATCAGATTTCCTTCGATACTTCCTTGCATCGTTGAAGTGGGCATATTATGAATGAAGGTTTCATCCCAACTTGCCTTCGTTCCATTGACAGCAGCAGCGTTGACTATTTGTAAAATCTCTTTTCCTGTTGTTTTTGCTGTAATAGTATGTGCTTTCAATGCCGCCTGCATACGCTTCATATCCTCATTTAGCTTTTGAGCGTATGGGGATTTATTGCGTGCAGGTATTGTTACAGTGAATGAATATCTATCCAGCGTCACACTGCCCTTTGTAATGCCGATTGTTATAGAGAAATTACCATCTTCAGTCTCAGTCGGTAATAGCTGTGTGGACTGGTATGCGCCGCCCGCAAGCCAAATTTCAGCGTTTGGCATCTCTTTTTTCAGATATTTGAGTACGTCATCTTTGTTGGTTGTATTTGTAGCAATGTAAGCCGCTGCCAATTCATTAAGACTTGCTTTAAGCTTGTTCTCCGGCAGATCAGGATTTGGACCGCCAAGTTCTTTCCAGTCATATTCTATTTTCATCTTTTTTTGACCAGATGAAGTAACTTGCCCCTTCTTTCCGTTGATTGTAATAACTGACTGTGAAGGTTTTGCGAACATATAAGGCGAACTTTCATCAATCATCACCCTGACAGCCACGGTGTAGTTTCTGCCTCTGA
>JAZOSB010000034.1:0-20354 GCA_045656865.1 Clostridia bacterium | reverse complement strand
AAAATAAAATAATTTGCTTGCAATAATAAAAATAATCGTGTATAATTCGTGTATGAAAAGAAGAAAACCGCCTAAAATAGGCGGTTATCCCTGTTTTGGTCTGAGTGGGGAGACTTGAACTCCCGGCCTCTTGAACCCCATTCAAGCACGCTACCAAACTGCGCTACACCCAGATATGCTACTCGACTATTATAACCAATGATTATAAGAATGTCAAGTAAAATTTTGAAAAATTTTGAAAGCGGACAAATCATTTTGAAATTTGTCCGCTTTTTCACATTTATTATTCTTTCGGAGAGTATGTTATCGGATTTGAATAACTCAGCACATCCCTCTTGCTGTCGGTCTGTCCTACCGTTATTATATCCCCTGCCTGAAGCTGTGTATCTTCTGACATAAGGCTATGCTCGCTTATCATTTGTGTAGAGATTTTCTCTTCATTTATGAAGATTTTGCTCTTTGCCGTAAAGCCCTTTCCCTGAATGTACAGACATCCGTCCAGAACCTCCGCACCGGTTATGCTTACAGGCAATGTTCCCATCCGCATATTCCGTTCTATGTACGGCTTATTTCCGCCAAACTGTAGATTTTCTCCATAAAGCATATCGTAAGCAAGGAAAGTGATGCTCTTTTGATATTCCTCTTCGGAAAGCTTGCTTTTTCCTGAGGAATGATACTGGTGCAGCTTGGTTATATTTCCGTTATTGAAACCGAGCCAACGCATAATTTCCGCGGAAATTTCATATGTCTTGACATTTTTATCGGATTTTTTGAGTCCGAAGTTATTCCACGTTACATACTCGGTAAGATATACACTTCCCGTGGTAAGGTCCTCGTCCGTGATATTAAGCGAGGGCAAGTGGTCACCGTATGCGACAAGGAGTGTGGGCTTTTTCCTCTTTTCCAATTCAGAAATAAGATTTCCGAGGAACATATCCATTTCCCATGCCTGCTGAACATAATACTCTATTGCACACTTATCTTTCTCGTCAAACTTATCACTCTTAATTTTAATGACATTTGTTTCTCCCTCAATAGGCTCTGACGGATACGCACCATGTCCCTGCACGGAAACAGTCCATACAAAACGGGGAGTGTCGGAATTTATCTTGTTTTTTTCGTCCTCATAGCTAAGTGCCGTCATAATCTCTTTCGTAAGGGCTTTATCCTTGCACCAGCCGTATGGGGTGGTTTCGTAGCCATTCATATACTCAATTGACTGAAAGCTGTCAAACCCCATCATAGGGTACACCTCATCACGGCCGTAAAAATCGCCCGTGTGGTTATGAATTGCGTGTGTGCTGTAACCGTTCTCTTTCAGGTTATATGCCATTGTTTCGCACGTTTCCTTCAGCAAAACCGTTTTATAGGGATATTCACCAGGGCCGAATCTGTCTAAGTTTATTCCTGTCAGGACTTCAAATTCTGTATTGGCTGTACCTCCGCCGAATGACGGCACCTCCATAAAGCCCGAAGAGAAGTTTTCCTTTAAATATGTATGCACGGGAACGGGATTTTGGGAAAACGACAAGCCCTTGATTGTTCTTGTGTCAAAAAATGATTCCATCTGAACGAGTATTACATCAGGCTTTTCCTTGCCTGACTCACCTTTTGTTTTTGGAAGCAGGGACAGTATTCCGTCAAGCTGTTTCTTGTCATAATCTATCGGCTCATCTATTCCCGTATCCAACACGCTTGTGGAAAAGCAATATACAAAACCGTAGTTTTCGTATGCCCCTGCCATATTTTCAAAATCAGTACCTATGGCAAATATACTGTGGGACACAAACGAAACTACCGCAAGTGCTACCCCGATTCCTGCAATTGAGGCAAGCTTTTTCCCGTAGTTCATTTTTCCGCTGATTTTGGGACCGACAATCCACAGGGCAATCATTGACAGAAGAAAAATCCCCACCGTGAAATAAAGCAAAACTCTCTGCCAACTGTTAAGGTACATCAGCATCAGGCTAAGACGCATAATCTGAAAATCAATTGCACCGATGGGCGTTACCCTGAACGCAAGCACGGCGGCATTTGCTATACCGCACACTGCCCACGGAACGGAAAGCAGTACCAGACCGAAAACACGTCTTCTGAAAAGCAGGGCAAAAGACAAAACAAGCATTATTATCAGGGAATTGTAGAAAAACACAACAGGGCTTGTTATCATGTGATACAAGCCTTTTAAAAGAGAATGCCTGCTTAAGCTTTCTACAAAAAGATTTTCAAAAACGCTAAGTCCGGCAAAAAACAATATAGGATGATTGTCTAATGATTTTTTCAAAAAAGCAAAGAAAGTCCCGCTTTTCTTATGTCTATCCAAAGTTACACCTACTTAAAAAGTTACGTTATCCTGCATAATGTTTCCGGGGTCACAGCCGTTTAGTAAAACTATGGCTACTGCGATAACTGCTATAATCAATAAAATAGTGAGAACAGCCTTTAAATTGCCGTTCTTTTTCATGGGAGCATCTTCTTTCTCCTCGTGAAGCACTGCACCGCAATTGCTGCACAAATCATTTTTATCGGGATTTATTTTTCCGCATTTGGGACAAAACATAATCAAACCGCCTTTCAAAAAGGTTATTATTTCCGTTTATAACTGCAGAAGCTGAAAGAAATTCCTTCATGCTCCATAAGCTCGCTTTCGGTGGAAAGATACCACCCGGAGTCACTGTCAATGTCAAAGAAGAAGGTATCTGCAGGAACACTTTTCCTCACCTTGGTAATAAGTGCTTCATCACACACATCCTTAAACATTGCGTAAATCTGTCCGCCGCCGATAACAAATACATCATCCGTATCAAACTGCTTTACATAGTCTAAAATTTCTTCCTTGGAATGAAGAACAACGGCACCCTCTCTTGAAAAATCCTTATCCCTCGTAAGAACAATATTTGTTCTGTTTTTAAGGGGCTTTCCCCCCGGAAAAGAATCAAGCGTACCCCTACCCATAATAACAACTTTTTCCATGGTGGTTTCACGGAAAAATTTCATATCGGGAGGAAGCGAAAAAAGAAGGTCGTTATTATTTCCGATACCGAAATCCTCGGCAACACAGACAATCATTTTCATTGTATTTGCTCCAATCTTTTAAATAGCTACTGGTATCTTTTTACCTAACGTATGAAAATTGTAGTTCTCAAATTTGAAGCTATCCACAGTAAATTTATAGAAATCGTCAATTGACTTGTCCATTACAAACTGGGGTGCATCATAAGGAGTCTTGGAAAGGATTTCCTCTACAAGCGGAATATGTCTGTCATAGATATGGGCATCTGCAATTACGTGAACAAGCTCACCCACTTTAAGTCCTGATACCTGTGCCATCATATGAACAAGCACCGCGTACTGACACACATTCCAGTTATTTGCCGTGAGCATATCCTGCGAACGCTGATTGAGGATTGCATTCAAGGTATCTCCGCTTACATTAAAGGTCATTGAATATGCACAAGGGTACAGTCCCATTTCGTTAAGGTCCTGATGGTTATAGATATTTGTCATAATTCTGCGGCTCTGGGGATTGTTTTTAAGGTCAAAAAGCACTCTGTCAACCTGGTCAAACTCGCCCTCTTTATACTGATGCTTAACGCCAAGCTGGTAGCCGTATGCCTTGCCGATAGTACCGTTTTCATCAGCCCACGAATCCCATATATGGCTTCCTAGGTCTTTAATATTATTACTCTTTTTCTGCCAAATCCACAAAAGCTCATCAACTGCGGCAGAAAGGTTTGTTTTGCGGAGTGTGATTACGGGAAATTCCTTCTGCAAATCGTAACGGTTTACAATACAGAATTTTTTAACCGTATGTGCCTTAACACCGTCCTCCCACACAGGGCGGACATCCAGCTTTTCGTCGGAATAACCGTGATTTAATATTTCCTCGCAATTTTTCTTAAAAACAATATCAGCATAGCTCATAACTGCTACCTCGCTTTCGTACCTGTTAATTTTACCATTTTTATATTCATAAGTCAAGAAGCGGATAAACAAATAAAATAGATGAAACTACTTGAAGAAAACTGCATTATATGTTATAATAACTTAGGTTATGGAGGTTTATTATGAAAAACTCAATCAAAAAATTTATCTGTGCCTCTCTTGCGTTTTCACTTTTATTGGCTGTGCCGAGTGCTTTTTCCGCAAATGTAGGCGACAAAACAGGCGATGTTTTATCTACGGATATTGTGACATATATCGAGGGGGTAAAGGTGCCCTCCTTCAATATTGCAGGAAGAACGGCAATTGTGGTGGAAAACCTCAATGCAATGGGGCTTCCCTTTGAGGTATGGTATGACGATACTACCCGTACCCTTTCAATTTCCGAGGGTAAAGGCGGTGTAAGGGATTACTTCCACTTTGCTGACAATGAATCCTCTGCACCTATCGGAACACCTATTATGGATGTTCTTTATACCGATATTGAAACTTTCTATCAGGGAAAGAAGTTAGAAAGCTTTAACATTGGCGGATTCACCTGCGTTTATGCAACCGACCTTGCAACACTTTACGGACGGTACACATTTAACGAGGATACCCGTGCAGTTGATATTTTCAGGCAGAAGGACGAGGCGATGGGTGATGCATTCAGTAAGGAAACCTCTGTAAAGCTTCCTGCAAATGAAAGCATCATTTCAAGAGGGGACACAATGGTCCGTTGGGGAAGCCCTCAGAAAAGCTATCTTCTGAAAAATGATGACGGAACATACAGCACAATTGAATTTTCGGGCGGATTGAATATTGAGCAGTATGGCAGTGATTTCAGGCACATTTCTTCCAAGAAAATCAAGCTTGATTACCCAATTTTTGGTGGTTTTCTGGCAGGGCTTGAATACAATTATGTGGTATGCGGTCAGGAAAATCAAAAGGACAGCGACACACTGACAGTTATAAACATTTCCGTTTACGATAAACAATTCAAAAAGATTAAGGATATTCCTGTGAAGGATTGTAAGACCTCAGTTCCTTTTGATGCATCCAATGTTTCATTGGCGGAAAACAGCAATCTTCTTGTTCTTCACACGGCAAGAAGCCAGTACAAGGAGCAAAACGGCACAAATCCACAGACACAGCTGACAGTGATTATAGACAAAAGCAGCTGGACTGTTGTAAACACTCTTGACAAGTTCCAGCCTAACCATACAAGCCACGCACTTAAAGGATATGCAGATTTTGACAGAAATAAAATTGTAACTCTGAACTACTCCGACGCAAACCCAGCGAGAGGTGCATTTATCCACGAAATGGCACTTGACGGAAAGCTTCTTTCAACAACAAGCATATTCAAAGTCCCCGGACCGGCTTCCGCAAACTGTACAGGAGCTATGATAGGCGGTTTTGGGGTTTCGGGTAAGTCCTATATTACGGCACTCAGCACTATCGACCATTCTCTTGCTACGGATTATTCCGACACGGCAATTGAGGGCATAGGCTCCGAGGAAAGAGATATTGTAATACTGACAACCGACAAGGACAGCAAGGAAACAAAAAACACCCCTCTCACCTACTACTCGGGAGAGGGAAAGACGGCATCTGTGCCCTATCTTGTAAAGCTTGAAAGCGGCAAATTTATGGTATTATGGCAAAGGTTTGACGAAAAGGCAAACACAAGCAACATCTTCTGCTATGCATTTTTAGACAAAAACGGAAAGCTTCTTGGCGAGGCAATGGCAGCAAAGGGTTATCTTTCAGCCCATTGTCAACCTGTTGAAATTAACGGAAAGGTAATGTGGTACACAAACACCGCATCAGGCAGAATTTTCTACGAAATTGATTCAAAATAATTAAAACATATAAAACAAAAGGAGAGATTTTATGAAAAAGATTTTGGCAGTACTTGTAGCACTTATTACAATATTTGGTGCTACCGCAGCGTTTGCCGCAGACATTACGGTAAAGGTGAATGATGAGGTTGTTACATTTGACCGCGAGCCTTATATGGAGGGCGGAAATGTTATGATTCCTTACCGTTTTGTTGCAGAAAAGCTTGGTGCAACAGTTGCGTGGGACGGTGATACAAAGACTGTATTTGCAGCTCTTGGTGACACTGTGACAACCCTTCAGATAGGGAATGCAAACATTTTCACTGCTGACGGTGTTATAAATGCACAGGTTGCTCCCGTTTTGGTAATTGACAGAACTTTTGTAACAGGTGATGTTATTGCAAAAGCATTCGGCGTAGATGTGAGCTTTGACGAAGCGACCTCCACAGTTACAGTAAAATAAAACAAAATATGCACATAATTCATCCTTTTTGAATATACTAAAAGCGATAGGGAGGATGATATTATGGATTCAAAAATCAGATTTTTCCTCGGTGCTAATTCGGGGAGTGATTTTGTTACTTATTTTAAGCAGCTGCAAAGACAGAATTGTTCTATGCAGCTGCTTATTTTCAAGGGAGGGCCGGGCAGCGGAAAGTCATCCCTTATGAAAAGGGTTATGAAATTTGCACAGGCTAAGGGACACACGATTGAGGCTATTGCGTGCGCATCAGACCCGCACTCCTTGGATGCCGTGATTGACCACACCGCCTCTTTTGCAATGATGGATGGTACTGCGCCCCATACGGAGGACCCATCTCTTCCAGGGGCAAGGCACCACATTGTATATACAGGGGATTTGTGGGATACGGCAAAGCTTTCCGCCAATAACCGTGAAATAGAAAAGCTCTCAACAGATGTTTCCGACTGCCACAAGGGGGCCGGAGCATATATCAAGGGTGCCGCGGCACTCCTTTCTGAAAATATGAGATATGCGGAAAGCTATATCCAGAGGAAAAAGGCTCTTGCCTTTGCAAACAGTATTATAGAAAAGATTAAAGGGGCAGAGGGGTCAAAAACAGAAAAAAGGCTGTTAAGTGCCGTCAGCGTAGGGGAAATAAAGCTGTTTTCCGAAACTCCGTACATCCTTGCCGACAAGGTGTTTATAATCGACGATGATATGGGAGCGGCTTCCGATTTTATTCTGAAAGCAATTTCGTGCGGGGCAAAGCTCAAGGGCGAAAACTTTATTTACTGCCCCTGCTCTGTAATGCCGAAAAAATGCGACCACCTGATTTTCCCCGACAGCCGTATTGCGGTAGTAACCCAGAACAGGTTTCTCCGTTTCAACGGCATAGCCGAGGAGGAAGAGTTTTACAATCCTCTCCCCTTTGCGAAAGAATGTATAACAAGGCAGGAACACGCAAAGGAGCTTTTAGACAAAGCTTGCGCACTTGTTAAAAAAGCAAAGGATATACACGACGATTTGGAAGCCTTTTATATTGATGCAATGGATTTTAGCGGGACTGATAAGGTTTTCGAAGACATAATAACAAGATTTTACTCATAAGAGCCACGACAAATTCCGACCTAAATATATGAAATTTTTAGGAAAAAGATTGACTTTTTACACTATACATTGTAAAATAAAAGGGTAGATAAAATCTCTCGGAGGGATAAAATGAAAAACGGTCTTACAAAACAGGATAAGGAAAAACTCAGCAACAGAATTGTCCTGCTTTCTTCATTTATAATTTTATACGCTTTGCTTCTTATGTTTTTCAGAAGAATGTGCTCATTCCCATCAACGGTTTTGGGCGCAATAACTTTTATGGATTTTCTCAAGTGGATTTCTCTTGTGGGTGCAATGGCTTGTGCCGCATGGAGTGCATATAAGGACAGAAAGGGCTACTATCTTTACAGCGGTATGTTCCTGTTTGTTTTCCTCAGTATGCAGATTATCCGTTCACCGCTCCAGGATAACAGAGCGTATGCAATTGCTTATCTGGGTCTTCTGATTGCTTTTGTGCTTACACAGGTTTATTATGCTCTTAAAATCCGCAGAAAATATGATGGCGGTTGGAAGATTGCATTCTTATCCGTTACATTCGCAAGCATTGCAATCCTTGCTGTTGCGGCAATGGAGCCTCGCTTTTGGGAAATTCTTCCCTTTTAATTGAATATGGTAAAGCCGTTCTCGGATGAGAACGGCTTTTTAATTAATAAAAAAGCAGTACGCTATGCGTACTGCTTTTTCTATATTATCGCTAAATTATTTAACGATGTTCTTAAGAGCCTGACCAGCCTTGAAAGCGGGAACCTTAGAAGCAGGAACCTTAACCTTAGCCTTAGTCTGGGGATTGATGCATTCACGAGCGGCTCTTTCTCTAACTTCGAATGTACCGAAGCCAACGAGCTGAATCTTTTCACCCTTCTTAAGAGCATCTTCAACAGCACCAACAAAAGCGTTAAGAGCCTTTTCAGCGTCCTTCTTGGAAAGCTCAGCATTTGCTGCGATTGCTGCTACGAGTTCTGTCTTATTCATAATTTTTCCTCCTTTTATTTTTTGTAAAATATAAACTTTGCGATTATATCGCGCTTTGATGTCTTCCTTATAATACCATATTATTTGCCTATATTCAAGTGTTTTCTTCAATATTCTTGAAATTTTTGATAAATTTTTTTGTAAAAAGTGCCAATTCTGCCTCGGGGTCTACCCCATTTTTACGGGCAAGGGCACAAATTTCAAAAAGTCTGGCTCCGATTTCTTCTCCTGAGAGCTTCTCTTCACTCTCAACAGAGTAAAGATTTGCCTTGACAGCCTTCCCTATAACCTTGGTTGCTCTTGAGAGTGACGGAAGGGATTTTGTGATGGATTCCATCGCTTCATACACGGTTTTCTGCCCACGTTGGCTCTTTTTGATTTTCTCCCAGTTGTCAAGAACTTCCTCGCTGTTTTTTACCGACACATCACCAAAAACGTGCGGATGGCGCTCTATCATTTTTTTAGATACGGCATCGGTAACATCATCAATGGTGAAAGTACCCTCTTCCTTTCCAATCTGTGCGTGCATAACCACCTGCAAAAGCACATCACCAAGCTCGTCAGCAATTTTCATCGGGTCTCCCTCGTCAATTGCATCATTTGCTTCGTATGCTTCTTCAAGCAGGCACGTTGCAAGGGATTTGTGGGTCTGCTCCCTGTCCCAAGGGCATCCGCCCGGCGCACGGAGTTTTTCAATTATATCGCAAAATTCATAAAAATCTATTTTCTTTTCCATACTGTTATCCTCTCTTAAACTCTTCCTTAATAATACACCTTGTTTTAAACACAAGAAATAAATATACCACCGCTGCAAGGCTGATGCTTACAAGAAGCATAAGCGTGCCACCCGTAAAAATATGCAAAGCCTTTGCTCCACCGCAGGATACAAGGGCACACAAACCGAGCTTTCCTATAATTTTTCCTCCACCTGAAAGCGGGGTGATTTTAAGGAGAAGCAGGGTATTTAAAATTGCACCCAATCCGAATGCTAATGCCGTGGAAAGGACAGCCCCCTCAACTCCGTAGAGCTTTATAAAAAAGATATTAAGAATGAATTTAAGTATAACTGCACCTGCGGTTATCCATATGGGGAGCCATACCCTGCCGAGAGTCTGGAGCATTGCCGTAACGGTTTGCATATAAGGGATAACCAGCACTGTTACACCCGTAAGTGCCAGAAGTTCCCAATGCTGTTGTGAAGAGTATATTAAAAGAAGAAGCTCCTTCGGGAAAAGAATCATTCCCAGAGCACAGGGAAATGCCGCAAGGAATATCAGCTTTATTACCCTGACACTGTTTTCACCGAGGGCTTTTCTGTCACCTTTTGCAAATGCCAGCACAGGCACTGCACTTGCCGTAAATGCTGAAATTACAGTAGCAGGCAAATTATAGATTGTATTTGCACGGGTCAGGTAACCGAAAAGCTTCAGCCTTTCCCCCTCCGAAACCCCTATATGTGAAAGAATCTGAGGAACGCTTACCGTATCGAGGAGCATTACTGCCGTAAAACCGAATGCACCCAAGGTCATCGGAACTGAAATTTTAAATACCGTCCACGCTTTTTTTAAGGAGGCTTCCCCCTTTTCTACCTTTGCACGGCGGAAAGAAATTTCAAGAACGAGCGCGGCAAAAATTGCACCTGCACTCACGCCTGCTATTGCCCCTGCCGCACCGTAGGAAATTCCCATTTTATACGTCAATGCACAAATGCCTGTTCCCAGTATTACCTTTGCAAGGCTTTCTGCAAGCTGGCTTATTCCTGAGGGGGTCATTGTGCTTTTTCCCTGAAAATACCCTCTTCGTGAGCTTATTATTCCCATAAAGGGAAACGCTATGGAAAGCACTCTTAATGACGGTGCTGCAAATGCATTTCCTCCGCCCGAAAGCACCCTTGCCAACGGCTCTGCAAATAAAAACAGCAATAGTCCTGAAAGGGTGGTCATAACAGTAACGAACAAGAGAGTTGATTTGCAAAGGGAGGATGCCTCTTTTTCATCACTTCCTGCAATAAGGCTTGAAAGTGCAATGGGAATACCCGTCACACAGAAAGCCAGTACTACATTATATATAGAGTAGGCGCTCTGGTAGACACCTATTCCCTCCTCATGAAGAAACAGCCTGTCCAGAGGGATTTTAAGTGCCGCACTCATTATTTTGCACAGTATGGATGCGACGGCAAGCACCGTCGCACCGTAAAGAAAGCTTTGCTTTTTCATTAAATCACATTCATTTCTAAATCAAAAATCTGTTTCCTGTGATAACGGCAGTCACCGCTGTAATATCCTGCAATGTATTTATTCATTGCGGCAATTACAACCTCGGGCTTGAGGTTTGCGCGGCTTCCTGCTGAAAGAGTCATTTCTATTTTACCCAAGGTTACTTTTATATCCTTTATATCAGGACGGATGTCGGTTTCCTTAATACCGCTTTTTGTTTTCTTTTCAATGAGGATTTTATCCATGGCAAGAAATTCTGCTATTCCTGCAGGTGTCTTTTCGGGAAACACCTGATAAAGGGCAATGTCAAGCTTTTTCATGTTGCTCTTTCCCTCGTGAACAGAGAGGATTTTAACACCGTCGGGCAGAACACGGTTAAACCGCTGCATAATTTCATCGGGAGAAATTTCTTCTGTAAGTGCTATTTCGAGAATTTCGCACTCACTTGTATATCCTACCGACAACGGCAGGGCAAAGCCCAGAAGCGGATGGGGGTTAAACCCCTCGGAATAAGCAATGGGAAGATGCGCACGGCGGAGCGCTCTGCCGAACATTCTGACAAAATCAAGGTGTGATACATACTTTACATTTTCCGTTTTTTCGTAGCGGAGATAGTAATTATTATTCAAAGCACACACATCCTTTCTTTTCCCTGCACAGCTTTGCCGCACCGCAACCGCTGCATTTTTCACGGCAATTAGGTGTTGTAAGTGACTGCTTTGCCTTTTCGTTTTCGTTTATCATAAATTCTCTTGTAACGCCGATATCCACGAAATCCCAGGGAAGAATTTCGTCATAATCACGCGCGCGAGTGTAAAATGCCATATCTATGCCACAATCACTAAATGCCTGCTCCCACTTTTCAAGGCTGAAGCATTCGTTCCAGCCGTCAAGCTTACATCCAAGCTCGTGAGCGCGGAGAAGCACCTTGCCGAGTTTTCTGTCACCGCGGGCAAACACACCCTCAAGCACGCTGACATCACTCTGGTGGTAGTTATAGCGGATTTTACGGTTTCTGATTTCATTTTTAAGGTAAAGTTGTTTTTCCGAAAGAGTTTCTATGCTGTCCTGCGCCGCCCATTGGAAGGGAGTAAATGGCTTCGGCACAAAGCTTGCCACACTAAGGGTCACAGACGGAGGACGGCGTTTGTTGGTTTTGTCACTTTTGTAGAAGCATTCCACAACCTTTTCCGCAAGCTCTGAAATCCCCTTTATATCGGGATAATCCTCGTAGGGAAGTCCAATCATAAAATACAGCTTCACGCTATTCCAGCCACCCTCAAAAGCAAGGGTTGCCGATTTTATAAGATCCTCCTCGGAAACATTTTTGTTTATAACGTCACGCATACGCTGACTTCCTGCCTCGGGGGCAAAGGTAAGTCCGCTTTTTCTGACCTTCTGCACTCTTTCCATAAGGTCAAGGCTGAAATTGTCTACGCGGAGCGACGGAAGTGAAAGGCTGACCTTCTCCTTTTCTGTAAGTGCAAGCAGCTTGTCCGTAAGCTCGGGAAGCTGTGTATAGTCACTGGTGGAAAGGCTGGAAAGCCCCATTTCCTCATACCCGGTGGATTCAATAAGGGCACAGGCATCCTTTACAAGTGTATCTGCACTCTTTTCCCTGACAGGACGGTAAATCATTCCTGCCTGACAAAATCTGCAACCGCGGATGCAGCCGCGGAAAACCTCAATATTGCTTCTGTCGTGCACAATGTCGGAGAACGGAACAATAAATTTGTCGGGGTAAGTAACCTTGTCCAAATCAGAAATAATTCTCTTCTTCACCTTTGCAGGGGCTTCGGGGCAGTTGGGAGTCATACTCTCTATTGTGCCGTCTTCGTTATATGAAACGTCGTAGAGCGAGGGGACATATATACCCTCAATCTTTGCAATTTTTTTAAGGTAGTCTTTTCGTGTACCGCCCTCTTCTTTCCATTCGTTGAAAGCGTCCATCAGCTCACCGATTACATCTTCCCCCTCACCCATTGTGAAAAAGTCGAAAATATCAGCAAGAGGCTCGGGGTTATATGCACAGGGGCCACCGCCGTTTACAAATGGGTCGTCCTCACCACGGTCGGAAGAAAGAAGCGGTATTCCTGAAAGAGAGAGCATATTAAGGACATTTGAATAGCACATTTCATACTGGAGTGTTATGCCGAGGAAATCAAACTCCTTTACGGGAGTATGGGTTTCGTTTGTGAAAAGAGGGACTCCCGCTTTCCGCATTTCCTCCTCCATATCAATCCACGGGGCAAAGACACGCTCGCAATAGGTGTCCTCCCTCTCATTTAAAATATGGTAAAGGATTTTCATACCCAGATGGCTCATTCCCACCTCGTAGGTGTCGGGAAATGCAAAGGCATAGCGGATTTTAACCTCCTCAGGGTTTTTTATTACGCTATTAAGCTCCCCTCCGCAGTAGTGGGTTGCTTTCTGTACTTTTGAAAAAAGCTTATCTAAATTCTGTAAAGTGCTCATTTTGTTCTCCTGTGTTTTCAGAAAGGGGAAATCTCCTTTAAAAAGTTTAAAAAGAAACCTCCTGCTTTCCGTATATTTATGCTTTTTGTCCAGACGGGACTCAGGTTCTCAATAAATCCCGATGCAAAAAGTCCGATTACAAATAAAATTATGAAAATACCTACTGCAAATGCAGTTCTGTACGCAAGCATTACAAGGTATTTTTTTGTTTTTTCTTTCATTTCGCTCACCTCTGTACAAGGTATGCGAAAAATTCACTTAAAATACTGATAGAGGTAACATTTCAGCATTCCGTTGTAGAGCTTCCTCTTTTTATCGGCGGGTCTGCCGTAGCATTCCTCAAACCCCTCGTGGGATGTAAGTATATACTTGCCGATATTGGTGCGCTCTGAAAAGTGTCTGCCGATTTTTCTGTAAAGACTTTCACAGCTTGTGTTATCCATCAGCCTTTCTCCGTAGGGAGGGTTGGAAACAAGCACACCCTTTTCCTCGAAAAGCGGTACCTTTGCCGCATCACATACAGAAAAACGGATATATTTGTCAACCCCTGCTTTTTTTGCGTTTTCCATTGCAAGCCTGACGGCATCTTTATCAATATCGGAAGCAAATATCGTCGGCTCAAGCGCATTATCGATAATGGAGCGTGCTTCCTCACGAACATCATCATAAAGCCCTCTTCCCATTACACGCCACTTTTCGCTGACAAAGCTTCGGTTAAGTCCAGGGGCAATCTTTTTTGCATACAGTGCCGCCTCAATAGGGATTGTTCCGCTTCCGCAAAAGGGGTCAATAAAAGGTCTGTCCCCACGCCAACGGGTAATATCTACCATAGAGAATGCCAGAGTTTCACGCATAGGGGCAACTACACCCTGCGCTCTGTATCCCCTCTTATAAAGAGGCTCTCCCGTGGTGTCAAGGTATATTGTCGCAACATCACGCATCAGGGAAAACTGAATACGCATCATAGGTCCTGTTTCCTCAAACTGCTCAATTCCGTACTTCGCCGAGAGCCTTTTTACAGCCGCCTTTTTCACTATGCTTGTGCAGGCAGGCACGCTGGAAAGCTGACTTTTAAGTGATGTTCCCTTGACAGGAAACGCACAGTCCTGCTGTATGAAATTTTCCCACTCTATATTATACACACCCTGAAACAGCTCCTCAAAGGTGGTTGCCTTGAACTGGGCCATTTTTATAAGGACACGCTGTCCCGAGCGTACATTCACATTGGCAAGGGCAATTGCTTCAAAATCGCCCTCGAAAGTTACTCTGCCGTCTGTAACCTCGGTGGTTTCGTAACCTAAGGAACGTACCTCGTGAGCAAGGGTTGCTTCTGTGCCGAAAAATGTCGGTATAGTCAGAAGAAGTCGCTTAGATGACATGGGATTTCCTCCAAATCATTATATATCTATCTTATTATACATTAAATAAGGAGCTTTTACAAGAAATTTATTGCCCTTTTGACGGAAATAGGATATAATATATTATTGAGGTGGTATACATTGCGTATAGAACATAATTCGGGCGAACTTTTTTACCGAAACCCATTCGGCGCCTGCACTACTGATACAGAAATCACATTAAGGCTTTGCGTGGAGTCCTTCTCCGTTCCCGAGAGGGTTTGTTGCATTATTGATAATGTTGAAACAGAGATGTCCTACGCTTTTGAAACAAATGGGAACAGAATCTACGAATGCAAGATAGAAACGCCCTCTGAGGGCAGACTTCTGTTTTATTACTTTCTGGTATGTGCAGACGGATGCACGCTCTATTACGGAAACAATTTTGCACACACGGGCGGTTTGGGTGAAGAATACCGCTGTGTTCCCGACAGCAAATATCAGATAACAGTCTACAACAAAAACTTCAAAACACCTGACTGGATGAAAAATGCAGTTGTATACCAGATTTTCCCCGACAGATTTTACAGAGGAAAGGAAACGCCGTTCCACGGAATAGAAAGAAAATGGAGCGATGAGCCTTTTTACCGTCCCGACCAGTTCGGGGGAGAATATCTTTCCAATGACTTTTTCGGGGGTAATTTTGACGGTATTAAAAAGAAGCTGCCCTATCTTAAAGATTTGGGAATTACTGCAATATATTTAAACCCCATTTCAAAGGCGTTTTCAAACCACCGTTATGACACGGGAGATTACGAAACCCCTGATGAGCTTTTGGGCAGTGTAGAGGATTTTGAGGAGCTTTCCAAAGAGGCAGAAAAACAGGGAATCCGCATTATCCTTGACGGAGTTTTCAGCCATACGGGTGCCGACAGCAGATATTTTAACAAGTATGGTAATTACGACAGTATGGGCGCATACCAAAGCAAGGAATCGCCTTTTTACAGTTGGTATACCTTTACCTCCTACCCCGGCAAATATGAATCCTGGTGGGGGTTTGACACACTTCCCAACGTTAATGAACTGGACAAGAATTTTACAGAATATATTGCCGAGGGGAAAGACAGCGTTATAAAAAAATGGCTTCGCCGAGGGGCATCAGGCTTCCGTCTTGATGTGGCAGACGAGCTTCCTGACGAGTTTATAAAAATCCTCAGAAAATCTCTTAAAGAGGAAAATCCCGACTCGCTTTTGATTGGTGAGGTTTGGGAGGATGCTTCCAATAAAGTAAGCTATGGCGAGCAGAGGAATTTCCTGATGGGCGATGAGCTTGACAGCGTGATGAACTATGTTTTCCGTGACGTGGTACTTTCCTACCTTATTACGGGAGATGCGAAAGCGTTTTCAGACAGACTCCACTCACTTTTGGAAAACTACCCGAAAGAAGCACTCTACACCGCTATGAATCTCCTTTCCACCCACGATGTGCCGAGGGCGCTAACAGTACTTGCCGACACGCCTGATTTCCGCACACTTTCAAGGCAGGAGCAACACGATTATGTTATATCCGAGGATAAGCTAAGCCTTGCCAAAAGGAGAATGGTCCTTGCAATATGTCTGCAGATGACTCTCCCCGGAGCACCTACCGTGTACTACGGTGACGAAATGGAGATGACGGGGTTTGCAGACCCCTTTAACCGCGCACCAATGGATTGGGAACACGGAGAAAGCGAAATAACAAGACAGCTCAGGCTATTTACAAAATTGAGAAATAACACCCCCTCTCTCCGTACAGGGTTCTGCACAACTTTATTTGCAGAGGGCGGAGTCTTTGCCTTTATGCGAAGCTTTGAAAACGGCAAGGACGCTTTCAGCAAAAAACAAAATGGCAATGATATTCTCGTTATCGTTAATGCGAATGGTAACAGTCAATATATAAACCTTAATTTGTCCCGATGGGGAATTACTTCTCTTTCCGATACATTGAGCGGAGAGAAAATTGCCGACGGACACAATTTATCAATGGAGCTTCAACCCCTTTCATACAGAATATTTACTCCCGAAAGGAAGCAGGGCAAATGTACAAAAATACAGAGCATATAACAGAGATTATTGCATTTGGGGCAGATGGTGAGGGCATTGCCAAGCCTGACGGTTTCACGGTTTTTGTTCCCGGTGCAGTCAAGGGCGATATTGCAAAAATCCTTATAATAAAAGAGAAAAAGAATTACGGCTACGGCAAGCTGTTGGAAGTTATTGAGCCGTCACCTCTCCGCACCGAGCCGCGGTGTGAGGTTTTCCAAAAATGTGGCGGCTGCAGTATGCAGAGTGTTGAGTACAGCCATCAGCTTGAATACAAAAAGAACAAAGTCCTCGACTCCCTTGTAAGAATAGGCGGCTTTTCCGAGGCAAAGATAGCTTCCGTCACAGGAAGTAACCCCTGCTACAATTACAGAAACAAGGCACAGTTCCCCGTAACGGTACTGGGCGGAGAGGTGCGTGCGGGCTTTTATGCACCCCATAGCCACAGAGTTGTTGTTCCTGAGGCGTGCAGTCTGCAGGATGAAAGAACAAACGAGGTTGTCAGTGCCGTATGCAAATGGGCAACCGATAACGGCATAGATGTGTATGACGAGGAAACCGCAACAGGAAACCTCCGCAGAATATGTATGCGAACAGGGAAGGATGAAGCGGTGCTTGTCCTTGTTGCAAAGAAATCGCTCCCCTTTACAGAAAGCCTTGTTGATCTGATTACGGAAAAGTTTCCTTTCGTAAAAGGAATTGTTATAAACATAAATCCCGATAGAACAAATAACGTGTATGGTGACAGGGATAAGGTCATATACGGAGTTCCGCACATTATTGATAATATCGGTGAGATTAAATATAAAGTACATTATAAAAGCTTTTATCAGGTTAACCCCTGCACAACTAAGCTTCTTTACGAAAAAGCCCTTGAGCTTGCTGACCTCGACAACGAAAAGACCGTGTTTGACCTTTACTGCGGAACGGGAAGCATCAGCCTGTTCCTTGCACAAAAAGCACAGAAAGTTATCGGCATTGAAATAGTTGAGGATGCCGTAAAAAATGCTAAAGAAAATGCAGAATTAAATAGCATTACCAACACGGAATTTTATTGCGGACCTGCAGAAGATGTTGCACCAAAGCTTATACGAAGCGGTGAAAAAGCCGATGTAGTTGTCCTCGACCCCCCGAGGAAAGGGTGCGAGGAAAAGCTCCTCTCCTCCATTGCCAAAATGAAGCCCGAGAGAATTGTTTATGTCTCCTGCGACCCTGCCACAATGGCAAGAGATGCAAAATATCTTTGCCAGAACGGATATGTACTAAAGGAAGCTCACGTATTTGACCAATTTCCAATGACAAGTCATGTGGAGACTGTTGTCATGTTATCCCAACTCAAGCCAGATGATATAGTGCAGGTCGAGTTAAATGCAGAAGATTTGGCGTTGACCTCTGCCGAAGCAAAGGCTACCTATGAAGAAATCAAAACCTATGTAAAAAGAGCGTTTGGGTTTAAAGTTTCGAGTTTATATATAGCACAGGTCAAACAAAAGATGGGTTTGCCAATGGGTAAAAATTATAATGTTAGTAAAAAAGGTACAAGAGTTCCCATCTGCCCTCCTGAAAAAGAAGAGGCGATTTTAGAAGCACTAAGACATTACAAAATGATAAAGTAAACTAATGGGGGCTATAATTTGATAATAACATATAATGAAATTAAAGAATTAACAAAAGGCTGTTATATTGATGATGGAGATGAAATACTCGTTAAGCATTCTGTTTATAACGGTGAACGTGAATTTGCGTTAGTCCTTATTGAAATGTGCTTAGGATTATTAAGCAGAGAAAAAATTAACGATAATTTTATAGTTCAATATTTACAGGGATTAATTGCATTAACTATGCCAGACAGTAAGTATTATGAAGATTATCTATCTTCTTTTGTTGACGATATTAAAAAACGAGAGCAAGCATTAAAAGGAGAACGCTTGCGAGATAATGATATTGCCTTAATAAAAGAAATGATGCAGTCGAATTTAGGTGAATATACAATGAAAGGTGAATACCAAAGTTGTTGTTATTCTGCAATGCAGGCATTCTTTATTACCACTTATTGTATTCTACTAAAAAACATTGATTTTAATATAACTAACATAGATATGATAGCAGACCTTGATGACGAATTAGAAAGTATTCAATTATATGGAAATCAGGAAGAACAAGGTACTATTATTGTAGATTGGCATAGTACAAACAAAATCAATAGTATTTATATGCTATACAAAAATGAATATCCAGGATTAGATAAAACATCTATTTTGGATTTGGTAGCAGCAGATGTGATTGAAAAGGATTATTATTTTAAAGATGAGAGATTTTCAATCGCACCTAGCATTCTGGTAAAACAGTATTGCGGAATTATAGAACATGAAGTTAATGAGTTAATACAGTTGAAAAATCTACGTAATAAGCCAAAAAAACATTTAATGTGGAATAGTATGAAAAAATATGTAAAGAAAAACCATATTGACTTGGAATTTACTAGTTATAAACTGTCAAAAGTATTAGATGATTTACACGATATGCGTAACGATGCGGCACACGGTGAAATTATCACCAAAGAACAATATTCGGTTATTTCTAAGTATAAAAACTTAGGATTATTCACAGGATTATCTACGGAAAAATTAAAACTGAAAAACGGTAAAATTTCACCCACTATTGATGAACTTAAGAACTTTATGGGGTTGAAATAAAGGACGATAAATTTGAGAAGTTGGTTTGTTCAACTTCTCTTTTTATTTATCTTGACTTTTTTGTTATAGCCCGATACAATTGAGACCCTATACTAAAAAAGGAAGTGGTCTTATGAGTTTAAAAGACAAAATCTATGAAGAAGTTAAAGAAAATGCCATTTTTGCTCTTAATTTTGAGCATCAGCGGTTAAGAGCACAGTTAGATGATAGTGTTTCCGCACTCAAAGAGAGTTTAACTCCTGCACAACAGGTAATGCTTGATAAGTCTATCCTGGCAAAGATAGATGAGATTATGGAGTTCCAGCAGTATTTGACTTTTGATGCATCTTTTGCTGCAATAAACAGAGCATGGAGAGAACTGATACTTGGTAATAGGTATGAGTTGGAAGACTTTGAGTGAGGTGTGCTAATGTTTAGTTTTGCAGATTATGAAAATTTGGATGATTACGAATTTACTTATCCAGCACTTGAAGTTTTACAGCATGCTTATCATAAAGGACTTAAATGGAAAGATAAATCCTTGCCTACGTGTACTTTTCAAGAGTTCATTATACGGCATACGAAACACGGAATTTCACATGGTTATAGGCGATATAGAGAACTTGAGCCTGAATGGGAATGTTTATATGTGCTTATATCAGATATAGAAAAGGATTATACGGAGAAATCTGATACAGATGCACTTGAAAAAGCCGTCATCCTTTTTGACCAGGCACTTCTTCTCTATCACGAAGGTCATCCTTTACCACCCTACTTAACTACATAACTTAGAATAATGCCCGATGGCTTTTGCCATCGGGCATTATTTATTGCTCAAAAAATATACCTACAGTTGTGGCAACATTGGGGGGACATACGGTTTTTCGATGCATAAAAATATAATTTAAAGTGAATGTTCAAATATTCAATTTATTGTGATTGCGAGGTTTTAGGATGACTAATGAGGTTAAAAATACTCACTTGAAGTTACGCATACCAAAAGATAAGAAAGAACAAATTAGGCAAATTGCATACTCAAAAGGTTTATCTATGAGTTCGTATATCAGGTATGTTTTAAGTGAGTATATGGAAAAGTTTGATGTTCAGGAAGAAAAGACTAATGTTAATACTGGAGGAAATAGTGATGAGAGATGATTTAAGTAAAGTGGATTATTTAGAAGAAGGTGGTGCAGGATGCTCACCTTGTCAAGACTGCCCTTTTGGTAAAGATTATGAAGTTGAAGAAGATTATGAAGATG
>JAZOSB010000033.1:0-15100 GCA_045656865.1 Clostridia bacterium | reverse complement strand
TATATTATACGAGTAGCCTTTGAGGGCAACGCATTATAGCCGAATTGTGTAAGGGTAGCACAGCAGACTCTGACTCTGTATGTCTGGGTTCGAATCCTAGTTCGGCTACCAAAAAACACTTGTGACTTTTGTCGCAGGTGTTTTTTTTGTAACTAGCAGGATTCGAACCCTGAGGAGGGCAACAAGCGTATAAAAAACGATTGATAATCGTTTTTAGCGAAGTTGGTGCGAAGACGGGTACTGCAAGCAAAGCTTGCGGTCGTCAAGCAGGGTGGATTGCGAAGCAAGGCACATCCTAGTTCGGCTACCAAAACGGAACAAGCATTCCTTGTTCCGTTTTTTTTTTTTATGTGCATAAAAAAAAGACGAATTTTTGTTTTTTTTCTTGTATCGTGTATTTTTTTGTGCTATACTACTTAATAGGAAAAAGTTAAACGGAGGGATACATATGGAACTCAATAATTATAGGAGCGTTACACCTCTTAAGAAAAAGAAAAGAAAAGTCACTGCTTCTGCGGCACTTGTGCTTTGCCTTATAAGCCTTCTTATAGGTGTTTTGTGCGGAAAAGCATCTGTTAAAGGTCCGTCAGAAAAGCAGATTGCCCAGAAAATAGAACAGGTAGAGAAGGACTATGCTGATAATGTTCAGAAGCTGAAGGAAACTTATGAAGAGGAAATTAATAACCTCAACAAGAAGCTTGCTGAAGCAAATCAGGCAGCACAAGCAGCCGTGCAGCCTGCCGAGCCTGAGCCTTCGGCACAGGAGGGTGAAGTTCCTGCACAGCAGGATGACACAGTTCCAACTCAGGAGAAAAAGTCTTCCAATGGTATAGGTCGTACTTTGCTTATAATTGTACTTATCGGTATCATTGGTGTGTGCATCTTCTTAGCTGTAAGAATATTCTTCAGAAGAAATGACGACGATTATGATGATTACGATGATGAAGATTATGACGATGAGTATGATGATGAATATGACGATGAAGATTATGACGACGAAGACTATGATGACGAGTACGATGATGAAGATTACGAGGGCGACGAAGAGTAAATAAAACAAGCGGTGGTAATTATACCACCGCTTTTAGTTTTAAATAAGTCTTTTCAAAAGTCCCTCACATCCAAGATTGACATCCTTCCAGGTTTGTTCAAAATCACCTGTGTACCAGGGGTCTGCCACATCACGTGGAGTCGGAGTATAGTTCATAAGAAGCGAAACCTTTCCATCGGGGTCATTACCCACGAATCTTGCCATATTGCGAAGATTGTTCCTGTCCATAGCAACTATAAGGTCATAATATGCGTAATCGTCTTCATTCATTTGTCTGGATGTTTTTCCGCTACAGTCGAGTCCTTCCTCCTGAAGCTTTTTTCTTGCAGGGGGATAGACAGGGTTTCCAAGCTCCTCGGTGCTTGTTGCTGCAGATGCAATCTCGAACATATCCGAAACGCCTTTCTTTTTAACCATATCCTTCATAACAAATTCTGCCATTGGGCTTCTGCATATATTTCCATGGCAAACGAACAGTATTTTTATCATTTTAATCACCTGCTTTTTATTATATTACGTTTGTGTTAAGAAATCAACAGTGTTATTTACACGTTTTAAAGTTTTTGTTATAATTAACACTGAGGTGGTAATTATGAAAAAACTATTAGCATCAATTGTAACTGCTGTTTTGTGTGTGACATCTTTTTGCTTCCCTGCATCGGCAGAGTGGCAAAAAATAAAAGTAAAAATAGCACCTTTTTACACGGAAATTGATTATATGAGCGTGGATAACCGTTATGTTGAGTATCCTCTCATTACATACAAAGATATTACATATTTCCCTATGACTTTTGACCTTTGCGGAAGACTCGGACTTATGTCAACATACACCGACGCAGACGGTCTTTATATTACCCGTACGACTTCTTCCTTCAATGTGAATGAAAATTATTTCGGTGGCTCGGCAAAAAATTCATACAAAACTCTTTACAATGCACAAATTCCGACATACCCTGTGTATCTTAACGGTATTTATATTGACAATAATAAGGAACAGTATCCTCTCATAAACTTCCGTGGAATAACGTATTTCCCAATGACGTGGCGCTTTGCCTACGAGGAACTTTCGTTTGACGTTGAATGGTCGGAAAAAGACTATTCCTTTAAACTTTATCACAATGGCAACAGCTCTTCCGGGATACATACTGATTCTGCTGACGGGAATAAAGTATATTTGAGTAAATACGTTTCCGTATATGATGAATCGGTAAATGAAAATGGTGATATTACTAATACGCTTTCTCATTCTTACAATGAAAACTACATTTTCGATACAGAGTTTGAGATTATAACACGTCTGGAAGATACAACCGAAAACAACGATGATATGTACATCAATAATTATGGTAAAGTTGAGTCTTCTTTGATGGAAACAAGCCTGAAAAATAGCGGAGTATATGCAGGTAACACATTACTTATGCAATTTGATTCCGATAAAGATGTAACGGATGCATACGCATATGAATACAAATTGGATGGCAGTTCAGTAATTGATTTGACAATATTCATTGGAAATGCTCCTGCACCTTACACAGAAAGGGAAACAATTCTTCTTTCGAAAAACGGAAACACCGTAAAAGAGCTTCAGTGGGATAGGGGAGATATGTTTTCAGCTATTTACAAAGCGGAAAACGGAAACTATTATATATGCTCCACCGGTCACAGTATGGGCTCTTCAAGATATGTGAATCAGTATTCCGACGTGTATCTCTACACCCCCAAAACTGAAACCCTTGTAAGTATGGTTGAAAAATATTCCGATAAGGTGAACAGCATAAAAGCAATCGGAATGGCTGACGGGAAGCTCTATGTTCAGGCAATGTGGTATGCAAACGGAAAGAACGAATATATTTTCTCCCCCGTATTCAGCGCAATCAACAGCGGATATTACGAAATAGACCTTAAAACGGGGAATATGACAAAACTTTATCCCTATATTTTGGGAGAAACTTTTGTCGCACCCAACGGAACTCTTTACTGTATAGGAACATATTCAAGGGTACAGAGAATTATAAATCTTAACACAGGCAAGATTATTCCTGTTCAATAATTCTTGAAACTCACATGGATACAGTGTGAACGTGTGCGGAGTTGTTTAGTATATGTTTTTTATAATGGGAATTTACAACAAAACCAAAGAACTAGCTTATAACGGCGGCATGGAAATCTGTCCCGAATGCGGACGGTATTGCAGTTATAATATTTATGCGGAATTTATGTGTTTAAGTCTCTTTTTTATTCCCATACTGAGGTGGGGGAAGAGGTATTACGCAAAGACAACCTGTTGCGGTAAAATTCACGAGCTTACCAGGGAACAGGGTAAACAAGTCGAAAAGGGCGAAAGAATAACAATAGTAAAAGAGCTTTGAGTTTCCTCAAAGCTCTTTTACTATATATTCGCCATGTAGTTCATTTACAACCGCACTGCCGCCGGAAATATCTGCAACTACTTTTAAAAATTTGTTCTCTTCTTCGGGCTTTACACCTACTGTCATACACACGTCATTTTCAAAGGCACAGTCTTTTAAAATATATCCCTCGGTATTTATTGCATACTCAAGTTTTCCATATGTAGAGTAATCACAACGAATGAGGTACAGCTTACAGTAAATTTTTTCTATTCTTTCTGCGGCATCAATACCAAGTTTAGCACTTTTTCCGTAAGCACGGACAAGGCCGCCTGCACCCAAGAGAATTCCGCCGAAATAACGTGTGACAACTACGCAAACATCGGTCAGTCCCTCTTTCTTGATAACCTCAAGCACGGGGACACCTGCCGTTCCGGCAGGCTCACCATCGTCGCTGTACCGCATGATGTTGTCTTCCCTTAAAATATAGGCATATACATTGTGTGTTGCCTGACGGTGCATAGCACGAATTTCGTTTATAAAATCAACTGCCTCATTCTGACTTTTAACGGGACGGCAATAGCCTATAAAACGGCTTTTCCGTTCAATCATTTCTGCTTCTGCATCTTTTAAAACTGTTTTATAATCTTCCATTTGCCGTCACCACCTTCCAAAAATCATTCAACTATATATTTCTTCAACCTTGCATATAGAGCTTCATCTGCGAGAATACGGATTTTTGTTCCCTCTGCCTCGTAGCTTTCTTCCAGAATAACTTCGCCGTCGTGAAGTGTTGCAGCAGTCTTGCTGTCGGAATAGGGGATAAGAACCTCAATCTCTTTTTTCTTTCCGGGAAGAGCATCGTTAAGAAACTCAATAAGCTCATCCATACCCTCTCCGCTTTTTGCACTTACTGATACAAAATCCGTGTAATTCCCCTCAGGACGGGGAGAAAGGGGAGGAGCAACATCACATTTATTGAATACTGCGATAATCCTCTGTGCTCTGCAGCCAAGAGTCTGTATCAAATCGTCAACCACCCGCATCTGACTGTACATTTCGGGATTTGAGGAGTCGATTACGTGAATCAGAACATCAGCAAGAACAGCTTCGTCAAGTGTGGATTTGAACGCCTCAATCAGATGATGGGGGAGCTTGCGGATAAAACCTACCGTATCAACAATAACGGCATTTCTTCCGTCAGGAAGTGAAAGCTTTCTCATTGTGGGGTCAAGCGTTGCAAAGAGCATATTTTCCGCAAGGACATCTGACTCGGTAAAATAGTTTAAAATTGTGCTTTTGCCTGCGTTTGTGTAGCCTACCAATGCGGCAACAACTACATTGTCCTTTTCTCTGCGGCTTCTCTGGAGCTCTCTGTGTGCTTGAATTTCTTTTAGCTCCGCTTCGAGGGAGTTTATCCTTCTGTGAATGTGTCTTCTGTCGCTTTCAAGCTTAGTTTCACCGGGGCCTCTCGTACCGATGCCGCCGCCCAGACGTGAAAGCTCGATACCCATTCCCGAAAGTCGTGGCAGGGAATATTTAAGCTGTGCCAGTTCGACCTGAATTTTACCCTCTTTTGAAATGGCTCGCTGTGCAAAAATATCAAGAATAAGTGTGCTTCGGTCAATGGTACGGATGTGAGTGTAGTTTTCAATATTACGAATCTGGCTTCCTGTCAGTTCATCATCGAAAATCAAAAGTGTTGCACCCAGCGACTCTGCCGCAATACGAAGCTCTTCCATTTTTCCCTCACCGAAATAGGTGGAGGCTTCAGGGTGGTCCTTGTTCTGAATCATTTCACCTACAACTTCCGCCTGTGCCGTATAGGCAAGCTCGCGAAGCTCTGCCATAGATTCCTCGGTAGTGTCTTCAAGAGTATTGAGTGCCCCCGTGTGAACTCCGCAAAGTATTACTTTTTCAATTTCTTTTTCAGTTTCGTGCACCGAAAACACCTCCGTATAGAATACATTCCCCGGTAAATAATAATGGAGAAAGGGGAATTTAATATGCGAAAAATAATTTATATTGCAATTACCTTTATTATTTGTTCTTTTTTAAAACTTCAAAATATATGGCTTGGATTTGTTCCTGTGTTTCTGCTGATGTCATTTTTTAAAACTGACAGAAATTTTTTGTGGGAAATACCTCTTGCCGTAATGCTGTGTGATGTGCTTCTCATCGTGTTTGCCGAGGATTTAAGAATGCTCATATATATTCTTTCTCTCATAAGTACGGTTTTGATTTCAGTAACATCAGCAAGGAAACTCTTTTTTCTGTTCCCAATTATTATCCTTGCCGTAACAAAAGAAAATATGTACACAGTTTTAGCATTGTGGGCAACAGTGTGGTATGCGTTGCATTTTATACTTGGATATTTTACCACAAAACAGTTCACTTTACAAGAATATAAATCACAATATCTAAAAAATCAATCTAAAAACTGTTGAAATCTGCCTTGAAATAAGTTATAATAAACAATAATGTTACTGAAAGGCAGAATTACTATGGAAGAAAAGAAGAATACCACAGTTGTTAAAATAAATGGTGCAGAGTACAGAATTTCCTGTGAGGCAGACGAGGAATATGTCCGTCATGTGGCATATCACGTTGACAAAAAAATGCGTGACCTTATATCCCGTGATAAGAGACTTTCTACCTCTATGGCAGCCGTTCTTACTGCTGTGAATATCTGCGATGAGTATATGCAGGCACAGGATGATAATGAAAAGCTCCGTGCACAGCTTTTGAAATACGCTGAAGAAGCTGGCGGAAGCAAGCTTGCACTTGATAAGCTTAATGCTGAACTTGCCCGTCTTCGTGCAGAAAACCAGTCGCTCAAGATGAATGTGGTAAAGCTTGAAACAGAACTTAAAAATAAATAATTAAAGGAGACCGGCACATCCGTATGGGAGTGTCGGTTGTATTGTGCTTATGAAAAATAAACTTGAACTTCTTGCCCCTGCAGGAAAATGGGAATCCCTTGTTGCCGCCGTGCAAAACGGTGCAGATGCGGTGTATTTGGGTGAACAGTCCTTCAGTGCAAGAAAAAATGCCGCAAACTTCACATGGGAAGAAATCAAAAATGCAGTCCGCTACTGCCACATACGCGGAGTGCGTGTTTTTCTTGCGCTCAATACTCTGATTGGTGAAGATGAGCTTTTCCTTTTTGAAAAGGCAGTTGTAAAGGCGGCAGAGTGCGGTGTGGATGCTCTTATAATACAGGATTTAGGTGCGGCAAAGATTGCAAAAACAGTATGTCCAGATATGCCCATACATGCAAGTACACAGCTTACAGCAAGTAACGTGTATGACGTAAAGGATTTTCAGAACAGAGGATTTTCCCGTGTGGTTTTGTCCCGCGAATTATCGGAAAATGAAATTAAACATATATATACTCAGACCAATGCGGAAATAGAGGCATTTGCTCACGGTGCTCTTTGTATCAGCTTTTCAGGAAAGTGCCTTATGTCCTCCTTTATTGGGGGCAGAAGCGGTAACCGCGGAATGTGTGCACAGCCCTGCAGGCAAATGTACTTCTGCGGTAAAAACAAGGGGTATCTTTTAAGTCCCCGTGACCTGTGCCTTGCCGATGACCTTGAAAAGATGACAGCTTCAGGTGTCAGGAGCTTTAAAATAGAGGGCAGAATGAAAAGCCCCGAATATGTTGCAACCGTAACGGGAATATACAGAAAATACCTTGATTCCTTTGACAGTCTTTCGGTGGAAGACGAGGATAAACTGAAAAAGATTTTTGTCCGTGGTGACGCATTTACAAAGGCGTATTTTGCAGGTCAGAATACACCTGAGATGATGAATTATACAATGAGCAACGATAACATTTCTTCGCGTGCGGACGATACTGTCTTAAAAGAAGCACGTGCTTCTTTCCGCGAGGGTGTCGAAAACAAAAAAATACCCGTGGATGCGTTTTTGAAACTGCAATACGGAAGTCCATCTGTACTTGCACTCAACGACGGAGAATTTACTGCAGAAGTATTCGGTGCAGAGGGAGAAACGGCACAGAATACTCCACTCAGTGAAGAACGTGCCTGTGTACAGATTGGGAAAATGGGACAGACCCCATTTGAACTTCATAATTTTGAATTTTCGGCAGATGAAAATATCACGATTTCTGTGTCGGAGCTTAACCGACTCCGCAGGGAATGTGCAGAGCTTCTTCAGAATAAAAGGGGAGAGGTTTTTCCAAGAGATATATTCTCTTTTGAATATCCTATGGAGAAAAATAAGCAGAAAACATTACCCTATGTTGCCGTTGAGGTTTTAACAAAAGAACAGTTCCTTGCAGTAAAGGATGCAGACCGTGTTTTAGTGCCTCTTTCTATGTGGAAGGAAATCACCCCCGATAAGAGGTGCTATGTAGTATTACCAAAGGTTGTGCTGGATGAAAAGTCCGTGGAAAAACAACTCTCCGAAATACCTGCAGAGTACGGTGTGTATGCATCCACAACAGGTATGATTGCCCTTGCAAAAAAACTTGGCAGGCGTGTGTGTGCCGATTGGAGCAATAACATATATAACAGCGTTAGTGCATCCTGCTTTGACTTTTGTGATGCACTGACTCTTTCACCTGAACTTTCTCTCGTCGCGGTCAGGGATATTGTAAGGAAAACCGATATTCCTTGTGAAATTATCTGTCACGGCTACCAGACAGTTATGACAAGCCGTGCTTGCCTTATCCGCGGAATAACGGGCAAGTGCGATTGCACAAAACCTATTAGAATAAAGGACAAAACAGGTGCGGAATTTACTATCATAGGTGATAAGGATACACACCTTAATACCGTGCTTAATTCACGCATTACCTTTATGGCTGATAAGCTGAACGAAGTCAGAAAAAGCGGTGTAGCAGGAATCCGATTGGTTTTCACAACCGAAACAGGAGAAGAAGCGGAAAATACAGTTAAAATGTATAAAGGCAAAACGGACATTGTAAAGCCATCCGCATTTACAAGAGGATATTTACTGAAATAACAAATAATTAAAAAAATACTTGATATTTTAAGGAAAATGTTGTAAACTATATCATAGGTAATTTTATATACGAAAGGAAAGTAACAAAATGATTTCAGCAGGCGATTTTAGAAATGGTGTAACTTTTGAATATGATGGAAGCGTTTATCAGATTATCGAATTCCAGCATGTTAAACCCGGTAAGGGTGCAGCGTTCGTAAGAACAAAGATTAAGAACGTAATTTCCGGCGGTGTTGTTGAAAAGACTTTCAACCCCACAGATAAAATGCCCAAGGCACATATCGACCGCAGAGATATGGAATATCTTTACAACGACGGAGACCTTTTCTACTTTATGGATCCCGAAAGCTATGAGCAGATTCCTGTTAGTCAGGATCAGCTTGGTGATGCTCTTAAGTTTGTTAAGGAGAATATGCAGGTTAAGATTCTTTCCTACAAGGGAAATATCTTCGCTATCGAGCCTCCGAACATTGTAGAGCTTGCAATTACAGAAACAGAACCCGGCTTTGCAGGTAACACAGCAACAGGTGCTACAAAGCCCGCTACACTTGAAACAGGTGCAGTTGTTATGGTTCCTCTCTTCATTGACAACGGCGAAGTAATCAAGGTTGACACCCGTACAGGCGAATACCTTGGTCGAGCATAAAAGCGGATGACAAAGTCATCCTTTCGAAAAAGAAGTTTCATTCCATAAAACATTCTTTTTCGAGGTAAGGACCTTCGCTCGCGCGGCACTCACCGTGCCGGTCCTTGCAAGGAGTCAAAAACAAGGTACACGCCCTTGCTTTTGACAGAATTTCCATTCAAAATGTTAAATTAAAATTTTTGGAGGTTAATATGAGCTATTTAACAGAAAAAATGGCATATATCGGCGGTCTTGCAGAAGGTCTCGATATAGACGAAACCACTAAAGAAGGCAAGCTTCTCATGGCAATTGTTGAAGCTATTTCCGATATTGCAGACGAAATTGACGAAATCGAAGAGTATCAGGATGAAATGCAGGCACAGCTTGACGAAGTTGATGAAGACCTTGCAGAAATCGAGGATATTTTCTACGATGACGAAGATGGTTTTGACGAAGATGACGAATTCAGCGTTGAATGTCCCAATTGCGGTGATTTGATTTATCTTGACCTTGAAACATTAGAGGATTGCGATAAGATTACCTGCCCGGGCTGTAACGAAGAAATTGAAATCGAGTTTGACTGCGATTGCGAAAATTGCAGTGATTGTTGCGAAGACTGATAGTGACTTCGTATTAACTGTCACACCCCGGCTTTGTCGGGGGTGACAGTTTTTGCATAATGAGGTGGGTTTAATATGGAAAAGCGTACAATATTAAAAAATGACTGTCTTACAGTTGAAATCAGCACTCTCGGTGCTGAACTTAAAAGCATAAAGCAAAATAACGGTGAAGAAAGATTGTGGCAGGGTGACCCAAAATGGTGGAATGGTCAGGCACCTCTTCTTTTCCCAACTTGCGGACGTCTTAGCGAGGGAAGATACCTTCATAAGGGAATTTCGTACGATTTGCCTATGCATGGTTTCGGAAGAAGAAGTGTTTTTGAAATTGAAAGCACTAATAACACAAAGGCGGTCTTTCTTTTAAAATCCGATATGGGAACTTTAAAGGTGTATCCCTTTGAATTTGAGCTTCGTGTCATATATGAACTGAACGAAAATAAACTTTTCATTACATATGTTGTAAATAACAAAACCGACGGAGATATGTATTTTTCAATCGGCTCTCACGAAGCATACAACTGCGAGGGTAAAACAGAGGAATATGAGATGTTTTTTGATAAGAACGAGCCTCTTGTAAACTATCTTCTTGATGGACCTCTTCTTAACGGTAAAACCGAAGATATGGCATATGTAAACGGTGCACTTACTTTTTCCGACGAGAAGTTTAAGGAGCTTGATACTTATATCTTCCTGAATACAGAGTCCAAAAAGGTTACTCTCAGGAAAAAAGATTCGGATAAGAGTGTCAGCTTGGAATTCCCTGGGATTGATAATCTTCTTATCTGGAAAGTGCCAGGCTCGGAATTTTTCTGTATCGAGCCTTGGTGCGGACTTCCCGATTATGTGGGTGAGCCGGGGGAAATCTCCCAAAAACCCGGAATCAATAAGCTTGAAAAGAACGGTGTGTTCCAGCGAACACATACGATTATAATAGACTAAGAAAGGGTAACAGTTATGAAGCGTACAACTATAAAACAGCTTTACAGAAGCACCGACCTCAAAAATGGGGAAAAGGTGCGTGTGGCAGGATGGATTCGTTCAATCCGTGCCAATAACAATGTCGGCTTCGTTTCAATCAACGATGGTAGCTTTTTCGACAGCCTTCAGGTTGTAATCGAGAAAGACAAGCTTGACTGCTACGATAAAATTGCATCACTTAACGTAGGCAGTGCAGTTTATTTCGAGGGTAGTATTGTCCTTACTCCCGATGCGAAACAGCCTTTCGAGCTTAATGCAGACATTGCTGAAATTGAGGGTGAGTCAACTCCCGACTATCCTCTTCAAAAGAAGCGTCATTCCAACGAATATCTCCGTACAATTGCGCATCTTCGTCCCAGAACAAATACTTTTTCCGCAGTTTTCCGTGTGAGAAGTATTCTTGCATACGCAATTCATTCTTTCTTCAATGAAAGAGGCTTCGTATACGTTCATACTCCCATTATAACAACAAGTGACTGTGAGGGCGCAGGGGAGATGTTCAGGGTAACATCCCTCGATATTGAGAATCCTCCCCGTAATGAAGATGGCACAGTTGATTTCTCTCAGGATTTCTTCGGTAAGCCCACCAGCCTTACAGTAAGCGGGCAGCTTAATGTTGAAACTCACGCAATGGCACTTGGCGGTGTTTACACATTCGGTCCCACCTTCCGTGCGGAAAGAAGTAACACTCCCCGTCACGGTGCAGAATTCTGGATGGTTGAGCCTGAAATTGCATTTGCAGACCTTGAGGATGATGCGTGTCTTGCAGAAGATATGCTCAAGTATATAATCAAATATGTGCTTGACCACGCTCCCGAGGAAATGCAATTCTTTAACAAATTTATCGACAACACACTTCTTGAAAGACTTGATGCAGTTCTTAACTCCGACTTCGGCAGAGTTTCCTATACAGAGGCTATCAGGCTTCTTCAGGAAAGCGGTGAAAAGTTTGAATATCCCGTTGAGTGGGGTATCGACCTTCAGACCGAACACGAACGATATCTTACAGAAAAGATCTTCAAGCGTCCCGTATTCGTTATGGATTATCCCAAGGACATTAAGGCGTTTTATATGCGTCTCAATGATGATGGAAAGACCGTTGCAGCTATGGACTGTCTTGTTCCCGGTGTAGGCGAAATTATCGGTGGAAGCCAGAGGGAAGAGCGTCTTGACCTCCTCGAAAAGAGAATGGAAGAGCTCGGACTTGACCCCAAGGATTACTGGTGGTACCTAGACCTTCGCCGTTACGGCAGTGCTAAACACGCAGGCTTCGGTCTTGGCTTTGAAAGGGCACTTATGTACATCACAGGTATTCAGAATATCCGTGATGCACTGAGCTTCCCAAGAACGACCGGTTCCGCAGAATTCTAAGAAGGTGTTGCTATGAAATCTTTGACTTATGGTTTATTGATTGCGCTGTTTCTCTGGTTCGTGAACGGTAGCTTTGGCACGCTCGCGGCTGTCGGAACGAGCGGTGCAATATTGTTGATATTCATATGGATTCGCCGTGCGGCGCTTCTTACGCATCTTGCTGTGCAGACATACTATATAAAAGGTGATGCCAAAAAAGGTGAGAAGTATTTCAAAATGGCACACAAAACGGGTTCGATGACTCCTGAGTGCAAGATTCAGTATTCCTCATTCTGTCTTCGTGAAAATGATTTCAGGACGGGTAGAAGGCTTCTGTACGAAATTATTAATTCAAAGTCAGTTTCAAGAACGCAAAAGCTTGATGCAAAACACAATCTTGCTGTATTGATATGGAAAGAGGGCGACCTTAATGAAGCCATTGAAACTTTGGAAGAGGTTCATGAGGAAAAGCCTGCATCAAATACCTATGGTACACTTGGAGTGTTCTATCTTGAAAGAGCCAGAGAAGACGGCAATTATGATAATATAGTTGATTTTATGCTTGAAGCATATGACTACAACGATTCTGATAAGACCATTGCCGACAATCTCGGTGAAACATACCTTAAAATGGGTGAATACGAAAAGGCAAAGGAAGTTTACGAAAAGCTTTTAGTAAACGAGTTTGTTACTCCGATGCCATACTATAATTTCGGTTTGGTACTCAAAGAACTTGGAGAAAAAGAGAAAGCACTTGAGAATTTTGAAAAGGCTCTTAATTGTCGATTCACAAGTGTCCTGACCGTCACCAAGGAAATGGTACAGGCAGAGATTGATGGTTTACAGTAAAAAATGGCGGTGTAAAAAGTCATTTTTACACCGCTTTTTCTTGACTTATAGTGTCATTTGTGGTACTATAAACGAGGTGTTGTATGGAAAACAAGTTTATGAAAATTGCCCTTGGGGAAGCGAATAAAGCAATCGAGGCAGGGGAGATGCCTGTGGGTGCAGTTGTGGTGAAGGACGGCGCGGTAATCGCGGCCGCTCACAATGTACGTAACGAGCTTCATGACCCCACCCTCCACGCGGAAATTGTTGCAATCAGAAAAGCCTGCGAGCTTTTGAAAGACTGGCGATTGACCGATTGCGATTTATATGTAACTCTTGAGCCATGTGTAATGTGCAGCGGTGCTATAATAAATTCCCGTATGCGCAATGTGTATTTCGGTGCTTATGACCCTGAATACGGTGCAGCAGGGGGCAGAATTGATTTGTTTTCTAAGTCCTACTTCGGCAGTACCACCAATGTCTATGGTGGTATTATGGAAGAAGAGTGTTCCTCTATGCTGAAAGGCTTCTTTTCCTATCTTAGAGCGGGAAAGAAAAATTAAATATATCTGGAGTGGTATCGAAGTGGTCATAACGGGACGCACTCGAAAGGTTGTACATCCAAAAGAACTTTCTTGAGCTGAAACCCTGATATTATGGGATTTTTACCATTTCTGATTTTAGTAAAATCTGTTTGTTTTGCCCTAAATTTTGCCCTAAATGTGAGTTTTGCCAAAATTGTGGGTTTAACATATAAAAATTAAATATTTGGAGATGTACCCAAGTGGTTGAAGGGTCCGGATTCGAAATCCGGTAGGTCGGTTTTGCCGGCGCTAGGGTTCAAATCCCTACATCTCCGCCAAGCGTCACGGCGAATCCTATGGGTTCGCCGTTTTCGTTTAAAAACGGCTTCACTGTGCGGATTGCCGTTCCTTCTTCCCAAAAAGCTTTTCGCTTTTCGGGAGGCCCTGAATGTCGGGTTTGCAGGTTTGCAAGCCCGCATTTGCTTTGCTCAAAAGTGGAAGAATCCCCCAAAAATTGTAGCTATTTGCCCTGAATCTCTTCATTTTCCTCTCCAAAAATTATTTCATTCATTTTTTCCATTGCAGCAACCGTATCGGAATACTCAAGGTGCGAATATGTATTTGCAGTTGTTCCGAAATCGCTATGTCCCATTACTGCTTGAATATGCTTCATATGCACACCGTTTTTAAGCATCAGGCTCGCAGCCGTGTGCCTACAATCATAGAGCCTGAAATCCCGTATGTTGTTTTTCCTGATAATTCTTTTGAAATTATCCGAAAGTGTTCGGGGCTTAATTAACTCGCCGATTTCATTTACGCACACATAATCAGAATCTTCGTAGTAGTAGCCTTTTTTAAAAAGCTTTCTGTACTCGTAAATACTTTCCTTCTTTTCTTCAAGCAAAGCTCTAACAGGGAGAGAAAGAGGAAGTGTACGATAACTGCTGGCATTCTTCATTAAATCTTCTTTTATCATTTGTAAACGACCGTCAACGCTGGTTTCTGTCACCGTATGACCAATCAAAATACTGTTATTCTCAAAATCAATATTTGACCATTTCAGCCCGATTGCTTCTTCGCGGCGAAGTCCGTAAAACAGCATCATCGTTATGGGAATTTCGTAAATAGTATCACTGATTAGAGTAAGTATTTTCTTTACTTCTTCCACATTATAAGGATTTCCGTGAAACGGAACTGTTTTCGGAGGATCAACAAATTCCATTGGGTTTTCTTCTATAAGTTTCAGCCTGCGCGCATCCTTAATTGCTTTATGAATGTTTGCATGATACTTTCTTACTGTTGTGCCTTTAACACGGCCTGATTGTTTGGTATAAAAGTCCTGAATATGCTTAGGAGTTATCTCGCTAAGCTTTAAATTAAATGGTTTGAAATAGGGAATTATTACGTTGTAAATGTTGTCTTTATATCCACTGTATGTAGTTGCGCGAATCTGCGTTTTGGCTTTTGCGAGCCATTCTTCCATATAATCGGTGAAAAGTATGTCTTTGCTGCTGTCGCCTTTGGCTACAAGCTCCGCCTGTTGTTGGCGGATAAAATCAACAAGCATATCATGGGCGCGTTTTTTATTACCTCTTTCAATCAGTCCGGTGCTTTTAGACTTTCTGTGTCTCTTTCCATCCTGCACCCAGGAAATCTTCATATGATAAACACCTTTGATTGCTTCAATATGCCCGGAAACTTGAATGTCTTTCTTCAAAATTGCCTCCTCCTTTTAAGATAGTAACATTTCAATAAGTTTTGACTTTACTATCCTGTATTCTCTT
>JAZOSB010000032.1:0-56130 GCA_045656865.1 Clostridia bacterium | reverse complement strand
AAAACTTCGTAACCGTTAAAGGACCCAAGGGTGAGCTTCAGAAACAGCTTCACGGTGATATGATTATAAAGCAGGAAAACGGCGCTATCGAAATACAGCGTCCCAGCGAAATCAAAAAGCATAAGGCTCTTCACGGCCTCACAAGAACACTTCTCAACAATATGGTTGTAGGTGTTACAGACGGCTTCAAGAAAGAGCTTGAAATTAACGGCGTTGGTTACAGAGCTCAGATGCAGGGCAAGACACTTGTTATGAACCTCGGTTACTCTCATAATGTTGAGATGGAAGCTCCCGAAGGTGTAACAATCGAAGTTCCCAATCCTAACTCTATCATTATTTCAGGTGCTGACAATCAGAAGGTTGGTCAGTTTGCAGCTGAAGTAAGAGAAAAACGTCCGCCGGAGCCTTACAAGGGTAAAGGTATCAAATACATTGACGAGCGTATCATCCGCAAGGAAGGTAAAGCTGGTAAGAAGTAAGAGAGGAGATAAAGCGATATGGTTAGCAAGACTAACAGCAATAAGGCAAGACTTAAGAGACATGGCCGCATCCGTAACCACATCAGTGGTACAGCTCAGCGCCCCCGTCTTAATGTTTTCAGAAGCCTTAAGAATATCTACGCACAAATCATCGATGATGAGAAGGGCGTAACACTTGTATCCGCTTCAAGTCTCGAACTTAAAGAAACTTACGGCGGTAACAAGGAAGCAGCAAAAGAAGTTGGTAAATTGGTAGCTCAGAAGGCTACTGAGGCAGGTATTACTGAAGTGGTTTTTGACCGCGGCGGTTACATCTACCACGGTAGAGTTGCAGAGCTTGCAGAAGGCGCTCGTGAGGGCGGCCTTAAGTTCTAAGAGAAGGAGGGAAACTTATGTCAGAGCGTATTGACGCATCAACACTTGATATTAAAGAAAAGGTTGTTCACATCAGCCGTGTAGCAAAGGTTGTTAAAGGTGGTCGTACATTCCGTTTCAGCGCTCTTGTTGTTGTAGGTGACGAAAACGGCAAGGTTGGTTTCGGTCTTGGTAAGGCAGCCGAAGTTCCCGATGCTATAAGAAAGGGTATTGAAGACGCTAAGAAGAACATGGTTTCTGTTCCTTTAGTTGATTCTACAATTCCCCACGAAATCATTGGTGAGTTCGGCGCAGGAAGAGTTCTTCTTATGCCGGCTAAAGAAGGTACAGGTATCATCGCAGGCGGAGCTGTTCGTGCAGTAGTTGAGCTTGCAGGTATCAAGAACATCAGAACAAAGTGCCTTCGCTCCAACAATCCCAGAAATGTAGTACGTGCTACAATCGAAGGTCTTGCTTCTCTTAAGGACGCAGCAGAAGTTGCTCGTCTCAGAGGTAAGGCTGTAGAAGAACTGTAAGGGGGAGAGAATAGTGGCTAATCTTAAAGTAACTCTTGTTAAAAGCGTTATCGGTTCCAAGAAGGACCAGATCGCTACAGTTGAAGCTCTTGGTCTCAAGAAAATCCGTGACTGTAAAGAGCATGCAGATAATCCCCAGATCAGAGGGATGATTAACAAGGTATCTCATCTTGTTAAAGTTGAAGAAATCTAACATTAAGGAGGTGCGCAGAAATGAAACTCAATGAGCTTAGTCCTGCAATCGGCAGCAAAACCGAGGGTAAGAGAAAAGGTAGAGGTGCCGGCACAGGTAACGGTAAGACAGCAGGTCGCGGTCATAAAGGTCAGAACGCTCGTAGCGGCGGTGGCGTAAGACCCGGCTTCGAAGGTGGACAGATGCCTATTTACAGACGTCTTCCTAAGAGAGGTTTCAATAATATTTTTGCAAAGAAATATACAGAAATCAACGTATCCGACCTCAATAAGTTTGAAGACGGTACAGTAGTTGACGCAACTCTCCTTAAGGAGACTGGCGTTATTTCAAAAATCCTTGACGGTATTGTAGTTTTAGGTCGTGGTGAAATCACTAAGAAAATCACCGTAAAGGCAGCCCGCGTAACAGAAGGTGCTGCAAAGAAGATTGAAGCCGCAGGCGGCAAGGTGGAGGTGATCTAAAATGCTGCAAACTTTACGTAATGCATGGAAGATCCCTGAATTAAGAAAAAAATTCCTTTATACTTTCCTTCTTCTGGTTGTATTCAGATTCGGTAGTGTAATCCCCGTTCCGTGGATTGATAAAGCTGCCATCGCAACATGGATGCAGTCAGCAGGTGGAGGAACATCCCTGTTTAATTTGCTTGACACCTTTTCCGGTGGTGCATTTTCACAGGCAACAATCTTTGCAATGTCAATTTCTCCCTACATCAACAGCTCCATTATTATGCAGCTGTTGTGTGTAGCAATCCCTGCTCTTGAAAGAATGAGCAAGGAAGGTGAAGAAGGCAGAAAGAAGATTACAAAACTCACACGTTATGTTACTGTGCTATTGGCTGCAGTTCAGGCATACGGCCTGTATGTAACACTTTACAATCAGGGCGCAATCAGAACTGTAGAAGGTATCCCCTCATTCCTTGTTGCGATTACAATTATTTTTGCATTCACAGCAGGTACCGCATTTCTTATGTGGCTCGGTGAACAGATTACAGGACGCGGAATCGGTAACGGTATTTCAATGCTTATCTTTGCAGGTATCGTATCAAGCGTTCCCAAGATGATTCGTACCGCTTGGATTGGTTTCTTCCCGAAACAGTGGTATATGCTTGTGTTCCTTTTAATCTATTCATTGCTGTCAATCGTATTTGTAATCCTTGTCAACGAGGGTGAAAGAAGAATACCCGTTCAGTATGCAAAGCGTGTAGTTGGAAGAAAGATGTACGGCGGTCAGAATTCTAATATTCCGATTAAGGTTTCAATGGCAGGCGTTATGCCCATCATCTTTGCAATGAGCATTATCTCCTTCCCCGGCACACTTGTTCAGCTTTTCGCGGCAAACAATCCCGATAGCTGGCTTGTAAAGGTAACTGAGTTTATCACAACCGGTGCCATTTACCCCATTCTGTACTTCTTATTGATTGTAGGCTTCACATATTTCTACACATCAATTTCTTTCAATCCCGTAGAAGTATCCAATAATATCAAGACAAACAACGGTATGATTCCCGGTATCCGTCCGGGAAGACCTACAACAGAGTATATTGCCAAGGTTCTTGGCAGAATTACTTTGCTTGGTTCGCTTTGCCTTGCAGTAATTGCAGTACTTCCCATCGTTATTTCGATGGTACTGGGTACAGTAAATATGGCAAGTCTTTCGCTTACAGGAACAAGCCTTCTTATCGTAGTTGGTGTTGCTCTCGAAACTGTAAGGGAAGTTGAAAGCCAGATGCTTATGCGCCACTACAAGGGATTCCTTGAATAATGGAACCCTTGGCATAGAGAACAGGTTTGCAGCTTGAAAGAAGGGAAATTATGAAAATCACGATAATGGGACCTCCCGGTGGTGGTAAGGGCACTCAGGCTGAGATTCTCAGCGAAAAACTCAGTATCCCTCATATCTCCACGGGAGCCATCATAAGAAGTGCCATTCGTGAAAAAACAGAGCTTGGCAAGGCGGCAGAAGATTATATCGCAAATGGACAGCTTGTTCCTGATAAGCTTGTAATCGATATGGTTTCAAAACGCCTTTTGGAAAAGGACTGTGAAAACGGCTATATATTAGACGGTTTTCCCAGAACGCTCCCCCAGGCTGACGCAATGGACGAATTTGGTATAGAGCTTGACTATGCACTTAATCTCTTAGTCAGTGATGAGGTCATTGTAGACCGTCTTGGCGGAAGAAGAGAGTGTAAAGCGTGTGCAGCTCCTTACCATGTAAAATTTAACCCTCCGGAAAAGGAAGGCGTGTGTGACAAGTGCGGTGGCGCACTTATTACCCGTTCTGATGATGTTCCGGACACCATACGCCAAAGGCTTAGTGTATATCACAGCGAAACAGAGCCACTGATAGACTTCTATAATAAAAAAGATGTTCTGGTAAATGTTACCGGAAGAAATTCAATAGAAGAAACTACGGATGCTGTTTTAGAGGCGTTAGGAGTTAAAGGTTAATGATTATTTTAAAATCATCAAACGAAATACAAAAAATAAGGGAAGCAGGAAAAATTGTAAGCGAGGCGCTTAGCCTTGCAGGTGAGGCGGTAAAGCCCGGAATGACTACTTGGGAGCTTAATGCTCTTATAGAAAATGTTATTGTGGGGCATAACGCCCGCCCTTCCTTTAAAAATTACAACGGTTTTCCTGCAGCAAGCTGCATCTCGCCTAACTGTATAGTTGTTCACGGAATTCCATCTAAAAAGGTGGTCTTGAGTGAGGGCGATATAGTAAGCGTAGATGTAGGTGCATTCCTTAACGGTTATCACGCAGATGCGGCGAGAACTTTCCCTGTGGGACAGATTTCTCAGGAAGCACAAAAGCTTATTGATGTGACGAAAGAATGTTTCTATAAAGGTGCAGCAATGGCTGTGGCAGGAAACAGAATCGGTGATATCGGCTACGCAGTTCAGAGCTATGCTGAAGAAAACGGATACGGAGTTGTTCGTGAGCTTGTCGGCCACGGTGTCGGCAGGAATCTTCACGAGGACCCTGACATCCCGAACTTCGGTAACGCAGGCAGAGGTCGCAGGCTTGTAAACGGTATGGTAATTGCCGTAGAGCCTATGATAAATCAGGGAACTGCAGCAGTTGATTTCGATAAGGAAGATGGCTGGACCGTAAGAAGCCGTGACAGGAAGCTTTCGGCTCATTACGAAAACACCCTCGCAATTACCCCCGAAGGTCCGATACTTCTGACTGTGTAGGTGACAATATGAAAACGGGTGATGTAGTAGTGTCGGTTTCGGGTCATGACAAAGGAAGACTCTATGTAGTCATACAGGCAGGAGAATTTCCTCTTTTGTGTGACGGCAGGAGAAAGCTCCTTAAAAACCCGAAAAAGAAAAACAGAAAGCATCTTAAAGAAATAGGCGAAAGGATTGACCTTTCCTTATATAATCCTCTTTATGATGCACATATCAGAAAAGCATTGAAAAGCGTAGCAAATTGCGTGAACAAAGATTTTTGTTTATAAAATTAAGGAGGTTGTAGCCTTGGCTAAAGAAGATGTATTGGAACTTGAAGGTACCGTGCTTGAAGCGCTGCCCAACGCAATGTTTCAGGTGGAACTTGATAACGGCCATCAAATCCTGGCACACATTTCCGGTAAGTTAAGGATGAACTTTATAAGGATTTTGCCCGGTGACAAGGTTACTGTGGAGCTTTCTCCATACGACCTCACTCGCGGAAGAATCACTTGGCGAGCAAAATAAATTTAGAAGTGGCAACCTCGGTTGCCGAAGCGTTAGAGGAGGTATTTCAAAATGAAGGTAAGACCCTCAGTAAAACCTATATGCGAAAAATGCAAAATCATCAAGAGAAAAGGTAAAATCATGGTGATTTGCGAAAATCCCAAGCATAAGCAGAAACAGGGCTGATTTTTTAGTCCGTTAAGGGCGCGGCTGAAATCATTTTGTGTGATTGCCCAAAACGCATAATCAATTACCCCTAATCCAATAAAAAAGTATGTTTCATTTAATTTTGGAGGTGTATTAACAGATGGCGAGAATAGCCGGTGTTGACCTGCCCCGTGAAAAGAGAGTTGAGATTGGTCTCACATATGTTTACGGTATTGGCAGAACAAGCGCAAAGAAAATCCTTGAGGCAACAGGTATCAATCCTGATACCCGTGTAAAAGATCTTACAGAAGATGAAATCGGTAAGATCAGAGACGCGATTGATAACGAGTATACAGTAGAAGGTGACCTTCGTCGTGAAGTAGCTCTTAACATTAAGCGTCTTGTAGAAATCGGTTCTTACAGAGGTCTCCGTCACAGAAAGGGACTTCCCGTAAGAGGTCAGAGAACAAAGACAAACGCAAGAACTCGTAAGGGTCCGAAGCGTACAATCGCTAATAAGAAGAAGTAAGGAGGAGAGAGCATGGCTAAGGCAGTTAAAAAAGTAACTCGTAAGAGAAAAGAGCGCAAGAATATCGAGCGCGGTGCAGCACATATCCGCAGCACATTTAACAACACAATTGTAACCATGACCGATGTAAACGGTAACGCTCTTTCCTGGGCAAGTGCCGGCGGACTTGGTTTCCGTGGTTCTAAGAAGAGTACTCCTTTCGCTGCTCAGATGGCAGCTGAAACTGCTGCAAAGGCAGCTATGGAGCACGGTCTTAAGACTGTTGAAGTATTCGTTAAGGGACCCGGCGCAGGCCGTGAGGCAGCAATCCGTGCACTTCAGGCAGCAGGCCTTGAAGTTAGTATGATTAAGGATGTTACTCCTATTCCTCATAACGGTTGCCGTCCTCCCAAAAGAAGAAGAGTGTGATGGAGGTGCGAAAGTAATATGGCAAGATATACAGGTGCGGTGTGCAGACTTTGCCGCCGTGAAGGACAGAAGCTCTTTTTAAAGGGCGACAGATGTTATACTGATAAGTGTGCTATTGCTAGACGTGAGTACGCTCCCGGACAGCACGGCCAGGGCAGAAAGAAGATTTCCGAGTACGGTCTTCAGCTTCGTGAGAAGCAGAAGGTTAAGAGATACTACGGTGTTCTTGAAAGCCAGTTTGCTCATTACTTTGAGCTCGCTTCCAAGAAGAGTGGTATTGTCGGTGAAAACCTTCTTATCCTCTGCGAAAGCCGTCTTGACAACGTATGCTACAGAGCAGGCTTCGCTATGAGCCGCGCTGAAGCACGTCAGCTCGTTAGACACGGTCATTTTACAGTTAACGGACAAAAGGTAAATATTCCTTCTTACCTTATCAAGGAAGGCGATGTTATCGCACTTACTGATAAGAGCAAGGATTCTCCCAAGATTAAGGCAGTTCTTGAAGCAAATGATGCTAAAACTGCTCCGAAGTGGCTTGAAGTTGATGCTAATTCCCGCAGTGCAAAGGTTCAGACCCTTGCTAAGCGTGAAGACATCGAGTACGAAATCAACGAAACTCTTATCGTCGAGTTGTACTCCAAGTAATAGCTTAAGCAGGCTTTTATGCCTGCTGTACCCTCGGGTATTTTATCTAAAAAATAAACAATTGGGAGGGTTATTTAAATGACTGATTTAAGATTTGAAAAGCCTCGTGTAGAAAGAGTTGAACTCAGCGAGGACGGTTCTTACGGTAAATACACTGTAGCTCCGCTTCAGCGCGGATATGGTACAACCCTTGGAAATTCACTTCGCAGAATGATGCTTTCATCTCTCGAAGGTGCGGCAATTTCTTCTATCAAGATTGAAAATGTTCAGCACGAATTTTCAACAATTCCCGGTGTTAAGGAAGATGTCAGCGAAATCGTGCTTAATATGAAGCAGGTTATCATTAAGCTTCATTCTGACGGTCCCAAGACTGTTTATATTGAAGCTGAAGGAAGCGGCGAGCTTTGTGCACGTGACATCAAAACAGACAGTGATGTTGAAATCATCAATGGTGACCTTCACATTGCTACTCTTAACGAGGATGCTAAGTTGTACATGGAAATAACCATCAACAAGGGTAGAGGTTATATTTCTGCAGAAAAGAACAAGGCTATTTTACAGCCCCTTATTGGTCTTATCCCTGTGGATTCAATCTACACACCTGTTGAAAAGGTTAACTACTACGTGGAAAACACCCGTGTAGGACAAAATACTGATTTCGACAAGCTTACAGTTGAAGTTTGGACAAACGGCACCAAGACTGCAGACGAGGCAATCAGCCTTTCTGCAAAAATCATCAACGATCATATGATGCTCTTTATCCAGCTTACAGACGAAGCTATGAATGTTGAAACAATGGTTGAAAAGGAAGAAACCAAGAAAGAAAAGATTCTCGATATGACTATCGAAGAGCTTGACCTTTCCGTTCGTTCCTACAACTGCCTTAAGAGAGCAGGCATCAACACTGTTGAGGACCTTACTCTCCCTAAGGAAGAAGAAATGATGAAGGTAAGAAATCTGGGACGCAAATCTCTTGACGAAGTTATCGGCAAGCTTAAGGAGCTCAAGCTCACATTTGCACCTGATGAAGACTGATTCACAAATTGACTTATCAGAAGTTTTGAAGGAGGAAACCTAAATGGCAGGAACAAGAAAGCTCGGTCGTCCTACCGACCAGAGAATTGCAATGCTCCGCGGTATGGTAACTGCTCTTTTGGAAAACGGCAAAATCGAAACAACTGTAACTCGTGCAAAGGAAGTTCGTCCCCTTGCTGAGAATATGATTACTCTCGGAAAGCGCGGAGACCTTCATGCAAGAAGACAGGCTCTTAGCTTCATCACAAAAGAAGATGTTGTTAAGAAGGTATTCGAGGAGCTCGCTCCCAAATACGCAGAACGTAACGGCGGTTACACACAGATTATTAAGACAGGCGTTCGTCGTGGTGACAATGCTCCCATGGCTATAATTAAGCTTGTTGACTAATTAAAGTGGAAGGGCATCGATAAAATGCGCAGACCGCATAAAGAATTTATGCTACGAACAAATTCCACCGCTCGCTGTAATTTAAAGCGGGTCTCCCAAAAAGTCAGCAGACTTTTTGGGAAAGAGGCAAAATAAGATTGCAAACATAGTTTTCGTAAGAAAACGACAATTGCATATCTTGTTTTGACGAGGATTCGGGTGACCCCTTTCGGGTTCAGTTTGTCCGTTCTGCATCATTTTCTCTTCGCCCCTTGATTTAAAACAATGAAAAAGGCATCTGTTACAAAGCACGGCTTTGTAACAGATGCCTTTTTGTGGTTTAAGCAAGAATCGGTACAAATTTTCCCCGAAAACACAAAAAAACACTATGAAAATCCAAAAAAGTATGGTACAATATAATTTACTAAAATGGATTAATGTTGAAAGGAAGGTTTCTTAAATGAACTTTTTCCAGAAAGATATAGAAACTATGCCTAGATGCGAGCTTGAGGCACTTCAGCTTGAGCGTCTTAAAAATATTGTGGCATATTGTTACAACAATACAAAATTCTATCACGACAAGCTCGACAAAGCTGGTGTAGGTGACGGAAGTAAGATTAAACAGCTTTCCGACATTGAATACATACCTTTTACCGAAAAGAGCGAGTTCCGTGATAACTACCCCTTTGGTATGGTGGCTGTTCCGCATAAAGACATTGTCCGTGTACACGCTTCCAGCGGTACTACGGGTAAGCCTACTGTTGGTGTTTATACCAAGCAGGATATTGACATCTGGAGCGATTGCGTTGCCCGTGTTTGTGCTGCAGGCGGTGTGACCGATGAGGATATTATTCAGATTTCATTCGGATATGGACTTTTCACCGGTGCACTCGGTCTTCATTACGGACTTGAAAAGCTCGGTGCAATGGTTATTCCTATGTCCTCGGGAAATACCGAAAAACAGCTTATGATGATGCGTGACCTCGGTGTAACAGGTCTTGTTGCAACTCCCTCATATGCTCTTTACCTCAGCGAAGCTGTAAAAGAGGGTGAATATCCTCTTGATGCGTATAAGCTGAAGCTTGGCATATTGGGTAGTGAGCCTTGTACTCCCGAAATGCGTGACACTATCGAGAAAAACCTTGGCATATATGTTTCCGATAACTACGGTATGACAGAGCTTGGCGGACCAGGTGTCAGTGGTGACTGTTTTGAACGTGATGGTATGCATTTTGCAGAAGACCACTTCCTCCCCGAAATTGTTGACCCCGACACAGGAAAACGTCTTGAAAGCGGTGCTACTGGTGAGCTTATCGTAACAACCCTCACAAAACAGGGTATGCCCGTGCTTCGTTACAGAACAAGGGATATTACTACTCTTGATTACGAGCCTTGTAAGTGCGGAAGAACTCATGTCAGAATGTCCAAGACCAAGGGAAGAACAGACGATATGCTTATTATCAAGGGCGTTAATGTATTCCCGACACAGATTGAAAGTGTGCTTATCAATATTGACAAAATCGGTCCTCACTATCAGCTTGTGGTACGCCGTGAAGGAAACTTCAAGGATACCCTTGAAATCAAGGTTGAGCTTTTGGATGCAAGTGTACTTGAAAACTATGGTGAACTTGAAAAACTTATCCGTCTGATTCAGGAAAAAATCAAGAGTGTGCTCGGACTTCAGGCAAAGATTACTCTTGTACCCCCTAAGACTCTTGAAAGATTCCAGGGCAAAGCAAAGAGAATTTTAGACCTCAGAAATGAGAAATAACCCCGAAAGGAAAGATATAAAATGAAACAATTACTTATCGGTAATGCCGCTGTTGCCCGCGGTCTTTACGAGGCAGGATGTAATGTGATTTCCTCCTACCCCGGAACACCCAGCACAGAAATTACAGAATTTGCGGCAAAATATGACGAAATATACTGCGAATGGGCACCCAATGAAAAGGTTGCCTGCGAAGTGTCCTTTGGTGCGTCACTTCAGGGTGCAAGAACTGCTTGTGCAATGAAGCATGTTGGACTCAATGTTGCGGCAGACCCCCTTTTCACACTGTCCTATACAGGTGTAAACGGCGGTATGGTTATCTGTGTGGCAGATGACCCCGGAATGCACTCCTCTCAGAATGAGCAGGACTCCAGGCATTATGCAATCGGTGCAAAGGTTCCTATGCTTGAGCCTGCCGATTCCCAGGAATCCTATGACTTTGCAAAAAAGGCTTTTGAGCTTTCCGAAAAATACGACACCCCCGTACTTCTTCGTATGTGCACAAGAATTGCTCATTCACAGAGCATTGTTGAAACAGGCGAGAGAAACGAGGTTGGCGTAAAGGCATATGAAAAGAACCCTGCAAAGTATATTATGATGCCGGGCAATGCGAAAAAACGCCATCCATTTGTTGAAGAAAGAACTGCCCGCCTCACAAAACTTGCGGAAGATTGTGAATTTAACCGCATAGAATATACTGATTCCAAAATCGGTGTTATCACTTCCGGGGCAAGCTATCAGTACGTTAAGGAAGCGCTCGGTGACAGCGTGAGTGTACTGAAGCTTGGTCTTGTAAATCCCCTCCCTGTAAAATCCATTAAGGAATTTGCTTCCAAAATGGATAAGGTTTATGTTATCGAGGAGCTTGACGGCATTATTGAATCCCATTGTAAAAATATCGGTGTGGATGTTGTCGGCAAGGAGCTTTTCAGTTGTATTGGCGAGTTTTCACAGAAAACCATTGCCGAGGCTATGGGCAAGGAAGCAAAGAAAGCATACGACCTTCAGTTGGAAATTCCTATGCGTCCTCCGATGATGTGTGCAGGCTGTCCTCACAGAGGTATGTACTACGTTCTTGCAAAGAACAAGGTAACTGTTCTCGGTGACATTGGTTGTTACACTCTTGGCGCAATGCCTCCTCTTACTGCGCTTGATTCTACCCTTTGTATGGGTGCTTCCATTTCGGGACTTCACGGCTTCAATATGGCAGGCGGAGAAGAGAGCGAAAAGAAGAGCGTCTGTGTAATCGGTGACTCCACCTTTATGCACAGCGGTGTAACAGGACTTATTAACATTGCATACAACGGTTCTAATTCAACCGTTATTATACTCGACAACTCTATTACAGGTATGACAGGTCATCAGCAGAACCCCACAACAGGCTACAACATCAAGGGTGACCCTGCTTCCAAGATTGACCTTGAAACTCTCTGCAGAAGCGTTGGTATCAGGAGAGTAACTGTTGTTGATCCCTATGACCTCAAGGAATGTGAAAGAGTTCTTAAGGAAGAGCTTTCCGCAGACGAGCCGTCTGTAATTATTTCCAGACGCCCCTGCGTGCTTCTTAAATATGTTAAGCCCAAAAAGCCCCTTGTGGTTAACAAGGATAAGTGCAAGAGCTGTAAGAAATGTATGTCCTTTGGTTGTCCTGCCATCAGTATGCACGACGGCAAGGCAGAAATCGACAAGACTCTCTGCGTAGGCTGCGAGGTTTGTAGCGGACTTTGTCCCTTTGGTGCAATTGAAAGCGAGGTGCAGGAGTAATGGAAACAAAAAATATAATGATTGTCGGCGTTGGCGGTCAGGGCTCACTCCTTGCAAGTAAGCTATTGGGAAGACTCTTGGTTGATGAGGGCTATGATGTAAAAGTTTCCGAGGTACACGGTATGAGCCAGCGCGGAGGCAGTGTTGTTACATATGTACGCTATGGTGAAAAGGTTTACTCTCCCATCATTGAGGAGGGTGAGGCAGACTATATCGTTTCCTTTGAAAAGATTGAGGCGGCAAGATGGATTTCCTGCCTTAAAAAAGACGGTAAGATTATTGTTAATACACAGCAGATTGACCCCATGCCCGTAATTATCGGTGATGCACAGTATCCTGCTGATGCTCTTGATAAGATTGAGGAAAAAGGAGCATTTGTTGACTCTCTTGATGCTCTTTCACTTGCTGAAGAAGCAGGTAGCTCTAAGGCAGTAAATATCGTGCTTATGGCACGCCTTGCAAAGTATTTTGATATCAGCTATGACAAGTGGATAGAAGCGATTGAAAAATCCGTTGCTCCTAAGTTTGTAGAGCTTAATAAGAAAGCGTTTGAGCTTGGTTATAATTTTTAATTTCAAGAAAAGAGATGGCGAAAATGGAAAACTACTATCAGAAAGAAATCGAAACTGCCTCTTATGAGCAGATTCGTCAGTGGCAGAGTGAACGTCTTGTAAAAACTGTCAAACACGTTTGCGAAAATAACAAATATTACAGAAAGCTTATGGATGAAAAGGGTGTAACTCCTGATGACATCAAGGGTGTGGATGACCTCTATAAGCTTCCTTTTCTTACAAAGGATGACCTCCGTGAAGCTTATCCATACGGACTTATGTCCAAGCCCCTTTCCGAATGCGTTCGTATTCAGTCTACAAGCGGCACAACAGGCAAGAGAGTAGTTGCTTTCTACACTCAGAACGATATTGACCTCTGGGAGGACTGCTGTGCAAGAGCTATTGTTGCAGCAGGCGGAACAAAGGATGATGTTTGTCAGGTTTGCTACGGCTACGGACTTTTTACAGGTGGTCCCGGGCTTAACGGCGGCTCGCATAAGGTAGGCTGTCTGACACTTCCGATGTCCTCTGGTAATACGGAACGTCAGCTTCAGTTTATGACAGACCTTGAAGCAACAATTATCTGCTGTACTCCCTCATATGCTCAGTACCTTGCAGAAAGCATTGAAGAAAACGGACTCCGTGATAAAATCAAGCTTAAAGCAGGTATCTTCGGTGCAGAGGCATGGACTCAGGAAATGCGCAGAGACATTGAAGAAAGACTCGGTATCAAGGCATACGACATCTATGGCCTCACAGAAATTTGCGGCCCGGGTGTTGCTTTCGAGTGTAGCGAGCAGACAGGTATGCACATAAACGAAGACCATTTCATCGCTGAAATTATTGATCCCAAGACAGGTGAAGTTCTTCCCGAGGGGGAAAAGGGTGAATTGGTATTTACCTGTATCACCAAGGAAGCATTCCCGATGATTCGTTATCGCACAAAGGATATTTGCGTTCTTTCAAGAGAAAAGTGTTCCTGTGGAAGAACTCATGTTAAAATGGCTAAGCCTATGGGAAGAAGCGATGATATGCTCATTATAAAGGGTGTAAATGTATTCCCGTCTCAGATTGAAGAAGTTCTTCTTAAAAAAGGTCTTACAAGTAACTATCAGATTATCGTTGACAGACAGGGAACAAGTGACTCTATTGAGGTAAAAGTAGAAATGACACCCGACCTCTTTTCCGATAAGATTAATGAGCTTTCTAAAATTGAAAAGGAAATTACAGAAGCACTCAAGTCGATGATTGGTATTTACGCAATCGTTAAGATTGTTGAACCGAAGTCCATAGTACGAAGTGAAGGTAAAGCTGTTCGTGTAATAGACAAGAGAAAACTTTATAATAACTAATAAGGAGTGGGGAAAATGACAATTAATCAGTTATCAATTTTTGTAGAAAACAAAGCAGGCACAGTTGCCGATATTACAAAGAGCATAGCAAGCGCAGGCGTAAGTATCCGTGCACTCAGCGTAGCTGACACTCAGGAATTTGGTATTCTTCGCCTTATTGTAAGTGATGTTGAAAAGGCAAAGGACGCTCTTCATAAGAATGAATGTGTTGTTTCTGTAACAAAGGTTATCGGTGTAGAAATTCCCGATGTTGCAGGCGGACTTTCTTCCGTGCTTGAGCTTATGAGTGAAAACAGTATAAATGTTGAATATCTTTATGCATTTATCACGATTTCAGGTCAGCACGCTTATGTAGTTCTCCGTGTTGAGGATAATGAAAAAGCCGCAAAGATTCTCGAGGAGAATGGAGTTAAGCTTGTAACACAGGCAGATATTGACGCATTATAATTATGTAATGAGGAAAAGCGCGTAATCCGGATTATATAGGGTTGCGTGCTTTTTTACTGTATAGGAATTTGAATTCCTATACAGTAAAAAATATTTGATTTTATGCCGTGCGAGAATTTCCTCGCCTTGCTCGGAAAACGCACATGGCACAACAAAGTGAATATCTCCGCACCGCAGATGCAGTGGCGGAGTCACTTTGCTGTGTCGTAATTTGTAAAAATATAGGTTTCAATAATTAGTTTATTATTATTTTTTTATGTAAACTTGGGTTTACATAAAAAAGACGAGGAATTTTCACAACAATTGAAGTTATCAACAGTTTAAACCCCGAATTTTATGTTATTAACAAGAGTTATTAACAGTTTTAACAGTTTTCAACAATAATTTTTTTGAAACTTGGGAAAATTCAAACCAACGGAATTATGGGAGAAAATAGGTTTACATAAATAATTTGAAAAATAACAAAAAAGTTCTATCACCGAATAAAATGTCGAAGCCTGAGGTATTTTAAAAGAAAAGAGAATACCTGAAAAATACATAAAAATGTAAAGATGACTTATTGTGTAAAATATATTGATAAAAAGACAAAAATCGTAAATACGAATGGCTTGACATAGCTTTTGCATTAGTATAAAATATAGTAGATATAATATATAGCTTGGAGGCATATATATATATGAAAATTCTTGTTACTGGCGGTGCCGGATATATCGGAAGCCACACTTGTGTGGAGCTTCTTAATGCAGGTCACGAAATTGTTGTTGTTGACAACCTTTCAAACTCCTGTGAAAAATCTCTTGATGAGGTAAAGAAAATTACGGGAAAGCAGTTCCCGTTTTATAAATGCGACATTCTCGATTATGAGGGTCTTAGTAAGGTATTTGACGAGAATGAAGTAGAGGCGGTAATCCACTTTGCCGGTCTTAAGGCAGTTGGCGAGTCCGTGGAGAAGCCCCTTGAATATTACAATAATAATATGACAGGCACATTTAACCTTGTTAAGGTTATGAAAGAACATAATGTGTTTAACATTGTATTTTCTTCTTCCGCAACTGTTTACGGCAGTCCAAAAACAGTTCCGATAAAGGAGGATTTTCCCCTTTCAACCACAAATCCCTATGGATCTACCAAGCTGATGCTTGAAAGAGTGTTAAGTGATGTATACGTTTCCGATAACCGTTTCAGCGTGGTGCTTCTTCGTTACTTTAATCCTATCGGTGCACACAAGAGCGGAAATATAGGAGAAGACCCCAAGGGTATTCCCAACAACCTGCTTCCCTATGTTGCACAGGTTGCAGTAGGTAGACTTCCGAAAATAAATGTGTTCGGTGACTGCTATCCCACAAAGGATGGTACAGGTGTCCGTGACTATATCCACGTTGTTGACCTTGCTCTCGGCCATCTCAAGGCTGTGGAGAAGAGAAGCAATGTACCCGGTGTACATATCTATAATCTCGGTACAGGTCAGGGTTATAGCGTGCTTGAAATTGTAAAGGCTTTTTCTGAGGCCTCAGGAAAAGAGCTTCCCTATGAGATTGTTCCCCCAAGAGCGGGTGATGTTGCAATCTGCTATGCTGATGCTTCCAAGGCGAAAGAGGAGCTTGACTGGGAAGCAGAGAGAGGTATTGAGGAAATGTGTGCCGATGCATGGAACTGGCAGAGCAAAAACCCCAACGGATTTCAAAATTAACTAAATTTAAAGTTTAAGGAGAATATTGATATGACAAAAATCAGATTCGATTACACAAAAGCAGGAAAATTTATATCAAAGGATGAAATTGCTGCACTTGACGGTGCAATTCAGGCAGCACATAACACGCTCCATAACGGAACAGGCAGAGGAAGTGATTTCCTCGGATGGGTAAATCTCCCCGAAACTTATGACAAGGAAGAGTTTGCAAGAATCAAGAAGGCAGCCGAGAAAATCAAGAATAATTCCAAGGCTCTTATAGTTATCGGTATCGGCGGAAGCTACCTCGGCGCAAGAATGGCTGTTGAAATGCTTCACTCGAGCTTTGCAAATCACAACGAAAACGGGGTGCAGATTTATTTTGCAGGTAACTCCATCAGCTCATCCTACCTTGCTGACCTTATTGAAAAGGTTAAGGATATTGACTTCTCCGTAAATATTATTTCCAAGAGCGGTACTACAACCGAGCCTGCGATTGCTTTCCGTGTGTTCCGCGAACTTCTTATTGAGAAGTACGGAAAAGACGGTGCAAAGGAAAGAATTTTTGCAACAACAGACAAGGCGAGAGGTGCTCTTAAGAACCTTGCTGACGAGGAAGGCTATGAAACCTTCGTAGTTCCGGACAATGTAGGCGGCCGTTACAGTGTTCTTACAGCAGTAGGTCTTCTTCCCATTGCAGCAAGCGGTGCAGACATTGACGCTCTTATGCAGGGTGCTCAGGATGCAATGAAGGAGTACTCTAACCCCAACCTTGAGGAGAACGACTGCTACAAGTATGTTGCTGCAAGAAATGCACTTTACCGCAAGGGCAAGAATATTGAAATTATGGTAAACTACGAGCCTCAGGTACACTATTTTGCAGAATGGTGGAAACAGCTTTTCGGTGAAAGCGAAGGTAAAGAAAACAAGGGTATTTTCCCTGCGGCAGTTGATTTTTCTGCAGACCTTCACTCTATGGGACAGTACATTCAGCAGGGACTTCGTATGATGTTTGAAACAGTTATTTTCTTTGACAATGCAAAGAAAGATATTGTTATAAAGGAAGATAGTGACAACGTAGACGGACTTAATTTCCTTGCAGGAAAGAATGTAAGCTATGTTAACGAGCAGGCGTTTAACGGAACACTTCTCGCTCATACAGACGGCGATGTTCCCAACCTCATTCTCCGCGTGGAAAATATGGACGAATACTGTCTTGGTAACCTTATCTATTTCTTTGAAAAGGCTTGCGGTATCAGCGGTTATGTTCTCGGTGTAAATCCCTTTGACCAGCCCGGTGTTGAAGATTACAAGAAGAATATGTTTGCTCTTCTTGGTAAACCCGGCTACGAAGCACAGCAGGCTGAGCTCCAGGCAAGACTTTAAGATACATTCGGTTAGAAAGCATTACAAAGGAGAAACAAAATGGGTCTTTTTAACAGTTACACAAAACCCGGAAAGGGTGTGAGCAAGGAGGATGTTCAGAAGTCGGGAATCTCGCTTTATTTTGACATTTTCCTGAGAAGATTCTGGAAATTTATTTCCATCAATCTGCTTTATATTATTGCTTCCATTCCGGCAATCATTATATCGTTTTTCATAGCAAATTATTTTGTAGAAATAATTCTTTCTGTTACAGGATTTGTAGAAGATGAAGCCTACATAAGGATGATTCCCTTGTTGGCTATCCTTTTTACTTTTGTAATTCTGCAGGCAACAGGAAGTGGTCCTGCTTCCGTCGGACACACCGCGGTTGTGAGAAAGTATGTAAAAGATACGCACGCCTGGATATGGTCTGATTTTGTAAGTAGCTTTAAGCAGAATTTCAAGCAGGGAATAGCAGTTTATGTTATAAACGTAGTGGTATTCTTTATGATTGCCTTCGGGTATTTATTTTACAGTTACTTTATGTCCGGTACAATATCCGTTGCGCTTAGTACGCTGATTCTTATAATAGGTGTGATTTTCTGTATTATGCAGAAATATGTTTATGTTTTGCTGTCAGGATTTCAGCTTAAGATAAAGCATGTCTATAAAAATGCATTCATCCTTACTATTGTAGGTCTTAAATGGAATATCTTTTCAGCTGTTATCATTGGTGCAATGCTGTATGGAATGGCGTATTTGTACACCTCTGTGCCTGTAGTTGCTTTTATAGTTTTGCTGTGCTTCTACTTCACACTGGTGAATTTTACACAGACTTTCATAACAAACAATGTGGTAAAGAAATATATTGAAGAGCCCGCATTAGAAAAAGAGAATGTTGAAAAAGAATAAGGCGATGTAAAAAAAGCGGTCAATCGACCGCTTTTTCTGCTTTTTTAATTGCCTTAAAGCTGTTAATAAACTGTGTAACATCTTCACGTCCCAATATGTCACATATGTCGGTTTCCTTTTTTTCAACGGTTATCAGCATTTTTACGCTTTTGTTATAGCCTTTAATCCGAACCATATGCATTTCAAAATATGAGTGATGCTTGCTTTCATATTCGGCTCGTACAGAATAAAAAGTGTTTTCTTTTCTTTCTTCAATCTCGCCGTGAATAGTATACATATTCTCCTCTTCCAGGATGGATATAAAATCCTGATAGAGAGTGATAGGGGCATCGCATTCCTCTGTATAAACCTCAATACAGCAGTTTTTTTCCTGCGTGGTAAATACAAGTCCGTTGTTTTTAATAGGGCAGAAATCCTCATCCACAACGATATAAAAACTTTTTGGAATTGTAAAGCTGACTCCTTCAATACCCATTTTCGTATCCTGATAAAGTGTAAGCATAATGTTTTCCTCCAATATTTAATTTTGTTAAAATTAAAAAATGCGTCCACCGAAGCAGACGCATAAAAAACGCAAACCCCGTCAGTTGCTAAACCAATTTAATTGAACGGAATATTACTATACCAATCCAAGAGAATTTGCGTTTTTATCAAATTCATGGGATTGGTATAACCAAAAAAGAGTATAAAAATACCCCTGTTCACCCTTATATTAAATTGGTTTAGCATATTTATTATAACACCGATTCGGGGATTTTACAATACATTTTATAAAATTTGCTTATAAAAAAGGTAGGTGTAAAAAACTCGATTTTTCACACCTGCCTTTTTAGTAATTCAGTATTTTATTTGCCAGCCTTATTGATGCTTCATATCCTTTAAGGTGCTCTTTTATCTGGTCCTTCCTCGGGTAGTAGCGGACAAACATATAAAGTCCAGAGGTGTCAAGCCCTGCATCTTTAAAGAATTTGAGGTTTGAAATATCGATTCCGTATGCCTTGCCGTGTGCATCATAGGTTTCAAAACCGGAAATATCTCCGTCTACCCAATCTTCAAGAGGGGCATAGGCAATATCATCTGAATTTTCGCCCTTATAGAAATCGGCAACTGTTCTGTCAAGGAAGAAAATATAAGATGCCTCTTCCCCGATTGCTATACTGAGCTTGAGGGAATTTGCCTGAAGGTACTCTACATCCTGGGATTCGGGATTAATATCAAGGTGTGAGAAGTACAGATTTTTTTTCCCGTTGCCGTCAAGGTCTTCGCAAAGAGGGGAAAGAACTTCCTCCATTTTTTCTCTGAAGACATCGTTATAATAAAGCTTTCCTGCATAGGTCACAGTTGCATCAAATTTTTCTGCCGTGATAGAACTGTATGTGGTAAAGCCTACAAGGATTAATACAAAAATTACCCCGAGGGTAATTCCTTTATAGTACATCCAGTACCAGTTCCACCATTCTCTGGTGAATTTTTTTGGTACTGTGCCGTATTTTTCAGCCATTAAAATCACTCCCTGGAGTATATCATAACAAAAAAATCATAAGCTGTAAACAAACTCCTTAAAAAAGACACAAAAAAGTCACAAATGTTGGGGAGTTTTACACCATTTCTTCAGGTTTAAATACCTCGTCAAATTTTTCTTCTGTAAGAAAACCTAAGTTTACACAAGCTTCCCTGAGAGAAATATTTTCCTCGTAAGCCTTTTTTGCTGTTTTTGCAGCATTTTCGTAACCGATATATGGATTTAATGCTGTAACCAGCATAAGGGAATTGTGCAGATTGTGGTGCATTTTTTCTCTGTTTGCACGGATTCCCGCCACACAATTTTTATTGAATGAAACAATAGCTTCAGCCATAAGCCTTGCTGATTGAAGAAAATTATAAATGCAAACAGGCATAAATACATTCAGCTCAAAATTACCCTGAGATGCTGCCATACCAACAGCCACATCATTTCCCATTACCTGCACTGCAACCATTGTAACCGCCTCGCATTGGGTGGGATTTACCTTGCCGGGCATTATGGAAGAGCCGGGCTCATTTTCGGGAATAAATATCTCACCAAGACCGTCGCGGGGACCGGAGGCAAGCCAGCGGATATCGTTTGCAATCTTCATCATATCAGTTGCAAGTGCCTTAATTGCTCCGTGGGCAAAGACAAGCTCGTCCTTGGAGGTGAGGGCGTGGAATTTGTTTTCTGCAGTGATAAACGGCTTTTTTGTGATTTTTGCAATTTCCTCTGCAACAGCACTGTCAAAACCCACCGGGGTGTTAAGTCCCGTACCTACTGCAGTACCGCCAAGCGCAAGCTCATATAGAGGCTCTACACTAAGCTTTAAGAGCTTTACATCCTTTTCGAGGCTTGAACGCCAACCGCTTATCTCCTGGCTAAAGGTTATGGGCGTTGCATCCTGCAAATGCGTTCTGCCGCTTTTTACAATACCCTGATTCTCTATTTCAAGCTTTTTGAATGTAGAAATTAGCTCCTCAACAGCAGGAATCAGCTTGTCCTCCACAGTCAGCACAGCGGCAATGTGCATTGCTGTGGGAAATGTATCATTGGAGGACTGACTCATATTTACATCATCATTGGGGTGAAGAAGCTTCTTCCCCAGAATCTCATTTCCTCTGTTTGCGATGACCTCGTTGGCATTCATATTGGACTGTGTACCGCTGCCGGTCTGCCATACAACAAGGGGAAATTGAGAATTGTGTCGACCTGCCATAATTTCCTCGCAGGCTTTTTTTATGGCAGAGAGCTTTTCCTCTGTCATCTTCTCCTTTTTGAGAGAATTATTAACTATTGCGGCTGCCATTTTCAGCACACCAAAAGCGTATATGATTTCTGCAGGCATTGTTTCGATACCCACACCTATTTTAAAATTGTCACAGCTTCTCTGTGTCTGTGCACCCCACAGGCAGTCAGCAGGGACCTTGACCTCTCCCATGGAGTCGTGTTCCGTTCTGTAATCCATAACTAAAACATCCTTTCGCTAAGAAAATAATACCATAATTTTGAAACCCTGTCAATAAAACGAATGCCACAACAATAAGGTTTAATTCTTCCGTGACTTTAGTGCATATAAAAAAGCCTTTGTGGGAAAGATTTATTTGTAGTAATTTTTTCTTGCGGAGGCTTTTTTATGATAAACAAGGTTGAAATCTGCGGTGTTAATACATCTAAGCTCCCTACCCTTACAGCACAGGAAAAAAGGGAGCTTTTTGAAAAAATAAAAAAGGGTGATTCAATCGCCCGTGAAACCTTTATTCGTGGTAATCTTCGTCTTGTATTAAGTGTTATAGGACGCTTCAATAACCGAGGGGAAAATGTGGATGACCTTTTTCAGGTGGGTTGTATAGGACTTATAAAATCAATAGATAACTTTAATACGGAGCTGGATGTTCAGTTTTCCACCTATGCCGTGCCGATGATTATTGGTGAAATACGGCGTTACCTCCGCGACAACAATGCGGTAAGGGTGTCACGTTCTCTCCGTGATATTGCCTACAAGGCACTGTGTATCCGTGAAAAAATAATGAATGAAAACAACCGTGAGCCGTCCGTTGGTGAAATTGCAAAAATGATTGATGTCACTCCCGAGGAGGTTGCAACTGCCCTTGATGCTATTCAGGAGCCGATATCGCTTTTTGAACCGGTTTACCACGACGGGGGAGATGCTGTCTATGTAATGGACCAGGTTTCCGACAAGAAAAACCTTGACGAAACGTGGATAGAAAAAATCTCCCTCCGTGAAGCTATGAACAAGCTTACCGACAGGGAGAAAATGATTATAATTATGCGGTTTTTCCGCGGAAAAACCCAGACTGAGGTAGCCAACGAAGTTGGAATCAGTCAGGCACAGGTGTCCCGTCTTGAAAAAAGTGCAATATCAAGTATGCGGAAAAACATCTGAAAAAGTCAGTTTATAGGGAGGGGATATCCCCTCCCGCTTTATTTCGGGATGATTAAAGCCGCACCGCTGTGCAGGTCAGTCTCGGATTCAAGAGCATTTGCCTTTAAAATATCATCGGGACTTACGCCGTATTCCTTGGCTATATCCCACAGTGTTCTGCCCATATGTACGCAGGACACGATAATTGACGGTCTTTGTACAGGAGTATATTCTGCAGGTGTTATTTCGTACACAATGTCAGTGTCGGTAGTCTTTACGCATTGTACCTCTACCTCGACATTACCCCGAAGCTCAACGGCTTTGTCATCGGCAATAACATAACTGATATTCCTCATTTTGCAGGAGGTAACGGGTGTCAGCATACATCCCGGAGAATCGCACTCAACAGAAAATTCTGCATTTGTCTTATAACTGCAGGCAGGGGCGGAGCTGTCACTGCTTAAGTAGAGAATATAAATTTCCGTATATCCCGACACCCTGAGAATATCTCCCTCAGGCACACAGCTTTCAATAAACGGCCGTGCGATCACCTGATAAACTGTCCCGATTGCAGGAAGTGACTGGGGAAGAGAAACCCTTTCCTTTATGTCGGCATCACGTTTTATAATTCTTTCTACACAATCCACACTAACGGGTGAATACCTGAGCTCAATTGCACCGTGGGGAATATATGCATCAGTAATACATTCAACACAAGCCTTTTGACGGGCAATTACTCTCATTGCAAGCTGTGTGGAGATGTCAAATGTACATAATTTCCCTTCCTCATTTGCCGAGGCAACCGCTGAAATGTCCGTTATTTTAACGCTATGCTCACAATTCATATCCTCACGGATTCCGTCTGCCTCCAAAATATGGGCAAAAGCTACATCAGTACCGCTGTATTCCATACCGTTCTCACTTGTGTAGAGTACGGTTACACGGACCGTTCCCTTTACAATTGCCTTGTCATCAATTACCTTGATACTGCTCTCTGTAAGCACACCGTCTGTTTTTAAAATTTCAATTATAGATGCCTTGTCAGGTGCAAGGGAAAAGCTGTCCGTCACCGTTGTAATATCTCTGCTGTTTGCACAAATCATATCTGTATAGAGGGGAGTCTTTTTGATGCAGGCACCCTCAATTCCAGAGATGATGTCAAGATTGCAGCAGGAGTAAACAGCCCCCGAAAGACACAGAGTAGCCTTGAGTGAAAGCTTCCTGCAGTTTGCTATATCGCATCCCAAATCATATACATCAACATCACAGATTGCCGTCATTGCGTCGGTGATGCTTCCGTCACGGACAAGGTTTGAAAATTCGCAGGAGGAAGTAATGGATTTTACGCATTTTTCCTCGTTGTCTGCAAGATACAAAATGTCAAATGTAACTGTTCCTGCTACAATCAGGTGGGAATTTCTTATTTCACAGCTTGTCACTTTTGGCCGTGCACTCAGCTGAAGCACCTTCAGTATGTCGGGCTTGCTGTCAGGGACAATTACATCACATTCTGCAGAAAAGTTGTTTTTTACCCGATATACACAACTGCATACCGGCAGGGTTTCGTTTTTAATATTTATTTCCATAATAAAAATCCTCCTCACACCAAGAATATATGAGCAGGATTTATAAGCTATTCCAAAAAAAGGCAAAAAAAATATGACAGACAAAAGAAACCGTCTGCCACTAAAAGGAGGGAAAATGAAAAAAGTTTATGCACCTTTTCGGTACATTCATATAATACAACAAATTTCCACAAAAAACAATAAGCAAACTATAAGAATTAAACACCTTTTTTGAAAAATTTTTGTGCAAGTTGCATAAAAAAGGAAACATATGTTCTTTTGTAACCAAAAGAACATCGTCCCCTGCGACTCCGAAGAATATTTTGCAATAAAAAGCAATCTTTTTTCTTGTTATTTACAGTTGAAAAACTTTCTAAAATAGTGTAAAATAATATAATGACTTATTTACAATGAACCAATTTAAAGGGGGGATTCCTATGAATTTCAAGCTTGTATCGGATTTTCAGCCTACGGGCGACCAGCCTCAGGCAATAGAGGCACTTGTGGAAAGCATTGAAAAGGGCAATCGCGGTCAGGTGCTTTTGGGTGTTACGGGAAGCGGTAAAACCTTTACCGTGGCAAACGCTATTGCACGGGTGAACAAGCCCACCCTTGTCCTTGCACATAACAAGACACTTGCGGCACAGCTATGCAGTGAGTTCAAGGAGTTTTTTCCCGAGAATGCGGTTGAGTATTTCGTTAGCTATTACGACTATTATCAGCCGGAGGCATACATTCCCTCCAGCGATACCTATATTGAAAAGGATGCACAGATAAACGATGAAATTGACAAGCTCCGTCATAGTGCAACCATGGCACTTTTTGAGCGGAGAGATGTAATTGTAGTCGCTTCCGTAAGCTGTATTTACGGTCTTGGCGACCCCGAGGATTACAGTACCCTTGTGCTATCTCTACGCCCGGGTATGCAAAAGGACCGTGACGAGATTATAAAAAAGCTTGTGGATATGCAGTATGAGAGAAATGACATAAACTTTGTCCGCGGAAAATTCCGTGTCCGCGGTGATGTGCTTGAAGTTTTTCCCATCAGCAGCGGTGAGGATGCCGTAAGGATAGAATTTTTCGGTGACGAAATTGACCGAATAACGGAGATTGATACCCTTACGGGCGAGGTGCTCGGTGTAAGACAGCATATAGGAATATACCCTGCATCCCACTATGTAACAACCCCCGAAAAGAGGGAACAGGCAATTGCCTCCATCAGGGAAGAGCTTGAAATACGCCTGAAAGAGCTTCGTGACAATGACCGTCTTCTTGAGGCTCAGCGACTTGAAGAAAGAACGAATTATGATATAGAAATGATGCGTGAAATCGGTTTCTGCAGCGGTATTGAAAACTATTCGCGACACATCAGCGGACGAGAGCCGGGAAGTCCCCCTTATACGCTGATTGATTATTTCCCCGACGACTTTTTGCTTGTAATTGACGAGAGTCACGTGACCGTTCCGCAGGTACGTGCAATGTACGCAGGTGACAGAAGCAGAAAGGAAAGCCTTGTAAAATACGGTTTCCGTCTGCCGTCAGCCTTTGATAACAGACCATTAAGCTTCGACGAATTTGAAAAAAGGCTCAATCAGGTTATATATGTAAGCGCGACTCCTGCACAGTACGAATACGACAATTCGCAGAGCGTTGCGGAGCAGTTAATACGTCCCACGGGGCTTCTTGACCCAGAGATTTTTGTCCGACCCATAGAGGGGCAGATAGACGACCTCTTAACGGAAATATATGCCCGTACAGACAAAAAGGAGAGAGTCCTTGTAACCACCCTAACCAAAAAAATGGCGGAGGACCTTACCGATTATCTTCGCAGTATGGGAATCAAGGTCAAGTATATGCACTCGGATGTTGAAACTCTCGAAAGACTTGAAATTGTCCGTGATTTAAGGCTTGGCGTATTTGATGTACTTGTGGGTATCAACCTGCTTCGTGAGGGACTTGACATTCCCGAGGTTTCCCTTGTGGCAATCCTTGATGCGGATAAAGAGGGCTTTTTGAGAAGTGAGACCTCGCTCATTCAGACAATCGGAAGAACGGCGAGAAACTCCGAGGGTAAGGTAATAATGTATGCTGACAGAGTCACCGACTCAATGAAGAGGGCAATTGATGAAACAAACCGTCGCCGTGAAATACAGACGGCGTATAATAAAGAAAACGGCATCACTCCAAAAACCATTGTAAAGGCAGTGGGTGATGTGATTGCCGCAGTAACGGCAGAGGAAGAACCGGCTCCCGCACAGAATGTGGCAGCAGTTCTTTCCAAGCTTGAAAACGAGATGCGTATTGCCGCAGAGGAGCTTCGATTTGAAGATGCGGCAAAGATTCGCGACCGCATAAAGCGACTCAGAAAAGAGGTGCAGTAATGAGAAAAGAAGAAATTGTAATACAGGGTGCAAGGGAAAACAACCTCAAAAACATTGACCTCACCATTCCCCGTGACAAATTTATTGTTTTCACGGGAGTATCGGGAAGCGGAAAGACCTCTCTTGCATTTGACACTATCTATGCAGAAGGGCAGCGCCGTTATGTGGAATCGCTTTCCTCATACGCGCGAATGTTCCTCGGTCAGATGGAAAAGCCTGAGGTGGATTATATAGAGGGGCTCAGCCCTGCCATCAGCATAGACCAGAAGACGACCAACAAAAATCCCCGTTCAACGGTTGGTACGGTAACGGAAATATACGACTACCTCCGTCTTTTGTACGCAAGGGTGGGTGTTCCCCACTGTCCCGAATGCGGAAAGGTTATCACTCAGCAGTCACTTGACCAGATTGTGGACAAGGTGCTTGCACTTCCCGAGGGAAGCAGGGTGCAGATTCTTGCCCCAGTTGTACGAAGAAAAAAAGGTGAGCATCAGAAAATTTTTGAAGCTGCCCGTAAAAGCGGTTATGTCCGTGTCCGTGTTGACGGAATTATTTACGACCTTTCAGAAGAAATAGAGCTTGAAAAACAGAAAAAGCACAACATAGAAATTGTTGTTGACCGTCTTGTGGTAAAGGACGGCATCCGCACCCGACTTGCAGACTCCGTTGAAATAGCACTTCATCAGGCAGATGGTATTGTTATGATATTAAACGGTGAGGAGGAGCTTACCTTTAGCCGTAACTACGCCTGTGAGGATTGCGGAATCAGTTTGGAGGAGCTTTCTCCCCGCATGTTCTCGTTCAACAATCCCTTAGGTGCCTGCCCGCGTTGCAGCGGTATTGGTCTTTTGAAACGTGTTGACCCCTCGTTGGTTCTCATAAGTGACGAGCTTTCAATTCTGGAGGGTGCATTTTCTGTCAGCGGATGGCGTGCCCCCGACAAAGACGGAAGTATGGCGAATGCCACCTTCCGCGGACTTGCGAAAAAGTATGATTTCAGCCTTAACACCCCCGTCAAGAATCTGCCCCAAGAGGTTATCGATATAATTCTGTACGGAACAAAGGGTGAAGAAATTGAAATCGAGCATATGGGGAAGCGCGGACTTTCCAGGTATATGACTCCCTTTGAGGGCATTGTTACCAATCTCCAGCGCCGTTATGACGAAACGGACAGCGAGTGGGCTAAGTGGGATATTGAAGGTCTTATGCGCGAGATTCCCTGTGATTCTTGTAAGGGAAAAAGACTCCGCAGGGAGAGTCTTGCCGTTACAGTTGAAGGAAAGAACATTGACGAGGTATGTAACCTTTCAATAACGAAGTCAAAAGAATTTTTCGACAACATAACGCTTGATAAACAGCAATCAATCATTGCCGAGGAAATATTAAAGGAAATCAATGCCCGTATAGGCTTCCTCAACAATGTAGGACTTGAATATCTGACACTTTCACGTTCAGCAGGAACTCTTTCGGGCGGTGAGTCACAGAGGATCCGCCTTGCAACACAGATAGGCTCCGGTCTTGTGGGTGTTTTGTACATCCTTGACGAGCCGAGTATCGGTCTTCATCAGCGTGACAACAACAAGCTCATTGATGCTCTTAAATCTCTCCGTGATATGGGAAATACCCTTATCGTAGTGGAACACGATGAGGACACTATGTTTGCCGCAGACTACATTGTAGATGTAGGGCCGGGGGCAGGTGTGCACGGCGGTGAAATTATTGCACAGGGCACTGTAGAAGACATTATGAATAATAAAGACTCCCTTACGGGTGACTACTTAAGCGGACGAAAGAAAATTGAAGTTCCCGAAGTAAGACGTAAGGGTAACGGAAAGAAAATAACTGTCGTTAAAGCGGAGGAAAACAACCTCAAGGGTATAAATGTAGACATTCCCTTAGGAAAGTTTGTTTGTGTAACGGGTGTTTCGGGAAGCGGCAAGAGTTCTCTTGTAAACGAGGTTGTGTACAAGCACCTTGCGTATAAGCTTAACCATTCCAAGGCTGTTCCCGGCAAGCACAAAACCGTTGAGGGAATAGAAAATCTTGACAAGGTTATCGATATTGACCAGTCGCCTATCGGTCGTACACCACGTTCAAATCCTGCAACCTACACAGGAGTATTCAACGATATACGCGAGCTTTTCGCACAGACTCCCGAGGCAAAGGCAAGAGGCTACAATCAGGGACGATTCAGCTTCAATGTCCGCGGAGGCAGATGTGAAGCTTGCACAGGTGACGGTATACTGAAAATCGAGATGCACTTTCTTCCCGATGTGTACGTGCCCTGTGAGGTTTGTAAAGGAAAACGATATAACCGTGAAACATTGGATGTTCATTACAAGGGCAAGAATATATTTGAAGTTCTCGATATGACCATTGACGAAGCCACAGATTTTTTTGAAGCTATTCCCAAGATAAAAAACAAGCTTCAGACAATAAAGGATGTAGGTCTTGGTTACATTAAGCTCGGTCAGTCCTCAACCACTCTTTCGGGCGGTGAGGCACAAAGGGTAAAGCTCGCAACCGAGCTTTCAAAACGCTCCACGGGAAAGACAATCTATATTCTCGACGAGCCTACTACGGGACTTCACAGTGCCGATGTTCACAGGCTGATAAATGTCCTCAACAGATTTGTTGAAGAGGGTAATACAGTTCTGGTAATCGAGCATAACCTGGATGTTATAAAAACAGCCGACCACATAATTGACCTGGGTCCCGAGGGTGGAGACAACGGCGGCACAATTGTAGCCGAGGGTACACCCGAAGAGGTGGCAGAAAACCCGAAATCCTATACAGGAATGTTCCTGAAAAAGCTCTTAACTAAATAACATAAAACCCCTTTGTATTAAATAGAATTAAATACAAGGGGGTTTTTATTATGACAGAAATCACAAACAAAAAGATAGGTAATATCATCATCGAAAATCGTGCAAAAATGACGGCGGGAGGAATCCGTGATGTGGAAACCTTTTCTCCTGAGAGAATTGTCCTCGTTACTGACGGACATCTTCTGACCGTTACGGGAAAAGGGATGAAGGTTAAGAAGCTTTCCACGGAAACAGGAGAAATTTTTATTGAGGGAGAAATATCAGGCTGCGTTTATTCCGAGGGAAAAGGCGATAGAGAAAGCTTCTTAAAAAGGGTGCTTAAATAATGGAGGTATCATCATCCCATCAGGTCAACGTATTTTTTATTTATGTATTGTCGGGGCTTATATGCGGAACATTTTTTGATGTGCAGAGGCTTTTGAGGAAAAAGTTTGCCGCAGGCACTGCCCGTACTCTTGTAGAGGACTTCGTATTTGCTGTCTTTACTGTGTTTATGACAATTGCACCGGGCTTTATTTACAACAACGGAGAAATGCGGTACTATCAAATAATCGGGATTTTGTGCGGCGGTATTCTTTATGCCGCCGCATTAAGCCGTATGGTTATGAAAGTTCTGAGCTTTCTTTTTTGTTTTATAGAAAAAACCATTGTTAAACCGGTGGTGAAATTATGCTTGCTTCTTACAATTCCCGTAAAATGGATAATAAGGAAAATAAAAAAACTTAAACATCTTGGTAAAAGGGTACAAAAAAAGCTTTCAAGACATTCAAAAAAACGTCGGAAAGCTTTAAAAAAAAGAATTAAAATGTTGTAAAAAAATCTTTACAAATGAAAATCTATAAGTTATACTTATAGGGTGAGAGGTGAGGGGCGTGAAAAAGCCTTTGAATCGCAAAACCCGAAAGAAACGCGTATGGACACGCGACAGTATAATTTATCTGGTAATCTGCATACTGGTGTTCGGCGGTTTCCTGTACACTTTCATAGTGCAGGAGAAAACCTTGTTGGACATCCGCAAACAGCAGGCTTATTACAATGAAGAGATAGTTATTAAAGAGGGCGAGCTTGCAGAGGCTGAGGAAAGAGCCGCACATAGCTCCTCCGACAGATTTTATGAAGACAAGGCCCGTGACGAGGGGTACATCCGCGACGATGAAACACAGTTTGTAGTGGGTAATTGATGCATTTGGATTTCGTTTATTAATTTATTTATATACTGAAAGGGGTATAACACCTTTATGGCATTGGAAGTAGGACAAATTGTAGAGGGTAAGGTTTCCGGAATAACGGGATTCGGTGCATTTATTGATTTACCTGACGGAGAAACAGGTCTTGTACATATTTCAGAGGTTGCAAGAAACTATGTTAAGGATATAAATGAGCATCTTAGTGTAGGACAGGAGGTAAAGGTAAAGGTTTTGACCCTTGATGAAAAGGGTAAAATCAGCCTTTCCATTAAAAAAGCTCAGGAAAATAATTTCCGCCGTCCTCAGGCGGCACCTTTCAGCGGAAAGCCCGCTGAAATTGAATGGGGTTCTGAAAACACTCAGAAGGATATGTCCTTTGAGGATATGATGGCTTCCTTCAAGCAGTCAAGCGATGCAAGAATGCTTGACATTAAGAGAAATGTTGAATCTAAAAGAGGAAGCAGAAGAAAGTAACAAATAAAACGCTATGCAGTTGCATAGCGTTTTTAGTTTATCTAAGACTGTACTTTCCTAATACCTCTACATTTTTAATTTCTTTTTTCATAATGTCTTTTATACTCAGACCCAATGCATTGCACAATCCTGCAATATAAAACAGCATTTCGCCGATTTCATTTTCAATGATACCTTTACATTCGGGGCAGAGCTTTCCCTCTGTACCCGAATTTGCTTTCCCAGCAAAATCTTCGTCAGAAAATACTGACAGATTTTTTTCTCCCACAATTTTAAGACAGCCGCACCCCGTAGCCGTTTTAACCGTGCTTCGGCATATTTTTCCGCAGGAATTCTGACATTTTGTCAGGATATCTAAAATATTTTGGTTTCTCACAATCAAGTGGGAAACCTTTTTCTGAAAATCCTCAGATTGCTTCTCGGACATGGGTTTCACCTCCGAGTATTATTATATCTTTTTACCTCTTAATAGTCAATGAAAGAGATTGTCGAAAAATACCGTTTGACTATCTCTGAAAATTTACCTGCCACTTTCGTTCGAGCGGAAAAGTGTATATTCTTTCGCCCAAGGTATCATGTTCGCTTAGCTTTACAGCATTAAGACTCATATTATCGTAGGTGGTGTAGTAATATATTCCCTCATCCATATTTATGCAGGAGGAATAGTAGGTTATTTCAGGAAAATCCTCCTCGGTTCTGTTAAGTCCTCTTGTCTGATAAACGCTTCCCAAAATGTGAAAAACCTGATTTACACAGCATTGCTCATCATCAGGGGATGCAGAATTAAGCTTTGTGAATGCTCCGCGGACAAATCGCGAGGTTGACGACAAATCCCCCGGAAGACCGAGGCTTCCCATTCCTCTGCTGTATGGGGTAAGCTTCAGCTTTTCGGAAAAGTTATTTTCAGGGGGATTCGGGGAGAGGGACATATAATTGTTAAGCACAAACATCTGCATTGGAAAGGTGGGACTGTTTGTGAGAACTCCCACCTCATTGTCGTATACAAAAAGCCCCTCTCTGCACGACTCCACGGTAATGCTTGAATGTTTGTCGCTGACTATCCAGTGAAGCGGTGTTGTGGGGTATTCTTCGCTGAAATCAAGGCTTGTTACATTTGTTTTTCGGAGAAGCTCCTTTGCCTCTGAAACACTTTTGCACTGGGACAAAACCCACGGGATAATCTCAAAGGACGCAATGTTATCATAACCCTTTAGTTCCTCGTGAAAATGGGCATATCCGGAAAACAGAAGCCCTGCCATGCACAAGCCTTCTTCATTTGCTCCGTCAAAATAAAGGGGGAAATTGTTTGATACAATTCCCATTCCGATTATGGCATAATGTGAGGGAATTTCACCCCTCGACCTGAAAACAAAAGGGAAATTTCTTGAAACTATCACTATTTTTTCACCGAATGAATGTTCAAAATCAAGATTTCTCCCGAAATATCCGCATTTGGAACTATAAGTTACAGCAGTACACATAAATAAAACCTCCTTGGTATTTTTAGTATAAAACTTCAAATAATAATTATACTTTTCGCTTTAAAATTGTTGAAACCATTCTCAAGATATGATATAATCAATCTATTATAGTTAGTTTTTTACGAAAGAAGGTAAGCGTATGCTCGAAAAAGAGTGGGTGTTTCTTGATGAGAACATCAGTCAGGCGCAGGCTGAAGCTTATGCAGAGCTTTTTAACATCCCCGTAATCGTTGCCAAGGTTTTGTTAAACCGTGGGTTTACCGATGCGGCAGATGCGAAAAAATTTCTGGATAAAAATTCAGACAGCTTTTACTCTCCCAATCTCCTTCGCGATATGGATAAGGCGGTATGCCGAATCAAGGAAGCCATTGATAAAAAGGAGAATGTAGCTGTTTACGGCGATTATGATGTGGACGGAATTACCTCAACTGCCCTTCTGGTAAGCTTCCTCCGCGGTCAGGGGGTAAATGCGCAGGCGTATATTCCCGACAGACAGAATGAGGGCTACGGCATAAATAAAGCCGCAGTTAAGAAAATTTCCGACGGCGGTGCAACGCTTCTTATAAGCGTTGACACAGGTATTACAGCATTTGAAGAAACAAAATATGCAAAAGAGCTGGGCTGCGATGTTATTATTACAGACCATCACGAATGCAAGCAGGAGCTTCCCGAGGCAATTGCCGTTATCAACCCCAAGAGAGTAGATTGCGACTACCCCTTTAAGGACCTTGCAGGTGTAGGTGTTGCATTCAAGTTGGTATGTGCCGCAAGCGAAAAGAGTGAGAGAGAGCTTCTCGATGAATATGCAGATATTGTGGCTCTGGGTACAATAGCCGATGTGGTATCTCTCAAGGATGAAAACAGAATTATTGCCGCACGCGGTATTGAAAAGCTTTCCGCAAATCCCAACACGGGACTTGCAGCTGTTATTTCCACCCTTGGTCTGAGGCAAAAGTGGAATAACTGTGCTGTTGTAAGCTATTCCATAGCACCCCGTCTTAACGCTGCAGGAAGAATGTCAAACGCAATGATTGCCGTTGACCTTCTCCTTACCAAGGACCCGTTGGAGGCACAGGAACTGGCAATAAGACTTGACACCGATAATAAAAACCGTCAGAACGAGGAAAAAATAATATTTGACGAAGCGGTTGAAATGATAAATAACATCGACCTTTCGGACAAAAAAGTCCTTGTACTTGCAAAACGCGGATGGCACCACGGTATTATCGGGGTTGTTGCATCAAGAATTTGTGAAAAGTACAACAAAACCTGTATACTTATTTCCATTGAGGATGAATGGTGTAAAAGCTCGGGCAGAAGTGTAGAGGGACTTAACCTTTTTGATGCACTGGGACATTGTGCCGACATATTGGAAAAATTCGGCGGTCACGCATATGCGGCAGGATTTTCCATTAAGGAAGAGTATATTGCCGAGCTTGACAAACGCTTAAACGAATTTGCAACATCCTGCAATTGTGAGGAAAAGCTTCCTCAGATACTTATAGATTCAAAAATTACGGTGGAGGATATAACCGCCGCAAACATAAGAAAAACAGAAGTTCTTGCCCCCTACGGTGCAGGTAACAAGGTTCCGGTTTTTGCCCTTATGGGTGCAAAAATCGTGGATGTAAAGACTCTTTCCGACGGAAAGCATTGCCGTCTTCTGGTGGAAAGTGATAAGCGTCTTGTAGAAGCGATTGCCTTCGGTGCAGGCTCTATGGCATCAGAATACTGTGTAGGTGACTTGGTAGACATAGCAGGTGAGCTTAACATCAATCTCTATAACGGACAGGTAAGATTGCAGATAATAGTCAGCGGTATCAGAATCGCACATAAGGAGATTGAGGATATCCTTCCCGACAGAAACGATTTTGTAGAAATATACAGATATATCCGTCAGCGAGGTAACATCAGCGAAGAGCTTGCGAGCCTTTCAGGACAGCTTACTGATGCTCTGGGCAGACGTATTATGAGAGATAAAATCATAAATGTTTTAAGGGTATTTAAAGACCTCAACATTTTAAGCTTTAACAAGCTTGGTGATGTGGTGCAGATTACACTCTTTGAAACGGAAAAAGGCAAAAAGGTTTCAATTGACAAGAGTGAAGAATATCAGCGAATTAAAAAAGAAATTGAAGCTATGTATTAAAATACGGATGTGATATTATGGATCAGGCTTTTGAAGTCTTAATGGACAAAATTAAAAAATATAATAAAAATGCAGAGGAAGACCGTGCCTTGATCCTTAAGGCATACACCTGTATGAAAGAGATGCATTCAAGTCAGCTCCGTCACAGCGGTGAGCCGTACTTTATTCATCCCTATGAGGTTGCCTGTATACTTGCAGATATGGAGCTTGACACTCAGGCGGTTATTGCAGGACTTCTTCACGATGTAATTGAGGATACGGAGTTTGGCTACGACCGTATGAAAGAGGAGTTTGGCGAGCAGGTTGCAATGCTTGTTGAAGGTGTTACCAAGCTTGACAAAATCAAGTGTATCTCCAAGGAGGAGGCACATATTGAAAACCTCCGCAAGATGTTTTTTGCCATGGCTGAAGATATCCGTGTGGTACTTATCAAGCTTGCCGATAAAATACACAATATGCGTACCTTAAAGCATATGAAACCCGAAAAACAGCTTGAAAAGGCAAAGGAAGCTCTTGATGTGTATGCTCCTCTTGCGTACAGACTGGGTATTTCAAAGATTAAGATAGAGCTTGAGGATTTGGCTCTTAAATATCTTGACAGTGTGGCGTATTACGAAATTGTAGACGGACTTTCACAGAAACAGTCCGAGCGTGATGCCTACGTACAGAATGTGCGTGGCGTTATTGCAGATAAAATGGAGGAAATGGGTATCAAGTGCCATATTGCCGCCCGTGCAAAGCACATTTACAGCATTTTCAGAAAAATGTATAACCAGAATAAGACTCTGGACGAAATATACGACCTTTTTGCCGTGCGTATCATTGTTGATACAGTTGCGGAATGTTATGCGGTGCTTGGTATAGTTCACGAGGAATACAAGCCAATCCCCGGCAGATTCAAGGACTATATTGCAATGCCCAAGCCCAATATGTATCAGTCTCTCCATACCACGGTAATAGGTCCTGACGGTCAGCCTTTCGAAATACAAATCCGCACATGGGATATGCATCAGGTTGCCGAGCGAGGCATTGCCGCCCATTGGAAGTACAAAGAGGGCAGAGCAGGTGATACAAAAAATCTTGACTGGGTAAACAAGCTTCTTGAAATACAGAGTGAAGCGGTTGACCCCGAGGACTTTATGCGTACCTTAAAGATTGATATGTTTGCCGATGAGGTATTCGTATTTACACCAAGAGGTGACGTTATAGGTCTTCCTGCAGGGTCAACGCCCATTGACTTTGCGTTCTATATCCACTCTGCCGTTGGTTACAAGATGACAGGGGCAAAGGTTAATTCAAAAATCGTTACACTTGACTACAAGCTCCAGAACGGAGATATTGTGGAGGTTATAACCTCAAGTGCCAATAAGGGTCCCAGCCGTGACTGGCTTAAGATTGTAAAAACAAGCACAGCAAGAAGCAAGATAAATTCCTGGTTTAAAAAGGAAAACCGTGAAGTAAATATTGAACGAGGTAAAAGTGCCGTTGAAACAGAACTCAAGCGTGTGGGAATGAGTCAGAGTGAACTGTTTAAGAGCAAGTATCTTGACCCGATGCTCAAACGTTACGGTTTCTCAAATGTAGACGAGATGTATGCCGCTATCGGCTTCGGCGGAATAACTGCGGCAAAGGTTATAACAAGACTTCGTGACAGCTATCAGAATGACCACAAGGAGGAGATTTCTCCTGATGCTATCGCAAAGATAGGTAAGAAAAGAGGAAAGAGCGACAGCGGTATTGAGGTCAAAGGCGTTGACAATTGTCTTGTCAGACTTTCCCGTTGCTGTAACCCCGTTCCAGGTGATGATATTATAGGCTTTATCACAAGGGGCAGAGGTGTCAGCGTACACAGATGCGACTGTATCAATGTTCTTCCCGAAAACATTACGGAAGATATGAAGAGCCGTATGATAGAGTGTAACTGGCTTGATGACATATCCTCATCCTTTAGTGCGGAAATCAGTATTGAATGTACTAACAGACCTGGCGTTCTGGCAGATGTTATCGGTGTTGTGGCTGAACAGAAGCTCAACCTTGTTGCGGCAAATGCACGAGGACTGAAGGACAGAACAGCCCTTATCGACCTTACTGTTGAGGTTGAGGACAAAGCGCATATCGAAAGCCTTATCAGAAGACTTCACCGTGTTCCCGGCGTATATGACATAAAGAGAACAAGAGGTTAATTTATATGGATATACAATGTTTGGTTTTAGGTCAGCTTGGAGTAAATTGCTACCTTTTGACAGAGGATAATAAGGCGGTAGTTATTGACCCTGGTGACGAAACGGAGAAAATTTTAAGTGCATTGGAAGAAAAGGGATGCACCCTTGAAAAAATTCTCCTTACCCACGGACATTTTGACCACACGGGTGCGGTCAGTGACCTTGCTGAAAAAACAGGGGCAAAGGTCTTTATTCACAGCGGTGATGAGATAATGCTCCGTGATAATACTAAAAACCTCAGCTTTCTTACGGGAGTAGGGGTAAAAACCTATAATGGTGCAATTTCTCTTGAAGCTGCAGAGAAAATTACCCTCGGAAATACAGAGATAAAGTATTTTCATACCCCAGGTCACAGTCAGGGCTCGGTAACATATGTGTGTGGAGATAACCTCTTTTGCGGAGATTTACTCTTCCGCGGTTCTATCGGCAGGTATGATTTCGGTGACCTAAAGACAGAACTTCAGTCAATAAAGTTTTTGCTCGATACCTTTGATGATTCAGTGAGGGTTTTCCCCGGACACGGAATGTCAACAAGCATAGGCTTTGAACGTATGAATAACCCCTATATAGGAATGATATAAATGAATATTATAACAAGCGGGCATTCCTTTGAGGATGCGGTAAGACAGATTCTGCAACTGTTTTTTGACCTTAATTCCGACTTTACGGCAGAATCCGTTTTGAAAACTGATAAAAATTCATATATTGCAAAAGCTAAAGTCACCCTCGGCGAAAAATCCGCCGAGGGTGAAATAAAAGCTACGCTTTTTTCTCCCGAGAAACGACAAATCAGCGACCTTGTGAAAAAGTCGGTGTTTTTTGCCTGCAAGAAGCTTTCCGATATGCCCACTCCGTGGGGTATTTCCACGGGAATACGCCCTGCTAAAACGGCGCGGATGATGCTTGACGAAAATAAAACCGATGAAGAAATTCTTAGCTATATGGAGGAAGAATTTTTTGTAACCCCAAAAAAGGCACGTCTTAGTCTTGATGTCGCAAAAACAGAATTTGAGCTTTTGAAAAACCGTGAAGAAAACACGGTCAGCTTATATCTGGGAGTGCCGTTTTGCCCTACCAGATGTGCTTACTGCTCCTTTATATCACAGGCGGTGGCGCACAATCAGAAGTTTGTTAAACCGTATGTGGAAGCGCTACTCAAAGAAATTGAGGCAACCGCACGTATGGCTGAAAGCTTCGGCTACAAGGCGGAAACAATCTATTTCGGGGGCGGTACACCGACGACATTATCGCCTGACGATTTAGACAGACTTATAAAGCGTGTCAAAAGCTGTTTTGATGTAACTTATCTCCGTGAATTTACCGTAGAAGCAGGCAGACCCGATACATTTTCTGATGAAATGCTTGCTGTCCTATGGGAAAACGGAGTAAACCGCATAAGCATAAATCCGCAGACAATGAATCAGAAAACCCTTGATAAGATAGGGAGACGCCATAGCGTTGAGGATACAATAAAGGCTTTTGAAATGACCAAAAAATATGATTTCAGCATAAATGCCGACCTTATAGCAGGGCTTCCTGATGAAAGCACGAATGACTTTAAGAAAACAGTAGAAGAAGTGTGCGCTCTTTCACCCCATGCGGTGACTGTGCATACAATGTATCTTAAACGGGCGGCACGGCTTATCTCGGATTTTGAGAAGCTGAGATTTGCAAAGGATATGGATTCTATGGTGCAGTTATCGTATGATTACCTTACGGAAAAGGGCTACAATCCATACTACCTTTACAAGCAGAAAAACACCCTTGGAAATCTTGAAAATGTGGGCTTTTCCAAACAAGGACACGAAAGCCTTTATAACATTTTCATAATGGAGGAAATACAGACCATCCTTGCAATGGGCGGAGGTGCTTCCACAAAGATGGTAAAGGGCGACAGAATAGAAAGAGTGTTTAATCCAAAGGAAGCTTCCGATTATATTAACCGCATTGATGAAATAATAGAAAAGAAGAAAGCAGCACTTGAATTTTTGAGGTGAATATAATGATTAACTTTACCTACGAAAACGAAAAAATGAGTACAGAAAAAAGAATTACTGTGGGAAAGCTTATTGAAGAAATGGGGCTTTCATCTTCTGTCCTTGCCTGCAAGGTGGACGGAAAAATTGTTTCTGCAGATTATGTTATTGAAGAAAATGATGTAATAGAACCTCTTACAATAAGCTCTGACGAGGGATATTTGATATACAAGGAGTCCCTCATATTGGTGCTTCTCCACGCCGTTGAAATGACTGATGCAAACGCTGTCTTTGTCAGGCAGTCTGTAAATAAATCTACCTATTTTGAAATGAAAACGGATAAGGACAGAGAAGAGCTTGCAAAAGACCTTAAATCTGCTATGCAAAAAACAATTGTAGATAATACACAGTTTCGTTCTGTAAAGCTCAGCCGCTCTCAGGCGGCAACACTTTTCCTTGAAAGCGGAGAAGAGGAAAGGGCAGAGGAAATTGCATCTCTCCCTGCTGAGTATATTACAGTATGTAAAACAGCAAAGAGGTATCACCTTACCTATCAGCCGATTGCTTATAGTGTGAGTGCATTGTCTGTATTTGATATACAGCCCTTTGACGACGGATTTTTGCTTAAATATCCTGCTGATTATACCATTAATACAATACCTCAGTTAAAGCAGGGTATAAAGGTTCATAACGCTATCGAGGATTACCGTGACTGGATAACAACGATAGGAATTGACAATATCTTCGCCTTAAATAAAACCATAAGGGAAAACCGTATTGCAGAGCTTATCAATATGGCGGAGGGACTTCACGAAAAAAGAATCAGCCGTATTGCGGACAGAATCAAGGAATGTCCCGAAATCAAGGTTATTCTTATTGCAGGCCCGTCATCCTCGGGAAAAACATCCTTTGCAAACAGGCTGTGCCTCCATCTTAAAATAAATCACATCAACCCCGTAGTTATATCCCTGGATGATTATTATGTGGATGACGAGAGGATGCCCCGTGACGAAAATGGGGAGATGGACTTTGAATGTGTGGAAGCCATTGATTATGAGCTTTTTAATGAGCATCTTTCTTTGCTTTCCAAAGGCGAAACGGTAGAAATTCCACGATACGACTTTAAAATAAGAAAGAGGGTAAAGGGGCAAACGCTCACCCTTTCGGATAATCAGATTATAATTGCGGAGGGTATTCACGCCCTTAATGAGCTTCTGACAAGCCGTGTAGAGCGCGAAAACAAATATAAAATATATCTTAGCTGTCTTACAAGCCTTTGCCTTGATGAGTACAATGCGTTTTCACCCACGGATAACAGACTTCTCAGGCGTATGATTCGTGATGCACAGCACAGAAATACTCCCGCAGAGGAAACATTCCGCCTGTGGAAGAGTGTGCGCCGCGGAGAACAAAAATATATATTCCCCTTTGAAAGTGAAGCTGACGAGGTGTTTAATTCCTCGCTTGTGTACGAACTGGCAGTAATTAAAAAGCCTGCCCTAAAGCTTCTTGAAAGGATAAATTCCGAAAGCCCTCATTACAGCCGTGCGAGAAGACTTATTAAGCTTTTGTCTTATTTTAATGAGTTTGACCCTGCTCCAATTCCGCCGACATCCATAATCCGCGAATTTATCGGCGGAAGTACAATCGTGCATTAATAACAGAAAATCGTCATTATGTGACCGCACCTGCACAAAGGTGGATCATATAATGACGATTTTCTTTCAAACTAAGGCTTTTATTCCATTATTTTATCTTTGTACTTCATCAAAGTATTATAGCCGATATCGTACATTTCCTGAATTTTTTCGGGTCGTCTTTCAGTTCTTTTCCATTCGGAGGTGTCAATTTCGGGTGCAATCAGTATAACTTTACCCTCTTTTTCAAGGTCCAACAGCTTGTTGTGAGTGTTGTTATACATTTCTGTACGGTTTTGGAGTGCTTTTCTGAATTCAGAATATTTTCTGTAAAGAAAACCGCTTATGTCAAGTGCTTTCTCAGGCTCTTTTTCATAACTGCGTTCACGGGTGATAATAACAACAATTTTGTCGCATCCCTCGTCAATTGCTTTCTGAAAGGGAATAGAGTCTGTTATACCACCGTCCATATAAAGCTGATTTCCTAGTTTTACGGGCTGAAACATAATGGGGAGGGCACAGCTTGCCACAACGGTTTTCCACTTTCTGTCCTCACTTGTAACGGTGTGGTATTCACTTTTTCCCGTTTCAAGATTTGTAAGTGCGGCAACAACCTTGCACCCTGATTTATCGTAAGCTTCGCTGTCAAATGGAATAAGCTTATTTGGAAGCTCGTCAAAGACGAAATCCACATTATAATAACTGCGTTTTTTCGGGTTAATAAGATGTCTCAGACCCATATAACGCTTGTCGTTAAGGTATTCAAGTCCGATTTTAAGACCCCTGCCTCGTTGATTTGAAACAAAGGAAATTCCGTTGGCAATTCCGGCAGATGTCCCTACAAGATAATCTGCCTTAAAGCCTATATCAATAAGAGCGTCAAGTGCTCCCACGGTAAAGTAACCACGGCTTGCACCGCCCTCTAAAACAAGTCCTGTTTTCATAAAATTCACATCCTGTCTATATCTCGTTTTATCTGTGATTTCAGTTCTTCTATACTGTCAAATTTTCTTTCTTCACGAATGAAGCTTAAAAATTCAATCTTAATTTCTTTTCCGTATATATTACGGTTAAAATCGGGAATATATGTTTCTGTGCGGAGTGCTTCTCCGCCTACTGTGGGATTTATCCCGGTATTGGTAATAGCTGTGTGGCTGTCATTTTCCACCGTTACAAGTGTTTTATATACACCGTTTTTAAGGATAACGGTATCTTCGTTAAAAAATACATTTGCCGTTGGAAAACCCAGTTTTCTACCCAACTGTTTTCCCTCGCATACAATTCCTGAAAGGGAGAAGCTTCTCCCCAGAAGCTCGTTTGCAGATTCTATGTTCCCCTCGGAAATAAGCTCCCTTATACGGCTGGAGGAAACACTTTCACCGTGAAGAATTTCACAGTCGCACACCGTAACCTCAAACCCGTACCGCTTTCCCAATTCCTGCAGTAGCTTAGTATCTCCTTTTCCGCTTCTTCCAAAACGGTAGTTATATCCGCATACTGCAAATTTTACATTGTACTTATCTACGAGTATTTCTTTTACAAAAGCGTCAGCCTCCATAGAAAGAAGCTCTTTGCTGAGTGGGAGAAATTCCGTGTCAGCACCCAGAGATTCAATGATGTTCTTCTTCTCCTCATTTGTTGTAAGGTATTTTACCTTACCATCGGACAGGAGCTCCATAGGGGATGCGTCAAAGCTTAATGCAATGGGGGAAAGGCTATTCTTTTTTGCGTAATCTACTGTAAGAGAGATAATTTTCCGATGTGCAATATGCACTCCGTCAAAAAATCCCAATGCTATTGCAGAGGGAGATTTTTTCATTTATAAAACCCCTTTATAAGTCTGAGACATTCTCGCTCGTCTATAATATCCGCTTGAGTGAGGGCAATAAACACTCCGTTTTCGTCATAAACACGGTAAAAATTACCAATTGTTTTTCCTCTGTAATAAATGGAAACACCATTCTTTACACGGTCGGCACGTTTTTTGTCAAGCTTAATCGACTCATAATTTTCAAAAAAGGAGTCGAGTGGGAGAATAGCTTTCTCAACCTCTCCTTTTTCGCTAAGTTCCATAAGCTCCTCAGGAGAAATTGCCTTGTCAAGCGTAAACACTCCCGAAGATGTACGCTTAAGTGCCTTTATACATCCACCGCAACCCAAGGCTTCACCAATATCCGAAGCAAGTGTGCGGATATATGTACCCTTACTGCAGTGCACATTGACAGTTATTTCGGGAAGCTCAAGTTTCTCAATCTCAATTGAGAAAATCGTTATATCACGTGCTTCTCGCTCAATTTCTACACCCTGTCTTGCAAGGTGGTAGAGCCGTTGTCCGTTTACCTGAATTGCACTGTACATCGGGGGTATCTGCTTTATGTCGCCTGTGAATTTCTTTAAAACTGCATATATTTCATCCTCGGTCACGTTAACGGGCCTTTCTTCGAGGATTTCCCCTGCCATATCAAGGGTATCGGTCTTTGTTCCGAGCAGAATTGTTGCACGGTAACGCTTATCTTCCATTGTTAAAAAGTCGGAAGCCCTTGTTGCAGGCCCTGCTAAGATAGGCAGAACGCCGCTTGCCTCGGGATCGAGAGTTCCTGTGTGACCGACCTTTTTCATATCAAGTGCCTTGCGGACTATTCCCACACATTTGTGCGAGGATATTCCCACGGGCTTATTCAAAATTATTATTCCGCAATAATCGTTCATCAAAGTTTCTCCAGTTCTTCTACAAGCTGTCTTTCAGCTTCTTCAATGGAAACACCGCTAAAGGTACAGCCCGCGGCCTTTTTGTGACCGCCGCCGCCAAATATCCTCGCAACGGGTTCAACACTGTAATCTCCCAGACTGCGTAAGTTTACCCTGATGTCACCGTCGGGAAGCTCCTTTAAAAATGCACTTATCATAACACCGTCAATGCTTCGGGGAAGCTGGGCAAGTGCGTCGGCATCTGTTTTGTCGGCATTGTATTTTACCATTGTTTCGTTGGTAAGCTTTGCAGTGGCAATTGTACCGTTTTTATAGAGCTTTATGGAGTCAATTGCCTCTGCCTTTAATTTGAGTTGTGTCAGGGTGTTCCTTTCATAAAGCATACTGCAAAGCCAGGTAGTATTTATCCCTGTATCTGTAAGTGCAATTAGAATTTCATAAGTCCGGCGGTTAACCGATGCATACTGCAAGGACCCCGTGTCGGAAGAAATTGCGCAGTAGAGATAGCTTGCAATTTCCTGTGTTACTTCTAAGTCGCCAAGCACAAGCATTTCATAAATAAGCTCACCCGTGGCACTCCTTTTCGGCTCTACATAGCTGATTTTACCGAAAGGAGCCGACTGATAGTGGTGGTCAATGCAGACTGTGTTTTCCTTTTCATCAAAGAATTTTCCCCACAGACCTATTCTGTCAATACCGCCCACGTCAACGGCGCAGTAGCACTCGTAATCAGGTGCAGTTACCCCGTCGGAATAGGAAATTACATCTGTGTCAAGAATGGATAGATGTCTAGAGAGGGGAGTTTCCGTAAAAACATCGGATTTTATACCTATGCTGCGGAGGGCACACCTTAGTGCCATTGCACTTCCTATACAGTCCCAGTCGGGGTTTGTATGCACGAATATAGCGACTGATTTACTGTTTTTCAGATGTTCTATAACTTTCTTCATAGAGAAGTTCCTTTCGGATTTATTTGCTGATGTCGTTTAACAGCTTGTTAATGTGTGCGCCGTATTCGATGGTGCTGTCAAGCTCAAAAGTAAATTCGGGGACAGCACGGAGCTTGATACGGCTCCCAACCTCACGGCGGATAAAACCTGCCGCTGCTTTAAGCCCCTTTATAGCGTCATTTTTTTCCTCATCTGTTCCCATAACGGAAATATACGCCTTTGCATAACGGAGGTCGTTTGTAACATTTACGTTTACGACACTTGTCATCATGGGGATTCTGGGGTCTTTAAGCTCTCTTATAATACTGCTTAATTCCTTTTTTATTTCTTCATTTATTCGGTCTGTTCTTTTAAATGACATAATATAGCCCTTCTTTCAAAAATAAGTAAATGAGGTTTTTCCCTCATTTACTTATTTTGTCTTTGTTTGTAAATAAAATGTGCGATTATCGCTTAACTTCTTCCATGATGTAACATTCCACTACATCACCCTCTTTAATGTCATTAAAGCGCACAAATCCCATACCGCATTCGTAACCGCTATTTACTTCCTTAACATCATCCTTGAATCTCTTAAGTGAATCAAGCTCACCCTCGTGGATAACGATACCGTCACGAACGATTCTTACGCTGCAGTTACGCTGAATTTTACCGTCTGTAACGTAGCAACCGCCGATTGTACCGACACCGCTCACCTTGAATGTCTGACGGATTTCTGCGTGACCGATAACAGCTTCGCGGAATGTGGGAGCAAGCATACCTTTCATAGCAGCTTCAATTTCTTCGATAGCTTCGTAGATAACTCTGTACATACGCATATCTACCTTGTTAAGTTCAGCCGCATTTCTGCCACCGACATCAGGACGAACATTGAAACCTACGATAATAGCATTGGAAGCAGAAGCAAGTGTTACGTCACTTTCCGTAATAGCACCTACTGCACCGTGGATAACTCTAACACGTACTTCCTCATTGGAAATCTTTTCAAGGCTCTGTCTTACAGCCTCAACACTACCCTGAACATCAGCTTTAACTATGATATTAAGGTCCTTAACATCACCCTGCTGAATCTGGCTGAAGAGGTCGTCAAGGTTAACTCTCTGTCTTGCTTTGTTAGCCTCATCCTTAATCTTCTGCTTTCTTATTTCAACAACGTTACGTGCAGCACGCTCGTCTTCTACTACATAGAACGGGTCGCCACCGTCAGGAGTTTCGCTGAGACCAACGATTTCAACGGGTGTAGAGGGGATAGCTTCCTTAATTTTCTTACCCTTGTCGTCAACCATTGCTCTTACACGGCCTACTGCAGTACCTGTTACGATAATATCTCCCTGACGGAGTGTACCGTTCTGTACAAGAACTGTTGCAACGGGACCGCGGCCCTTGTCAAGCTTCGCCTCGATAACAGTACCTCTTGCGTGACGGTTGGGGTTAGCCTTAAGTTCCTTCACTTCTGCGGTAAGGAGTACCATTTCCAAAAGTGAATCAATGTTTTTATGCTGCTTTGCACTAACCTCTACACAGATAACATCGCCGCCCCATTCTTCGGGAACAAGACCGTGTTCTGTAAGCTCCTGCTTAACTCTGTCGGGGTTAGCACCCTCTTTATCAATTTTGTTGATTGCTACGATAATGCTTACCTCTGCAGCCTTTGCGTGGTTGATAGCTTCAATTGTCTGAGGCATAATACCGTCGTCTGCTGCAACAACCAAGATAGCAATATCAGTAACAAGTGCACCGCGGGCACGCATTGCTGTGAACGCTTCGTGACCGGGTGTATCAAGGAATGCAATCTGATTTCCGTTGATATTTACCATATAAGCACCAATGTGCTGTGTAATACCGCCTGCTTCACTTGCGGTAACATTTGTGCTTCTGATTGCGTCAAGAAGACTTGTCTTACCATGGTCAACGTGTCCCATTACGCAGACAACGGGAGGACGGGGAAGAAGGTCCTTTTCCTCATCGGGAGCTTCTGCGTCGCTAAGGAGCTTATCCTCCGCTGTAATGATGATTTCCCTCTCAACCTCTGCACCCATATCTTCAGCGATAAGTGCGGCAACATCATACTCAATATCCTGAGTAATAGCCGCCATAATACCAAGCTGCATAAGGCGTTTAATAATTTCGGTAGCCGCAACCTTAAGCTTCTGTGCAAGGTCGCCGACAGTAATTGTATCGGGAATAACCACATGAATAGGCTGGGGCTTTTCCTCCTTCTTGGGTTTCTGGATTTCGGGCTGCTTGGGCTGATTCTTCTTCTGAGGCTGCTGCTTGTTTTTGTTCTTCTTAACACGCTGTTTGTTTGTTTCTGTATCTTTTATTTCGGGAGCAAGCTGTTCTGCCTTCTCCTTTGCAAGCTGCATATCAAGGTCAACTGCGTTTGTTCTTGTGTCAACATAACGAACAGTCTTTTTGGTGGAAATTTCTTCCTCGGGAGCATCCTCTGCGGAAGCTTCGGAAGAAGGAGCTTTTTCCTTTTCCTTAGCCTTTCTTTCTTCTTCCGCTTTTTCATGCTGAGAGTTCACATACTCCTCAATAGTTGAGCCGTCGTCAAATTTCTGCGTGTAATATTCCATTACAAGGCTCATTTCCTCTACATCCAAAGATGCGGCAGTACTCTTTGTAATTCCTACTGCTTCAGCGAGCATTTTTACAATTTCCTTGCCGGGGATATTTATATCTTTTGCAATCTGGCTGATTTTTTGTTTTGCAATCATTTCTGAACACCTCCGTAAATTTTAACGATAGCCTTGCTAAATCCCTCATCACAAACTGCCACAACGGGCACATTCTTTTTACCTATTGCACGGCTTAGGGATTCCTTGTCAGAATAAAATATAAGGTCCGTATTCCATTCACTGCATTTTGCTTCTATTTTCCGGCGGTTACTTGCCCCCATATCTTCTGCGGCAACTACTAGGTAGGCTTTCCCGTCATTAAGTGCTTTTTCGGTCATAAACACACCGAAGCTGACTTTACCTGCACGGACTGCCATACCCAGCATACCAAGTAATCTATCGTTCATTAAATCAGTTCCTTTTTTATAATTTCTTTAACTTCCTGAGGAAACGCACCCTTAAAAGCCCTTTCAAACGAACGCTGCTTTTCAAACTTTTCACGGCAATCATTTCCCTTGCATATGTATGCACCGCGTCCGGGAAGCTTTCCCGAAACATCCACCGAAAATTCCCCATCTTTTTTAGTAATTCTCAAAAGCTCGGCTTTCGGCTTCATTTGCCTGCATACAACGCACATTCTGAGTGGAGTGGACATTACGCCTCAGTCCCCTCATAGTCCTTGTCGCTCTTAATATCAATCTTCCAGCCTGTGAGTCTTGCGGCAAGACGTGCATTCTGACCTTCCTTACCGATAGCAAGGGAAAGCTGGAATTCAGGAACGATAACAAGTGCGGATTTGTTCTTTTCATCGATTTCAACGCTTAATACCTTTGCAGGATTGAGAGCTGCGCTGATATATTCTGCAGGGTCCTCACTGTACTGGATAACGTCAATCTTTTCGTCGTTAAGCTCCTGAACAATTCCTGCCACGCGGATACCCTTCTGTCCTACACAAGCACCTACGGGGTCAACATTGGGGTCCTCAGAGAATACGGCAAGCTTACTGCGGCTGCCTGCTTCTCTTGCGATACTCTTAATCTGAACTGTTCCGTCTGCAATTTCGGGAACTTCCTGTTCAAAGAGCTTCTTAACAAGACCGGGATGTGTTCTTGAAACATTAAGGTTTACGCTCTTAGTGGTCTTCTTAACTTCAAATACATATACCTTAAGCCTTCTGCCGGGGGTGTAATCTTCACCGGGAATCTGCTCGGAGGGAGCAAGAAGTGCCTCCGCAGTACCGAGGTCAATCATAATTCCTCTGCGGTCAAGCTTTTCAACCTTACCGCTCATAACGTCATTTTCCTTGTCGCTGTATTCATCATACATATTTCCACGTTCTGCCTCGCGGATTTTCTGTACAACCATCTGCTTTGCTGTCTGTGCTGCAATTCTGCCGAATTTGGCAGGAGTTGCTTCAAAATCAACACTGTCACCGATAGCATAACGCTTATTTATTGACTGTGCTTCTTCAAGTGTGATTTCTGTAAAGGGGTCAAGAACCTCTTCTACAACGGTCTTTGTGCAGTAAACACGCATATCGCCGTTTTCACGGTTAACCTCTGCAAAGCAGTTGTAACCACTACCGAAATTTTTCTTGTAAGCAGTAACAAGCGCCGCTTCAAGAGCTTCAAACATAACTTCCTTTTTGATGCGCTTTTCCTGTTCAAGTGCATCAAGTGCGAGAATAAGTTCCTTGTTCATTTTTTTCTAAACACTCCTATCAAAATTTGAATGCAAGACGCACAGATGCAGCCTTGCTTTTTTCAATTGTAATCTCTTTATCGTTTTCCGAAACGGTGATAATACCGTCAGAATAACCTGTAAGTACACCGCTTAACTCCTTTTTGCCGTCAAGAGGTGCAAAAAGCTTGATTTCAATTTCTTCACCCATTACCTTTTCAAAATGCCAGTCACGGGTAAGCGCGCGGTCAATACCCGGGGAGGAAACTTCAAAAATATACGCTTCCTTAATAAATGTCAAATCGTCGAGAAGCGGACTTATATCACGGCTTACATTTTCGCAATCCTCAATGGTTACGCCGCCGTCCTTGTCAATAAAGAGACGGAGGAAATATTCACTGCCCTCTTTTTTATACTCGGTGTTGTAAATATATACACCGTGCCTTTCACAGACATCTGCGGCAAGCTTTTCAAGTGCTTCATCAATCTTTGCCAAGTTACCATCCCTTCCGAAATTTGGTTTAATATAATGCGAAAGAGTGGGTTTTTGCAACCCACTCCTTCGTTTACGTCAAAGGTATTATATCATCTAAATATATAGAATGCAAGCTTTTTTTGAAAATATCACAAATTTTGTTTCTTCTGTATCTTTTTTACAAAAGGTTTTTCAAGAACTCTTTTAAATGCAATGAATTTTCCCTCGTTGCCTTTGTGCAGCGGCTTTGTAAGTATTGCAAAGCAACCTGCTCTTTTTGCACCCCACACATCGGTAAAAATCTGGTCACCAATTGCGGCTATTTTATTCATAGGAAGATCCATCTCACTGGAAGCTTCAATGTAGCCGTGTTTTTTTGGCTTTAATGCCTCGTGAACAAAAAACTCCACACCGATTTTTTCGGTGAAATTCTTTACTCTTTCATACTTATTATTGGAAACAACGCACAGTTTAAGTCCTGCAGATTCAAAAAGACGAAGATGCGCCATAGTTTTTTCATCGGGGATAGGGACATCATGCCCGATAAGGGTGTTGTCGATGTCAAGAATAATTCCCTCAATACCTTTCTCTTTAAGGTATTCGGGAGAAACATCTTTTATATTTTCAAAATACGTGTCTGCGTAAAAATTCTTAAACATTGTATTTCCTCCAATAAAAAAGATACTGCTGTGCAAAACCGCTGTAAGAACCAAACTGTGATTCACCTAGCTTTTTTGCATCCTTTGAATCAAATTCCTCTTCCATAACCCTCTTTATCCATACATCAGCAGGGAAGAGGTCGTATTTCCCGAGGGAAAACAGAAGAACACAGTCGCATACCTTATCACCTACACCATAAAGGGTGAGAAGCTTTTCTCTTGCAGAGGGTGTGTCAAGCGTATCAAGAACACTTACGTCAATATCACCGTCTGCCACGGCCTTTGCCGCTTTCAGTATGTACGGTGCACGATATCCTACGCCCAATGCGCGGAGGTCATCCTCAGAAAGAGAGGCAATTGTTTCGGGGGCGGGAAAGGAATAGTATGACTTTCCATCAAACTTAATTTCGTTTCCATATAGTCTGCATAGCTTGTCCACACAGTTTTTGATTTTCGGAATAGAGCTTCTCTGTGATATTATAAAGGAAATAAGTGCTTCAAAAAAATCCTGTCTGAGAATTCGTATTCCGTTTCCGAATTTTACGGCTTTATCCATAGTGGCATTTATATTTACTGCACTTTTTACGGCAGAATAATCTCTGTCGGCATCAAGGTACCTTTTCCAGAAGCTTGCATAATCTTCGGGGGTAATACCCTGTATTTCCACAGTGCTTCCCTTTGCAGAAATCCTGACCGCCTGTGAATTGGCAACTCCTATATAACTGCCGTCGGGCTGTTTTTCCCAGCGGAAGCATTGTCCGCAGTCAAAGGTGTGTTCGGGGACAAAATCTTTTATCTCTACTATCATTTCGCTACCTCGCGTGTTTTCTCATTGGCTTTTCAATCTCTAAAATAACCTTGTTTATAAAATCATCTTCCTGAGCATTTCTGTGAGTTTCAAAAGACAGTGAAGAAGCTCTTTTGAGCCAGTCTGCCGCACTTTTCATAGAAAGCTCTTTTTCAAGGATTGCGGAAAATGCCAGCAGGAAGGAAAATAGGACTGTGCTATTCATCTGCTCATACGGGAGAGCCTGTCTTGTGTAGACTTTCCCCTTGTCTGTATAGATAACCGAATAACCATCAGGGATTGCTGATGAACAAAACCCTCCCGTATAACCTATATGCATTTTCAGAATTTTTGCAGCTTGCTCTGCTGTAAGCACTACATCAAACTGCGGTATGGTATTCATACACGTAAAAAGTGCTTCGTCAAAGGACAAATACTCTTTCTCAATGTGAATCGACTTGTCAAACGCATTCGTAAGGGCTTCTTCAATAAATGGACCTGTGTCTTCAACATTGCAAACTGTAAGCTTTTTCTTTCTTTTAAGGGAAAGGTCAATGGCAATTTCTACAGCTTTACTAATATTCTCACGGTTTAATGTATGGGTAAAGCAAATCTCATTTTCCTGTTTTTCGGTATAAATTAATGATGAAGGATGGCAAATTGCACATCCTTTTAAAAAATGTACCTCTGCATATTCTCCGAGAATGTCTTTCATCTGTTTCGATATGTCACTGCTTATAAAAACAGCATCATCTTTTTGAAATTCATCAGTAAGCATAGAACTAAAAGCATCTATACAGCAGGGGGAGGTATCCGTCTGCAAATAAGTAAACACAGCACTTTTCCTGAACTTTCGGAAGAGTGCCTTTATTACTTTTTCGCATTTTATAAGCTCCGCCCTCTGCATGGGAGTATTGTATAAAAACAGAAATTTACTACTCACAAATAATTTCGCCGTCTTTCATCAAAATGGTTACTTCATTTTTATAAGAGCCACTTATTATAATGTCCGCAATCTTATCCTCAATCTTGCGTCCGATAAGCCTTCTTAAAGGCCTTGCACCAAGATGCTCACGTACAGCATCATTTACAAGCAGCTCTTTTACCTCGTCAGTTACGGAAAGAGCAATCCCCTTGTTTTCAAGCATTTCCGAAAGTTCAGAGAGCATAAGCTCAAGAATTTCCTTCATTTCGCTATGGTTAAGCTCGTCAAAAACTATGATTTCGTCAACACGGTTAAGAAATTCGGGACGGAAAACGGCTTTAAGTGCACGGTTAACCTTTTCCTTGTTCTGCTTGGAAATACTCTCCGCAAAACCGATGCCGCTTCCTTTCCAGTCGCTTCCTGCATTGCTTGTCATAACGATAACAGTGTTTTCAAAGCTTACCACCTTGCCGTGGCTGTCGGTTATTCTGCCGTCATCAAGTATCTGAAGCATAATGTTAAGAACATCGGGATGTGCCTTTTCAATTTCATCAAAAAGCACCACACAGTACGGCTTTCTTCTCACCTTTTCGGTAAGCTGACCTGCATCATCATAGCCCACATATCCCGGAGGAGAGCCAACCAGTTTTGAAACGGAATGCTTCTCCATAAATTCTGTCATATCTACACGGATAAGTGCATCCTCACTGTCAAAAAGCTCTGTTGCAAGCTGTTTTACAAGCTCTGTCTTACCAACGCCCGTAGGTCCTACAAAAATGAAGCTTGCAGGACGGAGCTTTTTGGAAAGTGCCGCACGGTTTCTGCGTATTGCACGGCTTACTGCACTTACCGCTTCGTTTTGCCCTATAATACGCTTGTGAAGTCTTTCTTCAAGACCGAGAAGTCTTTCTGTTTCTGCCTGAGTAATCCTCTGTACGGGGATTTTTGTCCATGACTCAACTACGTATGCAATATCGTCGGGAGTAAGACTTACATCAGAAAGCTGTTCTTTAAGGTTATCAATCTCCTGACGGAGAGTACATTCACGGGTTTTGAGTTCCGCAAGCTTTTCATAATTCTGCTCGGTATTTTCCTCTTCGGAGGGCGTGTTTTCTTCCTCTATCCGTGCTGTAAGTGTGGCAAGCTCCTTTTCTGTGTGCGCTATCTGCACAAGAATTGCATTTTTGAGGTTTGCACGGCTTCCTGCCTCGTCAATAAGGTCAATTGCCTTGTCGGGCAGAAATCTGTCTGTAATATATCTTCTTGAAAGATTAACGGCAGTATTTATGACCTCATCTGAAATTTTAACCTTGTGATAATTTTCGTAATAGCCCTTTATTCCGCGAAGCACCTCAACGGTTTCTTCGGGAGACGGCTCTTCAACTATAACAGTCTGGAAACGTCTTTCAAGAGCAGAATCCTTTTCAATGAATTTTCTGTATTCGGTAAGTGTGGTTGCACCTATTACCTGAATTTCACCTCTTGCAAGCGCAGGCTTTAAAATATTAGCGGCACTCATAGCGCCCTCGGCATCTCCTGCACCGACAATATTATGAAGCTCATCAATTACCAGTATAATGTTTCCAAGCTTTTTTGTTTCTTCAATAATTCCTTTAAGCCTTGCTTCAAACTGACCGCGATATTGCGTTCCTGCCACAATTGCGGTAAAGTCAAGAAGATATACCTCCTTGTCAAGAAGCTTTTCGGGAACATTACCGCTTACTATTCTTTCGGCAAACCCTTCTGCAATGGCTGTTTTGCCAACCCCAGGCTCACCTAAAAGAGCAGGGTTATTCTTTGTACGGCGGTTAAGTATCTGTACAAGCCTTTCTATTTCACGGTCGCGGCCCACGACCATATCCACCTGACCGCTTTTTGCTTTTGCAGTCAGATTTGTGCCGTAGGTATCAAGAAGCTTTTTCTTTTTCTCGGGCTTGTTTTTTGCTTTATCCTTTTTCTCGGGTTTTTCGCTACTCTCGATTCCGTTTTCGGGGGAAGAGGCAGGAAAACCTCCGAACATATTGGAAAAAAAGCTTGCAAGAGGGTTTCCCCCGCCATCGGGAGCATTGTCCTCATTTTCAAACATTTCCATCATCTGTGATTCTAAGTTTTCCATATCACCCATATCAAGTCCGCCTGCCATCTGCTGCATTGTATTAATGCCAAGCTCCCTTGCACAGGGCATACACAAGCCTTCGTTGACGGTTTTTCCGCCTTCCATACGGGTTACAAATATAACAGCAACATTTTTGTTGCAGCGAGTACATAACATAAAATTCAATTCCTTTCTTCGTGCATAACATTATAACACAGTTTCGGGTTTAATTCAATCAAAATATAGAAAATTCATAATATAGCCATAACTACCAAATGTAGTGCTTTTTGTTAAAAAAATTGTAAGTATTTACACAATTTTTCGAAATTTTGTATTGCACTTTCCTTTTATGTGTGATATGATAATAACAAGTATAGGAAGGAGGACGATAGAAATGAAAAAAAGATTTCTGTCCGTTATCGTTACACTTTGTTTAATATTATCCTGCACAGCGCTTCCTGCGTTTGCGGCAGGCACATTCCCCGATGTACTTTCCCCCGACCACGATTGGGCGGCAAAGCAGATTGAAGAAATGACAGACCTTGGTATTATCAAGGGTTATACAGATGGTACATTTAAGCCTGACAAGGCTATAACCAAGATTGAGGCAGTTATTCTGTTTGCACGTGTTGCAGGTTATTCAAACAGCGCGTACTCTAAGATTGCTGACCTTGCGTATGAAAAGTATCAGTATCTTCTTCAGGAGCTTGATATCGAATCATATAATTCCTTCAAGAGAGAGATTTCTTTCCTTGTATATAAAGGCATTCTTGATGAAGATGATATTGTAGCTTACCTTGAAGACGGTAAGTATCAGGAAGCATTCCCCCGTAAGGATGCGGCAATGTTCATTGCAAACTTTATGGATGCTGAAATTGAAAGAACATATTCCGACCAGCTTGACTTTGCCGATAATTCCACAATTAACCACAGTGATGCAGGCTATATAGCATACGTTGTTGAAAATGGTTTTATGAATGGTGTTCAGACTGAAGACGGAAGTGTTATCTTTGATGCTAATGGCGCTCTGAGCCGTGCACAGGTTTGCGTTCTTCTTTACAGAATTATGGAAAAGCTTGATATGACTGTTGAGGCAGGCGTTGTTAATTCTGTAAATCCTGACAGCGGAGTTATTAATCTGACAACATCAGACGGAATAACGAAAGACTATGCAGTTCCCTCTCAGGCAAAGGTTTTGATTGACGGAAATAAAGCGGCTGTTTCATCAATTCTTTCCAACAGTGAAATAGTAGTAGCACGATACGGCAGAGAAATTCATTTTGTTGAAGCTATCAGCCCCGAATCCAGCAAGACTATAAGCGGTACTGTTCAGAGTGTTGTTTCAAAAGACAGCTATACAAGACTTTCTATTACTCTTGACGGAACAGATGAAGTTGTATCTTACTATGCAACCTCCGATTACAAAGTAACTACAAACGGTGTTGCAGACAGCATTTCTGCTGTAAAGACAAATGACTATGTAGTTGTTAAGCTCCTGGGAACAGAGATTGTTTCAATTGACCGTGTAACCGCAGAGGCTACCGTTCAGGGTACTATTCAGAATATAAATCTTGAAAACCCCATAACACTTTCTGTTCTTGTGAAGGACGAGCTTACAAATTCTGAGAATGTATTCAGCTATAAGCTCGCATCCGACGTTATAATCCGCCGTGACGGAATCAGCGCATCCCTCCGTGAAATCTATGCAGGAGATAAGGTTGTCCTCACTATAAAGCGCGGTGTTATAAGCAAGCTTGTTGCAACAAGTACACAGGGTAGTAACTCCGGTACAATAACAGCTATCAAGATTGCAACACAGTCTTACCTTACAATTTCATCCGGTGGTGTTGAAAAGGAATATCCCGTTGCAATGGAAGCAACCTACAACGTAGGCGGAAAAACTGCTACAATATATGACCTTCGTCTCGGCAACGTGGTTAAGCTTACATTAAGCGGCTCTACAATAACAAAGATTGAGCAGAGTGCAGAATCTGAATCAACCTCCAAGTCAGGTGTTGTAGGCGAGATAAGCACTTCCTACTACTATGTAGAAATCACTACTGACAGTGGTGTTACAGAAAAGGTATTTGCAAGCAAGCTCGGTAACAGTATCGGTGCAAAGGTTATCGATGGTACAACGGGCAGAGAAATGAACTTCAGAAATATTAAGAAGGGTGACCACGTTATAGCAACAGGCGCATATTCCAATGGCTCATTCGTTGCAGTAACATTTGTTGTAACTCCTTCTAAATAATAAGTAAAAATTAAAGGTTCTCATCCTTGTGTGGTGAGAACCTTTTTACAAGCAAAAAACAAAGGTACCAACTGGGGTTGATACCTTTGTTTTTTATGGCAAATCAGAATGATTTAGATGCAAGTGGTTTTTAGTTATATTCCTGCCTTTGTTGGAGTGATATTTTTGATAAATCAAAAGTGATATTGAAACCCGTGGTTTCAGTGTTATTATATTTGCCTTTAAACTGTGCGAAGCACAATACCACTTGGTATAAGCCAAATAACACTGCACAGCAATATAACTTGCCGTAAGGCAAATATAACTGAAAAAAGACATCCGAAGATGTCTTTTTTATGGTGCGAGAGACGGGACTTGAACCCGTATGGTCTCCCACACGCACCTTAAACGTGCGCGTCTGCCGATTCCGCCACTCTCGCATATCGAACGTGTCATCTCGTGACAACGTAGATTATTATAACAGAGGAGTAATGGATTGTCAACATCTTTTTTCAAAAAAATCAAAAATTTTTGTTTGGTGATTTATATGCGCAAAAATGCCATCACGGATGTTATGTTCTATTGTATTTTGTGGTTGACAAAATGTAATAATTTATGTTATTATTACTAAGTACGGCGTTGAACGTGTGTAAGTAGAATTGGCATATCACTTCCGAGAGAGGGGGAGTCACGGGCTGAAAGCTTCCCTGTAGTGTGCCTCTTTGAATTTCAGCACGGGAGCTCTCCGTGAAAAGCAATGTGCGTTAAGCGGAGCGTGATACTGCGTTAATGTGTAAAAGTGCAAGGCATCATTGCCTTGAATAAGGGTGGTACCGCGAGAACTCTCGTCCCTTTGTGGACGGGAGTCTTTTTTACTTTATAGGAATTTACATTCCTATAAAGTAAAAAATGTTTGATTTTATGCCGTGCGAGAATTTCCTCGCCACGCTCGGAAAACGCACATGGCACAACAAAGTGATTATCTCCGCACCGCAGG
>JAZOSB010000031.1:0-48850 GCA_045656865.1 Clostridia bacterium | reverse complement strand
GCGCTTCTCTTGCTTCGGGTACAAGAACTCTGGATCTTCTACTCATTTTCATTTTCTCCTTTTTTATTTTATATCTATATTTTTTGTAAATTTCAAACTTGATAAGAAATTTATCAAGTTCAAAGCTTACGATAGTATTGTGTGACAATTGAGAACGATATATTCAGCCAATTTTTTACAAAAAAATTGACTGTGACAACTAATTGCCACAGTCCTAAATTATCTGTTATGATATAAGCTTTTATTTTCGTATTTTGCTTCACAGCTGACATTTACGCCAAGTCTTCTTAATATTTTTTCATCTTCTTCACTTATTATTACGGAGAAATGTGCATTACTTCCGCGGAGATTTGCAAGCTGCTCTTTTGCCTTGTTTGCAATAGGATTTGTAAGTGCGGAGATGGTAAGTGACATCAGTACCTCGTCAGTATGAAGTCTGGGATTACGGTGCTTTAAGTACTTTGTCTTAAGCTCGCATATCGGTTCCAGTACCTCAGCAGAAATAAGAAGAAGCTCATCATCTATACCGCCCAAGGTTTTAAGAGAATTAAGAAGCAGAGCCGATGCTGCACCAAGAGTTGATGAGGTTTTTCCCGTAACAATTGTTCCGTCCGGAAGCTGAAGTGCACCTGCGGGAGCACCTGTTTTCTTTTCCTTTTTTAGTGCTGCGGAAACAAGCTTACACTTATCAGGAGTCATACCAGCCTGATTCATAAGAAGCTCAAGCTTCATTACATCCGTACCTTCTCCGAAAGAACGAAGTTTGTTTACGCTTGCGCTGTAATACCTGCGTATTATTTCCATCTTGGAAGCATCACAGCAGATTTTATCATCAATAATACAGTTACCTGCCATATTTACACCCATATCGGTAGGTGATTTGTAAGGAGATGTTCCCTGAATAAGCTCAAACATTGCGTTAAGCACAGGAAAAATTTCCACATCACGGTTATAGTTTACCGCTGTTTCACCATAAGCATCAAGGTGGAACGGGTCAATCATATTTACATCATTAAGGTCAGCTGTTGCCGCTTCATATGCAAGGTTAACGGGGTGCTTGAGAGGAAGATTCCAAATCGGAAATGTCTCAAACTTGGCATATCCTGCCGTTACTCCCCTTTTATGGTCGTGATAAAGCTGACTAAGGCATGTTGCCATCTTTCCGCTTCCGGGACCTGGTGCGGTAATAACCACGAGTGAACGTGTTGTTTCAATATAGTCATTTTTTCCAAGACCTTCATCACTTACAATATGCTTTACATCAGAGGGATAACCTGCAATTGGATAGTGTTTATAGCATTTAATCCCAAGAGATGTTAATTTTTTCAAAAATTCGTTTGCGCTTGCCTGACCGTTATAACGGGTAAGAACTACGCTGCCTACATAAAGGTCAAGTTCACGGAATGTATCGATAAGTCTTAATACATCTTCATCATAAGTAATTCCCAAATCTGCACGGGTTTTATTCGCTTCAATATCAGTGGCGTTAATGGTAATGACTATTTCCATATCATCCTTGAGCTGTTGAAGCATTCGCATCTTACTGTCGGGGGCAAAACCTGGAAGAACTCTTGAGGCATGGTAATCGTCAAACAGTTTTCCTCCGAACTCCAAATAGAGCTTACCGCCAAATTGTGCGATACGCTGTCTTATTTGTTCAGACTGCATAGACAGATATTTTTGATTGTCAAAACCTATTTTGCCCATTACCTTCACCTCAAATTAATAATACAAAAATAAGTATAACACAATTTTTTATATTATTAAAGTAGTATTTTCAAAAATTTTGTTATTTTTTAGTTTGACACAGCATTAAGGATGTGGTAGAATGTGCCTGTTGCGCAAATTTTCACAAGGAGGAAGCATTATGCAGAATGTAATGGCATTTATTAAAAAGAATACTGTTCTGTCGGTAGCCTTTATTGCGGCACTTATTACAAGCATTATTGTGCCTGTTGACAGTAAATACATTTCATATTTTGACTTTAAAACGCTGACTTGCCTTTTTTGCGTGCTTGCGGTGGTATGTGCTCTCAGGAATGTTAATTTCTTTTATATATTGGCACAGAAAATAGTTCATTTATTAAAAAATACCCGTGCAAGCATAATTGCACTTGTATACATAACATTTATCGGTTCAATGCTGATTGCAAATGATATGGCACTTCTCACCTTTCTCCCTCTTGGATATTTTGTGTTATCTTCTACAAAAAAAGAAAAGTATATGTGCTTTACATTTATAATGCAGAATATCGCCGCAAATTTAGGAGGTATGCTCACCCCTTTCGGCAATCCGCAAAACCTCTATCTGTTCACAAAATTCAATATACCGACATTGGAATTTATGGAGATAATGGCACCGCCATTTATTATTTCCATTGCGATAATAACCGTTTGCTGTTATATATTCGTTCGTCCCGAACCGCTTGAAACAGATGATGTAAAGCCTCAGTTTGAGATAAAAAGAACAATTATTTATTTGATACTCTTTACATTGTCAATAGCTATTGTTTTCCGCACAATTCCTTATCAAATAGGGCTTTTCATTATCCCTTTATCAATTTTTATTCTTGACAGAAACGCTCTTCAGGATGTTGACTATCCCCTGCTTTTTACATTTGTATTCTTCTTCATTTTTGCAGGGAATATGGCAAGAATTGAGATTGTGCAGAATATTTTTGGCTATTTGCTTGGCAAAAGCACATTACTTTTCAGTATACTTTCCTGTCAGGTAATAAGCAATGTTCCATCGGCAATCTTGCTTTCACAGTTTACACAGAATTACACAGACCTGCTTGTGGGGGTAAATATAGGCGGTGTGGGAACTCTTATAGCATCGCTTGCAAGTCTGATAACTTTCAGGGAATACACAAAATACAATCCCACAAAGGCTCTTAAATATATAGGAATGTTTACCGCATTTAATTTTACATTTCTCATTCTTCTGACTTGTTCGGAAATGGTAATACTTCATTAAGCATAACAAAAAGACGGCTGAAGCCGTCTTTTTTGTTTACTCGTTCTTTGCTTTCATTTCACAGTAAATGCATCTGTAAACCTTGTTTTCACGGTCGGTAAGTTTAAACACATGGTCTATTTCCTGCTCAACAGAGGTTATACATCTGGGGTTTTTACATTTAACTACATTCGTGATTTTTTCGGGAAGCTCGCAATGTCTTTTATTGGTCTTTACACCGTTTTCAATGGTGTTAATTGTTATACCGTTGTCAATATAACCGAGAGCATCAAGATTTACATCAAGTGCTTCGTCAATCTTGATAATGTCCTTCTTCCCCATTTTTTTGCTGTGAACATTTTTTATAATTGCAATGGAACACTCAAGCTGGTCGAGGTTAAGAAGCTTATAAATCTCCATAGACTTTCCTGCCTTGATATGGTCAATTACTATACCATTTGTAATTTCATCAATATGCATAATTCTACCCCCTTACTGAATACCAAGTAACTTCATAATGAGAGCCATTCTAATATATTTACCGTTTTTTGCCTGTCTGAAATAAGAAGCACGCGGGTCATTATCAACCTCAACAGAAATTTCGTTTACTCTGGGAAGCGGATGAAGAACACGCATTGTTTCTTTTGCCCGTTCAAGCTTATCGGGAGTGAGAATATAGGTATCCTTCAGCCTTACATAGTCAGCTTCGTTGAAGAAACGTTCTCTTTGCACACGTGTCATATAGAGGATGTCAAGCTTGTCCATAGCTTCATCAAGGTTCTCTGTTTCAATAAATTCAACATTATTCTTGATAAGTACTTCGTTTACAAGATATTCAGGAAGTTTAAGCTCCTTGGGAGAAATCATAATAAACTTGACATTCTTATATCTTACCATCGCCTGAATAAGAGAATGTACCGTTCTGCCGAACTTGAGGTCACCGCAAAGACCTACTGTAAGGTTATCAAGTCTGCCAAATTCTCTCTTGATGGTGAGAAGGTCTGTAAGAGTCTGTGTAGGGTGATTATGACCGCCGTCACCTGCATTGATAATGGGAATCTGTGTCTTCATTGCAGCGATTGTTGGAGCACCCTCTTTCGGATGACGCATTGCAATAATATCAGCATATGCTTCAACAGTTCTTACTGTATCTGATACACTTTCGCCCTTTGCCGCTGAACTGGACTGAGCTTCCGAGAAGCCGAGGACATTTCCACCAAGCTCGTACATAGCCGCCTCAAAGCTGAGACGGGTGCGAGTTGAGGGCTCAAAGAAAAGTGTTGCAAGCTTTTTATACTTACATTTTTCTCTGTAATTGTCGGGGTTAGCTATGATATCATTTGCTACATCTATAAGCTCATCTATCTCAGCCAAGCTGAGGTCTAAGATATCTATAAGGTCTTTCATTTTCCTCATCCTTTCCGTAATTTTTCAATCAGCCTTTTATCCAGCTTTCGTCGGAGGGGTTGTTACGGAATTTTATGAGTCTTTCTTTATCTTCTGCCTTGATATAGTTTTCGTTTGCAGCAACTTCAACAATTGTGTCAAAGTCTGTAAGGCTGATGTTCTTTACATTAGCAGCTTCCAGTCTTTCAAGACCTTTCTTCATACCGTATGTGAAGATAGATGCAATACCAAGTACTTCTGCTCCTGCTTCACGGAGAGCATCTACAACCTCGATTACACTGCCGCCTGTTGAAATCAGATCTTCGATAACTACAACCTTATCACCTTTCTGGAGTTTGCCTTCAATCTGATTCTGTCTGCCGTGGTCCTTTGCACCACTTCTTACATAACCCATAGGCATATCAAGAAGGTGTGCTGTGATTGCCGCGTGTGCAATACCTGCTGTAGATGTACCCATAAGCACTTCTGCTTCGGGATAATATTTCTTTACAACTTCTGCAAGGCTTTTTTCCACATCGCATCTTACCTCGGGAGCTGTGAGAGTAAGACGATTGTCACAGTAAATAGGGCTTTTGATTCCGCTTGCCCATGTAAAAGGCTCGTCGGGGCTTAAGAAAACAGCCTTAATTTTAAGTAGGTCTTTTGCAATAAGTTCTTTCATTTCTATCTTCCTTTCCAAAATATTAGTCAACAAATTCTCTCACGCATCTTTCATATGCGGCTACGGGGTCATCTGCAGCTGTAATAGGTCTTCCTACAACTATGTAGTCACTGCCTACGCTCTTTGCCTTTTCAGGAGTCATAATTCTTACCTGGTCATCAGCCGCACTGTCTGCAAAGCGGATACCGGGAGTAACTGTTACAAAGTTCTTTCCGCAAACTTCCTTAACTCTTGATGCCTCATGAGGAGAACATACTACACCATCAAGTCCGCTTTCTGCGGCACATTTTGCGTAATGCTCAACAACCTCCGCCAAAGGAGCATCGATAAGAAGGTCATTCTTCATTCTTTCTTCGCTTGTTGAAGTAAGCTGTGTTACTGCAATGAGGATAGGACGGGTTCCGTCCTCACGAGTCAAGCCCTCGATTGCGGCTTTCATCATTTCCTTTGTACCAAAAGCGTGAAGGTTTGTCATATCAACATCAAGATTTGAAAGCACCTTCATTGATTTTTTAACTGTGTTGGGAATATCGCAAAGCTTAAGGTCAAGGAAAATCTTATGTCCTCTCTCCTTTACTGCCTTTACTATTTCAGGGCCTTCTGCATAGAAAAGCTCCATACCAATTTTTACAAACGGTTTTCTGCCTGCATTTGAGAATTTGTCAAGAAATTCTACAAGTGCATCCTTTGACGCAAAGTCACAAGCTACGATTACATCTTTACCCATTAGTGAGCACCTCCGATTATACTTTCTAAAGATTCAATATTATATTTTTCCATTACTGCAGGAAGGCCCTCTATAATATTCTTACAAGCGTAAGGCTCTACAAGGTTTGCCGCACCGACCTGAACAGCCGTTGCTCCTGCAAGCATCATTTCAATAACATCCTCCGGTGTTGTTACACCGCCCATACCTATAATGGGGATATTTACTGCCTCATACACTCTGTAAACCATAGATACGGCAATGGGGAAAATTGCACTTCCCGAAAAACCGCCTGATTTGTTAAAGAGTATCGGCTTTCTGTTTTTTAGATTAATACGCATACCCAAAAGTGTGTTTATCATTGAGATACCGTCTGCGCCCGCTTCTTCGCAAGCCTTGGCAATGGAAACAATGTCTGTTACATTTGGAGAAAGCTTGATATAAACGGGCTTCGTGGTAACACTCTTTACCGCACGGGTGATTTCAGCAGCACTATCGGGGTTTGTGCCGAAACTCATACCACCGTGCTTTACGTTGGGACAGCTGATATTAACTTCAAGAATACCAACCTCATCCTGCTTGTCCATCTTTTCGCAGGTGTAAACATAATCTTCAAGAGAGAAACCGCTTACATTGGCAACTGCTTTTTTATTAAAGCACTTGCGGAGTTTTGGAAGTTCCTCGGAAATAACTTTATCAACGCCGGGATTCTGGAGTCCCACAGCATTAAGCATTCCGCTTGAACATTCTGCAATTCTGGGAAGCGGGTTTCCGTAACGAGGGTCGCGGGTTGTTCCCTTCAATGAAATGCTTCCAAGTATATTTATGTCATAATATTCAGCAAACTCGTAACCAAATCCGAATGTACCGCTTGCAGGGATAATCGGATTGTCAAGCTGAAGCCCACTTAAATTAACACTTAGTCTGCCCATTTTACTTCCTCCTTTACAAGAACGGGACCGTCTTTACAGATTCGCTTGTTTCCGTAAAGGGTTTCGCAGGTACAACCCATACAAGCACCAAAGCCGCAACCCATACGTGCTTCAAAGCTGAGCTGACCGCTTGTGTTTGTGTTGTCATACAAAGCTTTAAGCATTGGCTCAGGACCACAGGTAAAGAAGTATGTATAGTCGAGGTCTTTTATAGCATCCGTTACAAACCCTTTCACGCCATAACTTCCGTCGGCAGTAGCTACAATAGTTTTTATACCGAGTGCCTTAAATTCTTCTTCATAAAAAACCTCGCTCTTTTTATTAAAACCAAGAACAACGGTAGGTTTTTTTCCTTGCTTCAAAAGCTCAACCGCGAGCATATACATTGGTGGCACACCTGCACCACCGCCTATAAGCACGGGAGCTTCCCCGCTTTTATCAAGGTCGTATCCGTTGCCGAGTCCTGTAAGTATATCTAACTTCTCACCAGCAGTCATATTTGCCATAACTTCCGTTCCCTGACCTACAACCTTATATATAATGGTAAGAACATCATCTTTACTGTTACATACAGAAATAGGACGGCGGAGAAAGAAGCCATCAAGCTTGATATTTACAAACTGACCTGGCTTGGTTATATCCGAGCAATCGCCCTTTAAAACCATTTCATAGGTTATGTCAGCAAGTTTTTTGTTGGAAACTATTTCAAAAATACTCTGTTTCATATTTCCCTCCATACAATTTCACCGTTGCAAACGGTCATCTTACATCTGCCGATAGCAGGCTTACCCTCAAACGGAGTGCTTTTACCCATTGAAAGAAATTCATCAGACTTTATAACATAGCTTTCGTTAAGATCGAAAACTGTAAAGTCAGCTTTTTCGCCCTCTTTAATTACACCTTTTCCAAGAGAGAATCTCTTTCGGGGATTTATGCACATAAGCTCTGCAAGTTTCTCAAGAGTTATGATTCCCGTTTTTACGAAATGGGTATACATAAGTGAAAATGCTGTTTCAATACCTACAATACCCATCAGGCTCTTTTCAAGTCCTCTGCCCTTTTCCTCTGCACTATGGGGTGCGTGGTCGGTTGCAATCATATCGATTGTTCCGTCTAGAATACCCTCAATAAGAGCGAGCCTGTCATCTTTATTTCCAAGCGGTGGATTCATTTTAAAGCGTGCGTCCTCGCAAAGATTATCTTCTGTTAAAATAAGATAATGAGGTGCTGTTTCGCAGGTTATATCTACTCCGCGAGCCTTTGCCTGACGGATAAGCTCGACACTCTCTTTCGTTGATATATGACAAACGTGGTAGGGACATCCGTTCTTTTCCCCAAGAAGAATATCTCTCTCCACCATTTTCCATTCACTTTCGGGAACAATTCCTCTGTGTCCGTGAGTCTTGGAATATTCACCCTCACGGATATATCCGCCGTTAAGGAGTGAATTCACCTCACAATGAGCTGTTATAAGCTTACCGCATTTTTTAACACGCTCCATTGCCTCTTCCATCATACTGTCATCCTGCACGCCTCGTCCGTCATCAGAATAGGCAATTGCGTAAGCAGAAAGCCCCTCAATATCCGAGAGTATTTCTCCCTGCTCACCAACTGTAATTGCCGCACATGGATGAACGCCAATACAAGCATCCTTTTTAATAAGTTCAAGCTGCACCTTGATATTTTCAATACTGTCGGGTACGGGATTAAGGTTTGGCATTGTGCATACATCGGTATAACCGCCCCTTGCACAAGCCTTGGTTCCCGTTTTAATTGTTTCTTTATAAGAAAAACCCGGCTCTCGCAAATGAACGTGTACATCTGCAAAACCGGGTAAAATATAACAATTATTAAAATCAAAAACTGTAGCGTCTGAATAAGTACCGCCACCAATAGAAACAACTATCCCGTTATCAACAAACAAATCAGTTTTCACAAAACCTTTTTCAGTTAGAACTGTTGAGTTTTTTATAACGTAACGCATTTTGCCCTCCTATGATTTAGCTTTTGTAATTATATCATAAAGGACAAAAAGTGTCAATTATTTTTATGGACTTTCATTAATTAAAAAGGATACGGCAGCTTTTCATCTCACTTGACATATGCATTGTTTTATGATATATTTACACGCGTAAGAAGAGTGATTCACAGTTTTTAAGCTCAGTTTGGCAACGGAAAGGAGCCTTGTTTTGGATTTTCTATACAAAATATTCGACTTGCTTGAAAAAGCTATTTACAGTATTATATCTTTCGACCCGAACATATTCGGTAATGTTTACAATGCATTTACAGTACTGGCACACCCCTCCAATTATAAAGCGTTTGAGGTTGCAAAAGCGTTTAAAAACAGTTGGGGTTATATTGTGTCATTCCTTTTAATCTTCCGTGCTATATATGTTGTTGTAGGTATCTTTACAACACGCAAGTTTAAACCTGCAAAAAATCAGCACAAATACGCAATACTGATTGCGGCACGAAACGAAGAAAATGTTATCGGCAACCTTATCGAAAGTATAAAAAAGCAGGATTATCCGTCTGAGCTTATCACTACATTTGTTGTGGCTGATAACTGCACGGACTCAACAGCCGAAATTTCTCGTAATCACGGTGCAATATGCTACGAAAGATTTGATGATGAACACCGAACAAAGGGTTTTGCACTTCAGTTCCTTTTTGAAAAGATAGAGGAAGATTACGGTAGAGATTCATTTGAGGGTTATTTCATCTTTGATGCTGATAACCTTCTTAATACAGACTATGTCACAAGAATGAACGAATCCTTTGACGCTGGTGAAAAGATTATAACTTCATTCAGAAATACAAAAAATTTTGATGATAACTGGATTTCAGCATCGTATGCTTTACATTGGATTCGTACATCCATCAAAATGCACAGAGCTCGTTCTCTGTTCCATCTTGCAACACATATTCAGGGAACAGGCTTCCTCTTTTCGAACGAGCTTGTTAAAGACGGTTGGAAATATACCTCGCTTACTGAGGACAGAGCCTTTGCAGCCGACGCAGTTGCAGCAGGGTATAAAATTTCCTATAATGATGCAGCAGAGTTTTATGACGAGCAACCCGTAAATCTCAAAATAGTGCTTCGTCAGCGAATCAGATGGGCTAAAGGTCATATTCTTGCCTTTGTTGAATCGGGATGGCAGCTTTTCAAGAATTCATTTGTAGGCATAAATAAGGAAACATTATCTGTATCCTCAAAAAATACTTTTAAAGATTGGTTCTCATTAAGGTCACTAAGATTAAGATTTATGTCCTTTGATATGTTTATGTTAGTTGCCCCTCGTCCCCTGTTTGCATGGGCAAGACGAATTATAGTCGGCTTTTTCTATATAGTGACATACATAAATCAGGGATTCTTTGCTTGCCTATATACCGTCATCTTCTGGCGTATTTCCTGGAGACTTGCCAATCATTGGGTTGCTATGTGTGAAGCAATATTCATTTTCCTCTGGGGAAACAAGAGGATAAAGAAATTCAGCTGGGGCAAAAAGCTGTGGTACAGCTTCATGTGGCCATTGTTTGATATTATCGGTACGGTTTCAATGTATCTTGCACTGTTTATGAATGTTACCTGGAAGCCTATTCCCCACACATCACAAATCAGCATAGACGATACAGAAGCAATACACGGTTCAAAAAAATAAATTGTAAAGCAGAGATATTTGTTTATGTTAATAAATATCTCTGCTATTTTTAAGAAAAAGCTTGATTTTCTCAATTTTCTATTGTATAATTACTGAGTGTTAAAAATTTCATATGCAGGTATGGCGGAATTGGCAGACGCGCATGGTTCAGGTCCATGTGAAAGCAATTTCATGCAGGTTCAAGTCCTGTTACCTGCACCACGTCGAAGCAAAGCGAACTTTGCTTCGACTTTTTTGTTCAAAAAAGTCATTCTCCCGCTTCCTTGCTTCTCCCTCATTCACAAAAAGTCACGCTCGGCTCATCTGTTCAGTTGTAAACGCCCTCACTACGATTCGCTGTCGCTACCAACTTTTTGTGAGTTTATTTTGACACGTTATGAACACTCGCACCAATCATTAGAAATCCGAACCTTGTACCAATCGGTGAAGGGGTTCGGATTTTTGTTATATATTGACTATCCTAATTTTAATAGCAAAGTTAAATAGTATAAAGAGCTGTAGCAAAATGGGATTCATTTTGCTACAGCTCCTATGGGCTGGACGAAAAATAGTGATATGGCTACATCCTTTTTGACAAAGAACCCTTTAAACTTACTTTTTCCAAGTGTATGGAGAAAATAAAACAAGCATTGGAAAAACTTCAAGTCTTCCGATAAGCATATCAAATGTTAATACAAGCGTTGAAAAGTCCGAATATACTGAGAAATTCGATGTCGGTCCAACTAATCCAAAGCCAGGGCCGATATTGTTAAGTGTAGCCGCAACTGCAGTAAAGTTAGTTGTAAAATCCAGATTATCCAAGCTGATTAAGAGCACCGACCCTACAAACACAACGAGATATGCAGCCATAAAGACATTTACACCACGAGCTGTTTCGTGTTCAATAACTCTGCCGTTCATCTGAATTTTCTTAGTCAGTTTTGGATGCGATGCAATCAATATTTCTTTTTTTATACTCTTAAGGTATATAAGTATTCTTGATACCTTGATACCGCCACCGGTACTGCCTGCACAGGCTCCGATAAACATTAAAAGTATCAGTATTCCTTTTGATATTGCCGGCCACTGTTCAAAGTCTGTTGTTGAATATCCTGTTGTTGTGATAATTGAGGAAACCTGAAACGCACTATGTTTTAAAGATTCCCATACATTTTCAAACATATTGACACAATTTATACATATTATCAAGGTTGATATCAGTATTATACCAATATATGTCTTAACCTCGTCGGACTGGAGCATAAGCTTAAATTTACCGAGAATTAAAAGGTAATATATGGAAAAATCTATTCCAAACAATGCCATAAACACAGTTATTACTATCTGGCTGTATGCAGAATAATTTGCTGTGCTTGTATTCTTAATTCCAAATCCTCCTGTACCGGCTGTTCCGAAGGTGTGGTTCAATGCTTCATAAACATTCATATCACCCGAAACGAGAAAAACAAACAGAATAATACTTAATCCAATATATAAGCCGTACAAAATTTTTGCACTCGATTTAACTTTAGGTACAAGTTTACTTACATCAGGACCCGTACTTTCAGCTTTCATCAAATAAAGATTACTTCCCCCTGAAAGCGGCAAAAGTGCAACAAGGAATACGAGAACACCCATACCTCCAATCCAATGGGAAAAGCAACGCCAAAAATTCACAGACATTGGTAATGCCTCTACATCTGAGACCACAGATGCACCCGTTGTGGTAAATCCTGACGACATTTCAAAAAATGCATCTATATAATTAGGAATCGAACCCGAGATAACGAAGGGTATTGCTCCAAAAGCACTCATTGTAATCCACGAAAGAGCAACAATTACAAAGCCCTCTTTTGAATAAATATTCTTATCCTTTGGTTTAAGAAGAAGCAATAATCCGCCGGAAGCAAGGCAAATCAATATGCTTTTCAAAAAATCAAATACTTCAGGTTCGTTGTAAATTATTGCACATACAAGAGGTGCTATCAATAATGCACTTTCAAAACACAGAACAACACCCAGAGTCCGCAAAATACGTTTATAATTCATAATATTTAACCTTCCAGTATATCGTTAATATCTTTTAATCCGCCGACAGTTGTAACAATAATTACGCTGTCGTTAACCTCGATACTGTCTTGGCCTTTGGGAATAATAATTTTACCGTTGCGGTTTATACAAGCAACCAGCACATTTTTTCTTATGTCGAGTTCCAAAAGCGACTTGCCCACGATACGGGATGCTTCATTAATTTTAAACTCAAGTGCTTCGGCCTTTCCGTCAAGAATAAAATGTATTGTTTCGATATTACTACTGCTATATGAGTTATTTTTTGCTCTTACAAAACGAAGAACATTTTCTGCAGTAAGTGTTTTTGGATAAATTATTGTATCAAGGTTAAGCTTTTTTATAACTTCGTCAAATTCAATCCTGTTGATTTTCGTAATAAGCTTCCTGCAGTTTTTACTTTTTGCAAACAATGAAATAAGAATATTTTCTTCATCAACATTTGTAAGTGCAACAACGGAGCTTGTATTTTCTATTCCTTCTTCAAGCAAAAGCTTGTTATCAGTGCCGTCGCCGTGAATTACAGTCGCTTTAGGAAGAAGTACGGAGAGTTCCTCGCAACGCTCCCTGTTATGCTCAATTATCTTTACGTTAATACCTGACTGCAGGAGCATATGCGCAAGATAGTAACCTGTTACTCCTCCACCGATAATGATTGTATCTTTAACCTTATTTGTTTTGATGCCAATTTTCTTAAAGAAATCCTGACAATTTTTATAAGTGGATACTATACTTACAAGGTCCCCTTGTTTAAATTCAAAATTACCATCGGGGATGAAAACCTCATTATCTCTTTCAACACCGCAAACAAGCAAATCACAGTTGAGTTTTCCCTGCATTTCAAAAAGCTTCATATCACAAAGTATGGAGTTTTCAGGAATTTTGAATTTAAGTATTTCAATTCTCCCTTTTGCAAAGGTATCTATTTGTATAGCATTTGGAAACTTCAAGATACGTGAAATTTCCTGTGCTGCTGCAATGTGAGAATTAATTACAAGAGCAAGACCGATATCATCCTTAAAAAGTCCTATTGTTTTACTGTATTGGGGCTTCTTTGTTCTTGCAATGGTCTGACAATTCCCCATTTTTTTTGCAATAAGACAGGTTGTAAAGTTAAGCTCGTCACTTCCTGTTGCCGCAATAAGGATATCTGTATTCTTTACCCCTGCCTCTTCAAGAATTTCAGAGCTTATACAGTCACCTACAACACCCATAACATCATACATATTTACAAGCTCATTTACAACATCCTGCCTTAAATCAACAATGGTTATATTATGTTCGTGCTCGTTTGAGAGCTTTTCAACAATTTTATGACCTATTTTTCCGCAGCCTACTATTGTTATGTTCATAATTAACACCTCGATTTCAGTCATTATATCAAATAATTATTGCATTTTCAAGTAGTTAATAAAATAACCCTATCTTATTTTAAAGACAGGGTTATTTTATCATTCTGAAATAATTATATTCAGGGCTTCACTGAGCTCTGCACTTGGAACAAGAAGTTCAAAGCAATCTTCGCCTGCACGGTCCTCGACCTTGATAGAACGGAGCATAACAAGAATTTCAAACTCTTCCATCTTCTGCCGCATTTCTCTTGCGGTATCAAGATTCTGCGACATATATACTGATGTCCACATAAAATTATTTCCTTTCGAAAATCAAATTTAAAAAGATTATATACTATATTTCAGCAAATTTCAAGTGTTATTTGAAATTACATCCTCCCCAAAGAGTTTTCTCACCTTTTCAAGGTATTCGTCACTGCCGTCTACAAGAATATTATTTACGGTAATTTCCCCGTAACTGCTACTTATAATGAGATTTCGCATACCGGTATGCTGGAAAGAAATGTAGCGAAGCTTATCAAGAAGCATCAGTTGGGAATCATCGAGCTTTAGTACAATGCTGTCTTTTCTCCCCGCAAAAGGTGCTGCGGAGTCTAAAATCAGCTTTACTCCCTCATCTTCTTTAATATCAAGTCTTCCATGCATCATAACAATCGAATTTTCTGTTAATAAGGCGTCAAGCTTTGAAAGGATTTTCGGGAATACAATTACTTCCATGCCTCCGGTAAAATCCTCAATTGTTATAAAGGACATATTGGTATTTGAACGTGTCAGCTTATCGCGACGGTTTGAAATAATTCCTACAACAGATATTTCGCTTCCGTCCTGATAATCAGATTCCTCCGAAGCAATATCACCTATTGCCGGGTAATTCATCTTTGTAAGCTCTTCCCTATGCTCATCAAGAGGATGTCCTGAAAGGTAAATGCCTGCAACCTCTTTTTCCATATTAAGAAGCTCTCTTTCGGAATATTCCTGAACTTTTTCAGGAAAGACATCTTCTTTATTTTCTTCCGCACCAAAGAAAGAAAATTGACCTGCAATATTGTTTTTACCTGCTTTGACCTCAGAATCAATAATTTCTTCAAAAACAGCAAGCTTCTGAGCTCTACTTCCTTTTAAGGAGTCAAAAGCACCGCTTTTAATAAGACATTCCACACTTCTCTTATTAAGCTCACCCATCATACGGGAGGCAAAATCACGAAGGCTCTTAAAATCGCCGTTTTCTTTTCTTTCAGCTACGCATTTTCTTACGAAAGAGTCGCCTACATTCTTTATCGTTGTAAGGCCAAAACGTATATTACTGTCTTCAACGGAAAAGTCTGCCATACTTTTATTTATATCCGGAGGAAGAATCTTTATTCCTTTCTGGACGCAGTTATTTATATACGCAGCTACCTTGTTTGAGTTATCCATAACACTTGATATAAGTGCTGCCATAAACTGTGCAGGATAAAGACATTTGAGGTATGCCGTCTGATAAGTTACAAAAGAATATGCTGCCGCATGGCTCTTGTTGAAAGCATACTGTGCAAAAGCATCCATATCATCAAATATTTTTTCTGCGGTTTTCTTGTCAATTCCGTTACGTACACAGCCCTTAAAACGAATACTTCCGTCTTCGTTATCCTCGCCGTAAATGAAGCTTTGACGGGCACGCTGCATTTCTTTTGCTTTTTTCTTGCTCATTGCCCTTCTTACTTCATCTGCACGCCCCATTGAAAAGCCTGCAAGCGTACGGACAATCTGCATTACCTGTTCCTGATAAACTATGCATCCATATGTCATTTCAAGAATGTCTTTAAGAAGCGGATGCTTATAGGTAATTTTACCGGGATTCATTTTATTTTTAATGTATTCGGGGATGAAATCCATAGGACCAGGGCGGTAAAGAGCAATACCTGCTGTAATATCTTCTATATTGGCAGGCATAAGACGTTTCATAAACGCACGCATACCTCCGCTTTCAAGCTGAAACACACCATCAGTATCTCCCTGCGAAATCATCTCGTAAACCTCGGGAACATTGTAGTCAATATTATTCATATCAATATCGATTCCCATACTTTTGGCAATATTTACAGTGTCCTCAATAACGGTAAGGTTTCTGAGTCCGAGGAAGTCCATTTTAAGGAGTCCAAGCTCCTCTACAGTATCTTTAGTATATTGAGTAGAAATTATGTCGTCACTACGCTGTATAGGGACATAGCTTGACACCTTATTTCCTGCAATAACAACACCTGCCGCGTGTGTACCTATATTCCTTGGCAGACCTTCTACAGCCATAGCTGTATCAATAAGGGTTTTTACATCATTGCTTGAATCGTAAGCCTGCCTGAGTTTTGGGTTTTCAAGGGCAAGCTCCAAAGTCATTCCAATGTCCATAGGTACCATTTTTGCTACGGCATCAACTTCACCATAGGGCATACCCAATACACGGCCGCAATCCCTGATAGCACCCCTTGCCTTCATTGTACCGAATGTACCAATCTGGCTTACGTTTTCAGCACCGTACTTCTCAATAACATAATTTATCACTTCTCCCCTGCGTTTCGGGCAGAAGTCTATATCAATATCGGGCATACTTACTCTTTCGGGATTGAGGAATCTCTCGAAAATCAGGTTGTAACGAAGAGGTTCAATATCAGTAATTCCAAGGGCATATGATACTATACTTCCTGCCGCGCTGCCTCTTCCGGGACCAACGGGAATGCCATTGCTCTTTGCATAGTTAATAAAATCCCATACGATTAAAAAGTAATCGATAAAGCCCATTTGCCTGATTACACCAAGTTCATACTCAAGTCTTTCAAAATGCTCAGATGTGGGATTTGTATAACGTTTTTTAAGTCCCTCATCACAAAGCTTGTGAAGATAGTCAAAAGGCTCCATACCATATGGAACCGCATATTCAGGAAGATGCCTTTCACCAAACACAAATTCAAAATTACACTTTTCTGCAATTAAATTGGTGTTTTCAATAGCTTCGGGAGCGTATTTAAAGAGGGCTCTCATCTCATCCTCACTCTTTAAATAAAACTCGTCTGTCTCAAATTTCATTCTGTTTTCTTCATCAAGAGTTTTTCCCGTTTGGATGCACAAAAGAACATCCTGATTTTTGGCATCCTCTGATTTTATATAATGTACATCGTTTGTTGCAACAAGCGGTGTATCTGTCTCTTTAGCAAGCTTTACCAAAAGAGGATTAAGCTTTTTCTGTTCTTCTATACCGTGGTCCTGAATTTCTAAATAAAACTCGTCAAAAAGCTCTTTATACTCTTTTATGATTGTTTTTGCTTTGTCAAAATTCCCTGACAAAACTGCTTTCGGAATTTCTCCTGCAAGGCAGGCTGAAAGAGCAATAAGACCGCCCTTATACTTTTTAAGTACTTCCATATCTACACGGGGTTTGTAATAGAAGCCGTCAACAAAGCCCTCCGAGACTATCTGTATTAAGTTATTGTACCCCTCTGCGTTTTTGCACAACAATATGAGGTGATTTGTCTCGTTTTCACCTCTGCCGCCATTTTTATCAAGCCTGTTTTTTGTGGTATATACTTCACATCCGATAATCGCCTTTACACCCTCATCACGGCAGGCCTTAAAGAAATCAACCACACCGTACATTACACCGTGGTCAGTAAGCGCAATGGCTGTTTGTCCAAGCTCTTTTGCTCTTTTGGGCAAATCTTTTATTCTGCACATACCGTCAAGCAAGCTATATTCACTATGTACATGTAAATGCGTAAACATATTAAATATCCTCCGCTAAATCCATAAGCTTTTTCATACGCCTGTTCACACTACTCTTAGTCATTGGCGGATTCATTTTTTCGCCAATAGCACTAAGGGAAAGGTCAAAATATTCAAGTCTGAGATTGGCAAGTGTCTTTGTCTGTTCGTCAAGGGTATTCCAGATTTGCCTGTCCTTTAGCTTCATAATTGCTTTTATCTGAAATGCCGCTGCGGAAATGGTTCTGTCAAGGTTTGCAGTCTTACAGTTTGTTGTTCTGTTATCTCTGTTATGTACATCTTTTTCTATCTGCGCAACCATAAAGTCAAGCATAACTTTATGAGCACCCACTATATTTAAAAAGTCATTAACTGAATTTTTATCTTTAAGATATGTCACATAGGAGTTATTACGTTTTACCGTGTTTGCCTTTATTCCAAAATTCTCAAGCATTTCCGCGGCAAGATATGACATATTTTCATTATATGTTACAAGCTCGCACGAATAGCTTTTTTCGGGTTGTGTAATTGTGCCGCTGACTAAAAATGCACCTCTTAAAAAGGCTCTTTTTGAGTTCTCCGTCCCATACACATCCTCATCAAGGGCTATATCTCCATCTTCTGAAAAATAAACGCCTGCATTTTCAGCAACTTCCAAAGGAACATTAATAGAGTAATTTTTTCTCCCTTTCACGAGGTCGATAGTAACCTCCTCATTAATTGCCTTTCTGAATACGAGCTGTATTCTAGCAGCGATACTTGCGTGTTCCGTTCGGAGAGTAATCTTATTATCTATAATATTCTCGCCGAAAAGAATCATTGCTGCAAGCTCGGCAACGGCTTCTTCGCGATTAAATTTTACTTCGCATAATTCCTCTTTAACTTCCTGAGAAAATGTGATTTTTGCCATTTAATCAACCCTTACTGATATCTCTGTGCCTTGTTATTGTCTTAATGTTTTTACTTTGAAGTGATTTTGCCATTTCTTCTGCAATGGTCACGCTTCGGTGTTTTCCGCCCGTACAGCCTATTCCTATAACAAGCTCTGTCTTACCCTCTTCAATATAATGAGGAATTAACATCTGAAGCATATCGTCAAGCTTCTCAATAAATTCATTTGTCTGTGAATACTGTAAAACAAATTCCGAAACGGCTTTTTCCAGACCTGTATGCTCCTTTAATTCAGGAACATAAAAAGGATTGGGTAAAAACCTTACATCAAACACAAGGTCTGCATCTCTCGGTATTCCATATTTAAAGCCGAAGGATTGCACCTGTACCCTGAAATAATCGTTATTTTCTTCTCCGTATATATCTCTTATCATTTGCTTTAATTCACGTGTCAGAAGTGCAGATGTATCTATAATTTTTGTAGCATGTCCTCTGAGTGAAGAAAGCTTGTCCCTTTCTATCAGAATTCCTTTTTCTATACTGCCCTCGGGAGAAAGAGGATGTTTTCTTCTCGTCTCCTTATACCTTGTAACAATTACACCCTCGTCAGCTTCAAGAAAAAGTATTTCATACGGAATTTTATTTTCTTTCATCGCGGCAAGAACAGAATCTATTTCAAGGAGTTCTTCCCCGCCACGAATATCAGTAACAACTGCAACATTTGTGAATTTTTCCTTTTCTTCATTGCACATTTTTGCAAAAGGAAGCAAAAATGCAACGGGCAGGTTATCAATACAGTAATATCCCATATCCTCAAGCGAGTGCATTACCTGAGTTTTTCCTGCACCACTCATACCCGTTATAATCAAAAATCTCATAAACTCACCTTACCCTGCATTAGTCCCAAAACTTAACCTCTGGTTCAAGCTCGACTCCGTATTCCTTGAAAACAGTATCCTTGACAAGTTCTATCAATCTGCACACGTCTTCTGTTGTTGCATTACCTTTATTTATTATAAACCCTGCATGTTTTTCGCTGACCTGCGCCCCGCCTATTGAGGTGCCTTTAAGATTACACCCCTCAATCAGTGTTCCTGCAAAATAGCCTGTGGGACGCTTGAACGTACTTCCTGCACTTGGGTATTCGAGGGGTTGTTTTTCCCGTCTTTTAGCTGCAAGCTCGTTCATTTTATCTATAATTGATGCTCTGTCGCCGTATTCAAGCTTTATTGTTGCACCGGTAATTATACATTCAGTATCGGAAAGAGCACTTTTTCTGTAGCCAAATTCCATCTCTTCACCGCTTACCACATACTGCTGTCCTGTTGAGTCCATAAAGCTTACAGCTTCAACCACATCTTTCATCTCTCCGCCGTATGCCCCTGCATTCATCATCAATGCTCCGCCCAAAGTACCGGGGATTCCTGCGGCAAATTCAAAGCCTGTAAGAGATTCGTCTGCCGCCTTTCTTGCAATGGCTGAAAGGAGCGCACCGCTTGATGCTGTTATACAATTGTCAAACACATTTATTGATGAAAAATTGTGTCCTAAGCATATTATAGGCCTTCTTATACCTGCATCGCTTACAAGAAGATTGCTACCGTTACCAAGAACATAATATTCGCTTTTATATTCGTGAAAAAATTCAACAACGGTTTTAAGCTCATCAATATTGTTAGGATAAACAATCACATCAGCAATACCACCGGTTTTAAATGTGGTTACATCAGCCATTGAAACCTTTTCCTTAATTATATTTTCATCAACAAGCTTTTTTAATTCGTTTAACATAACGGCATCCTTTCAAATTATACATTAAAACAAATCAGAGCCGGTTAAATCTATACCCTGCATCTGTTTTGTAAGTCTTTCATTAAGCTCCTCGGCAGCATTATATCCCATATTCTGCTGTCTGTGATTCATTGCCGCAATTTCAATAATAACGGCAAGATTTCTTCCCGGTCTTACCGGCACTGTCAAGGAAGGTACCTTTATACCCAAAATATCAGTAAATTCTTTATCAAGGCCAAGTCGTTCATAGTTCTTGCCCTCTTTCCAGAGTTCAAGATTTATTACAAGGTTAATGTTTTCTGTATTCTTTACAGCACCCATACCGAAAATCTTTTTTACATCGACTATTCCTATGCCGCGAAGCTCTATAAAATGGCGTATAATTTCGGGAGAGCTTCCCACAAGGGTTTTTGCAGATACCCTGCGGATATCAACTGCATCGTCAGCCACAAGTCTGTGCCCTCTTTTTATGAGCTCTACGGCAGTTTCACTTTTTCCGACACCGCTTTCTCCAAGAAGGAGCACACCCTCACCATAAACCTCAACCAAAACGCCATGTCTTGTAACACAAGGAGCAAGGGATAGATTGAGAGATGCTATCAGTGCCGCCATAAATGAAGAAGTACTGTCCTCAGTACGGAGAAGTGATACGTTATATTTTTTTGCCGCAGAAACAAGCTCCTCGGTTACATCAAGGCCACGGGTAATAATAGCTGCAGGGATTCCGCTTGACATAAGCTTTTCATAGGAATCTTTCTGCTCCTCCTTGGATTTCTGCAGCATATAGAAGTGCTCTACCTTACCGAGAATTTGAATCCGCTCGTGGTCAAAATAGTCATAATATTCCTCACTAAGCTGTATTCCAGGTCTGTGAACGTCACTAGAATGGATTACTTTTTCTTCTATATCATCGGATGCGTGAATAATTTCAAGATGAAATTCATTGATTATTTTTCTCAGTTTAACTTTCGCACGGTTGCCATCCATTTTTATCACCTATTCCTCACTATTCTTTAGTTTTTCACTCTGGAAATGTGTAATTAAAGGGTCGATTATTTCGTCAAGCTCGCCATTCATTATGGCATCTATTTTGTAAAGTGTCAGGTTAATTCTATGGTCACTTACTCTTCCCTGCGGGAAGTTGTATGTTCTTATTCTTTCGCTTCTGTCACCACTGCCGACCTGACTCTTTCTTTCTTTACTTATAGCATCGTTACGCTGTGCCTCCATAAATTCGTAAAGGCGGCTTCTGAGAACTTTAAGAGCTTTATCCTTATTCTTATGCTGACTCTTTTCATCTTGACACGAAACTACAAGGCCTGACGGAATATGGGTAATTCTTACGGCTGAGTCCGTAGTATTTACGCACTGACCACCAGGACCGCCTGCACGGAACACGTCAATTCTGAGGTCGTTGGGGTTAATTTCAAGCTCTACATCCTCAACCTCGGGAAGAACGGCTACGGTAGCCGCACTTGTATGAATCCGTCCGCCAGACTCAGTTTCGGGAACACGCTGTACGCGGTGTACTCCACTTTCATATTTAAGACGGCTGTATGCACCTGCACCCTCAACTGTAAAGGTAATTTCCTTGTAACCCCCAAGCTCAGTCGGGTTGGAGTTCATTATGTCAATCTTCCAGTTTCTGTTTTCGGCGTACATACTGTACATTCTAAAAAGTGCACCTGCAAAGAGTGCCGCCTCTTCACCGCCTGTACCACCGCGGATTTCAACAATAACATTTTTTTCATCATTAGGGTCTTTCGGCAGAAGAAGCACCTTTAACTCATCTTCAATAAGAGAAATTTTCTCTTTGTTTTCATCTATTTCCAAAAGAAGCATTTCTTCAAATTCTTTATCCGAATTACTCTCAAGCATCTCTTTTGCATCTTCTATTGCCTTTTGTGCAGTTTTATACTCTCTGTATTTTTCAACAATCGGGGTTATATCCGAATTCTCCTTACAGAGCTTTCGCCAGCGATTTTGGTCTGCAATAATTTCCGGATCGCTGATTTTTTGCGAGAGTTCTTCATATCTTTCTTCAATAAAATCAAGTTTACTGAACATATTTTTCTCCATTCTAAGTTAAAAAGTCAATTTTTTCTGCCAAGTAAATAAAGAGCAAATTCCTTTAAAAAGGCTCCGTCTTTACCTAAGAAATCCAATGCTGCAATTGCTTTCTCCGTTTCTTCGTGAAGCTTCGCCCTTGCACCATCTACACCATAAAGTGTAATATATGTTGTTTTCTTATTCTTCTCGTCACTGTGTACAGGCTTACCAAAGGTTTCGGTATCACTTTCTACATCCAGAATATCGTCGCAAATCTGAAATGCAAGGCCAAGTGCGGAAGCGTATTCTGAAAAAAGATTTTCTTCACGGCCTGCAGATATGGCACCAAGAGCAGCAGATGCCTTTATCAGAGCACCTGTCTTTTTTTTGTGAAGAACTACAAGCTCCTCTGCACTTATGATTTTATCCTCTGCCGCAAGGTCAAGCACCTGACCGCCAATCATTCCGTCGGCACCTGATGCTGAAAAGATGATACGGAGAGCATTCATATTCATTTCGGGACTTGCCACTTTGGAATTTGCAATATTTTCACAGGCAAAATTTAAAAGTGCATCTCCTGACAGAACTGCCATATTTTCACCAAATATAATATGGTTAGTGGGCTTTCCGCGTCTCAGCTCGTCATTATCCATACAGGGCAAATCGTCGTGTATGAGTGAATAAGTATGAATCATTTCAATACTGCTTCCGTAACAGAGTGCTGCGTCAAGGTTTCCACCTAATGCTTCACAGCACGCAAGTGTGAGGACAGGACGAATTCTTTTCCCGCCAGCATAAAGGCTGTACCGCATTGCCTCGTAGGTGCTTCCCTCTTTTTTATCAAAAATCTCACCAAGATGCGTATTTACGGTATTTATATAACTTTTAAATTTACTTTGAAAATCCATATTACATATTCTCCGTATCAAATTCTACTTCGCTGTCGCTTTGTGCAATCAGCTTTGTAACTTTAAGCTGCGCCTCGCTGAGAAGCTTCTGGCACACACGTGAAAGTTTTACACCCTTTTCAAAAAGCTCCATAGATTCTTCAAGAGTTGTTTCGCCACTTTCAAGCTTTTTAACTGTATTTTCAAGTTCAAGCATTGCTTCTTCAAATTTCATCAATACTTCTCCTTTCGCCAACTGTACAGTCTGCTTCACCGTCAGTCAGCCTGAGTTTAATTATATCACCACTACTTAGGTCATTAATGCTGTTTAAGGTTTTTCCGTCCTTAGACGCACTGCAATAACCTCTTTCAAAAACAGCAAGCGGACTTAACGCTGATAATTTTCCGCAGATTGCTGAAAATTGCTTTTCGAGAATTTCAGTTTTATTTTTATAGGACATTGTAAGGCGTTCAGTGAGTAAATCAGCCGTCTGCACCTTATCGCCTATCATTTTCTCAAACTGAGTTATACCGCTTCTTTCACTGATGAGGCTAAGATGCCTGATGTTTGCATCAAGCTTCCCTTTAAGAAGTGATGACATCCGTATTTTTGAAGATTCAATACTTCTTTTCAGTTCAAGAACATCAGGTACGGCAAGCTCTGCCGCTGCCGACGGAGTTGGTGCCCTGAGGTCAGAAACAAAATCGGAAATCGTGAAGTCAACCTCATGTCCTACGGCTGAAATCACGGGGATTTCCGATGCAAATATAGCCCGAGCGGTTATTTCTTCGTTAAACGCCCACAAATCCTCGATAGAGCCTCCGCCACGGCCTGCAATTATAACATCAACCTTTTTCTTTGTATTGAAATATTCTATACCTGATACGATACTTTGTGCAGCATTCTCTCCCTGAACAAGACAGGGGTATATAATAACCTTAACCATAGGGCAACGGCGGGAAAGCACGTTTATCATATCACGGATAGCAGCACCTGTAGGGCTTGTTACTATGCCGATTGTTTCAGGAAATTTAGGGATAGGCTTCTTTATTGTTTCATCAAAAAGGCCTTCCTCCGCAAGCTTTCTTTTCAATTCCTCAAACTTCGCGTAAAGGTCACCTGTACCCTCTGCTTCCATTTCCTCAATATACATCTGATACTGTCCGCCTGATTCATAGACGCTTATCCTTCCGCGTGCAAGAACTTTCGTTCCGTCAGCAGGCTTGAATTTCAGCGTACTTGCAGCATTTCTGAACATAACCGCCTTTAAAACAGCACCATTGTCTTTAAGAGTCAAATATATATGCCCTGATGAATGAAGTTTAAAATTGCTTATTTCACCCTTTATCCATATATTCTGCAATACGGGAACTTTATCAAGAACAGCTTTTATGTAGTTGTTAATCTGGGTTACGGTAGCAATTCTTCTTCCGTCTTCCATAAAAATCAGTTCTCCTCAGTGTTTCCGATTATAGTGCCAAGCACACCGTTTACAAATGAAGCATCTTCCTTGCCTGCATACTTTTTAGCAAGCATTACAGCCTCACTTGCTGATACCTTTTCGGGAATATCTTCCATATACAAAATCTCAAAAGAAGCCAGTTTCAAAACAGCCAGATTAACCTTGGAAACACGGGAAAGCGCCCAATCCTTTAAGGTAGGCTCAATCTTGGAAATCAATTCATCTTTCTTCTCTTCAACACCGTAAACAACTGTCTCAATATATTTACGGTTTGCTGATGAAACAAATTCCTGCGCCCACATTTCATTGGTTCTATTTACGGTGTCATAAAGGTATTTAACAGCATCTTCAGCAGTTATTCCCGTAATTTCCATTTCAAAAATAAGCTTGAATGCATCTTCTCTTGCAAGTGACCTGCTCATTTGTTTTCTCCCCTTTTCTTATTTTATCAAATCAAATATATCGCCTGCAGTAACATAAATTGCCAATAACATCAAAAGTGCAAAGCCAATTAAACCTGCATATCCTACAATTTCACTCTTTACCTTTTTACGGGTTATAAGCTCGTACAGTGCAAAAATTATACTCCCTCCGTCAAGGGCGGGAAACGGTAAAAGATTAAATATACCCAAGTTTACCGTAATCATTGCAAAAAGCATCAGTATGGAAAGATATGTGTAATCACTTTTAACTGCCGTTACCTGATTTACGGTAGATACGATTTCTACAGGACCTGAAAGGCTGCTTATGCTCTGTTTTCCTTTTAAAAGGTCTGCAAGAGCAAAAATAACTGCCTTTGAAATATGGAGTGTATCATACACGGCAAATTCTGCACATTTTAAGAACGAACCCTTTTCAGGCTGAAATACTACACCTAATTTATATCCTGCTTCAGTTTTTATCAGTTTTGCATCATCAAGCTCAATTGTTTCTCCGTTTCTTTTTAATGTAATATCCAGAGAATCATCTTCGTACCTGCTCATAAAAAGAGAGACATCGTCATAGGAATGTATCCTTGAATCATTAAGCCTTATTATTTCATCCCCAACCTGAAAATTGACCTGCTGAGAAGCCAATTCCTCAGGGATTTCACGAACAATTGATGGGGTGATTCCAACCTTTATATTTATAAATGTAAAAATCAGAAAGCCGAGCAGGACATTCATAAATGCACCTGCAACCAAAATTATAATTCTTTTAAGCGGTTTCAGGTTTGAAAATGACCTTGGATTGTCATTTTCCTCCAGTTCGTTTTCTCCCTCAAGCTTGACATATCCACCAATAGGAAAAAGCCTCAGCGAATACTTAGTTTCACCTTTGCCGAAAGAGAAAATCTGCGGTCCCATTCCGATTGCAAATTCGTGAACAAGTACACCAAAGCGTTTTGCTGCAATAAAATGCCCCAATTCGTGAACAAAAATCATTATTCCAAAACCAATAACAGTTATCAGTATAGCCAATCAACAACATCCCTTTACAATTTCTCTGGCAAAATTATCCGCCATAAATATATCCTCAAGTGTGGGAGATTTTACCTCCGGACATTTATCCATAGCTTTTTCAATTAGCTCGGTAATATCCGTAAATCTACACTTATTATTTAAAAACAGCTCGACAGCGGCTTCGTTTGCCCCGTTGTAAACCGCACACATAACACCGCCTGCGTTTGCAGCTTTCTTTGCAAGATTCACTGACGGAAATGCTTCATTATCAATATTGTAAAAGGTCAATTTTGACACGGAAACCAAATCCAATTCATTTGATACGGGAACTGTTCTTTCGGGATATGATAAAGCGTAGCTTATGGGAAGCTTCATATCGGGAACACCAAGCTGTGCAATCACGCTTCCGTCACAAAACTCAACCATAGAATGAATTATGCTTTCTCTGTGAACTATCGGCTGAATTTGTTCAACTGGAAGGTTAAATAGATGCATTGCCTCAATTATTTCAAGACCTTTGTTAACTAAGGTTGCACTGTCAATCGTAATTTTTGCACCCATAGACCAATTGGGGTGCTTAAGTGCCATCTCTGGTGTAACAGAAGCAAGTTCGCTCCGTTTTTTGCCGAAGAACGGTCCGCCCGAAGCAGTAATTATAATTTTTTTCAAAAACTTATTCTGATTTGAGATAGCTTGAAAAATCGCACTATGCTCACTGTCAACAGGCAAAATCTCAATATTATTTTCCTTTGCAGCACTCATTACAATTTTCCCTGCTGTAACAAGGGTTTCCTTATTTGCAAGAGCAATTCTCTTCCCTGCTTTTATAGCACTCATCGTAGGTTTAAGTCCTGCTATACCGACAATTGCCGTAACAACAGTTTCTACCCCTGACAAAGAAGCACATTCGCACACACCGTCAATCCCCGACAAAACCTTTGTATTTGTATCCTTTACACGGATTTTTAAATCCTTGGCAGAAGTTTCATCGGTCATACAAACAACAACGGGCTTATACTTTCTTATCTGCTGTTCCATAAGAGAAACATTTTTATGTGCTGTGAGCGCTGAGATTTTGTATTCATTTGTAATATCGGCTACTTCAAGTGTTTGTGTACCGATAGAGCCTGTTGAACCTAATATAGCAATGCTTTTCATAACTTACCTACTTTATCTGATGAAAATTGGGAAGAACTTTAGAATGTAATATACTGCAGGTGCTACAAACATCAGACTGTCAAATCTGTCCATAACACCGCCGTGTCCGGGCATAATATTTCCAAAATCCTTTATACTATGTTCCCTTTTGATAATTGATGCGCACAGGTCGCCGAACTGTGAAACCACACCTGCTGTAAAACCAATTAATGCGGCTGATACAAGGTTTACAGATACATTCATTATATTCCCTGCAACATAAGCGTATGCAACCATAATTATAATAACTCCCAAAACTCCGCCGATTGAACCCTCGACAGTTTTCTTGGGACTTATTGCAGGTGCAAGCTTACGCTTACCGAAAAAGTATCCTGAAAAATATGCACAGCTGTCAGTTATCCAGGAGCCTATCAGTACAACCAGCACATCAAGATTTTCATTTCCCAATCTTCTTGTCATAGAAACAAACAAAAAAGGAATAGAAACCATTATCGCAGAAGTAAATGCCATGGAAACATCAGAGAATGAGTATCTCTTATGATTAAACAACATAATAAGTAAGAACACTGCAAGAAAAATAAATACCACCGCAAGCATATAAGCTTCAAAAAAGTGTGATGCAAGCATCAAAGCTATTGGCATAAGTACAGAAAATGCCGTAAAGGTTTTCTTCTCCTTTAAGCCGATAGCGCCCAAAACCTCATAAATCGCCATAGATGAAATCAAGGTTACCACTATATCAAACACGGTCTGATTTCCTAAAAGCACAAGTATAAGTACTATTATTCCACAAAAAGCACTTATTAGTCTTTGTTTCATTTTTATCTTCCTTTCACGGCAGGATTATACTCCGCCGAATCTTCTGTTTCTGTTTTGATAATCGCTTATCGCTGTAAGTAAATCTTTCTTTGTAAAATCAGGCCAAAGCCTGTTTGAAAACCAGAATTCGCTATATGCACTTTGCCACATCAGGAAATTACTTAATCTGTATTCTCCGCTCGGGCGAATAATTAAATCAGGGTCGGGCTGACCTCTAGTGTAAAGATTGCTCTCAATAATATCTTCTGTAATATCCTCGGGAAGAAGCTCTCCGTTTTTGACTTTTTCACAAATCTTTTTAACAGCATTTGTTATTTCGTCACGTCCACCGTAATTAAGTGCAACATTAAGTAAAAGACCACTGTTATTATCAGTGGCCTTTTCCATATGACAAATTTTCTTTTGAAATTCGTCGGAAAAGACACTTGTGTTACCAATAAAATGAATTTTTACATTTCGTCCTGCAAGTCTCTCAAGACCGTTGTCAAGGTAATCCTCAAGAAGTACCATTAACGCATTTACCTCATCCTTGGGTCTGTTCCAATTCTCGGTAGAAAATGCATATACTGTCACCACTTTGATACCGATATTGCCGGCATCTTCAACGATTTTTTCAAAAGTTTTTGCCCCTGCAGCATGACCGCTTGTTCGCGGAAGGCCGCGTTTTTTTGCCCAGCGGCCGTTTCCGTCCATAATTATACCGATATGCTGCGGTAAATTGTCAAAGTCCACATTATGCTCATTCTTTTTTAAAAAGTTTTTGAGTTGAAGCATAATCATATTTCCATAATTTCCTTATTCTTCTTCTCGGCAATTTTATCAATTTCCTTAATCTGTCCATCAATGATGTCCTGAATATCCTTTTCGATACCCTTTAAATCATCCTCTGTAATCTCGCTCTTTTTCTTCATTGCCTTATACTTTTCAATTTCGTCTCTTCTGATACCGCGTACAACAACCTTACAGTCTTCGCTCTTCTTTGCAACTGTCTTTGTAAGCTCTTTACGGCGGTCCTCAGTAAGCTGAGGGAATGAGAGACGAATCATTTTACCGTCATTCTGGGGGTTAATACCAAGCTCGGAAGCGAGGATTGCCTTTTCAATTTCTTTGATAAGAGTTGCGTCCCAGGGCTGAATTGTGATTGTTCTTGCATCGGGAGTTGCAACTGCAGCAACCTGCCCAATAGGAGTCATTGTTCCATAGTAATCAACGCTGATTTTGTTAAGAACAGTTGTGCTTGCTCTTCCTGCACGGATTGTTCCGAGGTCGTCAACAAAAAAGTTAATTGCCTTTTCAATTTTAGCACTAAGTTCAGGATAATCGTTTTTCATAATAAAGCCTCCAAAATTATATTAAAATTTAAAATTAAGCATATACAAGTGTGCCTATTTCTTCACCCTCAAGAACTCTTATAATGTTTTCAGGGTCGGAAAGTCCGAATACACGGATAGGCATTTTGTTATCCATACAAAGGGATGTTGCGGTTGTATCCATAACACCCAACCCCTTGTTAAGTACGTCAATATATGAAATTGAATCAAACTTTGTAGCATTGGGATTTGTAGCAGGGTCGCTGTCATAAACAGCATCAACCTTCTTAGCAAGAAGAATTGCATCTGCATCAATTTCTGCCGCTCTTAAAGCTGCTGTTGTATCTGTTGAAAAGAAAGGATTACCTGTTCCACAGCCAAAAATAACAACTCGTCCCTTTTCAAGGTGTCTAATTGCTCTTCCTCTTATGTATGTTTCGGCAATCTGACGCATCTCAATTGCGGTCTGCACACGTGTATCAATACCGTGTCTTTCAAAAGCATCACAGAGTGCAAGGGAATTAATAACAGTTGCAAGCATACCCATATGGTCTGCACGGGTACGCTCCATATTCTCCCCTGTTCTGCCTCTCCAGAAGTTTCCACCGCCAACTACAACTGCAATCTCTACTCCCATTTTGGTACACTTTTTAACTGTAGCTGCTATATCATCAAGGGTTTTTTCGTCGAGGCCGAAACCTTTTTCACCTGCGAGAGCTTCACCGCTTAATTTCAAAAGAACTCTTTTATATTTTGTCTTCACTGTAAATCACAGCCTTTCACTTATTTTATTATATTATTTTAACATATTTATTTGCATTTTGTAAATATGTATAGTATAATTTAATAAAATATTTTTTCAGAGGGTTCAAAATGAGTGACTTTCCAAAAACGTGGCAAAATTTAATAAGTTCCGAAACAGGGCTTCCCATCATTGTAAAAACTGTGCAGAAGATTATGGATGCACGGCATCATCCTGACCATATAAGTATTCACGAGGAATTTGAGCTGGTTTATCTTCAGGAAATTGACAAAGGAACTTTTTACATTGATGACAAAACCATTAAAGTCCGCACGAATGATTTGCTTTTGATTAAGCCGAATATTCCCCACTATCTGAAGGTTGAGTCAAATCGTCCTGGAAGATTTATTGTTCTTAAATTTTCATTTGGAAAGACAGAAGCAAACAAGTACTCCAATATAAGTGCCAATGATTTTCTTTCATTTATTTCCGACAGTAACGATAACGGAGGATATTTCAAGCTTTCCAGTACAAGCTGTTCAAACATATCACTTATAATGCAGCAAATTTTGCACGAAACAAAGGCGCCTGACGGCGAAAGTGAGTTTTTAAAAAGCCTGCTGACGGTTGAGCTTTTCGTATGGCTCAGCAGAAGTCTGCGGCTTCAATGGGAATCAAACCTCGCTACAAAGGGCGACAAAATGCAGGAAATCCTCGATTCCGCAAAGCGTTACATTGAGGAAAATTATAACACGGATATTTCCCTTACCGACATTGCAGGATATGTCTATATCTCAACCAGTCATTTTGCAAGGGCATTTAAAAAACAGTTTAAAATCAGCCCGATTCAGTATCTTTTAAGCATACGAATTGAAAAGGCAAAAACACTTCTTGAAGAAACAAATCTGAAAGTCGGAGATATTGCATCGTCCGTTGGATTCAGCGCTCAGCAGCGATTTAACGATATTTTTAAGAAGCACCTTGGACTTTCTCCAAGCGAATACCGTCAGAAATACAGAGATAATTTGCTCAATATTGAATAATACGCAGATAATCCACGATACTAAGTTTAGGAGGCGATATCGTGGATTATTTTTATGCATTTTTATTCGGGGGGCTTTTATGCGCCCTTGGACAGATAATAATTGACAAAACGGCAATTACCCCTGCAAAGCTCCTTACAGGATACGTTTGCAGCGGGGTATTTTTATCACTTTTCGGAATTTACGACAAATTTGTAAAATTTGCAGGTGCAGGTGCAACAGTTCCCCTTACGGGATTTGGTCATTCGCTTTTCCAAGGGGTAAAAAAAGCAGTGGAAAAAGACGGTCTGTTGGGGATATTTACAGGCGGACTGACCGCGACATCAGGCGGTATAACTGCCGCTGTTTTCTTTGCAGTTATTATTTCCCTTATAGCAAAGCCCAAAACAAAATAAGACTATTATTTAAAGATTTTATAAAAGAAATTTTTTGTTTTTTGTAAAAAGGACAGCTTGTTAAGCTTTTTATCGGTGACAAGGTCTATTTCACCGATTATTTCCCCATTGCAGTACACAATCATACTTCCTGCTTTAATTCCTTTTTTTGCTGGAAGTATGATTTTTTCATACTTGATTTCTGTTTTAAGGACATCATTTTCTGCAACTGAAGTAATGAAATCGTCAGCAAAATTCAGTTTCACACTACGGTTATTTTTCTCGTCATATACATAGCTAGAGGCATACTCCCCTTTTTTTGCTACAACTTCAGTTTCAAAATTATCAAATCCGAAGTTTAGCAGATATGTATGGTCTTTCCAGTCGTCGGGTGCATTCAGCGTTACACAGATAAGCTCTCTACCATTACGCTTAGCACTCGACACAAGACACCGCCCACATTTTTTGGTAAATCCTGTCTTGACCCCGTTGCAACCCTCATAATTCCAGAGTAGTTTATTATGGTTTTTTAATGCTCTGTCCCACTTTTCACCCTTCATTGGAATTGAGTATGTTTTTGTAGAAACTATTTCGCTGAATTTCTCATTTTTCATTGCATCCCTTGCGATAAGTGCAAGGTCGTATGCTGTTGTGTAATGACCGTCACTGTCAAGCCCGTGAGGGTTTTCAAAATTAGTGTTTACTGCACCTATTTCTCTCGCCTTTTTATTCATTAAAAGTGCAAAGGCATCCACGCTTCCCCCTAAATATTCTGCTATTGCTACTGCGGCATCATTGCCGCTTTTAAGCATTAAGCCATATGTAAGATTTTCAAGGGTCTGCTTCTCCCCTATTTTAAGCCATAGCGACGACCCTTCAGTTCCCGATGCAAAGGCACTTACCTTTACAGTTTCGCTAAGTTTACCACTCTCGCAAGCAAGTAGTCCTGTCATAATCTTAGTTGTGCTTGCCATAGGCAGTTTTTCGTATGAATTATGTTCGTAAAGCACCCTGCCGCTATCAGAGTCAATAAGGATTGCACTTTTTGCAGATATGGCAGATGCGGATATTGGAATTAAAAGAATACACAGAAGCAGATATATAATATTTTTAAGCATAAAAAAACCTCTCTTTTTCGAAATATATTCCGAAAAAGAGAGGTTTAGAAGACTTATTTTACATATTTTTTGATTCCGTCGGAAGCATCCGCAGGATTCATACTGAGAATAATCTGGATTTCAGCATTATTCTGTTCAGCAACTACATTGATTTTGTCAAGGAAGCTTTCAAGAGCTGCCATATCGTCATTTACAATCTTTGTAATGCTGTCGATAAAGATGTGAGCTATATCATAATTCTGGGAAAGAATACCGCAAACAAAACCATAGAATGCGTCATAAGAAGCTACGCCATATTCTTCTGTATCAACAAGTCGTACATTGTGGGAAAGGTCGAGAACGTGTCTCTTACCCTTGTTGATGAAAACCACACTACCTGTTGCAGCCTTTTCAGCTGTATGTACTGCATCAATAAGTCTTGCAGTTTTGCCGGTACCTTTTTCGCCAATAATAACATTAATCATACTAAGCCCTCCTAAAGTTAATTTGGTGTCTCTGTGGTTATATTATACTATATATATGATACAAAGGCAAGTAAATTTTGACAATTTCATAAAATTTAATATTTAGTTAATACTTTTAAAGCATATTTTTTAAATCGTCTTCTGATATTACAGTTATACCCAAGGCGTTTGCTTTGTCAAGCTTGCTTCCTGCTTCCTCTCCTGCTAATACATAGTCGGTTTTTTTGCTGACGGAGGATGATACTTTTCCGCCGTTATCTGTAATAAGTTTGGAGGCTTCATTTCTGTTCATTGTAGGAAGTGTGCCGGTAAGGACAAAGGTTTTACCTGTAAATATTCCTTCACCTTTTTTCTCGTTACACTTAAAATTAAGACCGCAGGCACGCAACTGTTCAATAATTGCAAGATTTTGCTCCTGCTTAAAGAAGTTTACTATGCTTTTTGCAATGACACCGCCTATATCGTCAATTTTCGCCAAATCTTCCTCGTTTGCGGACATCAAGGCATCAAGAGTGCCGAAAGAGGTTGCGAGAATAGATGCATTCCTTGCACCCACGTGGCGGATACCAAGGGCAAAAATCAGTTTTGAAAGCTCGTTAACCTTGGACTTTTCAATAGCGGAAATAAGGTTTTCTGCACTTTTCTTGCCCATTTTGTCGAGTGATTCAATATCTTCTGCCTTGATTTTATAAATATCTGCTACGGAAGAAATAATGCCGTTTTCAATAAATTTCTCAACAGCTGCAGGGCCCATTCCCTCTATATCCATAGCATCACGGGACGCAAAATGGATAATATTACGGGCAATCTGTGCAGGACATTCTGCACCTGTACATCTCGTTGCCGCTTCTCCGTCTTCACGGTAAACGGCTGCACCGCAAACGGGACAAACTGTTGGCATTTCAAAAACAGTTTCACTTCCGCTACGTTTTTCCTTTACAACGCTTACCACCTCAGGAATAATGTCACCTGCTTTCTGAACAAGAACAGTGTCACCTATACGGATATCCTTTTCACGGATATAGTCAATATTATGAAGTGTAGCCCTTGAAACAGTAGTGCCCGCAAGACGAACACTGTCAAGAACAGCATTTGGGGTGAGGACACCTGTTCTTCCAACCTGAATAAGAATATCGGTAAGCTTTGTTTCCTTTATTTCAGGCGGATATTTATACGCAACTGCCCACTTGGGACATTTTGCAGTAGAGCCAAGAGCTTCTCTCTGTGAAAGGGAATTAACCTTTACAACAGCACCGTCTATGTCAAAGCCGAGGTCTTCACGCATTTCGCCAATACGTTCAATTTCCGAGAAAGCTTCCTCTATACTTTGACATACGGGAGTTTCGGGAATGGTTTTAAAACCTAATTTGGAAAGATACTCCAGCCCTTCCTTATGGGTTGTGATTTCTTTTCCCTCTATCTGCTGAATATTGAAGACAAATATATCGAGCTTTCTTTGAGCAACCACGGAACTATCAAGCTGTCTTAATGAGCCTGCTGCCGCATTTCGGGGATTTTTGAATGGCTTCTGCCCTGTTTCCTCCTGAAGCTTATTCACCGCTTCAAAACTGGAATGAGGCATAAAAACCTCCCCTCTTACCTCAAGGTAAGGGATTGTTTCATTCAGCTTCAGGGGAATATTTCTGATAGTTTTAAGATTCTCTGTAACATCCTCACCAACAGTACCGTCACCCCTTGTAGAGCCACGGAAAAAGTATCCGTCACGGTATTCAAGAGAAACGCTGAGTCCGTCAATCTTCAATTCTGTAATGTATTCAACCTTTTCACCAAGTGCATTCTCTGTCTTTTCACCAAAATCTAGGACACTTTCCTTGTCAAATACATCATTAAGACTCTGCATCTGTACTGTATGGACAACTTCCTCAAACCCCGACAGAATCTTTCCCCCGATACGCTGTGTGGGAGAATCAGGCGTAATAAGGGAAGGATCAGCCTTCTCCATTTCCTTCAATTGTGACATCAGGCGGTCATATTCAAAGTCACTGATTTCCGGCTCGTCCAATGTATAATACAAGTTACTGTGATAATTAATCAGTTCGCGTAATTCGTTAATATCCATAAAGCACCTCAAAGACACAGGGGATTGTTTTTACAATCCCCTGTAAATATTATTTATTCTGCCGCTTTCCATTCGGTGTTATCCGCAAAATGAACTTCTTTTACCTTTAAGTTAGTGATACTCAAAGCATCTTCACCGGATTTAACAACCCATCCTACACGGGCTTTATCACAAGGTAACATCTGGAGATTATTTACAAAATATGAACCCGCGTTGGTTTCAACAACCTTACCGTCTTTGTCACAGATGTCAAAGTTTACACCGAGGTAAGTAATTCTCTTGTTTCCGAGGTTTCTATACTCGAAAATTATATATTTCTTTCCATCCCTTGTATCAAACCAATAATTTATGAAGCCCAAAGGTGAATTTGCTGCCGCACCCCATGTATCAATGATGTTTGAACGGAGGGTGTAAAGCTTTTGAACGTATTCAGAATTGTTTGCCTCGATTTTATCAAGAGCATCCTTTACTTCCCTGAACGCCAATTCGTACTTTTTATTCTGCAAAAGTGCAATTGCACCAACCTTTTCTCCACCGTCACCTGATGCTGCATAGTTATAAATCGCTTCATCAACAGTTGAGCCGTAGCCTCTTAACTTATAGGAGGAAACTTCGCTTGAATTTACCTCTTTAGTAACACCGCTATGATGGAACAAAGTAACTTTTTCGTCGGGTAATTCGGGAAGCGGTGCAGGCTGTGTACCGGGTTTTATAAAGAGCCAGCCTGACTTGGTGAACTTTTCAGCATCTTCAAAAGTAACCTCTTTTGAGTCACCCTCAAGGTTATATATTATAACATTACCAAGCTGATTAAATTCAACATGGATATGCTCCCAACCAAGAGTTTTATACGTTGCAACATGTCCAAGCGGAACTTTAACAATTGAGCCGTCAGTATAACGCACAACAACAATTGTTTCAGGTGTTACAGTAGGCTCGGCAGGCTGCTGAGGAGTTGGTGCAGGAGCTTGCTCGGGAGGAAGTACGGGGGTAGTCTGGTCCTCTTTCACAAACCAACCGACTGCTTTCTGTGCTTCAACACGGTCAGCAGGAACAACAAGAGTTCTGCCATCAGGAGCGTACATGGTAACGGGTTTTTCCAAAAACCAACCCATACCCTCTGCAGTATAGAGCGGAATCTGACTTTCTTCCACAAGCAAAGTCCTTCCGTCCAATGCATATAACGTTGTCTGTGCGGCAAATACAGATGTAGAAATCAGCAGTAATGCCATTAAAACAAATACGGTTATAAACATTTTTTTCATTTAACTCAACTGCCTTTCGTAATGTTGTGTTTTACTATGTATATTATATATTAAATGCTTTACAAGGTCAACTGTTTTCACAGAAAAAGAAATACATTTTCCTTGCAAAAAATGTAGAAAAATGATAGAATAAACTCAATTTCAAAATGCGAGGTATATTATGTTACAAAAAGAAATTAACGAAATCAGAAGACATCTCACCGGTGAAAGGTGTTGTATAGGTAAAATATACGGTTGTTATGTCAATCAGCAAAAAGAAATTATATCACGTATAGAAAACTCTATGGCACTTATGCCACAGGGTGAAAAGGATAAATTTCTTTCGATTATAAGGAAAACTCTTTCCGGTGGTATCGGTAAAAATTTAACTGATATAACATTTTCCACGCAGCAGGTTACATCAGGTGACGAACACAAATTATTGATGAAGCTTCGTGACACCTCCCTTTCCGATGAGGATGCCCGCGAAAAGCTGCTATCTTCGATTATTGCCAATGTTTCGATGGAGGGGAATTATGTAATACTCCTTGTTTCTGATACATACGATGTTCCTTTCAAAACAAGTGACGAAAATAGCCGTGGACTTGATTCAAACGACGTTTTTTCATACTTTATCTGTGCGGTATGTCCTGTTAAAGAAAGCAAAGCCGAGCTTGGATATGTAGCGGATGAGAAGGAATTTCATACCGTCATCACTCCCCAGATAATAGCAAATCCTGAAGCAGGCTTTATGTTTCCTGCGTTTGATGACAGAAGCACGAACATATACAATGCTCTTTTCTATTTGAGAAACACAGCAAATGTTCAGGATACTCTTATTGACGTATTGTTTAAAACAGAACCGCCTATGTCTGTTCCTGAGCAAAAGGAAACTTTTACCAACGCATTGACACAGACACTTGAAAATGAGTGCAGTTTTGACGTGGTGCAGTCAATGCACGAACAGATTCGCGAGCGAATCACACAGCACAAAGAAAGTAAGGACCCTGCACCCATTGATTTCACCGCAAATGATGTTGGAAATATGCTAAAATACAGTGGTGTAGCCGAAGAAAAGATTACTGCTTTTCAGGAAAAATGCGACGAGGATTTTGGGAAGGATGCATCACTCATCCCCACGAATATTATTGACAGTAAAAAGTTTGAGGTTGTGACACCTCAGGTTAAAATTACTGTTGACCCCGAATATACATACGTTGTGGAAACACGTATAATCGATGGCAGAAAGTATCTTCTCATACCTGCTGATGATAGCGTAGCGGTAAATGGAATTAATATTAAAATACCTAAAGAATAAGAAATGCTTCCGAACAGCTTGTTCGGAAGCATTTCTTATTTGTAAAGCTTTGCGAGTCCACCCTCGCTTGTTTCTCTGTAATGGTGTGATAAATCCTTTCCCGTTTCGTACATTGTCTGCACAACGAGGTCAAAGGAAATTTTTCGTGAATCAGTAAGGAAATTTGCAAGGTTTACTGCATTTATGGCACGCATTGCGGCAACTGCATTTCTCTCGATACAAGGAATCTGAACAAGCCCATAAATAGGGTCGCAGGTCAATCCCAGATGGTGTTCTATTGCTATTTCTGCAGCATACTCAATCTGTTCAAGGCTCATATGGTAAAGCTGCGCCAACGCCGCAGAAGCCATTGCACAAGCTGTACCCACCTCTGCCTGACAGCCACACTCGGCACCGCTTATAGACGCATTAGTTTTTACGATATTGCCGATAAGAGAAGCGGTTTTAAGAGCCTTATAGATTTCTTCGTCGGGCAAATTCCTCTTTTCCTGAATGTAATACAATACAGCAGGAAGTACACCACTCGCACCACAGGTAGGTGCTGTAACAATTTTCTCACCGCAGGCATTTTGCTCGCTCACTGCAAAGGCATATGAACATACAAGACGGTTTTCCTTAGTCTGTTCGCTCTCGTCAATGTGTCGTTGTCTGTAAAGGTATTTCGCTTTCTTCTGCACTTTCAGAATACCGGGAAGCTCTCCACTGTCCGAAAGACCTTTGTTTATGGAAAACTTCATTGCTGCCCATACTTCTTTTATAAATTCACTTATACCGGAATTCTCACACTCGTCAACATACTGCCACAGTTCTTTATTGTTTTCTCTGCAGTAGTTTGCAATCTCGGTAAAGCTGTGGAGCGGATACACATTTTCGTTTTCCTTTAGGGCTTCACCCTCAATCACTATCTGTCCTCCGCCGATACTGAACACACGGCATTCATCGATTATCTGGTCTTTCTTATATGCAATCAGTCTCAATGTGTTGGGATGAGGTAAATCTTTCGTAATGCAGTCGAACTCCACTTCGACCTTTTTAGGATAAAAAGCTTGTTCAATTGCATAATCTGTGCGGTGTCCCTTTCCCGTTTGTGCCAAAGAACCGTAAAGAATAACCTTATAACTGTTTGCATTGGGGTATTTTTCCTTGAAAAGCAAGCACGCCTTTTCAGGTCCCATTGTATGCGAACTAGAAGGGCCTCTTCCCAACTTATACAACTCACGGATAGAAGTCATTGTATTTCGCTCGATATGAGTCTTATCCTCATCACTGTCAAAGAAATAATCTAAATTCACATTATACAGTTTACAAATCTTATAAATGGATTCAATACTTGGCATTGAAAGCTCATTTTCCCACTTGGAAACAGCTCTGTTTGTTACACCAAGTCGTTTTCCGAATTCGCTTTGATTAAGTCCGAGGGATTTTCTGAGAAGAGTTATTTTTTCTGCAAAATTGAACTTGCTCATTTTTCTACCATCCTTTGATATTATGGGAAAATTATATCAAAATTAGTTTGTTCTGTAAATAGCATTTAATACAAAATTATCAACCAATGATAGATATATTGAAAAATTTCATTTTTTTATTTTTTTGCTTGACAATCAATGCTAGTTTGAATATAATATAATAGTCGCAAACAAAGGGGTATGATGTAATGGTAACATGCCGGTCTCCAAAACCGTTCTTGAGGGTTCGAGTCCTTCTACCCCTGCCAATAGAAGAAACGGCTTAAACTCCGCGTTTAAGCCGTTTCTTTTTATTTTCTCGCACTTTAAGCTTAGACTTATTTTGCCTAAAAAGAGCATCAATTTCGCATACGGTTGCATCCGTTTCAGAGCGTTCCGTCTGCTACAGCATCAAAAAAGCATCACTTATGCTTCGCAAATTTAAAATGTAAAATGTAAAATTATTGATTTTTTATAACAAGAGCCTCTTATAAGCGAATTTAAATGAAATTTTTGATAAGATTTTTCTTGTGTTTTTCTTAATTGATGCTATAATGAAAAATAGTATAAATGAGTTTACTATGAGGTGTTCTATGAAGCTCACATTTGCCCCTATGGAGGGGATTACATCATATATATACAGAAACACACATGCTGAATATTTCGGTGGTTGTGACGAATATTATACCCCCTTCATCTCCCCCAGTGATAACAGTAAAATCGGAAGAAAGGGATTTAAGGATATGCTCCCCGAAAATAACAGTGTTGTAAAACCTGTTGTACAGACGCTTACAAACAACTCTGTTTCATTTTTGAAATTTTGCGAAAAACTGAAAGAATACGGATATAACGGGGTAAATATAAATCTTGGCTGTCCGTCGGGGACTGTTGTTAACAAAAAACGCGGAAGCGGACTTTTACGCGAGCCGTGGATTCTTGAAAAATTTTTAGACGAAATTTTTGAGGAATGTGATATTGAAATTTCCTTAAAAACACGAATTGGCTTTGACTCCCCCGATGAATTTGACGATTTAATAAAGCTTTACAACAAATATCCTGTCAAGGAGCTGATTGTACACCCACGATGCCGCCAGGACTTTTACAAGGGCGAGCCTTGTTATGAAGCCTTTGACAAGGCATACTCAAATTCAAAAGCACCCTTAGGCTATAACGGAAATGTTTTTTGTGCGGATGATTATATAAAAATTTCCAAAAAATATCCTGATGTAAGCAGTATTATGATTGGCCGCGGTGCGGTTAAAAATCCTGCTATTTTCCGTGAAATAAAGGGCGGAAAGAAAATTACTACGGAAGAAATGGTTGAATTTACAGATATTCTTGCCGAGCGATACAATGCTATTTTATCTTCTGACCACTTTACGATGCATAAGCTAAAAGAGGTTTGGATATATATGATGGAAAATTTTCCAAAAGAGGAAAAAATATTAAAAACAATCCGTAGGACAGATAAATTAAGTGAGCTTCTCCGAGCGGTACATTCTCTCCCTCAAATGGAAATATAAAACATTGACATAGCACTAAGAATATAGTATAATGAATTTGTTGATAATTTAACGAAAAGGAGAAAAACTATGAAAAAGATTCTTTCACTTATTTTAGTGTTGGCGGCTATACTTTCATTTGCAGCTTGTTCAAACGAAACTGCAGTTGAAGAGCCTGAAACAAAACCCGAAAACGAACAAATTGTTGAGACAGAAGAAGATAATCAGGAAGAAATAATTCCCGAAGAAGAAAAAGAAGTGGCTGAAGAAAAGCCCGAGGTTAAGCCTGAAGTAAAACCTGAAGCTAAACCCGAAACAAAGCCTGAGGTTAAGCCTGAAACAAAGCCTGAGGAAAAACCCGAAGAGAAGCCCCAGACTTCTCAGACTGTTGGAAATACTCTTCTTTCCGATTTTAAAGCAAAGGCAGGCTCTCATTCAAGTGCCGTATCCCTTGCTGAAGCACTTGCTTCTAATCCCTCAATCAGCAATATCGGATGCGGTGCAATGCCCGTTGAACCCGGTTTTCTTACAGGATTTGACAATGCAGAAATAAAGGGATTCAAAGAGGGTGCAATGTTTGCTCCCATGATTGGAACAATCCCCTTTGTAGGCTATGTATTTACTCTTGAAGACGGTGTGAATGCATCCGACTTCATAGCTAATCTTAAATCTTCTGCTAATCTCAGATGGAATATCTGCACAACCGCAGATGAAATGATTGCAGGAAGCTCGGGAAACAAGGTATTCTTTGTTATGAGTCCCAAATCTTTTGAAGAATAAATCGGGGCTGTAAAAAAGTCCAGACCGCAAAAAGGCAATTTATATATAATATGAAGTCAATATTATAATAATTAGATTTTCTATATGGTTGAAAAACCTCATTTTATTCGGTTTTTCTTTTTAAGCAAGCCTTTTTGCTACGAACAAACTTCACCTTTCGACGTACCCTCGTACGCCGTCGGGTAACCCACGGCAAGCCGTGGTTCAGTTTGTCCGTTCTGAAGCATTTTTCCTATCCCCTAAAAATAAGGGCTGTAAAAACTTGTTTTTACAGCCCATTTTAATGACAAAAGGAGTTTGACAAATGCTATTTTCAAGCATTCCATTCCTATACTATTTCCTACCGTTAGTGCTGCTTTTTTATTTTGCAGTACCTAAAGCTTTAAAGAATACTGTACTTTTGCTCTTCAGCCTGGCTTTCTATGCGTGGGGAGAACCAATGTATGTGTTTCTTATGATTGCCACGGTAGGAGTAAACTATCTGCTTGGACTTTTGATTGAAAAGTTCAGGGGCAAAGTGCTTTCCAAAATATTTGTGATACTGTCCGTTACCCTGTCCCTTGGGGTGCTCGGCTACTTTAAGTATGCTGATTTCTTTATAGAGAATTTCAATGCGGTAACGGGACTTTCCGTGAAGCTTCTGGACATTGCACTCCCTATTGGTATAAGCTTCTACACATTCCAGATATTAAGCTATACGGTGGATGTATACCGTGGAGATGTCAGGGCACAAAAAAACCCCATAACGCTTGGGGCGTATATTTCACTTTTCCCTCAGCTAATTGCAGGACCGATTGTTCGCTACTCCGACGTTGAAAAACAGCTTCAAGAAAGAACACATTCCTTTGATAAGTTTTCATTGGGTGTACGCAGATTTATTTTCGGGTTGTCTAAAAAGATAATTTTAGCCAACACCTTGGGTGAGCTTTGCGAAGCTTTCCATATGTCAAATGACAAATCCGTGCTTTTTTACTGGCTGTTTGTAATTTCTTATATGCTCCAGATTTATTTTGATTTCTCAGGCTACAGCGATATGGCAATCGGACTCGGTAAAATGCTGGGATTTGACTTTATGGAAAACTTCCGCTATCCGTTTATTTCAAGAAGCGTGAGCGAATTCTGGAGAAGATGGCATATTTCGCTTGGCACGTGGTTCCGTGATTATGTATATATTCCTATGGGCGGAAACAGAGTAAAAAAAATCAGGCTTCTTGTTAACATTTTCACAGTATGGTTTTTGACAGGATTCTGGCACGGTGCAGAATGGAATTTCATTATTTGGGGTATTTATTTTGCCGTACTTCTTCTTGCAGAAAAATATTTCCTTTCCAAATATCTTGAAAAAACAAAGATACTGAGCCACATTTATGTGCTTTTCCTCGTTGCAATCAGCTTTGCAATATTCAGTGCCAATGGACTCAGGGAATCATTTTCCACAGTAGGCGGAATGTTTGGAGCAGGTGCTATCCCCTTTATTTCAAAGGAATTTATCTATAACCTGAGAAGTTATGGGCTTATTCTAGTTATTTCAATGCTTGCCTCCACCCCGCTTTTTGTGAAATTAACAGAAAAGCTTTCATCAAACAAGAAAGCAAAAGCGGTCATTGATATTCTTGAAATTCCCGTTCTTCTGATTCTTCTCTTTATAGTAACTTCTTATCTTGCGGATGGTTCATTTAACCCGTTCCTATACTTTAGATTCTGATGGGAGGTATTTGTGTGAAAAAAGTAAAAAATATAGTTCTTACCTGTGTATTTGTGATTTTTATTTTTACCGTTTCGGCAACGTGCATTTTTACTCCCGAGGAAGAATACTCTCTTAGCGAACGCAGATACCTTGCTAAGCTGCCCGAAATCAGCAAAGAAGCAATAACAAGCGGAGAGTTTATGGCAGGCTTTGAAGCATATGCCGCTGACCAGTTCCCTATGCGTGATGGGTTGCGTGGTGTAAAGGCATTTTTTAGCACAAAGATTTTAGGAAAAGCAGATAATAACGGACTTTTCTTCAAAGACGGACACATTTCCAAAATTGATACAGCTGAAAATGATTATATGACAGACTACTCGGCAAAGCTCTTCAAGAAGATTATTGATTCCAATATTGCAGGCAAAAATGCAAATATCTACTTTTCAATAGTTCCTGACAAAAATGCATTTTTTGCAGAGAAAAACGGTTATCCCTCTATTGACTATGACGGTTTTATAAAAAGAATGAAAGAAAAAACTGACTATATGAAATATATAGACATTACTTCCCTGCTTTCACTCAATGACTACTACACAACCGACACCCATTGGAAGCAGGAGGAAATAACAGATATTGCAGAGTTTATTGCAAAGGAAATGGGCACTGTTATCAAGTCCGATTACAAGGTGAACACCCTTGAAAATCCCTTTTACGGAGTATATGCAGGACAGTATGCTCTTCCCGTAAAGCCTGACACAATCAAGTACCTGACAAACGACACAATTGACTCCTGTACAGTTACCTACTACGACACAGGAACTCCGGTAAAAGGTGATATGTATAATATGGAAAAGGCTTACAGCAAAGACCCATACGAAATGTTTCTTTCGGGTGTTGCACCGCTGATTACCATTGAAAACCCCAATGAAACAACTGATAAGGAGCTTGTGCTTTTCCGTGATTCATTCGGAAGCAGCCTTGCACCGCTGATGACAGAGGGCTACAAGAAAATAACAGTGGTTGACATTCGTTATATACAAAGCAGTTTTGTAGGAAGCTTTGTGGATTTTGAAAACTGTGATGTACTCTTTATTTACAGCACGGCACTTCTTAATAACAGTACAGCAATGAAATAAAAACAACTCCTTGGTTAGTTACCAAGGAGTTGTTTTTTAATCGAGCTTTGTGAGCAAAAGACATATGCGTAAATTTAGCCGAATATAATTAGTAAAAACTATATTGGGAGGTTTATATATATGTCTTTATCTCGTTGGCAAATCGGTGGATTCATTTTTACGTGCATTGCAGGGGTGCTGTTGCACTTTCTTTTTGACTGGAGCGGAGGAAGTGTTCTTGTCGCACCTTTTTCCGCTGTAAATGAATCTATATGGGAGCATATGAAGCTGTTGTTTTTCCCTATGTTTGCATTTTCCTTATTGGAAAACCGTTACATAGGAATGGTATACGAGAATTTTTTCTGTGTGAAGCTGATTGGAATTACTGTCGGAACAGCTCTTATTCCCATTCTTTACTATACACTTAACGGAATGCTGGGTAGTCTTCCTGATTGGGTGAATATTGCAATATTTTTTATATGTGCCTTTATAAGCTACTATATTGAAAACCGATTGTTTGCAAATAATACTGTGAGTTGCAGTTCTCCGCAAGGGGCAATCTGGATATTGATAACAATTGCCGTGGTATTTGTCATTGCTGCATTCTTTACACCGAAAATTCCGTTATTCAAAGACCCCATGACAGGTACATACGGATACCAGAGGAAATTATAACGTATTTTAATCATATTTGTGCTCTGTTCTCGCATAATATGAACTCTAAATATTGACTTTTAATCAAGATTAAATTAGAATAAATTTATTGATTAGGAGGCAATTATTATGAAGAAAAAAATTTCTCTTTTTTACATAGTTATGGCTTGCGTCCTGTGGGGAACTTCTGGAATATTTGTTCATTTTATGGCCCCACTTGGTTTTTCATCATTACATATGACTTTTATAAGGGCAATTGTTGCTGCTGAATTTTTAGGGTTATATATTTTGATTTCTAATCCCGCACTCTTTAAAGCAAGGATTCCTGATTTAATTCTTTACTTAGGTTGCGGTCTATCTTTCTTTGCTACAGCAAGTTCGTACTTTTTCGCAATGCAGGCTACTTCAATTTCAACAGCAGTTATGTTAATGTATACTGCCCCCGTGTATGTAATAATATATTCTGTTATCTTTTTAAGAGAGAAACTAACCAAAGTAAAAATAGCTTCTATTGTAACCATGCTGATTGGATGCGGTCTGGTTTCAGGAATAATAGGAGGATTCAGATTCGATTTAAAAGGAATACTTTTCGGGTTTTTATCAGGTATAGCATTCAGCTTGTACAATATTTTTACAAAAATAGGAACACAAAGAAAATGTAATCCGTTTACATCTACTTTTTATTGTTTTTTATTTGCCTCTGTTATAGGTGTTATATGTTGTAAGCCTGATGCACTTGTCAGTGTTTTATCTGCCCATTCAGAAAAAGCTATTACCTTGTCAGTTGCGCTTGGAGTATTCACCTGTATCTTACCATATTTCCTTCACACGCTTTCGTTAAGACACCTTCCAGTTGGAACAGCTTCCGCACTTTCTGTACTGGAGCCTGCCGCTGCAGCTTTATTTAGCGTAGTCCTATTTTCAGAATCTCTGGACTCATTTTCAATATGCGGTATAATTCTTATACTTGTTTCTGTATTCTTTATAAGCAGAACCAATGAATAACATAAAAACCACACTGTATAGTCATAAATAATTTTATTAATTCAACTTTTTTTAATAGAACGGTTGTTTTTCAGCTTTATTTAAGTTATAATCAATAATAATCTTTAAACATGATGGTACTTTTCATTAGCAAAGGATGATGATGTATGAATGGTAATTATTACAATTTTGGAATGAGGGGACACGATCTTGGCAGCAATTTTTTAGAAATGTGTGAGAATGCAAAAAAGCATAACGTTTCTAATTTGCAATTTGCACTGGCTAAAACGGTAAATGATAAGGACTTTTTTGAAATTGGTTATGACTCTTCTCTATCCAAAGAAATAAAGAAAACACTTGATGATTACGGTCTTTCCGTATCCGTGTTGGGCTGCTATATAAACCCCATTGCAGCTGATGAAGAACTTTGCCGCAAGCAATTAACGCTGTTTGAAAATTTCATACTTTATGCAAAAGATTTTAAAGCAGTAGTAATTGGTACTGAGACAGGTTCTCTTGGTGATGTTGAAAAAAACCATTCCGAGGAAACCTATCAAACATTTGTAAGAAATATGCGGCCGCTTGTTGCCTTCGCGGAAAAGCATGGTGTTACAGTAGGAATTGAGCCTGTGTGGCAGTGTCCTATCTCATCTCCGCAGGTAATGAGAAGATTGTTGGATGATATCCCTTCAGATAATCTTGGCGTAATATTTGACCTTTCAAACCTAATGAATCGCGACGTGTATTTAAATCAGAGACAAATAATCGATGACGCCTTCGAGCTTCTTGGCGACAGAATCAAAGTCATCCATGTAAAGGACTTTATAATAAAAGAATATAACAGAGCTGTTCCTGTTTTCGGAACAGGGTTGTTGGATATTAAATACCTTTTTTCCAAAATTCAAACCCTTAAAGTTATGCCCGAGCTTATAATGGATGATATGCGCCTTGAAAACTATGATGAATGTACTGCATTTTTAAGAGGATCATTGACTAAATGATAAAAACTGTAGAAATAACTGTAAGAAAGTGCTTTAATTCCTGTATAATAGAAGTTGTGAGAAAAGATGCTATTTCCCTAAAAACGCACTTTTTAAAAAATACTATGTTATGGGGCAACCCCTCTCAGCGTCAAAAAGGCAAAAATACGTATCCTCTACCCTATTTAATTTTACGGTATTTAAAAGCGTATAAAATCACTATTTTATACGCTACATTCCCCTATATTTTCAGGTTTAAGGCATCAAAATAGACCTCAAGATTTTTCATCTTAAGGTCTGTTTTTTTGTTTTTAAAGAATATTAATTTTGCCTCGGACAGAATATTGTGCTTTGTCCTTTAACAGCGGTATTATTCCCACTCGCTCATGTTTTTATAACCTCAACTGAATTAGTTAATAAACCGTGTTTCGTAGTGGTTATATTCTATATATTACCATAATTCCATTGGCTTTTCAATATTTTGTTGCCAAAATGTTGCCGAAACTATAAATACATTATGCTATCTTGCGGAAATAATTGTGCGATATAACATAGATAGTCTTTCGTTTCCCAACCCACAAAAATCATCAGCCGACTCGAAAGCAAATCGTCTATGTAAATCATCAATATATCCTACATACACGGGAGCACCGCCAAATTGATCAGTAGTAATATCAATAATCAGGCCATCCTCAATATCACTTTCATCATATCTTGTAATATCAACAGGTTTATTGTAGGCATTTGCGCTATAAGAATTTAATACACATCTGATATCTTGCGGAATTTCTAAAAAACATTGAATGGGTGTTTTAACTCGTTCATCTTTTACAACAAGCCAAGCATGGGTTTGTCCATCATCATCTTCTCCCCATACATAAATTGTTTCAACACCCTTAGACCGAAGAAATTCTGCCAAAAGGCAAGATGCATCACCACAGCAAAAATAAGGAAATCCATCAAAACAGAGGTCCCTTTTGAAGCATTCAGCATCTCTTGCATTTTCTATATATGTCCTAAATTTTTTTGCTAATATTTTAATTTCTGCATCATTCATTCTGTGTCATACCTTATCATTTTTCTATAATGTTTTATCGGGAAGCTTTATTTACTATTCTGCTTATTTCGGGGAAGATGTTTCCTTCAACATTTCTTGCGGCTTGAATTTGTCCTCTAAGCGATTGTATATCTTTTGAATTACCAAAATCATTCTTTTTTGCTTCCTTGAAATTACGAATAATCTTATTTTGAAGGTTGTTTGAAGTTTTCAGTTCGTTATCCGGAGTAACAGCAACACCTGTAATAAGCTTAAAATCCTTTGGAGAATAGTACTTCGTTTTTGATACTTTTAACTTATGCCCATATTTAAGCAATACCGAATTTACCGTATCTCGAATTTTGTGAGGATCAAAAGGCAGAGAGCTTGAAAAAGTCATATCATCTACATAAAGTGTAAAAATACAATTGTTTTGTTTTGCAATGCAGTTGACTTCCTCAAACATATCCTCATAAGCGTAATATGCTATTATCTGACTTGTCGGGCACCCCGTTGGCACCTGCTGATCATATGTTACTATATCAGTTAATATTTTAGCTACATCAGGAGATGTTTTTAATTTCTTTATAAAAAACTGATATACATATTCTCGTGAACAGTTCGGATAAAAACTTTTAACATCCATCGTCAAACAATACTTCGAGTTTTGATGTGCTTTCCCATTATCAATATAGCTTTTTCCTTTTTGACTCGAAATCAACCAATCGGGTTTTATAACTTTTGATAATAAGACCAATATTCTTTTCTGTATTCTCTTCAATTCTTTATCAGGAGCTGTTATCTCTCTTTCGCTGCCATCTTTTTTCGGAATACTAAAACTATGATATTTAATATCTTCGGCAACACATTTTAAACATCCGGGTTCTAATAGCAAAAAACGCTCTAATCGTTTTTTATTAGAGCATTTATATAAAGCACATTGTGTTATATCATATTTCTTAATCATCAAAATCTAAATCCTTTGACATAAAGTTTATCATCTTAATCATTGTTTTT
>JAZOSB010000030.1:0-11291 GCA_045656865.1 Clostridia bacterium | reverse complement strand
GTAACGGTAAACACAGCATACAAAATACACGAAATTGAATATCTTTTAAAGCAGTCCGATACTCATACACTTGTTATGATTGAGGAATGTAAAGATATAAATTATAAGGAAATAATTGAGGAGCTTTGCCCCGAGCTTAAGAGTATGACTCCGGGGGATGCCCTCTATTCCAAAAATCTTCCGTTCCTTCGCAATATTGTAACAGTCGGCTTTTCTATGGACGGCTGTCTTACATGGGAGCAGATGTTAGGCAGAAGCAGTCTTATCCCCAAGGAAGAGGTAAGAAGACGCGCATCCCTCGTAAAACCCGATGATGTATGTAATATGCAGTACACATCAGGCACAACGGGTTTTCCCAAGGGCGTAATGCTCACTCACAGAAACATTGTAAACAACGGTAAAACCATCGGCGACAGAATGGATCTTTCCACCGCTGACCGTATGATGATTCAGGTACCGATGTTCCATTGCTTCGGTATGGTACTTTCAATGACATCTACTATGACCCACGGCGGAACACTTTACCCCATGCCGTACTTTTCGCCCAAGTCATCCTTGGCTTGCGTGAATGATGAGCATATTACCTGCTTCAATGGTGTTCCTACAATGTTTATTGCAATGTTTAATCATCCTGACTTTGCTAAGACAGATTTTTCATATATCCGTACAGGCATTATGGCAGGCGCCAACTGTCCTGCAGACCTTATGAGACGAGCCGCAGACGAAATGAATATGAAAGAAATCATTTCCGTATATGGTCAGACGGAGGCTTCCCCCGGCTGTACAATGGGCGAGGTTAATGAGGATATTGACCACCGTGTTGAAACGGTCGGCAGTCCTTTCCCCGGCGTTGAATGTAAGGTTATCGACCCAGAGACTGGCGAAGAGCTTCCTGACGGAGAAAGCGGTGAGTTTGTTGCCCGTGGCTTTAATATAATGAAGGGCTACTACAAGATGCCCGAAGCAACGGCACAGACTATTGATAAGGAAGGCTGGCTCCATTCAGGTGACATCTGTATGAGAACACCCGACGGTTACTACAAGGTAACAGGCAGACTCAAGGATATGATTATCCGTGGCGGTGAAAACCTTTATCCCCGTGAAATTGAGGAGTTTTACCTTACCAACCCAAAGGTGCGTGATGTCCAGGTTGTTGGTGTTCCCGATGAAAGATACGGTGAGGAATGTTGTGCCTGGATAATTCTCCACAAGGGTGAGGAAGCAGACGAAAACGAAATGCGTGAATTTGGCAATGCATCCATTGCCCGTCACAAGGTTCCCAGATATTTTGTGTTTGTAAAGGAGTTTCCTATGAACGCGGCAGGAAAAATCCTTAAATATAAAATGCGTGAAGAGTCAATTGATATGCTCGGACTTAAAAAGGATTAAGAAAGGAAGTAATATATATGTTAAACATTACAATCGAAAAAACTACTACTCCCAAGGAAAAACCTGCAAAGGGACAAAAGCTTGGCTTCGGTAAAATCTTTACAGACCATATGTTTGTAATGGACTATACCGAGGGTAAGGGCTGGCACGACGCAAGAATCGTACCTTTCCAGAATCTTGTAATGAGCCCTGCGGCAATGGTTTTCCACTACGGTCAGGAAATGTTCGAGGGACTCAAGGCTTACAAGGGCGTTGACGGCAAGGTTCGTCTTTTCCGCCCCGATATGAATGCCAAGAGAACAAACGACACTAACGACCGTCTTTGCATTCCTCAGCTTCCTGTAGAGGATTTTGTTGAGGCTGTAAAGGCTGTTGTAAAGGTTGACGAGGATTGGATTCCCACAGAAGACGGTACATCTCTTTACATCCGTCCTTTCATTATTGCAACAGACGAATTCCTCGGCGTTGCTCCCTCCAAGACATATAAGTTCATCATCATCCTTGCTCCCAGCGGTGCATACTACGAAAGCGGTCTTGCCCCCGTAGGTATCTGGATTGAAGATGAATATGTAAGAGCCGTTAAAGGCGGTATGGGCTTTGCAAAAACAGGCGGTAACTACGCAGCAAGCCTTATTGCACAGGTTAAAGCACACGACGACGGTTATTCTCAGGTGCTGTGGCTTGACGGTGTTGAAAGAAAATACATCGAAGAAGTTGGTGCAATGAACATCTTCTTCAAGATTGACGGAAAAATCGTTACTCCTATGCTCAACGGAAGCATCCTTCCAGGTGTTACCCGTAACAGCGTAATTCAGCTTTGTAAGAAGATGGGCTACGAGGTTGAAGAAAGAAGAATCAGCGCGGAAGAGCTTATCGAGGCACAGAAGTCAGGCAAGCTCGAAGAATGCTTCGGCACAGGTACAGCCGCTGTTATTTCTCCCGTTGGTAAGCTTCGTTATGTTGATGATGTAATGATTATCAACAACAACGAAATCGGTGAAGTTAGCCAGAAGCTCTATGATACTCTTACAGGTATTCAGTGGGGTAAGCGTGAGGATGATATGGGATGGACAGTAGAGGTATAAAAAGGATTACTGTTTTCAGCGGTCATTACGGGAGCGGTAAAACGAATGTGGCTGTAAACTATGCCCTTTGGCTGAAAAGTCATTGTGACAAGGTTTCAATTGCCGACCTTGATATAGTTAACCCCTATTTCCGTACAAAGGACTCTATGAAAGTTCTGGAGGAAAACGGAGTACAGCTTATTTCATCCGAGTATGCCAACAGTAATGTTGATGTACCTGCACTTCCCGCCGAAACCTACGGTGTTTTGCAGAATAAAGAAATTCACGCTGTTATAGATGTCGGCGGTGACGACCGCGGTGCGTTGGCACTTGGCCGTTACAGCGATGCTATTTTGGAGGACGGCGATTACGAGCTTTTGTTTGTAATCAATAAGTACAGACCTCTTACCCGTAACGCTGATATGACTCTTGAAATTATGGCGGAGATTGAAAATGCCTGCCATATGAAATTTACGGGAATAGTAAACGACTCCAACATAGGTGACGAAACCACGGCGGAGGATATTCTTGATTCTGTTTCCTATGCAAATGAGGTTTCTAAGAGAGCGGGAATCCCCATAAAAATGACTGCTGTAAAAAGCGATTTGTACGAAACACTTTCAGATAAAATTGAAAATTTAATGCCTATCGAGCTTTACGTAAGGCAGAGCTGGGCAGAAAGGAATGAATAAATATGGCAAAGGTTTCCTTTAACAAGGATTTGTGTAAGGGCTGCGGTCTGTGTGTGACCGCCTGCCCCAAAAAGATTGTTCATCTTGCAGATGAGCTTAACAAACGCGGTTATCATCCGGCAGAAGTTACAGAGCAGGATAAGTGCATTGGCTGTGCATTCTGTGCAACAATGTGTCCCGACTGCGTAATTACAGTAGAGAAATAAGGAGGCAGATTAAAATGGCTGAAAAAGTTTTGATGAAAGGTAACGAAGCTTTGGCAGAAGCAGCTATTATGGCTGGCTGTAAGCATTACTTCGGTTATCCTATTACTCCGCAGACAGAAGTTGCGGCTTATATGGCAAAGAAAATGCCCAAGACAGAGGGCGGCGTTTTCCTTCAGGCAGAAAGTGAAATTGCAGCTATCAATATGGTTATCGGTGTTGCTTCCACAGGAAAGAGAGTTATGACATCCTCTTCAAGCCCCGGAATCAGCCTTAAGAGTGAGGGTATCAGCTATCTTGCAGGTTGTGACCTTCCCGCACTTATTATCAATGTACAGCGTGGCGGTCCCGGACTTGGCGGTATCCAGCCCTCTCAGTCTGACTATTTTCAGGCTACAAAGGGTGGCGGACACGGTGATTTCCACTTGCTTGTACTTGCTCCCAACAGTGTTCAGGAAATGGTTGATATGGTATTCAAGGGGTTTGACCTTGCTGAAAAGTACAGAATGCCTGCAATGATTCTCTCCGACGGTACAATGGGTCAGATGATGGAACCCGTAAGCCTTGAAAAAGGTGTAATCAACGAATATGATAAGTCATGGGCACTTACAGGAACAAAGGGAGAGAGAAAGCCCAATATCGTAAACTCACTTTATATTGCTCCCGAAGAACTTGAAAAGCTTAACTTCGAGCGTTACGAGCGTTACAAGAAGATTGAGGAAGAGGAAGCAATGTACGAAGAATACCTTATGGACGATGCCCAAATCTGTATCGTAGCATACGGCGTTGCATCCCGTGTAGCGAAGAATGCTATTGATCAGGCAAGAGCGGAGGGTATCAAGGTTGGTATGATTCGTCCTATCACACTTTGGCCTTTCCCCAAGAAAGTACTAAATGCTGCAGCTGACAAGGTTGACAAGTTCATCAGCGTAGAGCTTTCTATGGGACAGATGATTGAGGATATCGAGCTTGCTATCCGTTGTAAGAAGGAAGTTCTTCTTTGCAACCGTACAGGCGGTATGATTACCACAACAGAAGATGTCCTTAATAAAATTTACGAGGCGAACGGAGGTAAAAACTAATGGTAGTATTTGATAAACCCAACGCACTTACAGAAAATCCTCTCCATTATTGCCCCGGTTGTACACACGGTATCATTCACCGTCTTGTTGCGGAAGCTCTCGATGAGCTTGGCGTAACCGGCAGAACAATCGGTGTTGCTTCTGTAGGATGTAGCGTATTCACATACAATTACTTTAACTGTGATATGGTTCAGGCGGCACACGGCCGTGCTCCGGCTGTTGCAACCGGCGTTAAGAGAAGTGACAAGAACAACATCGTATTCACTTATCAGGGCGACGGTGACCTTGCAGCTATCGGTACAGCGGAAACAGTTCACTCTGCTGCACGTGGCGAAAATATCACAGTGATTTTCGTAAACAATGCAATTTATGGTATGACAGGCGGTCAGATGGCTCCCACAACACTTCCTGGACAGAAGACACAGACTTCTCCCTACGGCCGTGATGTAGAAGCAGTTGGCTACCCTGTAAAGGTTTGTGAGATGCTTTCACAGGTAGACGGTGCTACATACCTTGAAAGAGTTGCAGTAAATAATGTAGCAAATGTAAAGAAAGCAAAGGCAGCTATTAAGAAAGCTTTCCAGAATCAGATTGAGGGTAAGGGCTTCTCCTTGGTAGAAGTACTTTCCACCTGTCCCACAAACTGGGGCCTTGCTCCTGATAAGGCCATCGGCTGGCTTGAAGAAAATATGCTTCCCTACTATCCCTTGGGAGTATATAAAGATAAATATGCAGAAGAGAAATAAGAAAGGAGAATAAAAACCATGAATAAGGAAATATTGATTGCCGGTTTCGGCGGACAGGGAATTCTCTTTTCAGGAAAATTTCTTGCATACGAAGGTCTTATCGACGGTAAAGAGGTAAGCTGGCTTCCCTCTTACGGTCCCGAAATGCGTGGCGGTACAGCAAACTGCAGTATCATCATCAGCGACAGTGCAGTAGGTTCTCCCATTGTATCTAATCCTGACATCTTGATTGCGATGAATCTTCCCTCTCTTGATAAGTATGAAAATGAAACCAAGAAGGGTGGACAGATTTTCGTTGACAGCTCCCTTATCGAAAGAAAGGTAGAGCGTGACGATGTAGAAACCTACTATATCCCTGCTACAAAGATGGCTTCCGATGAGGGACTTACAGGTCTTGCAAATATGATTATGATTGGTCATATGATTGCAAAGAGCGGCATCATTCCTGAGGAAAATATCGAAAAAGCAATGCAAAAGGTTGTGCCTAGCACAAAGCAGAATATGTTCGACCTTAATATGAAGGCGGTAAAATTAGGCTTCGAATATTAATTCAAATAGAAAATATGTAAAATGGAGGTATAGCTATGAATACACAGATTAAAGATATCGGAATGCGTCTTCACTCTCTTCGTGAGGATTCTGAAATTACGATTGAAGAAATGGCAGCGAAGTTAGGGGAAGATATAGAAATTTACAAAAAATATGAAAACGGCGAAATGGATTTCTCTTTCAGCTTTATTTATAATGCTGCAGAAGTTCTCGGCGTAGACGTTCTTGACCTGATTAGCGGAGACCAGCCGACACTTTCAATGTGTAGCATGGTTAAAAAGGGTCAGGGCTACAGCGTAAAGCGTGAGCACGAATACGACTATAAGCACCTTGCCTACACCTTCCGTAACAAAAAAGCAGAACCGTTTCTTGTTACAATTAATCCCGATAAAACGGCTCCCGTGCTTCACGGACATGAAGGTCAGGAATTTAACTATGTAATTTCAGGCAGAATGAAGCTTTATATCGGTGACATTTGCTATGAACTTGAAGAAGGGGACAGCGTTTATTTTGACTCAAGCGTTCCCCATGCCGAGCAGGCAGACGGTGATGAGCCTGCACAGTTCATCGCAGTAGTAATGAAGTAAAAATTGTAGTAACAGGAATGGAGGCGTTGCCGTTATGGCAATATATGAAAAATTCGTCGGTGCAACGAGGGATGATTTCCTTTCTCTCAAGGATGCACAGGCAAACTATACACTTAAATACCGTGATGACTTTAACTTTGCATATGATGTAATAGATGTCCTCGGTACAGAAAAACCCGATAAGCTTGCAATGGTATGGCTGTCAGCAGACAAAAGTGTGGAAAAGAGATTTACTTTCCGTGATATGATGCTTGCGTCAAACAAGGCAGCAAACTATTTCAAGTATATGGGCATCAAAAAGGGTGATACAGTAATGCTCACCCTCAAAAGAAGCTATTATTTCTGGTTCTGTATCCTTGGACTTCACAAAATCGGTGCCGTTGTTGTTCAGGCAACAGATATGCTCAAGGGCAAGGACTATGTTTACCGTTGTAATGCAGGTAACATAAAGGCTGCCGTTATCACAGGCGACGGTCATGCAACCGAGTATTTCGATGAAATGCAGGAGGGTTACGACCATCCTATATTGAAATTTGTTACAAAGCACAAGGATGCCGGTGAAGGATGGATTGACTTTGAAACAGGCTTCGAGATGGCAAGCGACCAATGGCAAAGACCCACGGGTGATGAGGATACAACTGTCAATGACACAATGCTGATGGCATTTTCATCAGGTACAACAGGCTATCCAAAAATCATCACACATAACTTTAAATATCCCCTCGGTCACATAATGACCGGTGTTTTCTGGCACAGAGTAGTTGACGGAGGACTTCACTTTACAATCTCTGATACCGGTTGGCTTAAATCCCTCTGGGGTAAAATCTACGGTCAGTGGTTCGGTGAATCTGCGGTTCTCGTTTACGACTTTGACAAGTTTGACGGTGCAGACATTCTTGGTGTTCTTGAAAAATACAAGGTTACAACATTCTGCGTACCGCCCACAATGTACAGAATGATGCTCTTAAATGATGTTAAGAAATATGACCTTTCATCACTTACCCATTGCTGTACAGCAGGTGAAGCACTTAACCCCGAAATCTATAACAAGTGGCTTGAAGCAACAGGGCTCAAAATTTACGAGGGGTTCGGACAGACTGAAACAACACTTTGTATTGCGACCATCTATCCATGGACAGAACCTGTTCCAGGCGCAATCGGACTTCCTGTTCCGGGATTTGATGTGCATATCTTAGACAGTAATGACCAATCCTGTCCCCGCGGCACAACAGGAGAAATCTCTATCCGTGTACTCAGCCGTGACAGAAAAGCCTGCGGACTTCTTGACACATACAATTTCAGCAATGAAGATACCAAGAAGGCTATGCACGACGGCTTCTATCATACAGGTGATACGGCATATCGTGATGAAAGAGGACTTTTCCGTTATGTAGGCAGAAATGATGATGTTATCAAGTCATCAGGTTACAGAATCGGACCTTTCGAAATCGAGAGCGTTCTTCTTGAACACGCCGCAGTAAACGAGGTTGCAGTAACAGGCGTTCCCGACCCGATCCGCGGATTTGCTGTAAAGGCAACAATCGTTCTTGCAAAAGGCTTCGAGCCGTCAGACGAGCTTACAAAAGAGCTTCAGACTTATGTAAAAACAAATACAGCTCCCTACAAATATCCTAGAATTGTGGAATATGTAGCAGAGCTTCCCAAAACCTTTAACGGCAAAATTAAAAGAAGCACAATCCGTGAAAAGGATTTGGAAAATACATTACAGTAAACAAAAACACCGCATCGAAATTCGATGCGGTGTTTTATCGATTTAATTACTGATTAACTGTTTCTTTTGCGAGAAGGTCTCTGATTTCTTCAAGAAGCTGGATATCATCAGGCTTGGGAGCAGGAGCTGCAGGAGCTTCTTCCACAGGCTTGGGATTTTTAAGCTTGTTCATAACCTTTACCATAAGGAAAAGACAGAATGCAATAATTACAAAGTTAATGAGATTCTGAATAAGCATACCATACTTAATCTGTGCCTCTCCTACTGTAACTGCAAGTCCGGAAAAATCTTTTCCTCCGAGGATGATACCGAAAAGCGGCATCATGATGTCATCTACAATAGACTTAACAACTGCGTTAAAGGACGTAGCAATAATCATACCTATAGCCAGGTCAACCATATTGCCTTTGAGTGCAAACTCTTTGAATTCTGCTATAAATTTTTTCATTGGTTTAAATTCCTTTCCTTGATTTATTACTGTCTACTAAATTACCATAAATTTCGTCAAATGTCAATCCCCTCAAGCTTAATTTGAGCATCTCTTAAGTAGGAAAGAACACCATTATATTCATCAGGGAAACCAAACCTTATTCGGTAGGAGCAGAGTGCCTGACCGCCACGGGTTTTTGCACCGTACTTTGTATCACCAACAAGAGGACAACCTATTGAAGAAAAGTATGCTCTTATCTGGTGGCTTCTTCCCGTATGAAGAAGTACCTCGCAAAGTGCCGTGCCGTTATATTCCTCAATTACTTTATATTCCATTGAAATTTCTTTTCCACTTTCTCCGATATAGCTCTTATTTTGAGTTTCTTCCTTTATTATATGTGCATTTACAAATGCACTTTTTTCTTTTGGAATATTTTCAAGCCGGCACAGATAATATTTGTGAACATTGCGCCCTCTTATCTGCTCATTCATATCACGAAGAGCTTCCGCATTCTTTGCCCCTATTACAAGTCCCGATGTGTTAGTGTCAAGTCTGTTGCACAGAGCAGGGGAGAAGGAACTTTCGCTTTCGGGATTGTATTCTCCTTTTTTTATAAGGTAGCTTTTCAACATATCGGAAAGAGTCCCGTCTTTGTGCTTTTCATCAGGCTGACAGGGAAGAGTGGCAGGCTTATTGAAAATAATAATATTTTCATCCTCGAAAATTATCGGTGCGGTAAGAGTGCACTCTTTAACTTCCTTTTCCTTGCGAAAATCTTCCTTTATATATATACGCAGTATGTCGCCTTCGCAAAGAACATAATCTTCCTTTATCCATTTTCCGTTTATCTTGACATCTTTTTTTCTGAAAGCTTTGTAAATCAGCGACGACGGTGCCGTTGTTGCTTTCAAAAGAAATCTGTCAGCACGAATCTGAGATGAGTTTCTTCCTATTATATACTCTAACATAAAATCACCGTGTAAATGTTTTTTATAAAAATATTTTAGCATATAAAAAACTCTATTGTCAACTCAGCTTTTGCAGTTCTGCAAGAAATTGCAGGTAATTAATCGGAGCCGATTAGGGGCGTGCCATTTTGAACGCCAAAATGGCGAAAAGCGGTGGGGAGTTGCGATTCTCCCCACACCCCTCAGCGCCCTCGCAGGGGCGTGTGACTTTTCGAGCGAGGTTTTCTTTAACTGTATTGTTTTCATTTTTGCAAATTTTCCGTCTTTGAACCGTCGGCTTTAAGGCAACACTTAGTTGCCTGTTCGCCTGAAATTGCTCGCCCGCAGAGGAAAATAATACTCGCAATTTCTCGGTAGTCGACAGAAAATTCCCAAAAACCATAGTTTAGTGCGTGCAGTTAGTTCAATAAAACTACATTTTAATAGGATTTATCCAAAATGTTGTTAATATTGCATAAAATAATATAATTTTAATTGTGCAACTATACAAATTTATAAAAAAACAGTAATTTTTTACAAATAGGGGTTGCAATTTTTTCAAATATAATGTAAAATGGCAAGGCTGTGACATGACAGACGATGAAGCGGGAGGTTGCTACCATATGGGTAGGTTTTTCCGTGGAGAATGTCCAATTCTTGAAATTGGGCGCCAGTCACTGTACAACATGATAAAGCTTTGCGCATCTGCGCCCACATTCATGTAGTACCCGGAGTCTAGCTCTGGGTTTTAATATGGCAAAAGGCGAAACGCCCGGCGCCGTGTACAGTCCGTCGCATGAGTCAGCGAAAAATCTTTTTTAGGAGGCTTAGCAATGGCAGCAAAGCAGAAAATCAGAATCAGGGTAAAGGCATACGACCACGTTCTTCTTGATCAGTCCGCAGAAAAAATTGTGGATACTGCCAAGAGAACAGGAAGCACAGTTTCAGGTCCTATCCCGCTCCCCACAGAGAAAGAGGTTGTTACAATCCTTCGTGCGGTTCACAAGTACAAGGACAGCCGTGAGCAGTTCGAACAGAGAACTCACAAGAGATTGATTGACATCCTTAATCCCACCCCCAAGACCATGGAAGCTCTTGGTAAGCTCGATGTACCCGCTGGTGTATCCATCGACATTAAGCTTATTGACAAGAGTGGAAGGTAATGTTGGCGATAGTCAACCAATAACCATACAAGGAGGAACAAATCATGCAGAAAGCAATCATCGGTAAGAAAATCGGTATGACTCAGATTTTCGATGCTGAAGGCAAGGTAGTACCGGTTACTGTAATTGAAGCCGGCCCCTGCAACGTAATCCAGAGAAAGACAACTCAGACAGACGGTTATGAAGCTGTTCAGTTGGGCTTCGGCGAAGTAAAAGAGAAGCACGTTAACAAGGCTCTCAAGGGTCACTTCGCAAAGAGTGGTGTAGCAGTTAAGAAGGTTCTTAAGGAATTCCGTCTTGACGAAATTACACTTAATGTTGGCGATGAAGTCAAGGCTGACGTTTTCGCAGAAGGCGAATGCGTAGACGTAACCGGTATCAGCAAGGGTAAGGGTTACGCAGGTACAGTTAAGAGATGGGGTACACACCGTGGACCTATGACTCACGGTAGCGGTTACCACAGAGGACCCGGTTCAATGGGTGCTTGCTCATCACCGTCACGTGTTTTCAAAGGCAAGAGACTTGCAGGACATTTGGGTTGCGAGAAGGTTACAGTTCAGAACCTCGACGTTGTAAGAGTTGATATGGACAGAAACCTCATCCTCGTAAAGGGTGCTATTCCCGGACCCAAGGGCGGTATAGTAACTATCAAGAATACAGTAAAGGCGTAAGCCATACGGAAAGGAGATGCTATAAATGCCTACAGC
>JAZOSB010000029.1:0-32456 GCA_045656865.1 Clostridia bacterium | reverse complement strand
CCACCTACACCAGCATCAACACCCACACCAACCAGTGAAACAACACAAGATATTGTTGTATCGACAGAAAACGAATGTATTATAGGCTCTGACAAAGAAAATGTACGCAAATTATTAAGCAAATATAAAGAAACCCCATCTATTATGGGAGAAAATGCACTTGACTTTGAAAACGACGATTTACTGATAACAGTATATTTTGATAAAAACGGAAAAGCCGACGGAGTGTTTTTCATGCAAAACAGCTTTGATGGCGTAGACTCCTTGACAGGTGTAGGTTCTTATGTAAGTAAACATTACGATGAGCTTGTAAAACTATCTACTAACGACCCTAATGTTAAAATTGAAAGTGATTATACGAAATTTAACAGCCAAGGTGTGAAAAAAGCTCCTATGGAGCTATACATAGGTAATATACCGTTTTGAATAGGAGGAAAGAATAATGGGATTTTTTACAGAAAAGCAATATAAGAGCACTTGTAAATCATGCGGACAAGTATGGTGTTATACACATAAAGATTTACATAACGCAAAACAAAACCACAGATTAAATGAAGCTAAAAAGTGTTTTGGAGCTGGAAGTTTCCTTTTAGGTGGTGGTCTGTTATCAATGGCGGTAATGTCATCACCCCAATTACCAACTTTTTCAGCAGACCGTTGTCCCAACTGTGGCTCAAGAAGAGTAATAAAGCAATTTGACAGAAGAGTATTAAAATAACTTTTAAAAGCATACCTTGGTTAAATCCTTGGTATGCTTTTCCTGTACCTTATATATACCTAAAAATATTATACCTATACAAGAGGTACTTAATTGACAATGTGCATTTATAACTTATACTTAATATTATATCATGTATTAATATCTTATATATGTATACAATGGTTTAACTATACTTTTTCTTCCGCTCCTTCCCCTTCAATAATACAAAATAATCGGTAGAAGTTATGATTTTACGGTACGGAAAAAATAAATATACCCAAAATACCGACTTATACTTTGTATAAGTGATACTCCTTATATGTATATAGTAAATTATTACGTTTAATAGTTGACAGCATACGTTTATCATGTTAAAATATTCTCGAAGGTGGTGTCAGCTATGAAAATATTTGCTTATTATAATTCATTTAAGTGTGGGTTGTCGTGTAGAGACAAGATAAAGGAATATGCAAAGCAACACAGACTACATATAACGTATACATTTAGTGATAATACGCAATACGGAAGAGACGGTCTGTATAGTCTGTTTGAGACAATGAAGGAAGAGGAAGTTAAAAATGTATTGGTCTATTCTTTGGAGAGCCTATGGACTGATGAAGAACTTCATTATTTGGTTGTAAATAAGTTTATGTCGCTTGGAGCGGAAATCATGTCTGTTTGTGAGCCGTCATATTCAATTTATGACGATGAAATATTAAATAACAATAATTCTATATCTGATTACATTAAAACACTTATAAATTCATTTACCGCTGTAAATTTAGCTCATGCAAGGAGTTTAAAAGCTGAACAAGGGAAAAAGCCGTGCGGAAATATTCCTTTTGGATATATCAGAAATGCTGATGACGATATTATAATTAATGATTTGGAAGCACCGACTCTGACTTTGATTTTTGAGGAATACAAAAGCCTAAAATCACTCAGCAAACTTGAGACGTACTTGTCTAACAACGATTACTATAACCGCAATAACAAACCTTTTCAAAAGGGTACACTTGCAAAAATGCTGAAAAATGATTTTTATATAGGCTATGTTACGTATGACGGAAAGAAACACAAAGGAAATCACAAACAACTGATTGAAACTGACCTTTTTTATGATGTTCAATCTATTCTGGCTCGCAATAATACAACTACTAAAATATAGTGTTTTCACTACTATTTATATATTAAAAAACAACTCCAAATAGTATAAACTATCTATACAAGGAGTTGTTTTTATATGAAGTTTAAAAAAGTGACAAAAGGTCATCAAGCTACATTAGATTTTAAACGCATGGGAGCTATCATAAAAGAAGCTCGCAAAAATGCTGGTCTCACGCAAGAGCAATTATCAGAGATTATAGATGTAACTCCAGCGTTTGTAGGTCATATAGAACGTGGTGAACGCTCTGTTTCCCTGAAAACATTGTTTGCTGTTGCTGAAAAATTAAACATAAGCTTTGATTATTTGTTGTCTGAAAATGTTGTTTTAGACGAAACACAGCAAACCGTTAAAGCCTTTGAGCAGTTAATAGATGGAAAGTCGGTTGAAGCTCAAAATGCTGTAATTGACATTGTTCGTACTGCATTAAAACACATGGAGTAATCGTCCCCTGTATTCACTTGTTTTAATAAATTTCCGCTCATTATCAATATAAGTATATCCTTCTTCGTGCATGAGCATTTCAACGTTATACGCAGACAGCTCCATTTTTCTTGCAAATAAGTCTATACTCATTTTTAGTTTGTTAAAATAGCTCGCTTTGTCAGATGGCGTTTTATCAAGCCACACTTCTTTTGAAATCATAAAAACACCTCAAATCTTAGATATTAGGTCTTTAAAATCATCAAATGACAGGTTGCCTTTTAAGGCTTCCTTTTTTGTTTTAGATGCATATTTTACCCAGTTACCAAATTGTTCTTGTGTAATAACTCCTTTTCGTTTCTGAGCGTAATAACGCTTATATGCTTTTTCGTATTCGCCATACACAGGGTTCTTTTTTATCTTTTTTTTAAAACTGGTTATTGCTCCTATTTCCTGACATGTTCGGGTATCACCCACAACAATTCTGTCGCAGTATTTCATGTCATATTTTCCTTTTACCACAAAATACCTTTCGCAGTTTTTACATTCTGCAACAGATACATTATTTTGCACCATCTTCATAAATTCAACATACAACAACGAAGATATATTAGAAGCAGTATAGACTTCGTGAAGTGTCATAGCTTCAGATATTTCAAACAATACTTCTGCTTTTCCTTCTGCTGAAATTTTGTTGTCTCTATATCGTTGAATAGGAGTTTGTTCTGTTGTATCTTTCAGTAAACATTTTTCCATTGCATCTTTGTAATTGCTCTGTAAGGAGACCAAATCAAAAGCTTTTAATATTTCTTTGCTGTTAAGTTTAGACATAGCCGAATAGTCTATTACACTAAAATATACATGGTCTACTAAAAATAACGCCTTGTATGTAGCGTAAATTGTATATTTTAGCTCCAGCTTCATATCTTCAGAAATATTAAGTAGCATATAATCTATTCCGCTATAACCTCTTTGCATTTTCTTCGGTATCTTTAAGTCTTTTGTGTATTCTTTCATAGCGGTTTCGTCATTTGTTTTAATTATACTTTCAATCTTTAACCGCTCCGCTTCGTATGCTGTCAAATCCAATTCAAGAAAATCAATAAACAACTGTCCTAATACGTAGCTTTTGCCTAAACAAAGTACCTCTTTTTCTGAAATTGAAAAAGTTGTTTTTTCTGTCATAGAACATCTTCCTTTAATATAAAATCTATAATTTATATTTATATTATAAATTACACTTGCTTTTTTGTCAATAATATGTTACAATAAATCTATAATCTAAATATTAATATTAAATTCTCGATTTTGAAGGGAGGTGTTACAGATGAAGCTACATAAAAAGACAACTTCCTTTGACAGTCTACCGCTTGTTTTAAACGTAGATGACGTTATGCAAACATTAAGAGTATCAAAAGCCAATGCATATAAAATAATGGGAGCTGATACTTTTCCAAAAATGGTAATAGGCAAACGTGTCTTAGTACAAAGGGAAGACTTTAAAAACTGGCTTGACAGTTTAAAAAATTAGTCTGAATATGTAGCAGTTATTACAGTAATTATCGATGCTTTAATCGCAGTAAATAAAGGAGTAGTTATCATGGCAAAGAAAAGAGCAAACGGAGAAGGAACAATCAGACAAAGAAAAGATGGTCGCTGGGAAGGTCTATACACAGTAAACTATAAGCGTAAAAGTGTGTATGGCAAAACACAGGAAGAGGTCAGAAAAAAGCTTAATAAGATACTAAATGATATTGACAATAACATTTATATCGAAGACAGCAAAATTACAGTTGGCGAATGGTTACATACGTGGTTATATGATTATAAAAAAGACACAGTAAAACAAAAGACCTTTGAAGGCTATGAAACACTTATAAGAGTGCATTTAATACCAGCTTTTTCTAAAATACCACTAAAAAGGCTAACTGTAGACCATGTGCAAAAGCTTATTAGTGCGAAGATAAAAGAAGGTCTTTCATCAAGAACTATTCGTTATATGAATACCCTTCTGCATGGTGCATTAAGACAAGCTGTTAATAATGGTCTGTTAGTGAGAAATGTATCAGAAGCTGTTGTACTTCCTGAAAGACAACAAAAAGAGCGTAAATTCTTAACAGCCGATGAGCAAAACAAGCTTATTGAAAGTCTAAAAGAAGAACAACAGGGATTTATTCTCTTGTTTGCCCTTTCAACAGGTCTCAGGCGTGGAGAATTGCTTGCCCTTAGATGGTCAAATTATGACATTGAAAAAGGTTATATAAGCATAAAAGAAAATTTAAGTAGATTAAAAGGGGAAGATGGAAAAAGTCATTTAACATTTACAACACCAAAAACTGACTCCAGCAAGAGAACAATCCCTATTTTGCCCGACATTGCAAAAATGCTGAACTCACACAGGCATACACAAATGCTTAACAGATTAAAAGCAGGGCAACTGTGGGAAAACAATGACTTAATATTCTGTACCGACTTTGGAAAGCCTATTGAACCACGAAATCTCCGTAGGGTATTAGAAAGAGCTTGTGAGAGAGCAGATATTCAATCTATCAATATTCATGCCCTAAGACATGCTTTTGCAACAAGAGCTTTAGAGAATGGTATACCATTAAAGGTTGTGTCAGACATTTTAGGTCATAGCAGTATTTCAATGACCGCAGATATTTATTCTCACGTTTCAATAGAAACGATGGAAAATGAAATGCAAAAACTATGTGCAATATTTTAAGCAAAACACCGCTTCTGATTATCAATGGAGCGGTGTTATTTATGCCCGTTGTGGTCAAAATTGTGGTCAAAATGTTTTTTGAAAAAATACATGAGAAAACAAAAAAAACCGCAAAGCCTTATGCAATGCGGTTTTCTTTATGGTGCGCCATCAGGGACTCGAACCCTGGACACCCTGATTAAGAGTCAGGTGCTCTACCAACTGAGCTAATGGCACAAATATGGAGCTGCCCAGCAGATTCGAACTGCCGACCTCTTCCTTACCAAGGAAGTGCTCTGCCAACTGAGCTAGGGCAGCAAAATTGGCGACCCGGAAGGGGCTCGAACCCTCGACCTCCAGCGTGACAGGCTGGCGTTCTAACCAACTGAACTACCGGGCCGGATATGTCGTCACGTCAGATGCCGATGCGCTTATACGCGTGTTATCCGCTGACTTGACCTATTATACTTGTTTTGTATCGGTTTGTCAAGAGGTATTTTGAAAAAATTTGAAATCTTTTTAAAAAAATACAGAGTCAATTATTATTTGACTCTGTACCAAAAATTTATTTATTCTTAAGAAGGCCTGCCATCTTTTTGCACAGCCAGTAAACATTTATATCTTCCTTGCATTTTGTTATCCAAAGCGGTACATCAGAAACAATTCCCGCTGATGAAAGAGAATTGATAAAAGCCCTTATTTCCAAATCTTTGCAGTTATCCTCTTTCTTGTTTTCGCAGCTTTTAATTAAAGGAAGCAAATTTTCCTCAAATGCCTTTTTCGTATTTCCTCCGAAGAAATTTGTACCGGGGCAGGTTTTAGCGGATTTTCCTTTTGTGTAATCACCCAATTTTTTCCCCGATGCAGTCCACCATCCGTGGTACACGACTGCATTTTCAGGCTGAAGAGAAAATTTATTTATAAGGATTTTCACAACACTTACGATTGCGTCTTTCTGTTCTTTTCTCATCACATCCCCGCCTGCATCAAAATTTCCTACGCACTCTATACATATGGCACCTGCATTTGCTCCCTTTATGCCTGCAGGAAGCATTTCCATACTTCTTCCCGTCACTATTGCACCGTCAGGAAAAATCGTAAAATGCTGTGCTATATCCGACCATCCGTTGGTGTTTATGTGATAGTTTCTCATCCCCGTCTGCAGCTGAATATGATTGTTCCCTGTAAACTGCCTGTAACCGGGAACATATGTATGATGAAGCTGAATAAGCTTTATCCCTCGAGAAACATTAAGCGAGGTTATGTATTTTTCAAATTCTTCTGTATTATATTTTTTAAACTCACTCATTTTATCAATCCTTCCCTCTATATAATATGTTTAATTTTAAAAATTATGTTTCCTCATTTTTCTCTTTTAATGTTTCCAGAGCTTTTTTCAAAAACGCCGGATACTTAACTCCCATACGCCCGATATTTTCAATGACACTAAGTCCCTCGTTACCCAAGAAAAAGAATATTGTAGCATTGCGGACATAGCTTGTACCGGTAATTAAATCAACCCTTACAGCCAACGCAACGAGGAAAAAGATGCATAGCTTTTTAACAATGCCTTTAAATCCTACGGCACTTGAGGCACCTCCGTTTTTTGTTTTTTCCGATTTATGAAAAACAAGGGCAACGGTCATTCCCGTTATGTAATCTGCAATCATAAAGAAAACTAACGCTTTTAAAAAAGAGTCCCAGCCTCCGAAAGCTTCTGCCAATACACTTCCCATTCCTGCACAGACAGCAAGTACAGAATTTTTTATTGTTGTGTTCATTCTTTCATCTCCTCCGCATATATCTGCCTTTCATTTTTCTCAAAATCGTATCCTGCCCCTGCAGTTACATAGGACTTTGTAAATCCAAGTTTAACCTTGTCTGTGGGCTGACGTGTTACCTCATCATATACATTCTCATCAAGCGTTATCTCGTGAAGCATATACCCCTCAGCAGGGCTTATGCGATAGGACAAGATTTCTCCCTGTTCTTCTCTTGCTTCAAATATAGTATTTTCAAGTTTTGCTTTGATTTCTTTATACATTTTCATTCACTCCTTTACGCCAATGTGAGATTCCACTTCAAGTCATCAATATATTCAGCCCAAGTGTTGCCAATGGGTGATGAATTAGACTCCGCCTCAAGTTCTGCAAATGCGGAAGCATTGAATGTTATTGTGTAGGTGTACTCGCTTGTTGTACCGCTATAATCTTTCAAGCAAGCTATTATGCTTTTAAGACTTTTAGCAGATAAAGGCGAAACTGCAAAACTTATTGTTCGAACTATAAGCCCCTCTACTTCAATGTTGACAAGTGAAGCACAGCCTGCAAAAGCATTATTATAAATATCGCTTTTATTTATACTATCTACCGGTAAAATCAGTTTTCTAATAGTGTGTAACTGTGGGCAACTTTGAAATATACTTTGAAACGTATTTTGTGTAGCCTTTGAAAAATTTAACACAGGCACTTTTGTAAGGGATGAGCAATGGTAAAATATATAATCGACTCTTAATGCCCGAGATAAGTCTAATACTACACCTTGTTTTTCAAGCAATTCTTCAAGGTCTGTTATTCTTGAAAGTGCAAACATATAGTTTGCATTCTTGCCATTTACAACTATATCTTTATTAGGTTTAAAAATTTCATCATTCCAACAACTGCCTGCGAACAGATATGTTGCTTGTGGAAAATTTAAGTATTCGTCCCAAAAAGAATCATACTCAGATTTCTTTCCTGCCTCATATACCTCATTTACACCGCTTGCCATATCATCAAGGGTAAGTTCTTCTGTACCGCCTGTCTTATCACGGATATTATCGGCAATAGCAGTCATTTTTTCATTTACGCTCATTACCACGCACCTCCAAGAATAGCCTCTTCTACGTAAGCTTTTATTTCAGCTTTATCGTTTTCTGTCCAGTAATCTACTCCTTTTTGGGGTAAATCACCTTTTTCCCCTTTAACCTTTCCGACATTAAAGGAGTAACCATCTTCCCCGTCCACGGTTAAAATGAGTTCTCCGTTTTCGTTCAGCGTTGCTTCGGGTTTATTTGCAGAATCAGGATAATAAAGCCACAAATCGCCGTTTTCATCAACGCTGAAGGAGTAAAACCCGTTGGAGGGAACGACACTTCCGTCTATGCCTTTATCCCCCTTGTCACCTTTGTCGCCTTTTTCTCCTCTCTCACCTTTGTCACCTTTATCGCCTTTTTCTCCTCTTTCTCCGGCAATTCCCTGCGGTCCCTGGTTGCCTTTCTGTCCCCGCTGTCCTCGGTCTGCAATTATCTGCCAGCAATCACTGCTTTCGGGAGATGCTCCCTGATTTTCCCTGATACAAACATAAGAGCACCCTTTATAAAAGACCTTGTTTCCTGCTTTATACAAAGTGTCGCCGTTGTAATTCTCCCAGACATTATAATTCTCACAAAAGGACTCTATACCGCTTTGTGTTTCCTCCATCAAATTTTTGACGCGGGGCATCAACGCTTCAAATTCACTCTGAAGCTGCATAGCCTCACTTGGGCTTATGGGAACAATTTCATTACTAAGCTCCGAATATCCGACAAACAGGCTGTCACTGACGGACTTATTTACAATGTCGGGGTTTGATTCGAAATATCCCTCAACCGTAAATGTACACCAACCCGAAGTCTTTGTAATGCAGGGAGGAATAAAGCTATTATATTCACTTTGGTTTTCTATATCGGGAACAAGAATTACGCTTGTAAGATTTTCTCCCTTGCTGTCACGCCAGAGAACTCTTTTGGAAAACCCTGTCCAACTGCTGTCAAAGCATAATTTTATACTGCAGGAATTTGCTTCTCCTGCCGCACCTGCATTTTTGCTGTTTTTTGAAATAAACTGTCCGCTGACTTTAATTATTATTTCGCTCATATTTTCTCCTTTACAAATAAAAAGTGTAATGACCCCAAACACAAAACCCCCGTGATATATATATCACGGGGGTTGTCGAAAGTCGTTACACTTTTTAGGTTTTTTATAAATTTTTTAAATAATTATCTATTGCCTTTGCAGCACTCTTTCCTGCTCCCATTGCAAGAATAACCGTTGCTGCACCGGTAACTGCGTCACCGCCGGCATAAACACCCTCACGGGAGGTCTTTCCGTCTTCCCCATCAGTTACTATACAGCCACGGCGGTTAACCTCCAAACCGGGGGTAGTACTGCGGATAAGAGGATTGGGACTTGTTCCTATTGCCATAATTACGGTGTCCACTTCTCTGTCATATTCACTGCCCTCTATCGGAACCGGTCTTCTTCTTCCGCTTTCATCGGGTTCTCCAAGCTCCATACGGACACATCTTATTCCGCGGACATTTCCGTCATCGTCACCGAGTATTTCCACGGGAGCAGTCAGAGTTCTGAAAACAACTCCCTCCTCGTGGGCGTGCTCGATTTCCTCGTTTCTGGCAGGAAGCTCTTCCATACCTCTCCTGTAAATAATGTACACTGCCTCTGCACCGAGCCTTACGGCACTGCGTGCTGCATCCATTGCCACGTTTCCGCCGCCTACTACCGCAACTCGCTTACTCTTTTTAACAGGCGTTTTGGAATCGGGCAGGTATGCTTTCATAAGATTTATTCTGGTAAGGTATTCGTTTGCACTGTAAACGCCGTTAAGACTCTCTCCCTTTATGTTCATAAAGCTTGGGAGTCCTGCTCCGCTGGCTATATATACTGCAGAAAATCCATCATCAAAAAGCTCATCGACGGTAATTGTTTTACCAATTATTACATTGGTTTTAATTTTCACGCCCATAGCCTGAAGCTTGTCAATTTCTTCACTGACAATCGTTTTGGGAAGTCTGAACTCAGGGATTCCGTAAACCAGAACACCACCGGGGGTATGAAGTGCTTCAAAAACTGTTACCTCATAGCCAAGCTTTGCAAGGTCACCTGCCGCAGTAAGCCCAGATGGGCCTGAACCTATAATAGCCACTTTTTTGCCATTTGACTGAGGCTTCTCGGCTTCTTCCTTATAATGCTCTCTGTAGTAATCGGCAACAAACCGTTCAAGTCTGCCGATTGCTACGCTTTCGCCCTTAATACCGCGTATGCAAGCACTTTCGCACTGGCTTTCCTGAGGGCACACCCTTCCGCATACGGCAGGAAGTGTACTGCTTTGGGAGATAATCTCATACGCACCCTTTATATCCTCTGCCGCCAATCTCTCGATAAAGGCAGGGATGTCAATTCCTACAGGACACTTGCTCCTGCACGGCTTGTGTTTGCAGGCAAAGCATCTTTTAGCCTCCTCTATTGCCATCTCATAGGTATATCCCGTGGCAACCTCCTCAAAGTTCATTCTTCTTACTTCGGGGTCAAGGGTAGGCATTGGGGATTTTTTAGGATTCATATTATTCATATCACATTACCTCCTTTTTGAAGAGGTTACAGGTTTCTTCTCTTTTGTGCGCTTCAAAGTCCTTGTATATTCCGTTACGCTTCATAGCCTCGTCAAAGTCCACCTGATGTCCGTCGAAATCGGGACCGTCAACGCAGGCAAACTTTGTTTCTCCGCCTACGGTAAGACGGCATCCGCCGCACATTCCCGTTCCGTCTACCATAATCGGATTCATTGAAACGGTGGTTTTTACACCGTACTTCTTTGTGGTAAGGCACACGAACTTCATCATAATGAGAGGACCTATTGCAATAACCTCATCATAGTCATTGCCTGCATTTATAAGCTCCTCCAACGCATTTGTGACAAGTCCTTTTTCTCCGTAGCTCCCGTCATCGGTCATAATTTTCATTATGTCGCTCACTGCAGAAAATTCCTTTTCCAGAATCACAAGATCTTTGTTTCTAAAGCCTGCCACTACGTGAACCTCACAACCGTTTTCGTGAAGCTTCTTTGCAACGGGGTATGCTATGGCACAGCCAACTCCACCGCCTACAACACAAACCTTTTTGAGGTTTTCAATCTTGCTGGGAGTTCCCAAAGGGCCCGCAAAATCACAGATGCAGTCACCCTCATTAAGGGCGTTAAGCTCCATTGTGGACGCACCTGCTACCTGAAATATTATAGTTACTGTTCCCTTTTCACGATCATAGTCGGCAATGGTAAGAGGAACTCTCTCACCATCCTCCGATACCCTGAAAATTATAAACTGTCCCGGCTCTGCCTTTTTTGCAATAAGCGGGGCTTCCACAACCATTTTTGTAACAGTGGGGTTAAGCACCGTTTTTTCAATAATTCTGTACATATGTATTCATTCCTTACAAACTTAACAGTGTAGCTTTTATTATACTTAATTATTTGTTTTTGTGCAAGTGTTTTTTGTGCTTTTGGGTTGCATTGTGTGGGTTTTTGTGTTTTATTTACTGTAAATTTTGTACTGCTGTGCCTTTTTATAGTCGTAGTCGGTTGTGTGAAGTCCTGCCGGAAGCCCGAGGATTCTTGCACTTTCCTCGTCAAGATAGCCAAGTGCCTTCCACTTTGCCAGTGCGTTATCCACACTGTCACGGCTCTTAGTATACTCTTCTTCTCTTGCATCGGCTTCCCTCTTGTAGTCAAGCTCTCTTTCCTTGTTGTAAAGCTCTACGCTGTCAAGATATCTCTTGTACTCACCGTCAGACAAAGCCTGAAGAAGCTCAAAAATGCTCTCATCCTTCTCAATTCCGTCAATATAACGCTCGTACGCATCCTCATAAAGCTCGGGAATTTTATCAGTAAGCTTGCGGTTATAGTTTTCCCTTGCCTGTGCCGCGGCGCTTACAGCATAGCTTGATGCTATGCCTCCGGTGGAAGCCGAAAGCTCACCCAAAAGGTCCTCCATTGCACGCTCACCCTCGCGAATATACTGCTGTCTGTAAAATTCGTAAAGGTCGTCATCATAAGGATTATATGAAAAGGCTTTTGTGTTTAAAAGCTTTTCCAAAAGCCTTTCAATATCGTTTTCGTAGGAATTTTTGTAGGTCGGTCTTTCTGTAAAAACGCCGTTTCCCATTATGTAACGAATTGCCTCATCATAAACGTCGTCATAGGCGTACTGGGTAAGTCCTTCTGTACCGCTTGCCTTTGAAATACGCTTTTTGAGAGTGTCCGAAACGGAGCTTTTGGATGCACCTGATGACATTTGTTTCTTAAGAACATTGGAATAGTCAGTATCATCAAGCCATCCCGAGTAACGGTTTGTCTTTTCGTAACTCAGTCCCTCGCTGTCTATTTTCTCGTTTCTGCTCTGTTCGTATTTTGCGGCACTTTTGTAGTCACCGTTTGCTACTGCATCGTTAATTTTTGACTGATAGTCAATTTCCTTATTGTAGCTCATTTAGTCCTCCTTGTAAAACATTTGTTTTACTTAAATCAATTTCAATAATGTTGGAGCTGTCAAGGTGTGTCAGTATATATTCCAACATTTCCTGATTTGTTCTTATGTAATTTTCTATAATGCTTATTGCTTCCCCCGGACTTTTGCCCGAAAGGTCGCCAAGATTCATAAACATTGTATCACCTCAGTTTATGCTGAATTCTCTCACAACGGATTCAAGTATGCTTTTCCCTTTGCCGTAAATCCTGATATGAAATTCGTGACAGCTTTTTACCGTGCAGGGGATATTAATATGCTTTGTACTGTCACCGTAAAAAACGCCGATATTTTCCCAGTTGTTTCCGTCGTACCTTATTTCCACACCCATATAAGCTCCCTCGAAAAGTTGCGCTTTTATGCGGAGTCTTGAATAATTTTTTGTGTTATAGTACTTTTCATCAAATGGGCAAAGCGTTATGCTCCACTGTGCGTCGCTGTCAGTTTCATTTGTGATTTTTTCTATTCCGTCAGCTTTCAGGCAATATACAGTATCTCCATAGGATGCATAACCTGTCACATCGGTTATACCCGATTTGCACCAGAGGTTTTTCTCCGTATCAAATATAAACTCCTCACGGCCGTTTTCTGTGTCCGCACTCAGGTAATAAAGCTTTCCGTCTGTACCCCCTGAGGTATTTTGCATTTTTACCACTCCGAGCTTATCAGAAATACGTACGGGCATACTTCCGTAAAAGCTGTAAATACCGCCATTTCCCTTGTAAAAAAGTCTGCCGCCTATTGTCACGATGCTCTGGGAATCTTCCTTAAGAAGGCCCATACCGTAACATTCTGAAAGCTTGAAATTAGCCGGACGGTTTCCGTAAAGCTTGTAGCAGGAGGTTTCTTTAAAGAAAAAGCAACTGTTTCCATAAGTAACGCATGCTGTAAAATCTCCTGCTGAATTTGACTGTATACTGTAGCTGTCTGTTGATATGCCCTGATATGTAAAAAATGCCGTTGCATCCCCCAGTGCGGAAGCGTAAATGGTATTTCCCACAAAGCCCCACAATCTGTTCTCGTAAACACACAGAGATGTAAAATCGGGGATTTTCCGCCTGATAGTTATACTTTCATTTTCTGTTCCCTCAACAAAAGTCCCCGATGCAAAGGCAAGTTTTTTGTCCGTCCTTGATGTAACAGTAGCCGTCTTGTTATTACCGGGGAAAGCTGTACAGCCTTCTATTTCAACCGTGTCCCCCTTCTTGAAATCGGCAAATAAGTTTTCGGTGACATTTCTTACAGTTACAAGCTCGTTTATAATCTCGTAGCAGTTTTCTTTTTCCAGAAAGCTTACGCTCTCCACAATGCGATACTGATTTGCATTGCATTTTTCATACAGAATAGCATCTGCTCCAAGCTCGTTTGGTTTTTTAAGAGAAAAGCCGCTTAATTCCACTTTTCCGTCTGAAACGGAAGCTTTTTCGTAGGTGACAAGAAGTGTGTCGGACGAAAATTTAATGTTCTCCCTGCGTCTTTCCTCTACAAAATAATCGGCAGTCACACTGATTGCGTCCGTTGAAAATTTAACCGTCGCTCCTTGAGTCTTAGCTTCTCCGCTGAGAGATTTAAACTCTCCGCTTTCCGTATTATAGTACATTTTGTCGGGAAAAACTGTTATATAGTTTCCCAATGCTGCAATGTATTTCTTTCCTGGGGTAAGGTCGCCAACCTTTTTACGGTTAAAATAAAGTCCGTCATCCGCTGCGACAAATTCGTTTTCTCCCAAAATTGCACAGCTTGGGGATGCACATTTGAATTCAACTTCTCTCTTTTTTCTTTGTGTTATAAGTGGGAACTCACTGTGTGAAATTCCGACACAATCCCTCAGTTCACCATCCGCGAAGCTTTGCGAGAGATTAAGCCCACCAAAATTTACAATGCTTCTTCTGTATCTGTTTTCCTTTTTTATTATGGGAAGATGCATCCTATCACTCCTTATATGACATAATTATGGCTTGGAGGAATATTGTTACGAATGTAATTTTTACGAAACTCCGAATATGCCTCTTCAAACAAAACTGCCGATGCCGCATAATTTGCCATTTCTCCGCTGAAAAAGTCGCTCATAGCTATAAGGTAAAGTCCATAAAGATTGTCGTAGGGCTCTTTTACTACAAGCTCTTTTTCTCCGTCTTCGGGGAATTTATAGGGGATAAAATCATCACGAAGCATTGTTTCACGCATTATTTTTCCGTCAAGCTCGCTGAGCCATCGGCATTTTACAGCATCAGTAATGGTGTCGGGGTGAAGCTTCATAGTCTGCTCAATTACAGAATTTACCGTCATAACAGAGCACACTCCCTCCATTCACTGCCTGCATAAACATATATTCCCGGACCGGGTGTAACCGGCATTACAGCAGGCTGGGAGTCCTGCAGGGTATTAATCACAGGAAAATCTGACGGCAGCACAATTGCCGGTCTGAGGGATGCTAAGCTGGAAATGCTTATTGAAACAAATTCCCCTGATGTACCTATGCCGACTATGTATCCTTTCGTACCTGTACTCGAAGTCATATGGGTATCATTATATTTTGTTCCCTCTACGTATGCCGTGCGTTTTTTTATATCCGAAAAATAATTTATGTAGGTGTAATCATTTTTGCTCAGCAGGAAGCAATGTCTGTAAACATTATCAGTATTATTTACAGAAACAAGCGAATTTCTCACTTCAGGGGAATAGACAGAAATAAACATTGATTCCAAAAAGATATCAATATCACTCATATGATATTGATCACGCCTTTCGTAATCATAGGAGCACTTAAAGGGACACAAATCCTTTCGTAAAAGTGTTACAGTGTTTTCCCCGTGATAATTTATCCCTGCAACGAGATATATTATGTTTTTTCCATTTTCTTTGATAATAACCGTGTCCCCCGCGTTGCAGTCGCCGAGGCTCTTTGAATTTTTATCATTTAATTTAATAAAGACATCACCCTCTGCCCCTGCTTCAGGCAAAGATGAAGCTATCGAGATATTGCGGACAGCCCTTCCGGAGAGAGGTGACTCTGCCACGGTAAGGCCGCCCGACAGATTTCCACCCTCTGTTTTAAGGCAGCCGTCAAAAAGCTTTCTGGCATATTCAAAAATATCCGTACCTACTCCCTTTGTGTCATAAACAGTTTTAATCATATCTCCCAGAGCATCTCTGCCGTCTTTACCTGCAGGGATTTTAAACGACAGCACGGGATTTTCCGGATTTGATGAGTCAATTTCCACCAAGGCAGGCTCTCCGTTTGTAAGGGTAGTGACTTCTCCTATCGTAAAAACAGGAGTAAGTCCATCCTTACCGGCATCACCTGTATCGCCCTTTTCTCCCTTTGCACCTGTGTCGCCCTTGGGACCGGTTTCGCCTTTTTCACCCTTTTCACCTATGATTCTTCCTAAATTGAATCCCGCCATATAAAAGCCCTCCTTTTATATATTTCTTGCGGCGGCTTCAGTGAAAAATTCGTCGGACTTATTATCCATAAGCTTTGCTGTCTTTACATCCTGACTCATAGACTGTGCGATTACGTCAGCAAACTTCTTCTTTACCATTACCTTCTTACCGCGTGCAATAACACAGCTTTCGCCGTTTACCGCTACGAAGACGTCGTCCTTGTAGTCCCTGTTATCACGGAAAAGCTCAATCTCCACCAGTGCATCTTTATTAACCTTTGTTTCTTTGTTTGTTGCCATAATATTTACTCCTTTCAAATTTCCCCCTCAGTCGGCAAAGCCGACTGAGGGATTATTACTTCATCAGAAGCTTGATGCTGTTTCAATACGAATCATATAGGGTTCAACGAGTCTTACAGCCGCCTTTGTTGCCTTCCAGCCTGCAGTTGCACGCTGGTTGAGAGGGTCAGCCGTACCTGCAGAGCCAAGCTGCTTTACAATATGCTGAAGACCGCCGCCTGAAATTTCCGTTGTACCGTATGCATTGTCACCGATAATGAGGGTTGCATATACGTCAACGCCGTCCTTGCCCTCGCCCTCGAAAATCTTTGCCTCGGAGGTTTCCACAAAGCGGACATTTTCAATCTTACCGATTTCACCCTGATAGATACCCTCGGGGTCGGAGTAAGTCTTTACATTTATCCACTTGGGGTCACTCATAAGGTCGTAGGAAGCATCGGGGTGAATAATACCTACGTAGCTGCCGTTAATTGTTTCTGCGTTCATCTTCTTTAAGTATCTTACCGCACGTCTTATTGCATCAACTGTAAGGTAGTGGTTGCCCTCCTCCTTACCGCCTACAAGTTCACTTCGGCTTTCTACCTGACCTTCTGCAAACTGCACATTTGTACCGCCTGCAAGAACCTCTCTTGTAATGGTGTCAAGAGTTCTGCCTGCCTGACCGCCAAGAAGCTTTGTAGCCTGTACAAGATTATTGTCGATGGCTGTAAGCAAAAGAATATCGGAAAGCTCAATGAAGCCGCCAAACTGCTTAACCTCTGCAGATACAGTCTTCATATCCAGCTTCTGACCGTCAGGAGTCACACCCTCTGTAAGAGGAGTTGTCATCTTTGGAAGGGGGTCGTACTTACGGAACTCAATAGTCTTACCGCCATTCTTGGGAATGGGGCACTTCTGACCAAACTGGTCGTGTACCAGCTTTGGCTCCGCCATATCAATAAGATAGTCGGAGTAGTAGGTCTTCATTTCACCTGAAAGACCGCCCTCTCCATTATAGGGAGTGTTTTCTCCCGTATTGGCATTTGTAATGCCTGCTGTTGTGTTCACAACATCGCCTGCAGCAAAGTGCTGCAAATTAAACTTATACATTAATTAGTCCTCCAATTTTTATTTCAATAGTTTTTAAAGGCTGATTCTTTCGCCCTTGGCAGCTCTCTTTGCAAGCTCCGCTCTTTCCTTTCTGGAAAGCTTGGACGCATTGCCGGAGAGGAGAATGCCCGATGCACCCTCGCTGCCGTTTTCAACGGGTCTGTTGCCCTTAAGACGGATTGAATCAACAACCTTTTTCTCCGCGGCTTTTGTGTTGTTTTCAAGGATTGCATCAATATTTGCAACCTCGTATGCGTTCTTAACGCCTACACCAAGCCTCAGAAGTCTCATAAATTCAGGATTCTTTATCTCCTTTTCAAAATCAAAGTCGGGGTAAACCTCCTTTGTTTCTGCCGCCTGCTTTCTCATTTTCTGTGCCTCACTGCGAAGCTTCATAAGCTGAAATTCATCATCGTGACGCTTTTTAAGGAGCCTGTTTTCCAGCGCAAGCCGTCTTAAAATTTCCTCCTTGTTTTCTGCGTTCTTCACATTTTCTTCCTTCAAGTTTTTCACCTCCCTGAGTCTTTTGCTGATGATTTTCTGCACCTTTTTTGAAAACTGTTCCTTGTACTCATTTTCAATAAGGGCATCAAATTCTTTGTCCTTGTCCCTTGTGCTTCCGGCGGCAAAGCTTTCCTTATCGCCCGTTTGCGGAGTGCTGACTTCCGCACTCTTTTCAGCATTTATATTATCTTCTGCCTGCGCGCTTTCGGCAGAGGTAATAACCTTCTTTTCGTTCTTCTTCATATCTCTACATCCTTTCATTTTGCGAAAGCTCTCTTATTTTTTCTTCCACGGCACGCTTGCCCTCAAAATCCATAATTTCAAGTGCCGCCAATGCATGTGCCGAATTTTCGGGATTGAAAAACCCCAATCTGAAAAGCTCCTTGGCAAGCTCATTTTGCGCAAGCCTTGTATAAGGACTCTTTTTCTGTGTCTTTACGGCAATATCAAAAGCAGGCTTTCGGTAGAGGTTATCTCCGTTTTTCACTGCTTTCAGATTCTTATTACTGTAATCTGAAAAGCTATATCCTCCGTCTGCCGTTGTGATGCGGAAGCACCTTGTTTCCGTATAGAACTGACGAATCAGCTCTATACACAGATAATTAATTGTCGTGTATGCCCTGTAAGTTGCCTTGAGCATATCACGGCTCATTTTGTTACCCGCCTCCTGAAGTGCCGCAATGGCTGATGCCGCTGTTACTCCACCTACCGCACTGCCGCGGTTAAAGTCACTGTTGGAGCTTGTTTCCTTTAGCTCGTTTATCTTCATCTGCAGAATGTTTGTGCAGGCAGGGGGAAGCTGACTGACACCTATGGGGCGGAGTCTTTCCTCGTTTATATCACCCTCCACATGCACAATAGGTCTTGACCAGTCCAAAAATTCCTGCTCGTTCACTCCTGCGGAAATTTTAGCAAAATATCTTGGCTTTGCCGCCATAAGAGCGTTGTCTAAGATGGCATCGCCGAGCTTGTCTATGTACATCTGCGGATTCTTTGTCACAGCTACGAAGCCAAAGCCAACGGGAGTTCCCTCCTCGGGAAAAAGGCTGTCAAGGACTATCGGATATTCTCCGTGGTCATACCATCCGCAATCCTTGTATTCTTCCTCGTTTTCCGAGGCAAAAAGCACATTGTCACCCACAAACTTACAGTAATGAAGAACAGTTTTGCCGTCGGGATTACGGAGCTTATAGTACCAGTCCACTACCAGCACCTTATTTGATACATCTACCGTATCGTCATATATGTACTGCTTTACATCAATCGCACTGCCAAGGTTTTTTCCGCGGAGAGAGGGGTATTCACTTTCCAGAATATCCGCATCCTTTAAATCCACGATAAAAAGGTTTCTGCTTTTCTGAATATCGTTTACACCCGGCTCCCAGAAAATATTAAGAAGGTCAATCTTCTTAATCTGTATGTCACCCAGGCCATTTTCCGCCTCGCTGTTCCAGAAAACTCCATAGGCACAGCACCCGTGCTTCAGCTTGTACCACCAGTTGTTTGAGTAAATCTCCTCAAACTTGTTATGCTCCATAAGGGCAGGCAAAACCCCTGAAAGGAGCTTTGCTTCCTCTTCGTCATCCCTAGCCCTCGGTAGCACGCTTGCATCAGGAAAAGAATCCATTGCATCTGCGTGCTTACTTGTAATAGTGTTAAAAAGCCACGCACTGACACTCTTTGTTTTGCCTTTATCCTGCTCTCTTCCGAATGTTTCCCAATGTCTTAGCTTCCACCACTGCTCATCCTCAATAATTCTTGCCTCCAAGGCCGATTTGGAGTTTTTGTAATCACGCAAAACCTCCGCAGCAACGGATATTTCCTCTTTACGAATTTTTCGTCTTGAGGATACGGTTTCTTTCTCCTTAAACATTTCAGTTAATTTCATTTGTCGTCCTCCACCTCGGGAAGTATTACTACTCCCGTTTCTTTTTCGTTACTGTCTTCCTGTTTCTTTGTCTCACCGCCTATACCTCTTTTGATTTCTGCGAGAGAGTCGAGTGCTTTTATGGCATTATTAAATGCCTGCATATCCATTTTTCCAAAAATACGCTCTTCTTCTCCGCTGTCGGAGCCGTTTTTTTCCTTTACGATATAGCGGTAAAACTGCTTCTTGTCTTTTATTGCCTTGTCCAGCACCCCAAGGAGCTTGTCGGCAATTTTCATTTCTTTATCTGTAGAAGTTGTATTCTCCGTAACTATCCACCTCCAATGGGTTATATATTTTTACGGGACACTCTCTTTTCGGGGGATTTATCGGGTTTGCCATGGCAATGTACCTGACCTCGTCATATATATGGTCCTCCTGCGTTGTGTCTATATCCTCGACATCCGCCTCACTGTATACCAGAGAGGGAATAGTTCTTATAAAATGCTTGCAGGTGCTGAATATGTAAAGCATAGGTATGCCGTTTTCGTCAAAGGCAAGACGGTTGTGTAGCTGCATTTTTCCTGCAACACGAGTGTTATCAGCCTTTTCAAAAAATACGCCCTGTCTTTCCATCATTACGGCAACGCTTTCGCCTCTGCTCTCGTCAAAAATTGACGGGTCGGCAATGCCGTATATATATTTCCCTTTGAGATTAATGTCCTCGTTTTCAATGGTTTTTATCTTTTTTGCAATTTCCGCGGGTTCCCACCTCACCCCTTCGTTCGGAGTACCCGTACAGCCGTAAAGCTCGCGTATGCGGTAAAGTCTGCCGTCGTGGTCCACTCCGTACCATCCTACGGAAAAGGGACGGGAATAACCAAAGTCAAATCCGCGGTATATCTTCCACGAACGGGGTATTTTAAAGGGCGGAATTACGTGGGTGTTTTTTCTGGTAGAGTAGCCGTCGGGATTATTTCTCCATTCCATAAATACCTGCCCAGAAAAGCTGTCCCAGTCACCGTATAAAAGTGCACGCTTTTCATTTTCGGGAAGTGATGCAAGGCGGGTTATATATTCAGGGTCGTTTTCCATAAGAATTTTGTTGTCAAAGATACTTGATGGAACAAAAATCCTGCTCCGACGTCTTATTTCGCTTTTTCCGTTGGGAAATATTATTTTTACATCCTCATGGATGGGTGTCATAGGCGGTGCAGGAGAAATAAACCTCTCCTTTACCCACCCATGACCAATACCTCCCGGATTTGCCTGAGCACGGATGTAGCACCTCGTCCCCGGCCCGTTGGGGCGGTTTCTGGAAAATAGATAGCTATACTCGTCCCATGTGAAATGAGTCAGCTCGTCAAAGTCGATAAAATCGTATCTTTTGCCCTGATAGTTTGTTCTGTCCTTGGTGTGCTGCATTGCACCGAAATATATTTTCGCACCGCTTGGAAATGTCCACGAGTGCTTCTGGTCATTGTACTTTGCCTCCGGAAATGCAGGTAGATAGATTTCCCTGCTTCTGTCAACCATTTCGGAAAGCTGGGGGTAGGTTTTGCGGAGAATAAGCCCCCTGTAATGAGGAATATGTACCTGACGGAGTGCCTCGGCAATGGCACAGTCGCTTTTTCCTCCCCCTGCAGCACCGCCGTAGAGAGCTTCGTGTTCTCTGCGTTGCATAAATTCCCTCTGCCTCGGCTGAGGTGTCCAGATAACGTTCATTCTTCCACAAGCTCCAGAATATAGTTTCCGTTTCCGTCATCCTTTGCCCGCAAATGGAACTTACCCAAGGCTTCGCTTACATCTTTTTTGGAAAGAGTCAGAGGTGCATCTGTATTTTTTACCGTAAGCACAAGGTTTGCCGCCGCACAGTCAAGCAGTTCGTGCATTGCGGAGATTTCTACTTCCCTTGCTTTTATTTCCTTTTTTAAGTCCTCTATCTTTTTATCACGGCGTGCTATCTCATTTTTATAATCCATTACTTTCTTCCTTTCTGAAATAGTAATTTTCAAGGCAATGAGCGATGGGGCACTTTCTCCAGTTGTAGCTGTTTGCACAGTAACCGAGTACGTACTCACTCCTTGCACTTGCATCAGGAAACTTTAGCGTTCCACCCTCGCAATAAAGCTTCAGGTAGTTGTCCCTTTTATAGAACGGACACTGCATCATCATCGGCATACGGCTTCACTCTCCTTTTTGTATTTCATTGCCATATATTTTCCGTAGCTCATTCCTGCCTTCTGTGCCTCCTCCTGAATGGCTGTCAAGTCATCATACGGCAAGGATGTGTAATTTTTATACGGAGCATATCCGCACTTATAACGGGAACGGCAGAACTCGCTGCAGGTTCTTCTCCGTAAAGAAAGCTCCGGAATCCTCCTGCCGCAGACTATACAAAATTTTCCGTAATACTTCATCTTGCATCTTTCCTTTCGTGTAAGCTGTTTTTTGCTTTTCTTACGTTTTACGTAAGTCAGTATAATAGGGGGTTCGTCGAATGTCAATACTTTTTACGTAAGTTTTTTAAAATTTTTCTTGCTTTTTACGTAAGTTAATGTTAAACTGTATACAGAAGCCCTTTAAAATCAGCACTGAAAGGACTAATATACTATGAAATTACACGAAAGAATAAAAAAATGCCGTCTTGAACGTGGTATGACACTGTTAGAGGTTGCAAACGCTCTCGGTGTGCGTGAAGCAACGGCGCAGCGATACGAAAGCGGAGAAATAAAAAATCTCAAGCAGACAACTGTGCTTGAGATGGCAAGAATATTTAATTGTTCCCCTGCATATCTCATGGGTTGGGAAGAATATACAGAAACCCCTTCGAATGCCGAAAAGCTTCCGTTACTCGGTAAAATTGCGGCAGGTCAGCCCATACTCGCAACAGAGGATTGTGAATATTTCTCCCCCATAAGCGACACACGTGCAGATTTTTGTTTAAGGGTCAAGGGTGATTCTATGGTAGGTGCAGGGATAAAAGATGGAGATATAGTCTTTATCCGCAAGCAGGAGTCGGTTGATGATGGTGAAATTGCCGCCGTTTTAGTAGAGGATGAGGCAACCCTTAAAAGAGTATACATTTCAGACGATGCCGTGACACTTATTTCCGAAAATCCCAAGTACAAACCAATGGTCTATACAAAAAAGCAATGTAAAAACATACGGATTTTGGGTAAAGCAGTTGCGTGCCATACAACGTTATAAGCAAAAATAGTGATGAGAAATTTCTCATCACTATTTTTATTTATACACTTCTATTGCCATAACCTTATCATAAAGTGCCTGAATCTTTTCAACTGTAAGGGCTGGACATCGTCTGTGTTTTTTTGCAAGCTCGTCGGTGTAGTCGCTAAGCATATATGCCGTATACAGACCGCTTTCTGCGTGTGTGACGGTGGGAAGCATTTCGTAGCTTTCCACAAAGGTTTCACCGTTCTCCTTTGAGATGGTTACTGATGCCATACCGCCCAGTATTTTATCCGTTCCACTCTGATTGGATAGAAAATTCCCAAGAGAGTAGAAAACTACCGACTTATTACCGTTTTCGGAAATATGCTCAGTAACGGGCTGTATTACGTGGGGATGTCCGCCGATAATAACATCTGCACCGTTCTCGGTAAAAAATTCCACATCCCTCTTCTGTTCTGCCGTGGGCTTATGTGTGTATTCCGTACCGAAGTGTACAAACACAACAGTTATATCCGCACATTCCTCCGCCCGTCTTAAAAGGTCGGCATTACCCTCCCCGCGGTCAAGCAGATTCACAAGGTAGGGCTTGTCCTTGGGAAGTCTGTATCCATTAAGCCCGTAGGTGAAGTTCAGCATAGCAATCTTAAGACCGTCTTTTTCCCATACGGTTATCTCCTGCTGTTTTTCAGGAGATTCGTGAATACCCAGAACTGTAATATGCTCATACTGTTTCCAGAAATTCATAGTATGAAGCATGGCATTATATCCACGGTCATAGGTGTGGTTTGTTGCGTGGGTGATTAAATTGAAGCCTGCATTAGCCACACTTTCCCCCACCGCAGTGGGTGTTCCGAAAGCAGGATACCCCGTAAAGGTCTGGGTATCCTCCACGAAAATTGTTTCCTGATTAATTGCTGCAATATCGGCTTCCTCAATATAAGGAGTTATATGGGTATACAATCCGTCGAAATCGAAGCCGCCCTCCGTTCTGCACGCCTTAAATATAGGGGAATGAATCAGATTATCACCCACTGCCTTTATTGTGACTGAAACCTTCTCCGGTTCCTTTTTCGCTATGGTTTTAACCTCGCTTTCCTTCCCCGTAAAAACGAGGACATAGACAAGAAGCGCTACGGCACAGACCAACACAGACAAAAGTACGGCAAGCTTTTTATTTCTGCTCATAAGCCTTTCTTATCCTCTCTATGGAGCGTTCTTCTCCGAGTACCTGCTGAATACACCAGATGTCGGGAGAATTTGTTCTGCCCGTAATTGCCACACGGATAACTCCGCTGACATCACCAACGTGACCCTTGTAGCTTTCGGGGTTTTTCTTGTAAAGCTTGGGCTGGGGTGCATAACCAAGCTCTTCACCCAACGCTCTTACCTTTGAAAACCAAGCAGGCTGGTCGTCAGAGTGGTCGTAGGTTTCCATATATTTTGTAAGAATTGCCTTTCTGTCTTCCTCTGATACGTTTTCGGGGAAATTATCTTCCATCTTAAAGAGTTCATCAAAGAAGAAGCTGTAGAAATCCTTGGATTGCTTCCAATGGCTGATGTCCTTTCTGGGCTTTTCACCGCCACGACCTATTGCAATCATACCGAGGGAGAATTTCTCGTCACGGGTAAGAAGGTTATAGTATTCCTCGTCACATTCCTTTGCCCAGTCGGTGATGTAATTATATACTGTTTCGGAATCAAGTGTTGCAATGTAATTCTTGCTGACATCATTAAGCTTGTCAATGTCAAAGAGAGATCCGCTTACTCCCATTTTCTTGGTGGTAAACTCGAATTCTTTTACATCCTTGTCAGGGTTGTCCATTCTCCACTGCTCATAATTGGAGTTAAGAACAGTCATAAGGTATTCCCAAACTGCGCCGGGGAGATAACCCTCACTCTTGTAATAGTCAAGAGAAAGCTCGGGGTCTTTACGCTTGCTGAGCTTACGTTTTACGCCATTATCAATCTTCATAAGCTGTGCTGTATGGCAATAAATGGGGGCTTTCCATCCCATTGCTTCAAAAAGCTGAACGTGGATAGGAAGTGTTGCAAGCCATTCCTCACCGCGTACAACGTGGGTAGTCTTCATCAGATGATCGTCAACAACGTGGGCAAAGTGGTATGTGGGTATACCATCGGATTTAAGGATAACTACATCCTGCTCGTTTTCAGGCATTGTAAGCTCCCCGCGGATACCGTCAACAATGGTGAATGTCTTGCCTGTATTTTCGGGTGCACGGAAACGGATAACATAGGGCTTGCCCTCATTTATGTTCTGCTCCGCTTCCTCTACGGTAATATTTCTGTGAACAGCCCATTTTCCGTAGTAGCCGAAGTTTTCCTTAAGCTCGGTCTGCTTTTCACGCATTGCGGAAAGCTCGTCCTCTGTGCAGAAGCAGGGGTATGCCATACCTCTTTCAATGAGCCATTTTGCAAATGTCTGATAAATTTCCGCACGCTGACGCTGACAGTAGGGACCGTAGTTACCCTTTTCACCGTCGCTTGTTGCACCCTCGTCAAATTCAACGCCGAAATAACGGAGAGTGTTTATAACAACATCAACCGCACCCTCAACCTCACGCTTATTGTCGGTGTCCTCTATACGAAGATAAAACACGCCGTCAGAAAGATGTGCAAGACGCTCATCAGTGATTGCACCGAAAAGGTTTCCGAGGTGTATAAATCCCGTGGGACTGGGGCCAAGACGGGTAACCTTTGCACCCTCTGGAAGATTTCTCTCGGGGTAAAGGTTTTCGTAATATTCGGGGGTCTTGTCAATATTCGGAAGCAGAAGCTCCGCCATTTTTTTGTTGTCCATAGTTATATTCCTTTCTTATTTTTCGAAGTATCCTGTATATTTTACACTAGGTGCATTGGGTAAAAGTTCCGCACATATATCAATAAAGTAATCATCCGTCATAGATGCAATATAGTCTGTTATAATATCGTCGGGGGTATTTTCTTCCAAATAATCAATCTGTGTCTGGTAGTATCCCCTGCGAGTGTTAACATAGTCAATATGATGCCTGTGAACAAGACTCTGCCTGTCACCAACCTGAGAAATCAGCTTTTCATAAAGCATCTCAAACATGGGTTTTAAGGATTTGTCGTACTGTTCCTTGACACTTTGTGACAGATAAATATTCTCGTAGTTGTCGCTCTTGGCCTTTTTAAGGGCTTGGAAATATTCCTCATCCATTTTTATATAATCCTTGCCAAAGCTGTTTTCTACAATGTTTATCACAAAGTTATTTATCATATATGAGTTGTCACTGCCCTTATACGCACCTGCCAGACCTGCCCTCTCTGCATCCTGTCTGTCCTTGCCGATATAGGCAATGATGTCACTGACACGCACGACACAACCCTCAAGAGTTGAGGGAATGAGCTTCTTTATATTTTCTCGGGAGAGGTAACATCCCTCCACCTTTTCGTCAAACTCGGGAAATCCCGAAAGTTCCGACGGTCGGTATTCCTGAAGCTCCAGCTCTCCGTTGTGACACAGAATACCATCAAGTGTATCAAGGCTGATGTTCAGGTTAAAGATTTTGTCAAGCACTCTCACGCTGTGAACATTATGGTTGAAAAACCGTCCTGTACGACTGTGATAAAGCTCATTCAACAAGCTCTCACCTGCGTGGCCGAATGGGGTATGCCCCATATCGTGACCGAGTGCAATTGCTTCTATAAGGTCAAGGTCAAGCCCCAAGAGTCTGCCGATATTTTTTGCTATTCGTGACACAAGCTGAACGTGAAGTGCACGGCGTGTTATATCGTCATCCTTATAGAAAGAGAACACCTGCGTTTTGTCGGTATATCTGTTATAGTACGGATGATGCAGAATTTTTTCAATATCACGGATGTAGCAGGGTCGCCACAAATTGGCTTTGTCCCTTTCCTCCACACGTCTTTTTACCTGTTTTACAGGGAGATTCAGCTTGTCCCCGATTTCTTTTACTTTTTCATCTGATAATTTAAGGTAATCACTCTTTGCCAAAAATCTCCCTCCCTCTTTTAATAATAAGCTGTGCGGCAATTCCTGTCAGTACTCCGCACAAAATTCCCGAAAGGCACAGCACAGGCAAATAAAAAAGTACACCCTTGCCGATTATGACATATGCACAGACAAACTGTGCAAGATTATGGCATAAGCCTCCAATTCCGCTTACGCTGACAATTGAAAAGCTTTTGCTCCTTTTTGCAATAATCATTGCCGAAAGGCTTAAAACCGCACCCGAAAGGCTGTATATAAATGATGTCATACTACCGAAAAGTGCCATACACAAAACCACTTTCAGTACAGAAACTATATACGCTTCTTTTCCACCGTGGATATATAACACTGCTATAATTACGGTATTTGCAATACCAAGCTTCACCCCTGCCGCAACAGGCGGAAAAAGGCTTTCCACATAGCCGAGAATTACCGCCACGGAAATAAATGCGGCAAGCTTTGTTATCTTCCTTGTATTTACCATAGAATTATATCAACTTCTTCTTTGTTTTTACCCTCAACAGTCACGCTGAGTCTATTGGGAAGACACACTATACTCTCCCCGCTTTTGCTGATTCTGTCTTTTTCACAGAGTCCGTCGGGGCAGTCGGCATCAGTTACAAAAACCGCACCCTGTTCTATCACGACAGTATTTTTCCCAAACTCTGTTTCAATGGGTATCACTGAGTTTTTATCAAGAGGAACCTCACTGTAAACTTCACCGTTTACGGATATTATGACTCTGCCGCCCTGAGGTTTGGGAATAAGCCACAACACAAGGAAAATCACGGCCATTATTATTAAAGCAATATCACCTTTTCTCATATTGTGCATACTCCCTCCATAATACTATATTGTATAGCTTTTTAGGGGATTTGTAAAGTAGTTTAGAGCAAAAAATATGCTCTGCTTTAAACAGAGCATACTTCACCAAACAAAAATCCATTATGCCTCGTATGTGTTTTTACCTTTTGGATTTTCCCTATTAAATTTTCTCCGCCCTTAACGTATATGCGGAGATAATTTCCCGAAAGTCCCTCGGCATATTCACCGTCCGTCTGCTCAAAAAGGACTTCCGCTTCTGTACCTATAAAACTGTTTTCTACCTCCTCCGCAATTTTTTCAGTCAGGTTTATAAGCCTTGATGCACGCTCTTCCCTTACCTTGTGGGGTACTTGTGGCATCTCGGCGGCAACTGTTCCGCTTCTTTCAGAATATGGAAAAACGTGCACCTTCAAAAAGCGTGCCTTTTTCACAAATTCCATAGTTTCAAAAAATTCCTCCTCTGTTTCTTCGGGAAAGCCACAGATAATATCCGTTGTAATGCCACTGTCGGGCATCTTTTCCCTGATTCGCTGAAGGGTATCAAGATACTCGTCAGCCGTATATTTTCTGTTCATCCTTTTAAGCACGGTAGTGCTTCCCGACTGAAGTGAGATATGAAAATGTCTGCACATTTTCCTCTCTCCTGCAACAAAGGAAATAAAATCATCATCAAACAGCGTGGGGGAAATACTGCTGAGACGTACTCTCTCAATTCCATCCACCCTGCACACTTCTTCAATGACTGTTTTGAGGGTAGTTGTGTCCTTGAAATCCTTACCGTATGATGCAACGGCAATTCCAGTCAGCACCACCTCGGAAAAGCCCATAGAAACAAGCCTTTTTGCTTCGTTTACCACATTTTCAACTTTCCTGGAACGGACAGGACCTCTCGCATAGGGAATAATACAGTAGGAGCAGAAATTATTGCATCCGTCCTGAATTTTTATGTAGGCACGGGTACGCTCCAGCTTTCCCTCGCATTCAAGCTCCTCGTACATTCGCTCTTTCATAATGTCAGTCAAAAGGTCAATGTCCTCACCGCGGAGCTTAGCCGTTACAATCTCTGCAATTCTTCCGCGGCTAGCTGTGCCGAGAACTACATCTGCCTCTGACATTCTCTTGACTTCCTCCGCCTTAGTCTGGGCATAGCACCCAGTCACGGCAACAATAGCATCGGGGTTTTGCTTTTTTGCACGGCGGATAATCTGCCTCGACTTTCTCTCCCCGATATTGGTAACAGCGCAGGTGTTTATTACATAGGCATCACACTTTTCGTTGAAAGAGCCTATCTCCCACCCGATTTCGCTGAATTTTTTTGCATAGCAGTCTATTTCATACTGATTGACTTTACAGCCCAATGCATAAAATGCAACCTTCATTAAATCATTCCTCTGTTTTTCATCTCGTTTACCTTTAAAAGTGCAAGGCAGGTTTTTGCATCCACGATTTCACCGTTTAACGCCTTTTCCACAAGGGCTTCCAAGGGAACTCTCTCAAGCTCCATAAATTCATCCTCATCACGGTTTATGCTTCCCTCGTAAAGGTCGGTTGCAAGGTACATATGCACAACCTCGTAACAAAAACCGGGGGTGGGGTACATCTTGCCGAGATATATATAATTTCTTGCGCGGTAACCGGTTTCTTCCTCAAGCTCTCTTTTTCCGCATTCCAACGGGTCTTCCCCGTAGTGGAGCTTGCCTGCAGGAATTTCAAATGTGTTTGTGTCAAAGGGACGGCGGTACTGCCACTCCATCATAACTGTGCCGTCATCAAAAAGGGGCACTACACACACTCCGCCCGGATGCTCTACAAGTTCACGTGTAGCGGTGTTTCCGCCGGGGGTTGTCACTGTATCTACACGCAGGTTTATCACTTCACCCTTGAAGATATATTCCTGCTTTACTGTCTTTTCTGAAAAGTCCATTATTCTGCCTCCAACTTTATAAGTGTTTCCAATTTCGGGGTAATTCCAAGCATTTTCTTAAGCTCAAAATACTCCCTTGTGGCTTTTTTGCGGTTATTTCCGTCTTTAAATGCTTTTATGAGAAGATTTTTTGGTGTTTCCACAGGCGAAATATATTCCTGTGCCGTTACGGAATATCCCGATGCCTCCAAAAGCAGACAACGGAGAGAATCCGTCAGCAAATCAGCCTGCCTTGCCTTGAATATGCCGTATTTTAGAAGCGGTGAAAAAGGCTCATAAGAATACTGTGAAAGAAGCTCCTTATGACAGCAGGGTACAGCAAAAATCGCTTTTGCTCCTGCATTTATAGCCGCACCGATAGCCATATCAGTAGCCGTGTCGCAGGCGTGAAGACTTATAACCACATCGGGCTTTCTTTCTACCTTATACGTGGTAAGATCAGCCTTGACAAATGTCATATTAGTGTAACCTAGGTTTTTTGCACTCTTTTTCGAAGCCTCGATTACAATTTCCGAATAGTCAACGCCCGTAACGTGGCAATCCTTTTTAAGCACGTCTTTAAGGTAATAGTTAAGTGCAAAGGAAAGATAGCTTTTTCCGCAGGCACAGTCAAGTACCTCAATCTTTCCGTCAAGCTTTTTAAGATAATCCGCAATCAGCTCCACAAAATGGTCAATCTGATTGTACTTGCGAATCATATCGTTTTTGATTTTGCCGTTTTGCCCCATAATGCCGATTTCTTTCAACAAGTCATTCGCCTTGGGCGGTGCAATGAGGTACTGTCTTTCACCCACGGTGGCAGTCGTGTTTTTCTCAATGGGGGCAATATCGTCATAGCGAAGAGTAACATTTCTGTCATCCGCATTTATAATTGCGTCAGTGCCACGCTCCTTATAGACAAGCTGCATAGAGTCGTAGTCCTTGGCAATATCGGAAATCTTCTCCCACGAAAAGGGCTGTTTTGTACCCGAAAAGGTAAGAACAAGCTCCTCCCCGTCCTTTTTTACTGTGGCGGGGAATAATTTTGTTCCCGATTTAAAGTTTATTTTCATTTCAATAAAATATTCCCCGTTGCCGTAGCGGGAACTGAGCATTGTTAGATAAAAACCAAGTTTATTTATCGAATTAGATTTCATAGCAAATCACCACAATAAATTTTAACATAAAATGCCTTTTATTTCAATTATTTTTTGTATTTTAGAAAAAACAGTAGATTTTTCTGTTGAAGTAGAGTATAATAGTACAATAACGAAAAAAGAAAGGGTGATTATTATGAAAAACAAAATCTTATCGCTTCTTGAATCGGACAGCCGTCTGACATCTTCAAAGATTGCGGTTATGCTTGGCATTGAAGAGGGTGAGGTTAAGGCCGCCATTCGTGAGCTTGAAGAGGAAAATGTCATCCTTGGATACAATACAATCATTAACTGGGAGCTTGCAGGCAGGGAAACTACCAGAGCACATATTGAAATCAAGCTGACCCCTCAGCGTGGCGGTGGATTTGATACCGTTGCGGAGAGAATTTATAAATTTCCTCAGGTTAAGTCCGTTACACTTATGTCGGGTGCATTTGACCTGCTTGTAACTGTTGAGGGAAAGAGTCTTAAGGAGGTTGCTATGTTCGTTTCCGAAAGGCTTGCTCCTATGGAATCGGTTGTTTCCACAGCAACGCATTTTGAGTTGAAGACTTATAAGAAGGACGGTGTCCTCTTTACAGAAAAAGAAGAAGATAACCGGGAGGTTATCAGCATATGATAGATTACAATAAATTGATTTCTCCGGGGATACAAGCACTTGCACCCAGCGGTATCAGAAAATTTTTCGATATTGCCGCTGAGATGAAAGATGCAATATCCCTCGGCGTTGGTGAGCCTGACTTTGTAACCCCCTGGGCTGTAAGAGAAGCAGGTATCTACTCCCTTGAAAAGGGACACACACATTACAGTGCAAACAGCGGACTTTTAGAGCTTCGTAATGAGATTTGTACATATCTTGCAAGAAAGTACAATCTTCACTATAATCCCAAGACCGAAACCCTCGTAACAGTAGGCGGAAGCGAGGCAATTGACCTACTTATCCGAGCAATTATATCTCAAGGTGACGAGGTGCTTATTCCTGAACCTTGTTTCGTGTGCTACAAGCCCTGCACCCTTATGGCAGGAGGTACACCTGTAACTATACAGACTGAGGAAAAGGATAATTTCAAGCTGACTCCTGAAAAGCTTCTTGAAAAAATCACACCTAAGTCCAAGCTTTTAATACTTCCATTTCCCAACAATCCCACGGGCGCAGTAATGACCAGAGAGGATTTGGAGAAAATTGCAAAAATTGTGGAGGAGCACGACCTTTTCGTTCTCTCCGACGAAATATACGGCGAGCTTACATATACAGGTGAGCCTCACGTGCCCTTTGCAACCATTCCCGGAATGCAGGAAAGGACAGTAACGGTAAACGGCTTCAGTAAGGCGTTTGCAATGACAGGCTGGCGACTCGGTTATGCCTGCGGTCCTGAGCCGGTTATAAAGCAGATGACAAAAATTCATCAGTACGCAATAATGTGCGCTCCCACAACAAGCCAGTTTGCGGCTATTGAAGCACTCCGTAGCTGTGACGAAGAAGTTGAGTATATGTGCACAGAATATGACCATCGCCGCAGAGTAATGGTAAACGGCTTCAGAGAAATGGGACTTAGCTGTTTTGAGCCGTTGGGTGCGTTCTATGTATTCCCCAACATCAGTTCAACGGGACTTACAAGTGAAGAATTTGTAACAAAACTTCTTTACGAAAAGAAAGTCGCAGTTGTTCCAGGCACGGCATTCGGCGAATGTGGTGAAGGCTTTATCCGTTGCAGTTATGCCTACAGCATTAAGAATATTGAGAAGGCTTTGGAACGAATCGCTGAATTTGTAGAAGGGATGAGATAAAGCCGCACAAAACTAACATCATCAGCTACAAGCTTTGTCCTTACCGAGAATGAGGACGTAGAGAAAGTAGTGCAGAATTCACGAACTGAACCACGTAAGGGGCTTGCCCGAAGCTGT
>JAZOSB010000028.1:0-5009 GCA_045656865.1 Clostridia bacterium | reverse complement strand
CGTTACATTCCTTCTTATATGTACCTGCAACGGGATGCTGGAAACGTGTGGGATTGGTGGAGTTACCTGTGATGGAAACGTCAACCTTTTCCTGATGCATAATTGCAACACCTTCACGAACGTCGTCTGCACCGTAGCAGCGAACCTTAGCTCTGGGGCCGTTTGAATAAGCCTTTTCGCTAACAATTTCAAGCTTACCTGTCATATAATCAAATTTTGTTTCAACAAATGTGAAACCGTTAATTCTGGAGATAATCTGTGCAGCGTCCTTTCCAAGACCGTTAAGGATAACCTGGAGAGGTTCTTTTCTTACCTTGTTTGCACTGTTTGCGATACCGATAGCACCTTCAGCAGCAGCAAAGGACTCGTGGCCTGCAAGGAATGCAAAGCACTTTGTTTCTTCACGAAGGAGCATTGCAGCAAGATTACCGTGACCAAGACCAACCTTACGGTCGTCAGCAACACTGCCGGGGATACAGAATGCCTGAAGACCCTCACCAATAGCTTCAGCAGCGTCTGCAGCCTTTGTGCAACCCTTCTTTATAGCAATAGCTGTACCTGTGATATATGCCCAGCAAGCGTTTTCAAAGCAGATGGGCTGAATACCCTTAATAAGGTTATAAACATCGATACCCTTGTCGTCGCAAATCTTCTTTGCTTCATCGAGGGAGGCAATGCCGTACTTATTAAGAGCTGCGTTTACCTGATTAATTCTTCTTTCGTAGCTTTCAAATAATGCCATTATAATTTCCCCCTCTCTTATTCTTCACGCGGGTCGATAACTTTAACCGCGTCGTCAAATCTGCCGTACTGACCAGTAGCCTTCTCGAGTGCTTCATTAGCGTCTGCACCCTTACGGATAGCTTCCATCATTTTGCCGAGGTGTACGAACTTGTAACCGATAACCTGATTGTCAGCGTCAAGAGCCATCTTTGTGATGTAACCCTCAGCAAGCTCGAGGTATCTGGGTCCCTTAGCCTTTGTGCTGAAAAGTGTACCAACCTGGCTTCTAAGTCCCTTACCGAGGTCTTCAAGACCTGCACCAACGGGAAGACCGCCTTCAGAGAAAGCTGTCTGTGTTCTGCCGTAAACAATCTGGAGGAAAAGCTCTCTCATAGCTGTGTTGATAGCGTCACAAACAAGGTCTGTGTTAAGTGCTTCAAGAAGAGTTTTTCCGGGAAGAATTTCAGATGCCATAGCAGCTGAATGTGTCATACCGGAGCAACCGAGAGTTTCTACAAGAGCCTCTTCAATAATGCCGTTCTTTACATTAAGAGTAAGCTTGCAGGCACCCTGCTGGGGAGCACACCAGCCTACACCGTGTGTAAGACCATTAATGTCTGTAATTTGAGTGGAATGTGTCCATGTGCCTTCCTGAGGGATAGGTGCACACTTGTGACCAACGCCCTTAGCAACAACGCACATGTTTTCAACTTCATGTGAATAGTTCATAATCTTATCTCCTTTCAAAATTTAACCTATACTATTCTATCATTATTTTAATATCGAATCAAGAGAAAAATTACTTTTTTAGCCATTTTTATACAAAAAAACCGCCAATCGGCGGTTTTTTACTGTTATCTCATTTCAATAGCCTTTGCAATCAGCTCAACTGTTCCGTCTATACCGAGGATACTGCTGTCAATACAGAGATTGTATGTAGAAGCTTTACCCCAAGTGCGGTCAGTATAGTATGTATAGTATTTAGCACGCTTTTTATCAATCTTTGCAATGTGGTTTTCAATTTCGCTGTCTTTCTTGCCTTCAAGAAGAGGACGTTTTCTCTCAATCTTGTCTTTCATAGGCGCTGTAATGAACACTTTAAAAACATCAGGATTTTCGTCAAGTATAAAATCTGCACATCTGCCAACAATAATACAGCTCTCCCTTGCAGCTATGTCGCGGATAACATCAGCCTGAGCAATGTAAATTCTGTCAGACATAGGCATTTGATAAATGTCAAAAATATTGGAAGAGGAAAAAGCAGGGAAGGAATGCTGTTCATCATATTTTTCAACAATGCTTTCCTCAAGGTTTGTCTTTTCTGCCGTATGTACAATAAGCTTCTTATCATAGAAAGGAATACCTAATTTCTCGGAAAGCTTAAGTCCGATTTCACGTCCGCCGCTGCCGAATTCTCTGCCGATTGTCACAATAACTTTTTTCATAAATTAGCCTCCCTTTAGATGAAACGATTTATTTTATATGTCTCTCGTTCAATTTTATTTTAGCATAAATCATTCAAAAAAACAAGTATTTTTAATTTTGTTTATATTTTGAAAACTTTTTATTGAAATGTAGCTTAATTTGTGGTATTATATTAGTCGGAATTTTGGAATATTCACTTTTGTGAGTGTTGAAATGTGCACTATCGGCCCGCGATAGAGGAAGCACATATATATTTTGTGGGCAGAAAGGCTATGACCGCAGTATGGCAAACACAGAAAGAAAAGTAGGTACAGTATCAAGAGGTATCCGTTGTCCTATTATCCGTGAGGGAGATGACCTTGCCGCAATTGTAACGGAAAGTGTCCTTGACGCAGCAAAGAGCGAAGGCTTTGAGCTTCGTGACCGTGACGTTATTTCCATTACAGAATCCATTGTGGCTCGTGCGCAGGGCAACTACTGTTCTGTTGATGATATTGCAGAAGATGTTAAGAAAAAGCTTGGCGGAGAAACCGTAGGCGTTATTTTTCCCATACTTTCAAGAAACCGTTTTGCAATCTGTCTTAAGGGTATTGCTAAGGGTGTTAAGAAGGTTGTTCTTATGCTCAGCTATCCCTCTGATGAAGTTGGTAACGAGCTTGTAAGCCTTGATAAAATCGACGCTGCAGGTGTTAATCCCTATTCTGATGTATTAAGCCTTGAGCAGTACAGAGAGTACTTCGGAGAAAATGTACACGAATTTACAGGCGTTGACTATGTTGAATATTACGGCAATCTTATAAAGGAATGCGGTGCAGATGTTGAAATCGTTTTTGCAAATCAGGCAAAGACAATTCTTAACTACACTGACTGTGTAATTAACTGTGACATTCATACCCGTGCAAGAACAAAGAGAATCCTTAAAGCAGCAGGGGCAAAGGTTGTGTGCGGACTTGATGAGATTATGAATGCTCCCATTAACGGCAGCGGTTGTAATGAAAAATACGGTCTTTTAGGTTCAAATAAATCTACAGAGGACAAGATTAAGCTTTTCCCCAGAGAGTGTAAGGAGCTTGTTCTTGATATTCAGTCCCGTGTTATGAAGGAAACAGGAAAGCACGTTGAAGTAATGGTTTACGGTGACGGTGCATTTAAGGACCCACAGGGTAAAATCTGGGAGCTTGCTGACCCGGTTGTATCTCCTGCTTTCACAGATGGTCTTGTAGGTACTCCCAACGAGCTGAAGCTTAAATATCTTGCAGATAATGACTTTGCAAATCTTTCCGGTGAAGAGCTTAAGAAAGCAATTTCCGAAAGCATTAAGAACAAAGGGGACAACCTTGTAGGTAATATGGCTTCTCAGGGAACAACTCCCAGACAGCTTACTGACCTTATCGGTTCTCTTTGCGACCTTACAAGCGGTAGTGGTGACAAGGGTACACCGGTAGTGCTTGTTCAGGGTTACTTCGATAATTATACAAACTAATAGTTTAAAAATAACTTAAATAAGGGTGTGGCAAAATGAAGTTATTTTGCCACACCCATTTTGTTTGACAAAGTGTTGATATTGTATTATTATATATATGTTAGGAAGTGGTGTTTTGCAGTATTTAGTTACATTCTTAGAAGGAATAATTTCCTTTATTTCACCTTGTATGTTACCTATGTTGCCTATATATATATCATACTTTGCAGGGTCATCGGAGGAAAAGCGTAATCCGCTTCCCCGTGCAATCAGCTTTGTGCTTGGATTTACTGTTGTATTTTCCCTGCTCGGACTTTTTGCAGGAACATTAGGCTCTTTTGTTTCCGAGTACAGGTCCTGGGTTAATATTATTTGCGGTATAATAGTAATATTTTTTGGTTTCAGTTTCCTGGGAGTTATAAATCTACCTTCAATTCACGGAAAGCATACTCATATAAAAATAAAGGGTGTCTTTTCTGCGTTTTTATTCGGAATTGTTTTTTCCATCAGTCATACTCCCTGTGTGGGCGTGTTTTTGGGAAGTGCCCTTACAACAGCGGCGGCATCGGGTGGTATATGGAGTGGAGTGCTATTACTTCTTGTATACTCTCTTGGTATGGGGATTCCGTTCCTGCTTGCGGCTGTGCTGATTGATAAGCTGACAGGCTTATTTAATTCTATCAAAAAGAATTATAATGTTATCAATGCCATCTGCGGATTTTTCCTTGTAGCGGTTGGAGTTTGTATGATGCTTGGATGGATGAACGGATTTATGGAAATACTTGATACAGCATCCCATCACCATCATTGAGAGGTTTCATTATGAAAAAAATATGGACTGGTATATTTATAGCCTTGTTCGTTGCGTTCTTGATAGCGGCAGTTGTGATTTATAATATGTTAGCTTCAAATTATACCGGAGAATCCCAGACTGAGGAAAATCGACAGGAAGTATTGGAACAGGCTCCCGATTTTAAGGTATATGACGTCGACGGGAACGAGGTTTTGTTTTCGGATTTTAAGGGAAAGCCCATTATCATCAACTTCTGGGCAACATGGTGCGGTGTTTGTACGACGGAATTTCCTCATTTTGAGGAAGCATATAAAAAATACGGTGACAAGGTTCAGTTTATGATGGTTAATATGACCGAGGGTAGTTATGAAACCGAGAAAAAAGCCAAATCCTTTATTGAGAAAAACGGGTATACATTCCCTGTATATTATGATAAAGATTTGGAAGCATCGGTTAAATACTATATTTCAGCAATTCCTGTAACCGTGTTCATTGATAAAGATGGAAATATCGTAACCAAGCGAATCGGTGGAATGAACGAGCAAATGCTAAGCGGCTATATAGAAAATCTGATAGGAGAATAACTATGGCTATTAAACTTAACCC
>JAZOSB010000027.1:0-8367 GCA_045656865.1 Clostridia bacterium | reverse complement strand
TTATTACTGTTCTTTTATACTGTCCTCGTACTGTTTCAAAATACGGTAGAAGGAGCGTTCTGATGTGAAACCGACCATTTTTGAAATTTCTTTTTTTGTATATCTGCCTTCATTTATAAGCTTTACGGCATGCTCAATTCTCAGGTTGTTAATAAATCCTAAGAGGGGAATGCCTTTTTCCTTTTTAAACGAAAGGGAAATATAATCAGGATTCATATTGAAATAATTTGCAACTGAATTGATATTAAGATTAGAGTCGGTGTAATTATCAGTAACATACTTTTCGATATGAGAAACCTGAAATTAAGTCCGGAACAGTCGGTTAAATAGTGTAGATTCTGTTTTCTTTTCCGTAATTCGTCGGCGTAACTCCTGTTTTCTCCTTAAAAATACGGCAGAAGTGGTACTGATTGGAAAAACCGCACTTTTCTGCCACTTCCGATATTTTAAGTACACCCTCGGAAAGAAGCTGCTTCGCCATTGTTATGCGAGTGTCCAAAATATATTGTTTGGGAGTAGTACCTAAATATTTTGAGAAAAGCTTTCTTAGATATATCTCACTGATGCCGAAATTTTTGGCAAGAGAAAGGTTGGAAAGGGAGATATCGCCGTAATTTTTTTCGATATAGTTTAACATCAGGTCGATTATCCCCAAGGATGCCCCCTGCTGAAGTGTCAGTCGGTGAATAATCTCATAAAATAATGATATAACCTTTGCTCTGTTATGGTCAAAAAGCGACAGGGCTTTCATCTGCTCAAAATTGTGGAGAAAAACATCTGTGTCGGAAAGGGAGATAAGCATAAATTCATCGCATGGGAAATTTTCCGCGCTGAAATTTATAACGGGAAATGTCCCCTTTTTGTCGCCATGGAGGGAGTAAGACTTCCCTTTCGGGATGAAAATAGCGTGATTTTTGTCGGAAACAAACTCTTTTCCGTTGTGGAAGTATGTAATCTGCCCATCCTGACAGAAACTCAGCCCGTACCACTTTCGGTTATTCATGGTTTTAAAACACCCCTTAGGGGAGGAAATTGTAATAAGCTCTTCAATTTTTGTAAGAATAATGTTTTTTAATGCGTCCATATTATCACCAATTAAAATTATACTCTTTTAGTTAAAAAAATCAATAAAATTTTGCAAAAATAGTATCATAAATGTTAAAAAGATACACCTTTACACATTGAAAAAAGATTTGTACACTGCTATAATGATTGATAAGCCCATAACTTGTAGTGTTTCAGAGGTTAAAAAGCTTATTAAATTAGCAAATGAGCATGGAGCTATATTAAGTGGAGGATCATCTCTAGAGTATCATAAGGTTATTAAAGAACAAGCGTTTATTGGAAAGAAGGAAATACGTTTATGAAAATGACATTTCGCTGGTACGGCGAGAGTGATAGTATTACACTTGACCATATCAGACAAATTCCCTGTATGACAGGCGTTGTAACGGCTGTGTACAGTGTTCCTGTAGGACAAGTATGGGAGCAAAGTGAAATCGATAGAATGAAAGCAATGGTAAATGCCAAGGGCTTGGAAATGGAAGTTATTGAGTCTGTACCCGTACATGAGGATATAAAGCTAAGACGTGGTAATTATCAGCTCTACATAGATAACTACAAGGAGAACATCAGAAGACTTGCTAAAGCAGGTGTAAAGTGTATATGTTATAACTTTATGCCGGTATTTGACTGGACACGTTCACGTCTTGACCAAGAGCTTCCTGACGGGTCAAATGCCCTTGTATACTACAAGGAAGATGTAGATAAGATGGACCCCACAAAAATGACACTTCCCGGTTGGGATGCATCATATACCCCTGATGAAATGACAGGACTTATAGAAGAATACAAGAAAATAGGGGAGGAAGGACTATGGGCAAACCTTGAATACTTTATAAAGGAGATAATGCCCGTAGCAGTAGAGTGTGACGTTAATATGGCGATTCATCCTGATGACCCGCCGTGGAGTATCTTCGGTATTCCGAGAATTATCACAAATGAGAAGAATATAGACAGATTCCTCTCTCTTTATGATGATGTACATCACGGACTTACACTTTGCAGCGGTTCATTAGGCTGTGCAACATTTAACGACTATACCGCTATGGTAAGAAAGTATGGAGCAATGGGCAGAATCCATTTCGCACATGTAAGAAATATAAAAATTCTTCCCGATGGTTCCTTTGAAGAAAGCGGACATCTTTCAGCGTGCGGCTCTCTTGACGTTGTAGAAATCCTCAAAGCATATCACGATTGTGGTTTTAAGGGCTATCTTCGACCAGATCACGGCAGAATGATATGGGGAGAAACAGGAAAACCGGGGTATGGTTTGTACGACAGAGCATTAGGTGCAATGTATATGGCAGGAATATGGGAAACACTTGACAAAATCAAGTGTTAAATTCGAAATGTTAAATGCGAAGTGCGAAATGCGAAATGATGGAAAATTTTTGCCATAGCGAAAATTCACATTCATTTTGAACTTCGAACTTCGAATTTCGAACTTTAAATAGTATGAAAGGATTATTTTTATGAAATTACCTTTTGAAATTGATTTGAAAGACAAGGTTGCTGTTGTAACAGGTGCAGGCGGAGTGCTTTGCTCAATGTTTGCCGAGGCACTTGCAAAAACAGGGGCAAAGGTGGCACTTTTAGACTTAAATGTTGATGCAGCAAAAAGCTATGCTGACAAGATAAATGCAGACGGCGGTATTGCAAAGGGTTATGCGTGCAATGTGCTTGATAAGGAAAGCATAGAAAAAGCACACGAGGAAATAGTAAAGGATTTTGGTACTTGTGATATTCTTATCAATGGTGCAGGCGGAAACAACCCAAAAGCAACAACGGATAATGAATATTTCAGCACCGAGGATATGGGAAATATCAAGACGTTCTTCGACCTTGACAAATCAGGTGTAGAATTTGTATTCAATCTTAACTTCCTTGGCACACTTTTGCCAACACAAGTATTTGCAAAGGATATGCTTGAAAAGGACGATGCAAGCATCATTAATATTTCAAGTATGAATGCATATACACCTCTTACAAAGATACCTGCATACTCCGGTGCAAAGGCTGCAATATCAAACTTTACACAGTGGCTCAGTGTACATTTTTCAAAAACAAATATCCGTTGTAATGCAATAGCTCCTGGATTTTTTGTAACAAAACAAAATGAAAAGCTTCTTTTTAACGAAGATGGTACGCCAACTGCAAGAACAGGCAAAATTCTCGCTGCAACACCTATGGACAGATTCGGAAAAGCGGAAGAACTTATCGGTACTCTTCTTTTCCTTGTACATAAGGATGCATCAAGCTTTATAAATGGCGTTGTAATCCCCGTTGACGGTGGATTTTCTGCTTATAGCGGTGTGTAAACAATATTATTTCAAGGTGACTCTATTACCGATGCAAGAAGATATCGTGAACAAGATAATTTGGGTTGTGATGTAAAAAATGTCTTTTAAAATTTCTTGACGATAGATAAAAACCACTCTCCTTTGTGAGATTTTCTACAACTATATTATATCAAATCAGAGTGGTTTTTTATACATTATAAAACTATTTTATAGTGATAAAACGGATTTGCCACATCCGTAAAACCGCATAAACTCTACACTTCCAGAGTTTTGCACGTGGCTAATAATGAAAAAAAGGAGTGATTTTATGGAATTCAAAGGTAAAACATCAATTTCAACTGGCGCCGCATCGGGTATGGGGCTTTTGTTCGCACAGAACTGGACACAGCTCGGCGGAAACGTTGTAATGTGTGATGTAAATGAAGAAGTTTTAGCGGAGAAAGTCCGTGAAATAAATGAAAAAGCCGGCGGAAGGGCAATCGGTGTTATCTGCGATGTACGTGACTATAGTTCTGTGTGCAATGCCCGTGACAAGGCGGTAGCAGAATTCGGCAGCATTGACGTTATGGCAAACTTTGCCGGCGGTACTGCAACAAGAATCAAGGGCACCGGCGGCGGAAAGGAATTCCCCGACATTCCCATTGATATATACGACTGGGGCATTGATGTTAACCTTAAAGGACCTTTCTATTTTGCCCACGCTGTGCTTAAACAGATGCGCAAGCAGGAGAGCGGACTTATCATAAACATCGGTTCTATTACGGGTGCCGAGGGTACAGAACTCGGTATGGACTACTCCACATCCAAGGCAGGGCTTATGTTCGGGCTTACAAAATCCATTGCCCAGTACGGTGCTATGTATAATGTGCGTTGTGTATGCGTATCACCGGGACCTGTCCTCACAAGGGATAATATGGCCCAGATGCAGACCCTTTTAGGCCGTGCCGCAGATCCGCAGGAAATCATTGATTTGTGCCTTTTCCTTGCTTCTGATAAGGGTCAGTTCATAAACGGCGAAAACATTATGATTGACGGTGGCAGAAACGCAATGGGAAGAGGGCTCAAAAATAAGCTCAAAGAAAAACTGTATGAGGAGAAAGTATAATGGTAAAAGCATCATTTTTTAATCAGCACAGACCTTTAATAACGGGTATGATATTGAAATCAACACCTGATGAAATCAGATTTGCCGTAAAAAATTCCATCTATGATGGTGCGGACTGCCTCGGAATTCAGCTTGAGAGACTAAAAAAAGAATATAAAACCGAGGAGAATTATAAGAAGATATTTGCTGCGTGCGCAGGTCATCCCATATATATAACCAATTACAGACAGAGAGAAAACGACGGCTTCACCGACGAGGAGATTGGAAATGAGCTAATTAAAGCGTTGTCCTGCGGCGCTACATTAGGCGATGTTCCGGGAAGTTTGTTCGATTTGGAAAGCAAAATGGGAGAAGGTCTTGAGCTTACATACAAGCAGGAAGCGGTAGACAAACAGATGGAGTTGATTGAAAGAATTCACAGCATGGGCAAAGAGGTATTGATGTCGTCCCATACCTTAAAGTTTGAATCTGCGGAAACTGTCCTTGAAATTGCTCTCGAGCAGCAGCGACGCGGTGCCGATGTGGTAAAGATTGTAACCGCGGCAAATTCTGATGAGGAGCAGGCAGAAAACCTGCGTATAACTTCCCTGCTGAAAAAGGAACTTAAAGTACCATTCCTGTTCTTATCGGGTGGTACGCACTCCAAAATCCACAGAATGGTAGGACCGCAGCTTGGATGTGTGACTTACCTTGCCGTAAGGGAGCACGACAGCGATGCCGTGTCGACCCAGCCGACGATAAGGGCGGCCAAGGCGGTAAGAGACAACTTTGACTATCTTCCTGATATTGCAGATACAACCTTATGAATAGAAAAAGTATGATTTTTGACTTATGATAAAAATAATACCAATATTGTACGGAAAATCAACACTTCCGGAAAGAATGTGCTTTGATGGTGGAGACAGAGAGAAGAAGCTTCCTATAGTTTTCAAGGTATATCTTGTGAAAACCGAGAAAAAGCTTATTTTGGTTGATGCAGGGTGTGAAACCATGCCGGGATTTGTTATGGAAAACTTTATCGGGACAGTAAAGGCTCTTGAAAAAATTAATATCACCCCGGATGAGATAACCGATGTTTTGATTACCCACGCACACCACGACCATATTGAATGTGTAAAATATTTTAAAAATGCACTCATACATATTCAGAAAGACGAATACGAAATCGGAAAAAAGTGTATTCCTGATGGTTTTTCGGTAAATGTTTTCGAGGAAGAGTTTTTCCTTACTCCTCAAATTAAAATAATAAAAATTGGAGGACATACAAAAGGTTCTTCAATTGTAGAAATTACCGATGGAGATAAAATTTATATCATAACAGGTGACGAGTGCTATTTAAGAGAGTGCCTCGAAAAGAAAATTCCCACCGGAAGCTCTTTTAATAAAGAAGCAAGCAGAAACTTCATAGAAACATACAGCGATAAAAAATACACGGTGCTTTTGTGCCACGAATGAGGGAGGAGAACTATTATGAATTTTGAAAACAGAGTTGCATTGGTGCCAGTGTGATGCAGAATTTTGCGGCAATGGTATGCGGAGAAAAAGAGAATCCGTGGAGCTATGACTACGAGCTTAAACTTTATAAATTAGTATAAAAAGCGTGTGGTGTAAATAATTGAGATTCCTTGCGATGCTCGGAATGACACCTTTTTCTAATGTGATGCTCGGATTGACAAGAATGTCATTCTGAGGAGTTTGCGACGAAGAATCTCTTAAAGAAAGGATAATTTAAAATGAAAGCAATACTTGTAAATGATGACAGGAGTTTAAGATGGGACAATGTTCCCGATCCCGTCATAAAGTCCGAAGAGGTTTTAGTGGAAATTCACGCGGCAGCGCTTAACCGTGCCGACCTGATGCAGAGAGAGGGCAACTATCCGCCGCCTCCCGGATGTCCCGAATGGATGGGGCTTGAGGTTGCAGGCGTAATCACCGAAATGGGCGAGGAGGCAAAGGCTAAATCTAATTGGAAAATTGGCGACAAAGTATGCGCTTTGCTCGGCGGAGGAGGATATGCTGAATACGTAGCAGTTCCATACAATATGCTTATGCCTATTCCCAACGGAATTTCAATGGAAGAAGCGTCTGCAATGCCCGAAGCTTTTGCAACTGCATATTTGAATTTGTTTATAGAAGGTGGAGCAAAAGCAGGACAGACCTTTTTGATGCATGCAGGAGCATCAGGTCTTGCAAGTGTTGTAATTCCTATGGCAAAAGCTTTTGGTCTTAGAGTTATTACTACTGTTTTAAATGACGAAAAAGCTAAAGAAATCGCTCATTTAGGTGCAGATGTTATTGTTGATACTTCAAAAGAGAATATCGAGGATGTATTAAAAAGAGAGGAAGAAAGTGGGCATCCTTTGAATCTTGCGATTGATTGTTTAGGAAGTGAAAATGTTGGTAAATGCTTCCCATACTGTGCATATGGATGCCGTTGGATAATGATTGCTACTCTTGCAGGAGATATTTCTCCTGTGAATATGAGAACAATGTATATGAAAAATATAAGGCTTATAGGAAGCACCTTGAGAAGTAAAACAGTTGAGTTCAAAGGAGAAATACTTTCAAGCCTCGTAAAAGACGTTTGGCCTTTGGTAGAGAATAATAAAGTGAGAGCAACTGTGTTTGAGATTTTACCTATTACAGAGGCGGAAAAAGCACATGAACTATTGAGAAGCGGAAAGAGTGCCGGAAAAGTAGTATTAAAAATAAAGTAATTAAAAAGAGTGTTCAGCTTTTATAAATTGCTGGAAGTAGGAGTTGTTCTGCACGAAAAAGATGTTTTATAGTATTGTGCATCAAGAAACAATCCTTCCAACATCACGATGACACTTAATTATTATGCAATAAATTTGTCTTTCAACATGATGCTAAGTGTCATTTTGAAAGACAAATTTTTTAAGAAAGGAATTTAAGTATGATACATTCATTCTTACTTATCGGTCAGTCGAATATGGCTGGGAGAGGTTTTATAAACGAGGTAGAACCTATAACAAATACAAGAATAAAGGTAATGAGAAACGGAAAGTGGAGAGATATGTTTGTCCCTGTAAATCCCGACAGACCATTTTCAGGAATAAATCTTGCGGAAAGTTTTTGTGATGAGTACACTAAAGAGCATGATTGTGAAGTAGGAATTATACCGTGTGCCGATGGTGGAACATCACTTTCACAATGGGCTGAAGGCGGTTTGCTTTTTGACCATGCTGTGTATCAATGTATGCTCGCACAACGTACCTCTGTCATTTCAGGAATACTTTGGCATCAGGGAGAGGGAGATTGTGCGGAGGAACTTTATCCGTTGTATTATGAAAAATTCACAAAACTAATAACTGCATTAAGGACACGTCTCGGTCTTGAAAAAACGCCATTACTTATAGGCGGACTTGGAGATTTTTTGAAAGAATGTACAATTAATGAAGCATTGAAAAATTATAATAAGGTTAATGTTGCGCTTGAAAAGGCTGCTTGTGACTTGGATGTTGCAGGCTTTGTTCCAGCAACAAATCTGACAGCAAATCCTGATATGCTTCATTTCAATGCACAATCATTGCGTGAATTTGGAGTGCGTTATTATAATGTTTACAGAGAACTTGAAAAAGTAGCTGTTCTTAATTCTAATAATCTCATTGAGGATGATGCTTTAGTCAATGAATTGGAACTTTTATAATAAAAGATTTGAAATAATTCAAGAGCTATAGCGGAGAGGTAAAGCTCTATTGAGGTAAAATAAAAATAAATCCTCCAAAGGATAGATGTCTTTGGAGGATTTATTTGTTACACAAAAGTTTAAACTAATGCATCAATTATTACTGTTCTTTTATACTGTCCTCGTACTGTTTCAAAATACGGTAGAAGGAGCGTTCTGATGTGAAACCGACCATTTTTGAAATTTCTTTT
>JAZOSB010000026.1:0-78122 GCA_045656865.1 Clostridia bacterium | reverse complement strand
ACAGCTTTGAAATGGACTAAAATTAAAAATATAATTTTATGGTTTCTTCTGGCAATGAATATATTTATGATTGCTGTCATTACCATTACGACACAAAACAGAGAGTCCGTTCCAGAAGAAGTTGTTGATGCCTCAGTTTCCGTACTGATAAAATCAGGATTCAGCATTGACAGAGAATCTTTTCCCGACAACTATCATATGATGCCCGATTACAGTACAAAATTTTATTCTGCAAGTGAACTTTCAAATTTATTTTTTAAAAAGCAAACAGCTTTCAGAACGACCGGAAATTCCCTTGTTGCCACGTCAGGCTTACAAACGCTTACCGTTAATGGAAACCATTTTATATATGAAAGTGGACGGCAGGAAGCTAAAATAACGTCATATTCCGAAATTAAGAAAAAACTTGAGAGCCTCGGTATTAATATGAAAGGTGCTGTCTACGACGAAAAAGAAAACTGTTTTTACAGAATGTATAATAAGGCCAATCTTTTCAATATGTCAATTCAGGCAAAGCTCGATAAAGACGGAAACTTGTGTTATGTAAACGGATATTGGCCAAAGGAACTCACAGCAGGAGAACGCAAAAAGGTTTCATTCCTTGAAAGTGCTGTTAAATTAAAAGACTATTTTCCTGACGGTGGTGAAATTGAGAAAATTGAATTAGGCTTTTCCTTAGTTTCAGGCGGTGGTGAAAAGTATATTTTCACACCTGCCTGGAGAGTAAAGGTTAATGGTGAATTAAAGATTATAGAGTAAAAAATCACGTGAAATCATAAAAATACCACTTTTTATTTTTTGCCTTCAACATTTTCCCACATTTGCAATCATTTGGCGGTTTTTTTGCCAAAAACCATTGAAAAGCGCATTATGTTGTGCTATACTTTAATAAAATTGTTGTATTATAACCTTATCTTGTGTAAACAACATTGTTTGAGGAGAAAAATCGTGGAATTTATATCACACAGTCCTGAAGAAACGGAACAATTTGCATATGAATTAGCGGCGAAAATGTCTGCTCCGCAGATAATCTGCCTGACTGGTGACCTTGGTGCAGGTAAAACTGCTTTTACAAGAGGTTTTGCGCGCTATTTCGGAATTGATAAAGGAGTCAGCTCCCCTACCTTTATAATAATGCACCGATATACGGGAACTGAGGTCATAAATCATTACGACCTTTACAGACTTAACGATTACGATGAGCTTCTTGATATCGGTTTTGAGGAGCAGATTGAAAGCGGAATATCCCTTATTGAATGGCCCGATAGCTTTATGGAGTATTTGCCGGAGAATAAAATTGTGATTAGAATAACAAGGCTCGGCGATAGTGACAGACGGATTGTGGTGGAGGATATATAATATGAAGATACTTGCTATTGATACCTCGGCACTTACGGCAACTGCCGCAATACTGTCGGAGGATATGCTTATCGGTGAAATCAGCACAACGACGAAGCTCACCCATTCGCAGACAATTATGCCTATGATAGATGAGCTTCTTAAAAAAGTTTCGCTCGATATAACCGATATTGACCTTTTTGCATGCAGTGAGGGCCCCGGTTCTTTTACCGGACTTCGTATAGGCATTGGAACAATAAAGGGGCTTGCATACGGTCTTGGAAAACCCGTCGTGGGTGTTTCTACGTTGGAGGCACTTGCATATAACATTGATGTAACTGACCTTGTTATCTGCCCTATTATGGATGCACGGAGAGGGCAGGTTTATAACGGATTGTACAGATATAATGACGGTGAACTTTCTTGTATTGAAGAGCCGCGGGCTCTTTCAATTGAGGAGCTTTGCGAGGAGCTTACAGAAAGGACAATTTTCGTCGGCGACGGTGTAAATGTACATAAAGAAAAAATCAAGGAGCTTCTTGGTGATAAAGCTGTATTTTCTTCTCCGCAGAATCTTCTGCAAAGGGCAGGAAGTGTTGCATTTGCGGCACTTAAAAAGGAAGCCGTTTCGGCAGAGGATTTGACAGCGGTATATTTAAGGAAGCCTCAGGCAGAGAGAGAACGCGAAGAAAGAAAGGAATGATTTATATGACAATAGCAATAGCAGCCGACCACGGCGGATTTGAACTGAAGAATATACTGATTGACTATCTTGCACAAAAGGGTCACACTATTATAAACCTTGGAACAGATTCCCCCGAAAGTGTTGACTACCCCGACTATGCAAAAGCTTGCTGTGACGAGGTAATTTCAAAAAGAGCAGATTTCGGCATCCTCGTTTGCGGAACGGGTGTAGGGATATCAATTGCCGCAAATAAGATTGACGGAATAAGATGCGGTCTGTGTCCGTCAAAGGAAATTGCCGCACTTGTAAAACAACATAACAATGCTAATGTAATTGCATTGGGCGGAAGATTTACCTCCCCCAAGGATGCAAAGGATATTGTTGACAGTTATATGGCAGCCGAGTTTGAGGGTGGAAGACACCAGCAGAGAATTAACAAAATAATGGCACTTGAAAAATAAAATTAGAATATACATATAATATTTAGGAGGGATTTTGATGCGTTGTCCGTATTGCGGTCACGACGACAGCAAGGTTATCGATTCTCGCCCTACTGAAGAAGGCGTAGCAATCAGAAGACGGCGTGAGTGCATTAAGTGTGCTCAGAGATTTACTACATATGAAAAGGTAGAAAGTCTTCCCATCGTGGTTATAAAAAAGGATAAGACAAGGGAGCTCTTTAACAGAGAGAAGCTTCTTGCAGGTCTTACCCGTGCGTGTGAAAAACGCCCTGTAGAAACAAGTGCGCTTGACAAATTGGTGGACAAGATTGAGTCCGATTTGCAGAACACCCTGAAACGTGAAGTTTCAACAAAGGAAATCGGTGAAAAGGTTATGGAAGGGCTTAAGGATATTGACGAGGTTGCATATGTTCGTTTTGCTTCCGTGTACCGCCAGTTCAAGGATGTTACCACCTTTATTGCAGAGGTTAATAAGCTTCTCACAGACAAAAACTGATATTTTTATACAGAATAGCTCAGGTCAATCGAACCTGAGCTATTTTGTTTACAGTTTTAAAATAACTCTTAATTTATGTACAAACTGTTCTATATTTCAGAAAGTCTGCATATATTTTTTTGTAGCAAGGAGGGATATATATGCAGGCTGAACACAGGCGGGGAAATGGTTTTATTGTATCACCGCTATCAGTACCATTTACGGGTGACCGACCAAAAAAGAAACCAAAGCCCATAAAAGCAAAACGAAAGCTCTATATAGTGGAATATATAACAGATATATTTTCACAAATTTTTGGAGAATGGAAGTATGTAAGAAACAATGCACTAAAAACTGCCTTTTCGGTTTCTGCCGTAGCAGGATGTATGATATTTTTCTGTAATTTCTTTACCATAGGAACTGCTATATATAAAGGAAATAAGTTAGTAGCCTTTTCAACCTCCGATGACGCATATTCTATTGCTCTCGCAGATGCAACAGCATATGCGTCTGCAGTAAACGAAGGTACAGACGACCTCTCTTTCAGAACGGCACCTGCCCTTACTTTACGCAGTAACATAAGTTATGACAAGATACTTTGTGACAAGCTTCTTGAAAGCTCGCCTTCATTCAACTACGGCTGTACTCTGTATTCAGGGGATACTCCCATATTCAGCACTCAAAACGAAGACATTGCAAAAGAGGTTGTAAACGAATATATATCATCTTACTCAATGAACGGTGAAGCAAACACAGAAGTGAAACTTACCTATAAAAATGCCGTAATTCCCACAAAAGACATATATGACCGTGAGAAATGTTTATCACTTCTTACCGAAAGCGGAAGTGTCCCCGTTGTCAGTGTGGTAAGTACCTCGGAGAAAAAGGAAATTCCCTTTGAAACACAGACTCAGTACGACGCAGGTCTATATATAGGAGAAAGCATTACCGTCACCGAGGGGCAGGCAGGCTCTAGCGTGGTAGAGTCCCAGTCAATTTACAAAAACGGTGCTTTTGAATCAAGCCGTGTGCTTTCCGAAAATGTTGTTGTTAAGCCTGTTGCACAGGTTGTTCGTGTAGGAACAAAGCCCAAAGATGTCCTGAAGAGCGGACTTTTATATCCCCTGTCAGGAACACTTTCCTCCCCTTTTGGCGAGCGTTGGGGCAGGATGCACGAGGGGATTGATATTGCCGTTCCCGTAGGAACATCGGTAAAGGCTGCGGAATGTGGAACAGTCATTTTTGCAGGAGATGGCGGCACTTATGGAAATTTGGTAAAAATAGACCACGGAAACGGAGTTGTGACCGCATACGCCCACTTAGACAAAATAACGGTTTCCAAGGGGCAGGCTGTTAATTGCAATACGGAGATAGCACTAAGCGGTAATACCGGTCGTTCCACAGGCCCGCACTTGCATTTTGAAGTGGTAAAGAACGGAATTCCTCTTAATCCAAATACGTATTTGAAAAAGAGATGATGCAACATCATCTCTTTTAGGGTATGTAGAGTTTATTGGTTTTTTTATCTATGCAGACAATGACATAACCGTTTTCCTTCATTTTAATCTTGCCAAGAAATTCGAGAGGGTCTGATTCGTCGTCACACCTAAGAGCCAACGCGCCGCTTGTTTCACAATCTCCTACCCAATAGTGTCCGTGTTTTTTGTAGTTTTCATATATAGTTTTGTTACTTAGGATAAAGCGAATTTCACGGCTTACCTCCGAAAAGGATTTTCCGGTAATCTTTTTCCACTTAAAGCCCTCAATGTTAAAAGGCGCTATTTCCTTAATTTCAGCCATTTCGGGGGTACTTTCCTTTTCAAATTTCCCTATAAACATTTGTCTTCCGCTCTGTGTTATAAGTATCCCGATATGTCCCTTTGTACTGATACTTTTCTGCAGTTTTCCATCTACTATATTTCCTATCGGCACGGCTTCACCGCCTATGAGCCATGCTTTCAGCCCTCCGCTTACGCCGTTTATCTCGATTTCTACGCTGTTATCCCTGATTCTTGCTCTTCCCTGTCCTATTTCTGCAAGTGGGATAAGCTCAATTATTTTTTCCATTTTTTCACAACCTTTCTATCAAAAGATTATGAGTAATTTTGGAGAATTATTATTTTTTTGTGAACTTTATAAATAATTGTTGAAAAATTTCCCAAATGTGGTATTATATATATTTAAGGGCATATTTTTTAAAATGTTAATTATTATTTTAGGAGGTAATATATATGACTATCAAACCGCTTGGCGACAGAGTCGTTATTAAAATGGTTGAAACTGAGGAAACAACTAAGAGCGGCATCGTTCTTCCCGGCAGTGCAAAGGAAAAGCCCCAGTATGCAGAGGTTGTTGCAGTTGGCCCCGGTGGCGTTGTTGACGGCAAGGAAATTGTGATGGAAGTTAAGGTTGGCGACAAAGTGCTTCTTTCAAAATATGCAGGCACAGAAGTTAAGCTTGACGGACAGGAATATACAATTCTCCGCCAGAACGAAATCTTGGCTAAATTAGACTAATTAAAGGAGTGAATTTTAATGGCTAAGGACATTTTATTTGGTGAAGAAGCGCGCAAGGCGCTTGAAAGCGGCGTTAATCAGCTCGCTAATACTGTAAAGGTAACACTTGGACCCAAGGGCAGAAATGTTGTTCTTGAAAAGAAATTCGGCGGTCCCCTCATCACAAATGACGGTGTTACAATTGCAAAGGAAATCGAACTTGAAAATCCCTTTGAAAATATGGGTGCTCAGCTTGTTAGAGAAGTTGCTACAAAGACAAACGACGTAGCAGGTGACGGTACTACAACAGCTACACTTCTCGCTCAGGCGCTCGTTCGTGAAGGTCTTAAGAATGTTGCCGCAGGTGCTAACCCCATGGTATTAAGACGCGGTATTGCAAAGGCTGTTGACGCTGCAGTTGAATGCATCGTCAAGAGTGCAAAGAAAGTAAACGGCAAGGAAGATATTGCACGTGTTGCTTCTATCTCTGCAGGAGATGAAAAAATCGGTGCACTTATTGCCGATGCTATGGAAAAGGTTTCCAGCGACGGTGTTATCACTATTGAAGAAGGAAAAACAGCAGAAACCTACAGCGAAGTTGTTGAAGGTATGCAGTTTGACCGCGGCTACCTCTCCCCCTACATGGTAACAGATACAGAAAAGATGGAAGCTGTTCTTGACGACCCCTACATCCTCATCACAGATAAGAAGATTTCCAACATTCAGGATATTCTTCCCATTCTCGAGCAGATTGTTCAGCAGGGTAAGAAGCTTCTCATCATTGCTGAAGATATTGAGGGTGAAGCCCTTACAACTCTTATCGTAAATAAGCTCCGCGGTACATTCACCTGCGTAGCTGTTAAGGCTCCCGGCTTCGGTGACAGAAGAAAGGCTATGCTTCAGGATATCGCTATTCTTACAGGCGGTACTGTTATCAGCGAAGAGCTTGGTCTTGAGCTCAAGGAAGCTGATTTCAGCCAGCTCGGACGTTGCCGTCAGGCAAAGATTCTCAAGGAAGCTACAATCCTTGTTGACGGTCTTGGTGACAGCCAGCAGATTAAGGACAGAGTATCTCAGATTAAGAGTGAGATTGAGTCTACAACAAGTGATTTTGACCGTGAAAAGCTTCAGGAAAGACTTGCTAAGCTTTCCGGTGGTGTTGCAGTAATCAAGGTTGGTGCAGCTACCGAAACAGAAATGAAAGAAATGAAGCTCCGTATCGAGGATGCTCTCGCAGCTACAAGAGCAGCTGTTGAAGAAGGTATCGTTGCAGGCGGTGGCACAAGCTTTATCACAGCAACAGAGTGTGTTAAGGCACTTACAGAAACTCTTTCCGGAGACGAAAAGACAGGTGCTTCTATCGTTCTTCGTGCAATTGAAGAACCCGTTAAGCAGATTTGTGCAAACGCAGGTGTTGAGGGTGCAGTAGTTGTTGAAAAGATTAAGTCTTCCAAGGATGGTATCGGCTACAACGCTCTTACAGACGAGTATGTTGATATGATGAAAGCAGGTATCGTTGACCCTGCCAAGGTTACAAGAAGTGCTCTTCAGAACGCAGCTTCCGTTGCAAGTATGGTACTTACAACAGAATCTATCGTTGCTGATAAGCCCAAGGATGGTCCCGACCCTGCAGCAGCAGCTCAGGCAGCAGCAATGGGCGGCGGAATGTATTAATAACGGCTGACACAGTTTAAGAGGTTGTTTCGTAATCGAAACAACCTCTTTTTTATCCTTCAATAATAGCAATCAGTTCCTTTTCAAAATCAGGATTTTTAATTTTGTGGTACGCGTTTCCAAACTGCCGCATAACCTGTATATATTTCCCGCCTAACATTGATATGTAGAGGTGTTTCTGTCCGTTGTCATTCCAGTTTGCAAGTATTCTGTATGATTTATCAGGTAACACACCGATAATTGTGTTGGAAAGCCTGCGGGTATATGAGTTTTCTTTAAAAAGAACCTGAAGCTTCTGTATCTGACTCTTATTTAACTCATACTCTACACTTTCAACGATACTGTCGTCATATACCGTAAGAGTTACCGACTCCGCTTCGGAAAGACTGTTTAAATTTTTTATTTCCCAACCGCTGATATGGAAAAATGAATATATAAGACCGATAATCAGCAAAATTATGATAATGGGTAATATTTTTTTAATTATCCTCATTTATAAGTTTTCCTAAGTTTCCAAAGGGACATCCCCAACAGTAAGCCTACAATTACCGGTAGAATATATATGAAAAAAACAGTAAAGTTAATTTGTTCCACCTGTATCAGCTCCTTTATGTAAAGTCAATTAATTGTAAAATACACCTCGTAAAGATCTTTATCGAAGCCCCCTGCCGATCTAAATACTATTTCTTTTGTTAAACGGTACAAGCCCTGCTCAAGCTCACCATAAAGCCATTTCCATTCAACCTGAAGCTCTGTTATGTCATTTCTTTTAATTTCATATGCTACGTCATTCCACGCATAATCAATGAGGGGATTTGTTTCAACAGGTGTCCAGTTATCATCAACTGTTTTTTCAAGCTTAAACCATTCGCCTGTTTCTAACTCTCCGTCGGGATTTCCTCCAAACTGCTCTATTTTTAATGTCATGCCGGTCTTTGTAACGTTTTCAGTTCGTAGAGTAATCCCCCATTTGTCACCGCTATTGCTGACAATAATGCTTGTCGGTCCGTCAGCACCGCCTATTACTCCGATACTTGCATTGTCACAGGCGGCGAATAATAAACTGCATAATAAAATTAATATGGTTAAAATTTGTTTCATAGGAATTTCCTCCTTATAATATTTCCCGAAGCTTTTCCAAAAAGGCTTCTTCACCAAAGGTATTTACCTTGAAAAACACCGCCTGACTTCCTCCTGCGGTTATTGCAGAAAGATGAATCGTATCTCCGTTTCCAAACAAAGTTACATTAAGGCTGACACGGTTTCCACCCATATAACTGTATCTTTCAAACACTCTTACGCTACAGCGAGTGTCTCCAATACAAAAGTCGCTGCTGTCTTCAAGACTTGCGGATACACTTCCGTTTAATATACCATCTTCAATTCTTCGCAGTATACTGCTAAAATCACCTGTGATTGTCTTTTCTAATTTTGCCATACAAAGACCTCCTTTGTATAATTTAATTTATTCGTACTTTAAATTAAGATAATTCCTATTCAAAGAGTATTGAAATATTACTAAATTCATTATATAACAAACTTCCTTGTTTTTCAATTCTTTTCTGTTTTGAGTATGAACGAGATTTGTGTTATGATACAATTGTACAATAATCAGCGTACAATTTACTTTAATTTTATTGACCTTCATACAAAAATGATGTATAATTATACAAAATGTAAAAATACAATGGGGTGATTATTTGAAAAAAATTGCACTGATTGTAAATTTTGATAAAAAGAATGCACTTACAGTTGCTAGCGAGCTTATAGCCTTGCTTCAGGGCAAGGCTCAGTTATTCTGCCCTGCCGATGACGCACATCTTCTTTCCGGGGTTATTCCGAAAACAGAAGATGAGCTTTTTTCATCCTGCCCTATTGTGGCAGTTTTGGGCGGAGACGGAACGATTATTGCAACCTCCAAAAAGTGTGCTCCATACAAAAATATTCTTGTGGGTATAAACACGGGTAATCTCGGTTATCTTTCTACTATGGAAAGCAGTAATCTTAATGAAGTTTCAAAGATACTTTTATCTGATGATATTCATTATGATAATCGCTATATGCTTTGCGTAAAGGTATTTTCCAGTGGCAAGGAAACAGCAACATACCACGCACTCAATGAAATTGTTCTTTCACGAAGCAAAAACTCCCATCTTATAGATTTTACTGCATACAGCGAGGAAAAGCCTCTTTGCAGATACCGTGCAGACGGAATGATTATTGCTACACCCACGGGGTCTACGGCATATTCCCTTTCTGCGGGCGGTCCTATTCTTTCCCCTGATACGGATGCAATGCTTATAACACCGATTTGCCCCCATATGCTGAAGGCAAGAAGTATTGTTCTTCCCACAAAGAATATTAAAATAAAGGCTTCTGCCCTGTCGGAGCTTTCCGTAGACGGACAGTTTTTATGCACGGTTGGAGAAGATGATTATATAACAGTTGAAAAATCACAGTATACGGCACGGCTGACACATAATGAAGAACTCAGTTTTTATGATATACTTCAAATGAAACTTTAAAAGAGGTAAGAAAATGAGAAACAAACGACATGAAGCAATCCTTGCACTTATAAAGGAACAGAATATAGAAACACAGCAGGACCTTACCGTTGCACTTGCATCGGTGGGATTCGACGTTACACAGGCAACAGTTTCAAGAGATATAAAGGAGCTTCGCCTTGTAAAGAAGCTTAACGGTAACGGAAAATATGTCTACGCTCCTCATACTCAAAGCAGTGACGACGGTGTTTCCGACAAGATGTCAAATATCCTCAGGCAGAGTATGGTAAGCGTTGATTATGCCCTCAATACTATAGTTATAAAGACTCTGACAGGTATGGCGCAGGGTGCCGCAAGTGTTTTGGATGCTATGCAGTTTTCAGAATGTCTGGGCACAATAGCAGGTGACGATACCATTTTTGTTACTGCACGCAGTGAAGAAGCTGCGCAGAAGCTTACCAAAAAGCTTAAGAATATGGCTAACTAAGGAGAATACAATGCTTATTCAGATTGATATAGAAAATGTTGCGGTTATTGAGCACGCATCTATAGAATTTGATAAAGGGCTTAATGTCATAACGGGAGAAACCGGTGCAGGTAAATCTTTGCTCATAAATTCTCTCAATATGGTGTTGGGCGGACGCACTCCACGTGATATTATAAGGGAGGGTGCCGATTTTTGCAGGGTAAGTGCCGTGTTTTTCTCACAGGAAACAGATAGTATCCTTGAAAGCGTTGGTATCACTCCCGATGACGGCAACGTAATAATTACAAGAAAGCTTTACCGTGATGGCAGAAATCTCTGTCATATCAATTCCAATGCGGTAAATGTATCCCTGCTCCGCGCCGTGGGAGAAAAATTAGTTATTATCCACGGTCAGCATGATAGCTCTGATTTAATGGATACCTCCTCGCATATAAGATTTCTTGATGCCTTTTCTGAAAATGGAGAGCTTCTCAAGGAGTACAAAAATGTATTTGGAGAACTTAAAGAGATTGCTGCCAAGCTCGATAAAATGAGTGAGGACAGTCATTCAAGGCAGAACGAGATAGATTATCTTACATACCAGACTGAAGAGATTGAAAGGGCCGCCCTTTCTCCCGAGGAAGAAGAGATTCTTCTTTCCCGAAAAACCGTTTTATCAAATGCCGGCACAATCAGCAAACACGCTGAAAAGGCAAGCTTCGCATTAGGCGGTGGCAACGGAGCGAAGGAGCTTCTTTATACCGCAAAAAGAGCACTTGAAGCACTTTCAGATATTGATGAAGCCTCACTTCCCTACCTGGAAAAAGCTACTGAGCTTTACTATGAAATTGAAGAGCTTTCCCATGACATTTCTTCATATATGTCAGGAATTGAATATAACGACAGAGAGCTTCGTGAAATTGAAGACAGACTTGATGAAATAAACAAGCTTAAAAGGAAATTCGGCGGAGAAATCCCCGATATTCTTAGGTTTTATGATGAAGCTTCCGAAAAGCTACTTTTCCTAAAGTCTTTTGATGAGAATATAGATGGACTTTTAAAGAAAAAGGATTCACTTACTGAAAAAGCAACGATGCTTGCAAAAAAGATTTCTCAAAAAAGGCACGAAAATTCAGTTATTCTTGCAGAAAGGCTTACAGAAGAGCTTTCATACCTTGATATGCCGAAATGCAGGATAGAGTTTTCTTTTACTGAATGTGACCTTTATGAAAACGGATGCGAAAGAGTTGAGTTCTTAATTTCTACCAATCCGTCTGAATCACCGAAAAGTCTTTCCAGAATTGCATCAGGTGGTGAAATCAGCCGTGTAATGCTTGCCATAAAATCGGTGTTTTCCAATTTTGACAACATTCCTACACTGCTGTTTGACGAAATCGACACGGGAGTGTCTGGGTGTGCTGCGGAAAAGATAGCAAATAAAATGAAAGCACTAGCAAAAAATTATCAGCTTATTTCTGTCACGCATCTCCCTGTTATTGCCGCTTCCGGAGACAATCATATCCTGATAGAAAAGAAGCTTCATAAAGGTGGATTTAAGACGGAAATCAAAACTCTTGACACTAAAGAAAGAGTTTATGAAATTGCACGAATTATAAGCGGTGATAATATCAGTGAGGTTTCACTAAAAAATGCAGAACATATGCTTGAAATAGGAGGGTAATATATGGAACAAATTGGAGAAGTTGTTGAACTTCAAGGAAAAAAAGCCCTTGTAAGAATACAAAGGACATCTGCCTGTGGCGAAAACTGTGCACAGTGTGAGGGCGGTTGCAAGCCAACCTCCTCCATAGTCGAGGCAACAAACGGTATTTCTGCAAAGGTCGGAGATACTGTAAAGATACAGATGAATTCGCTTGCATTTATGTCTTTGGCATTTATAGGATATATTCTTCCTATCATTGTATGCATTGCCACATATTTTGCAGTCAATGCATTTACCGACAATATTGTAATTGCCGATATTTCCGCTATAGGTTCACTGATTTTTGTTTTGCTTTTATTTTACATAATCGATAAAATACCGAAAAAATCAACTGTATTTTCCACAAGGATAATAAAAATCTTAAGATAAGGAGTAACAAAATGATAAAGGCATGTATTTTTGATATGGACGGAACGGTTTCAAATACTATAAACTCAATTACTTATTTTGCAAATAATGCACTGACAAAAGCCGGCCTCCCTACTATTAAATCTGATGTGTACAAGAAGCTTGTGGGTAATGGTGCTAAAGTATTGGTTGAGAGAATGCTCCAAACCGTAGGTGCTGATGAAATCTATTATGAGGAAGTAGCTTTTGAATACAATACTAAATATGACAACGATTTTCTCTACCTGACTGAGCCATACGAGGGAATTTTAGATATGCTCGGCTCACTTAAAGAAATGGGAATCAAGGTTGCAATTCTTTCAAACAAGCCCCACGAAACAGCTATCAAGGTATCGGATGCGCTTTTTGGTAGTGAACTTGTGGATGTTTGTTACGGTGGTCGTGACGGCATCGCACTTAAGCCCGACCCTGCAGGCGTGTTTGAGATAATGAAAGAGCTTGGTGTTTCCAAAGAAGAATGTCTTTATATAGGTGATACTGCAACTGATATGAAAACAGGCAAAGGTGCTGACCTTTATACAATCGGGGTTCTCTGGGGATTCAGGGACCGCGAAGAATTAGAAAACGGCGGCGCAGATGTTATTATTTCTCATCCTTCTGAAATTGTTACTATTGCAGAAAAGTTTAACAACTGACAAAAGAGTAAATAATAAAAGCAGAAAGGCGGGCAAATTATGGATTTCTTTACCATTTTAACCTTAATAGGAGGACTTTCTCTTTTTCTTTACGGAATGAATGAAATGGGTGACGGACTGAAAAAGCTCTCGGGCGGAAAACTTGAAAGTATATTAAGCCGACTTACCTCAAACAGACTTATGGCATTTTTCCTCGGTTTTGGAGTGACAGCAATCATCCAGTCCTCCTCTGCAACAACAGTTATGCTTGTAGGTTTTGTAAACTCGGGTATTATGAAGCTCGGTCAGACCATCAGCATAATTATGGGTGCTAATATTGGCACTACCGTTACTGCATGGCTTCTTTCTCTTACGGGAATAAGCGGTGACAATTTCTTTCTCCGCATTGTTAAGCCATCATCCTTTACGCCTATTCTTGCGGCAATCGGTATTATAATGACAATGGTTGGCAAAACCGACAAGAAAAAGGATACAGGTGAAATACTTCTCGGATTTGCTATTTTAATGTTCGGTATGGAAACAATGAGCGGTTCTATGAGCGGACTCAAGGATTCTCCTGCATTTGCCAGAACAATGTTAATGTTTAAGAATCCCATTCTCGGCATACTTTCAGGTACAATTCTTACTGCAATTATCCAGTCTTCCTCTGCATCTGTAGGTATTTTACAGGCACTTGCAGGAACAGGTATCATTCCGATTTCCACCGCTATCCCGATTATACTTGGACAAAATATCGGTACAACTATTACACCAATTCTGTCTTCAATCAACGGAAACACAGATTCCAAGAGAGTTGCTCTCGCCTGCCTTTATATAAAAATGCTTGGCGTAATTATTGTAGGTGTAGTATTTTATGCACTTTATGCTGTTATCGGTTTTCCGTTTATGGAAGCAAACGCTTCTCCCTTTAACATTGCGGTAATTCATACATTGTTTAATGTTTTGTCAACTATTATTCTTATGCCTTTCTGTACTCTTATAGAAAAGCTCACTATTCTTTCCGTAAAGGAAAAAAGCAGACACAAAAAAGGAAAACAAACGACATTCAGAACACTCGATTCAAGATTCCTTTCTGTTCCATCGTTTGCTGTACAGACCTGCCGTCAGACGGTTTTGGAGATGGCCGCAATATCTAAGAAAACACTTCTTGATGCAATAACATTAATTGATAAATATGATGAAACTGTTGCTGAAGCAATAATTAATAATGAAAAAGAAGTTGACGAATACGAGGATGCTACAAGCTCTTACCTGCTTCAGATTTCTGAGCAGGACCTTTCACAGAAAGACAGCCGTGAGGTTTCTCAGCTCCTTCACGTTGTTGGGGATGTTGAAAGAGTTGCAGACCACGCAGTAAACATTATGGATGCAGCGAAGGAAATCAGAAACAAAAACATTTCTTTTTCATCCGAAGCACAGCGTGAGCTTTCCATTATGGCAAACGCTGTTCGTGAAATTCTCTCACTCGCTGTAGAGGCACTTGTTAATGAAGACCTTAATGTAGCAAAAAAGGTTGAGCCTCTTGAACAGATTATTGATAAGTTAAACCACAAGATTAAAAGAAACCATGTCGAAAGACTCCGTACAGGAAATTGTACCATTGAGCTTGGCTTTGTTCTCTCTGATATTCTGGCAAACTTCGAAAGAGTTTCCGACCACTGTTCAAATATTGCAGTATGTCTTCTCGAAATTGAGAACAATTCTCTCCAGACACACGAATATCTGCACAACGTCAAGGAAACAGGTGCAAACGAATTCTTTGAATTTTATGATATGTATAAACAGCGTTACAGTTTATAATGTTTTTCACAAACACACATCAGCCGTCGGCTGATGTGTGTATTTAAGAGGTTATTTGTATGAAGCAAAAAAGATTGGTTACAATTCAAGACATTTCGTGTTTCGGTAAGTGCTCCATAACTGTTGCACTTCCCGTTATTTCCGCACTTGGAACAGAAACAGTAGTTCTTCCTACCGCTGTTCTTTCCACTCACACAGGAGAATTCAAAAACTATACTTTCCATCCACTTTACAATGAGTTTAACGGAATTTGTAATCATTGGGAAAGTCTCGGGATTGAGTTTGATGCAATATACGTCGGATATATCGGTTCAAATGAGCTTATTTGTGCGGTAAGTGATTTTATTGACCGATTCAAAAAAGAAAATACAGTCGTTTTTATTGACCCTGCCATGGCAGACAACGGAAAATTCTACTCGGGACTTGATAAAGATTATGCGAAAAATCTTGCCGAGCTTTGCAAAAAAGCAGACATTATTTCTCCCAATATGACAGAAGCAATGATTCTGTCGGACGGTTTACCTGAGAATTATAAAAACACGGACAATGTAAAAGAAATAGCAAAAAAGCTTTCCACCCTTTGCGATAAGGTCATTATCACGGGAGTACATAATGAAAATTCTATTTCAACCGTTTCTTATGAAAAAGAAACTGACAAACTCTATACGGCTGAAAAGCCACTTTATAACGGAGTTTTTTACGGCAGCGGTGATTTATTTGCCTCGGCTTTTATCGGGATGTATTTATCAGGGGCAGCACTTTCCGAAGCGACACAAAATGCATCTGATTTTGTAAATGACTGCATTTTAAAAACTCTTGATGAAAGAGATAAATATTGGTACGGATTGAAGTTTGAGCAGAGTTTATCCATTCTGACTGAATACCATAAGAAAAGTCACTGATTTTCCAAAAAATATACTGTAAATTGTGTATTTTCTCTATATTTAACAATTTTATGCACTAAACCTTTGTTAATATGTACATTGATTATTCAATTTTTTTATGTTAAAATATATACCAGATTGGATAATTATTGAAATGGTGGTATGAAGATGGGTACAATAGATATTGAAGTTTTTTATAAGTGCGTGGAGAATTACGGACTTCTCCCCGTGTTAGGACAGTTGTTTTCAACATTGAAGGTAAATATCGCCCTTACTGCACAAACCTGCAATATGGCTATTAAAGATATGGACCTTTCCGTTCGTTCTTACAACGCACTTATGGCACACGGTGTAAAAGATTTGGGAAAGCTTGTTGACCTTCTCAATTCAGGTAATCTTCGCGATGTAAGAAATCTTGGCGTTAAGAGTGCGAAGGAAATTCAGCTCAAGGCGCTTGAGTACAGCTACGAAGCACTTAATGAGCATGACAAGAAGAGCTTTCTTGAAAATCTCCTTAAGATTAACTGTGACTAAACTACATAACTTAAAAGTGACTGAACTTTCGTTCAGTCACTTTTTTAGTTTACATTATATTTTCCCGGAGTAACTCCAACGTGTTTTTTAAACACACGGATAAAGTTTGCGTAATCTTCAAACCCGCACATAATCGCCGTATCGGTTACGCTTTTCCCTGCAGAAAGTAATTTTTTTGCCTCTGAAATACGTCGTGATGTAATATATTTGGCAACGGTAGTACCGCAATATTTATTAAACAGTCTGCAAAGCTGATTCACCGATATATAGGAATTCTCTGCAATGGTATCAAGTGAAAGATGCTGACTGAAATTAGTATTTATGTAGTCAATGGCATTTTTTATTGCACCACTGCCGGAAGTTTTCTCCGCCATCGCGTGATGTGAAAAAGCCGCGTTTACGAAAACGAGGATTTCAACTGCTATAAGATTTTTTAAAATATCCTCACCATAGTCATATTGATTTTCAATCTTTTTAATGTGAGAAATCAGCCTTGCCTGTTCTTCGCGGCTTAAGCTGACTTTATTGGATAACTCCTTTCCCCTTGTATAAAAGCAATGGGAAAGATCTGTCTTAGCGCTTGAATTAGCATACAAAAACTCGGGATGCACCTGCATAATATATCTGCTGAATTTTCTTTCGGGGTCTGAGGTTATTTTATGAGCTTCAAACTGATTTATAATAAAAAGGTCCCCGTCATTTACATCGTACACTTTGTCATTTATAAGGAAATTCTGACCGCCCTCCACACAGAAAAGTATTTCACAGCAATCGTGAATATGTATATTCTGGTCGGGATTCTGTGTATCAGAATAGTTGAATCCAAAGCTTTTATTACGGCTTGCGTATTCTACCGCTTCATAGCAATGTTCAAACATATAAGACATAATATCGCCTCCTGACTTTATTTTACCACTTAATGGTGAGATTTGCAACAAAAACATTAAATTTTGCAACATACATTGAAATTTTTTATGTTATAATTAATTTAGCAATGATATTTTTAAGGAATTGCTGACGGACAGGCAATCCAGTTTGAGGCAAAAGAAACTACATACGTTAAGCTTGTAAATTTCAAGCAGGTTTCTTATCCGCTTTCTTGGGCGGCATTGACACAGATTGAAGTATTTGGTAATTATATAAAGGAGGATTTTAATAAAATGGAAGTTAGACAGGCATCAAACGCAAAAGACGCAAAGCATTATACCACAGAAAGGCTCAGAGAGGAATTTCATATCGCAAACCTCTTTACAAAGGACAACACCAGAATGGTTTACAGCCATATTGACAGAATCATTACAGCAGGTGCTATGCCCGTATTCGCAGAGCTTAAGCTGGAAGCAGGCAAGGAACTTGCTGCAGATTATTTCCTTCAGAGAAGAGAAATGGGTTGTATCAACATCGGTGGTAAGGGTATTATCACAATCGACGGTGTTGAATACGAAATGAACTCCCGTGACGGTATCTATATCGGTATGGGTAACAAGGAAATCACATTCAAGAGCTGTGACGCAGAAAACCCTGCAAAGTTCTACATTTCTTCCTGCCCCGCTCACACATCTTACCCCACAGTTAAGATTGATATTACAAAGGCAAAGAAAGTTCCCTGCGGCAGCGTTGAAGATTGTAACAAGAGAGTTATCAATCAGTACATCCACCCCGAAGTAATCAAGAGCTGTCAGCTTTCCATGGGTCTTACTCAGCTTGAGCCGGGCTCAAACTGGAACACAATGCCCTCTCATACTCACGACAGACGTATGGAAGTTTATCTCTACCTTGATATGGGTGAAAATGATGCTGTATTCCATATGATGGGTGAGCCCACAGAAACAAGACACATCATTATGCACAATGAAGAAGCTGTTATCTCCCCCAGCTGGTCTATTCACAGCGGTGTTGGTACAAAAGCTTATTCCTTCATCTGGGCTATGTGCGGTGAAAATCAGGAGTTCACCGATATGGACCATATTGAAACAAAAGACTTACTGTAATAAATTGGAGGTAGACTATTATGTTCAGACTTGACGGAAAAGTTGCACTTGTAACAGGTGCAAGCTACGGTATCGGATTTGCAATTGCAAAAGGTCTTGCAAACGCAGGTGCTAAGGTTGTATTCAATGACATCAAGCAGGAGCTTGTTGACAAAGGTATTGAAGCTTATAAGGCAGAAGGTATTGATGCAAAGGGTTACGTTTGCGACGTTACAGACGAAGATGCTGTAAATGCAATGGTTGCTCAGATTGAAAAGGAAGTTGGCGTTATTGACATTCTTGTAAACAACGCAGGTATCATCAAGAGAATTCCTATGCATGAAATGACTGCTGCAGAATTCAGACAGGTTATCGATGTTGACCTTAACGCTCCTTTCATTGTATCAAAGGCAGTTATCCCCTCTATGCTCAAGAAAGGTGCAGGTAAGATTATAAACATCTGCTCAATGATGAGTGTGCTTGCCCGAGAAACTGTATCTGCTTAAGCAGCTGCAAAGGGCGGTCTTAAGATGCTTACAAGAAACATCTGTTCCGAGTACGGTGAATTCAACATTCAGTGTAACGGTATCGGACCCGGTTACATTGCTACTCCCCAGACTGCTCCCCTCCGCGAGCCTCAGGCTGACGGAAGCAAGCATCCCTTCGACAGCTTTATCTGCGCAAAGACACCTGCAGGCAGATGGCTTGACCCCGAAGAGCTTGTTGGACCGGCGGTATTCCTTGCTTCTAATGCATCTGATGCAGTTAACGGTCACATTCTTTATGTTGACGGCGGTATCCTTGCTTATATCGGCAAACAGCCCAAATAAGACAGGTTTACAACGAAGAGCCAAGTGCAATGCACTTGGCTCTTCGTTATTCTACTCATCACCGCAACAGCAGTCAGGAGAGTCTCCGTTTAAGCAATCCTCAACGGGAGGGAAAAATTCGTCAATAGGGAAATTGATATTTGCAAAAATCTCGCAGGGGTCATCAGGCGAGCTTGCAACACATTCCTTTTCGGGGATACAGAAATCATATGCAGGAATAAGAAGCTGAACATTTCTCTCAAGCTTTATAATAGTGAAAAGACCGAGGGAAACATATACCTTCTTCTGCTCGTTTCTGCAGTTTACAAATCTGTCCTCGAACACTCTGCAAACGCAATCGGGAATATTACATACATCAATTTCGTCGTCGCTGAACTTACAGCATCTTTCACCTGGTTCTGCAACCTTTACGCCGAGGCAAATGGGGTCAAGGGTTTCAACTACTGCCTTGGGCATATTAGTTTTCTGCCAAAGCTGAGGGTCGAAGCTGTCTTCCTTGTAACGGGATGTGAAAATTTTTGCACTTCCCTCGCTTCCGAAAAGAACAACCTTTTTATTGTAGGTCGCAACACCCTCGACAGTAACCGGGCGTGATACTCCGGTATAAACATCGAGAGAAACACGGAAAAAGAAAGTGAGGTCAACAGTATAATAGCCGCGGTTAAATGGCATTTTTTCAACATCGCTGAACACCCAGATAACTTCAGATTTTCTGCATTTTACATCGACTGCACGGTCAACAATTTCCTGACCTGTTTCAGTTAAGTACACTCTCATACATTCTATACATTCCTTGCTTCTGCAGGAATCATAAATTTTATCCGTCTGTATACAAACCTTTTCCTTACAGCCAAAGGAACCGGTAAGTTTTTCTTCCATAGAAAGTCCTCCTTATATAATTGGTAGGCATTGCCTAATACCATTATATGAAGGAGGACTTTATTTGTGATTATTCTGTTAATATATTCAGTTTAAACTATTACTCCGCCGTCAACACCTATAATCTGCCCCGTTATGAAGCTTGCATTATCGGATGCAAGGAAGTGAACTGTTTTTGCAACTTCTTCAGGATTTCCTATTCTGCCAAGCGGTGTTTCCTCACAGAACGCCACTCTGTCATCCTCTGTTACATCGCTGTTCATATCAGTGTCAATAAAACCGGGAGCAACACAGTTGACTGTTATTCCCGAGGGGCCGAGTTCCTTTGCCAGTGCCTTTGTAAAAGCTATCACAGCACCCTTTGAGGCACTGTAACAGCTTTCCGTTGAGGCACCGCTTACGCCCCATATAGAGCCTATGTTTATAATTTTACCGCTGTGATTTTTTATCATTTCTTTTGCGGCATATTTACTTGCAAGGAATGTTCCGGTTACATTTATTGAAAAAAGCCTTTCCCATTCCTCCAAAGTTGTATCGGTGAGAAGATTCACCACAGAAATTCCTGCATTATTCACAAGAACATCAATACTTCCAAAATGAGAAACAGTTTTGGAAATCATTTCTTTCACATCATCTTCTTTTGAAACATCGCCTTTTAAAAGAAGGCTTCCCGAAAGGGAATTTGAAAGAGCAATTGCCTCTTCCTCACTATGATTATAATTTATAGCAACATTATATCCGCTTTGGTGAAAGGTTTTTGCAATTGCTGCACCTATTCCGCGGGAGCTACCCGTTATAAATACTGTTTTAGCCATATTACTACCTCTTGATATATTGAAGTGCATCAGACAGCGACCGAACTGCAAGAAGCTCTATTCCCTCACACTTGTCAAGGCTTCCAAGACAGTCAAAGGGGAACATACAGCGCCTAAATCCCATTTTCTGAATTTCTGCAATACGCCTTGCCGCCTGAGTTACTGTACGGATTTCACCCGTCAGTCCAACCTCTCCAAAGAATGCCATATCCGACGGAAGAGGCTGATTGCGGAAGCTTGATGCAATGGCACAGGCTATTGCAAGGTCTGTTGCAGACTCGTCAAGTCTGATTCCCCCTGTGACATTAACGTATGCGTCCTGATCGCCGAGATTAAGTCCCATTCTCTTTTCCAAAACGGTCATAATGAGGGAAACCCTGTTAAAGTCAACGCCCGTTGCCATTCGTCTTGGCATTGCAAAGCTGCTTTTTGACACAAGTGCCTGAATTTCCGCAAGTATAGGTCTTGTCCCCTCAACAGAACACACTATTGCCGAACCGGGGGCATCAACAGGTCTTCCGGAAAGAAGCATCAATGAGGGATTGGGAACATCCTTCAGCCCCTTGTCTGTCATTTCAAAAACGCCGATTTCATTGGTAGAACCAAAACGGTTTTTTACCGCACGGACAATTCGGTAACTCTGGTGTCTTTCGCCCTCGAAATACAGTACCGAGTCCACCATATGCTCCAGTACTCTCGGACCTGCAATTGAGCCTTCCTTTGTAACGTGTCCGACAATAAATATCGTTGTTCCCGTACTTTTTGCAAGCTCCATAAATTTAAGGGTACACTCTCTTACCTGCCCTACACTGCCCGGAGCTGAGGTAAGATTACCTGAATAAAGCGTCTGTATTGAATCGGCAATAATAAGAGATGGCTTCATAACCTCTATTGCCGACAGGATTGATTCAAGGTCTGTTTCGTTAAGCACATAAAGGTTGTCCGACACTGCACCGAGTCTTTCGGCACGGAGTTTTATCTGCTTATCTGATTCCTCACCAGATACATAGAGGACTTTTCCGCTTCCCGAAGCAAATTTTGCAACCTGAAGCAAAAGTGTGGATTTACCAATTCCCGGTTCACCACCGCAAAGCACAAGAGAGCCTTTCACAATTCCGCCGCCAAGCACTCTGTCAAGCTCGGCACTTCCTGCGCTGTGACGTTCGCCCTCATCTGTAGAAACTTCTTTAATTAAAATGGGGGAAACCTTTTTGCGGATTTTTGCTTCCGAGGTTTTTTCAATTACCTCTTCTATCATAGAGTTCCACGTACCGCAGCCCGGACACTTTCCCATCCATTTTGCAGATTCGTTTCCGCATTCTTTACATACAAATACTGTTTTTGCTTTCATTATACCACTTCCCTCGGTACACGCTTACTTATATTGCACGTAACCTCGTAGTTGATTGTGCCTGTCAGTTTTGCGATTTCATCGGCACTTACACACAATCCGTCTTTTTGACCTATGAGGACAACCTCATCCCCTGCATTAACATTTTCAATATGGCTGACATCAATCATAAACTGGTCCATACACACTCTTCCCGTTATGGGGGCATAATTGCCGTTTACGATAACTCTTCCCTTGTTGGAAAGAAGTCTGGGGTAGCCGTCTGCATAGCCCACGGGGATTGTAGCAATTTTCATATCCTTTTCTGCTGCAAACGTTCTTCCATAGCTTACAGTGTCACCTTTTTTTATTGTTTTCACCAATGCAATATGGGTGCGAAGCTCCATTACAGGCGTAAGGTCAAGGAGGGTTTTATCCACCTCTTCCGAGGGATAAAGCCCGTAAAGGATAATTCCTGCACGCACCATATCAAAAGAATACTCACTATGCTGCATAATCGCACCGCTGTTTGCACAGTGGAAAATTTTAGGCTTTACTCCGCGAAGTAAAAGAAGCTCTTTAAATTCTCCAAACCTCTTTGCCTGAAGAATAGTAAATTCTTTATTTGCCTCATCAGATGTTGCAAAATGGGTAAACACACCTTCAAGTAAAAGGTTATCAAGAGAAGCTATTTTTGATACTTCATCCGCTCCCTTTTCATCGGGGGTGAAGCCAATTCGTGACATTCCAGTATCAACGGGAATATGTATTTTTGCTGTTTTGCCTGTTTTTTCAGCTATTTCAGACATTTTAAGTGCATCATCAAAAGTAAGAATTGTAACGGTTATATCATTTTCTATTGCCATTTCAAAATATATGGGATTGGTGTATCCCAGAATCATTATCGGGATTTTTACTCCGTGATTACGAAGCTCGAGGGCTTCCTCAATAATGGCAACTGCAAAACAATCTGATACATCCTCCAAAACATCTGCAAACACATCCGCACCGTGGCCGTATCCGTCAGCCTTGATTATGGGCATTATCTTTACACCATCAGGAATAAGCTTTTTAATATTTTCAATATTATGTCTTATTGCCTCTTTACTGATAAGGGCAGTGACTCTGCTGTACTGCATATGCAGTTCCCCCTTATTTCTCATCCTCAAACACAGTGATATTTTCACGAATATAGGCAACCCAGCTTGCAATTGTAAAGAAAGCTGAAAGCCAGATAAGGATTGCTGCTATTTCACCACCGCGGGGTATAATTCTTCCCAGGGCAAAAATAAGCATTGCGCCTATAATAGCAAAAAGCTGAACATTTGTCTTTACCTTACCCCACCAGGATGCCGCAATAACCTTACCCTTGGAAACGGCAACAACACGCATACTGGTAACAAAAAATTCGCGGGCAATAATAATAATTGGTGCCCATACTGATACTTTTTCAAGCTGAATGAAGCAAATAAGCGCGCTGAATACAAGAAGCTTATCCGCAAGGGGGTCCATAATTTTTCCGAAAGATGAAACAAGGTTATGTTTTCTTGCAAGATAGCCGTCAAAGAAATCGGTAATTGCCGCCACACAGAAAATTATAAGAGCTGTATAATAAAATTCCAGAAGCAAAGCAATCATAAAAATCGGGATTAAAACTATTCTCGCCATTGTAAGCTTGTTAGGTAAATTCATAATCAAACCATCCTTTCAATTTCTTCGCCGTAAAGGTCATAATTATCGGCGGATTTTATCACTACATCCACGAAATCTCCTGCGGAAAGCTCTCTGTGAGCACCAAAATAAATTTTCGGGTCTATCTCGATGCTTTCTCCAGCGCTCCTTCCATAATACAGGTTATCTTCAAACCCCTCGGTCATAACTGTAAGGGTTTTTCCAATCATTAATTCATTTCTTGAAAGAGAAATTTTCTGACAAAGCTCCATCACCTTATCACGGCGGGCTTTCTTTATTTCCGTTGGCAGTTGACCTGTCATCCTCGCGGCAGGTGTGCCCTCCTCACAGGAATAGGCAAATACACCAACACGGTCAAATTTGACCTTTTCAAGAAACTCGCAAAGCTCGGAAAATTCCTCCTCTGTTTCACCGGGGAAGCCTGCAATGATGCTTGTGCGGAGAGTAATGTCGGGAATTTCTCTCCTTAGCTTTTCAATTAAGGCTTCAAGCTTTTCACGGGTTGTTTTTCTTCCCATCCTTTTAAGAACACTGCTTGAGCCGTGCTGAACGGGAATATCAAGATATTTTACTATTTTCTCTTCGTTTTTGATAGTCTGTATAAGCTCATCATCAAGCTCTTCAGGGTAAGAATAATGTACACGCACCCATTCTATTCCATCAATCAGGCAAAGCCTATGGAGCAGGGATGAAATCCTCTTCTCCCCATACAAATCAGTTCCGTAACGTGTTGTGTCCTGAGCCACTACAATAATTTCCTTTACCCCATCATCCGCAAGTGCCTGTGCCTCGGAAAGTATTGCTTCCTCACTCCTGCTTCGGTATTTTCCGCGGATATATGGAATTGCACAATATGTACATTTATTGTCACAACCCTCAGCAATCTTCAGATAGGCTGTATAGTGAGGTGTTGTTCTGACTCTCGGCAAATCCTCAGGAACATCCTTGTCTATATCATAAATATATGATGATTTTTTTCCTGAAAGTCCGTCTTTAATCGCCTCGGCAATTTCGTCAAATGCAGTTGTACCGACAACAACATCAATTTCTGGCAATTCATCCATTATTTCTTTATAAAAACGCTGTGCAAGACATCCACATACTACAAGCAGTTTACAATTTTTCTCCTTATAGCTTGCCATTTCAAGTATGGTATCTATTGATTCCTGCTGTGCACTTTCGATAAAGCCACAGGTATTCACAATGATGACCTCTGCTTCCTCGGGATATGGGGTTATTTCAAAACCATTTTCCAGAAGAATACCCATCATATTTTCCGTATCACAAAGGTTTTTGTTACATCCCAGAGACACGAATCCGATTTTTATAGCCACATTGCCACCTCAATCCTCACAAATTATATCATCAAAAGAACACATCTTATTCATTGCACCCTTTATTTCGTCGGGAGAAAATCCACGCCTTATAAAGAAGTTAAATATCCTTGCTCGTTCTTTTATATTACTGAAATCAGAATTTTTAAACCGAGTCTGCATCTGCGTCAGTACAAGGTCATCCTCAACCTCAAAAAATGCATCTTCAATAGTGTTGTCGACGGTTTCGCGGTCAACACCTTTCCGCAGAAGTTCAGTACGGATTCGCATTTTTCCCCATTTTTTTATGTTAATTGCATCATGTGTAAAATGCTTGGCATACCGTTTGTCGTTTATGTAGCCGTAATTTTTTAAAAACTCGATTTCATCTTCTATAATGTTTTCATCATAGCCCTTTTCCCTGAATTTATCACGGAGTTCTTTTTCCGTTCTGTCTTTAAATTCAATAAGATACAGGGCGTAATCTCTTATACTAATCATCCAAAAACTCCATAAATACAAGATTGGCACAATCTGTTCCACGTTTGGTAAGACGAAGCCTGCCATCCTTTATTTCAAGCAGACCTTTTTCAAGAAGAGGGTTTACTCTTTCGGGAAATTCTCCGTTGTATTCTACACCCCTTGTCATTCTGAGTCCGAGCATAAAAAGTTCAAGCTTGCGTTCTTTTTCAGAAATAGGAGTGTAATCCTCTTTTCTGCCCTCACCATTAATATATCTGTGAATGTCCGAGGCATTTGAGAAACGTGCACCTTTATAATAGGAGTGAGCACCTGCTCCAAGACCGATATATTCTTTATCCTGCCAGTAACCGCTGTTGTGGCTGGATTCAAAATCCTCTTTGGCAAAATTTGAAATTTCGTACCTTGAAAGTCCCATAGATTTAAGCCGTTCTTCCGCAAAGTAGTACATCTGTCTTTCAGTATCTTCGTCGGGGAGCTGAAGCTCCATATCATAAAATGGTGTTCCCTCCTCCACTATCAGTGAGTATGCCGAGACGTGGGGTGGATTTATTTTTTCAATACAATCAAGAGAATAAGAAAGACTCTCCATTGTCTGATTGGGAGTTGCAAGCATCAAATCAATGCTGAAGTTTTCAAAGCCTGCTTCCTTAATAGCTTCTACGCTTTCAAAAATCTCTTTTGAACTGTGGATTCTTCCCAGCGCACGAAGTTCGTTGTCGTTAAAGGACTGAGCCCCCAGGCTGATGCGGTTAACACCCTTTTGAAAAAGTTTTTTTAAAATATCTCCGTTAACCGTTCCCGGGTTTGCCTCAACAGTAAATTCGCATTTTTCAGACAAGGACAGATTTTTATTTACGGCATCAACAATTTCAAAAAGATATTCTCCGATTGCCGTAGGAGTACCTCCGCCAATGTAAACGGTATCGGTTTTGGTTCCCTTTATACTTTCAATTTCCTTTATGAGTGCATCAGTATATGCCCTGAAAAGTGACTTATCCGTCACCGAATAAAAGTCACAGTAAAGGCATTTCCTGATGCAGAACGGAATGTGAATATAAATCATATCAGTCAAGCTTGAGAACGGACATAAATGCCTCCTGCGGAAGCTCTACGCTGCCAACCTGCCGCATTCTCTTTTTACCTTCCTTCTGTTTTTCAAGAAGCTTCTTCTTACGTGTAATGTCACCGCCGTAACACTTGGCAAGTACGTCCTTACGCATTGCCTTTACAGTTTCACGGGCAATTACCTTACCGCCGATTGCCGCCTGAATAGGCACTTCAAAAAGCTGACGCGGAATGGTTTCCTTCAGCTTTTCAGCAATTTTTCTGCCACGTGCATAGCTCTTTGTAGAATGAACAATAAAGCTGAGTGCATCCACCACATCTCCGTTTAAGAGAATGTCAAGCTTTACAAGGTCACTCTTGATATATTCATCCATCTCATAGTCAAAGGATGCGTAACCACGGCTGCGGCTCTTAATAGCATCAAAGAAGTCGTAAATTATTTCGTTAAGGGGAAGCTTGTAGTGCAGGTCGGCACGCTCGGAATCAAGGTAGGTCATTCCCACATAGTTTCCACGTCTGTCCTGACAAAGCTCCATAATCGCACCAACAAATTCCTGAGGCACATAGATATGAGCATTTACAAAAGGCTCTTCCATATAGTCGATTTCCGCAGGAGCAGGAAGATTTGTGGGGTTGGATACGAAAAGCTCCTCGCCCGTAGTTTTTATAACTCTGTAAACAACGCTTGGTGCAGTTGTTACAAGATCAAGGTTAAATTCTCTCTCAAGTCTTTCCTGGATAATTTCCATATGCAAAAGCCCAAGGAAACCGCAACGGAAACCAAAGCCGAGAGCCGCACTTGTTTCAGCCTCGAAAGCAAGAGAGGCATCGTTTAGCTGAAGCTTTTCAAGAGCATCACGAAGGTCGCCGTACTTTGCACCGTCAGCAGGATAAATACCGCAGTAAACCATAGGATTTACACTGCGGTAGCCTGAAAGAGGCTCGGACGCAGGATTATTTGCATCGGTTACAGTATCACCCACCTGAGTATCACGAACGGTCTTAATGCTTGCGGCAATATAGCCAACCTCACCTGCTTTTATAGATTTTGCAGGCATAACACCCTTGGGGTTAAGGTAGCCTGTTTCAACAACATCAAATTCACCGCCCGTTGCCATAAAGCGGATGCGCATACCGGGTTTTATTTCACCCTCCATTACACGCACATATACAATTACACCCTTGTACGAGTCGTAGTAAGAGTCAAATATGAGCGCACGGGGAGGTGCTGTTTCGTCACCCTTGGGTGCAGGAATATTCTTTACGATATATTCGGGAATTTTTTCTATGTTTATTCCGTTTTTTGCACTTACTCTCGGTGCATCCTCTGCAGGAATACCAATGATGTCCTCGATTTCCTTAACAATATCATCAGGACGTGCTGACGGAAGGTCAATTTTATTTATTACAGGGAGTATTTCAAGGTTATGGTCAAGTGCAAGGTATGTGTTTGCAAGAGTCTGCGCCTCGATACCCTGTGATGCATCAACCACCAAAAGCGCACCCTCACATGCTGCAAGAGAACGTGACACCTCGTAATTAAAGTCAACATGACCGGGCGTGTCAATCAGGTTAAGGATATAATCCTTACCATCCTCTGCCCTATAATTAAGCCTTACAGCACGGGCTTTGATAGTTATACCTCTCTCTTTCTCAAGGTCCATATTATCGAGCAACTGCTCAGACATTTCACGGCTTTCGATACTTCCCGTAAGCTCTAAAAGTCTGTCCGCAAGAGTACTCTTACCGTGGTCTATATGTGCAATTATACAAAAGTTTCTGATATTTTCCTGCATAGTTTTTCCTCTCATTAATAATGTACAAATTTATACAGAATATATTCTACCACATTTTTTTGAAAAAGGGAACTGTTTTTTTGCATTTATTCTATTATTTTTCTCCTCGTTTACGTAAAGATAAGAGCTGAACGGCTAATTCCGTTCAGCTCTTATCTTTACTCTTCTCTGTTTGCTTTTAAAAGCTCAATTTCTGCTTTGTAACCGTCAAGCTCATTTGGTGTTTCCAAAAACACTGGAAGATGCTTAAGTCGGGGGTTATTTATGATATTCTTCATTGTTTCCAGACCGATTGAGCCTTCCCCAATTTTTTCGTGTCTGTCCTTATGACTTTCAAAAGGATTTTTGGAATCGTTCATATGAATAGCATAAAGTCTGTCAAGTCCTATTATTCTGTCAAACTCATCAATCACGCCGTCAAGGTTTCCTACAATGTCATAGCCTGCATCATACACGTGACAGGTGTCAAGGCATACGCCTACCTTTTCTGAAAGCTCCGTTCTGTAAATCATTTCTTTAAGTTCCTCAAAGCTTCTTCCGATTTCACTGCCTTTTCCCGACATTGTTTCAAGAAGAACGATTGTTGTCTGGTCAGGAGTAAGAATAGTATTGAGCAGTTCTGCAGTAAGCTCTATTCCCCTTTCTGCACCCTGTCCCACATGGCTTCCCGGATGGAAGTTATAGAGGTTTCCCGGTACATATTCCATACGAAGCATATCATCCTGCATAATCCGGAGTGCAAGGTCTCTGACTCTTTCATCTGCAGATGAGGGGTTAAGTGTATACGGTGCGTGTGCAAGGATTTTGCCGAAGCCGTTGTCGGAAGTATATTTCAGAAACTCCGCTATATCCTTTTCATCTATATCCTTTGCAGCAAAGCCACGGGGATTTCGTGTAAAAAACTGAAAGGTATTGGCACCGATTGATGATGCTTCCTTTGCCATATGCAAAAATCCCTTTGACGCGGACAGGTGACATCCTAAGTAAAACATAATAATCTCTCCTTAAAAATTATTGCTTTTGAATTTAAAGTATAGTATAATAATATATAATAATCTCAAAAAACGAGAGGTAATATACAAAATGAAAAAAGTAATAACTAAAGCATTTGCTAAAATCAATCTTTCTTTAGATGTTCTCGGCAAGCTTGAAAATGGGTATCACGAGGTACAAATGGTTATGCAGACTGTGTCTGTGTTTGACCTTGTAACCGTTACAAAAGTCAAAAGCGGGATAGAGCTTTCCACAAATCTTCCGTATCTTCCCATTGACAGCAACAATATTGCATACAGAGCTGCTGAAGAATTTTTCAAATATACGGGAATAAAAGAGGGTGTCAGCATTGACATTTTAAAACGTATTCCTGTCGGTGCAGGACTTGCAGGAGGAAGCAGTAACGCTTCCGCTGTACTTAAAGCTATGAACAAGCTTTTCGGCACAGGTCTATCCTTAAAAGAGCTTTGTAAAATCGGCATAAACTTAGGTGCCGATGTACCTTACTGCATCCTCGGCGGAACAAGGCTTGCAGAAGGTATTGGGGAAAAGCTTTCTCCCCTGCCTAAATTCCCCAGGTGCAGTATTGTTCTTGTAAAGCCGTCTTTTTCCATAAGCACCAAAACAGTTTATGAAAAAATTGATTCGTATAAAGATTATAAGAGGCCACAGACACAAAAGCTTATTGAAGGACTTCACGCTTCGGATATGGAAATGATTACAGGTGCCATGGGTAATGTCCTTGAAGAGGTAAGTCTTTCTGAGCATCCTATTCTTCAAAAGGTTAAGGATGAGCTTATGGAGCTTGGTGCTGCCTGTGCACAAATGAGTGGAAGCGGTCCTACTGTTTTCGGCATTTTCAATAATATGGAAGAAGCGAGAAATGCAAAAAAAGAATTGTGGAGAAAATACAAAACAGTATATATTTGTACACCCGTATAAAATTTTTCCACAGTGGCAATACTTACATATGAGGTGTTGCTGAGTGAAAAAATTATTGACGATAATTGCTGTAACCGGCTTTATGCTTTTTCTGTTGGTGGGATATTCTACAACCGTTAACTCGAATCTTTCAGAAAACATTGTAAGGCTTCATATTCTGGCAAACAGTGATAGCATTGAGGACCAAAAGCTGAAGCTTCAGGTCCGTGATGCAATATTAGAGCACAGCCGTGCAAATTTCACAAAGAAAAGCGATGTAAAAACAAAGCTTGATGAATATAAAGAAATTGCAGAAACCATTATTGCCGAAAAGGGATACAGCTACCCTGTTGAGGTGGAATACGGAAATTTTAAATTCCCGACAAAGGAATATAACAATATCCGTCTCCCTGCAGGAAATTATGATGCGTTAAGGGTCAAAATCGGAAATGCCGACGGGCAGAACTGGTGGTGCGTGATGTTCCCTCCCCTTTGCTTCGTTGACGGGACAACAGACAGCGTTTACGCTGAGGAAAAACTGCAATCCTCATTGGATAAGGAATCCTATGACATCATAACAACAAGCACACAAAACGGTGTATTCCCCTTTGAGGTTAAATTTAAAATAGTTGAATTTTACGGTAAGCTTTGCGGAAAGGACAAGGTCTACGCAAAGTCAAGGTAATCCGAAAGAGAAAGGACTTCGTACTATGAGAATGAGAACACGCAGTCACCTTGATGACAGAATCAAGGCGTGCGAAAACATTATGCTTGAAAATTTTAACGACACTGCCCGTGAGTTTGCGGGCAGTAGCCCTTTACATATTGAGATAGGATGCGGAAAAGGACGCTTTATTGCAGAAACCGCAAAACTGAATCCCGATATCCGCTATATTGCCGTTGAAAAAGTATCCAATGTTATGGTACTTGCAATGGAAAAAGCCGTGAAAGCAGAGGTTTCCAATCTACGCTTTATGCGAGGAAATTTTCAGATACTTGCAGAAACATTTCCCGATAAATCCGTAGACAGAATATACCTTAATTTCAGCGACCCGTGGCCTAAAAAGGGTTATGCCAAACGCAGACTGACACACGGCGGATTTTTGGAAATTTACAAGAGAATTTTAAAGGACGACGGTGAAATTTGCTTCAAGACAGATAACCGCGAGCTTTTCGATTTTTCCCTTGAAAGCTTCCCTGAAAACGGTTTTTCTCTTTCGGAGGTTACCTTCGATTTACACAGCAGTGATTTTGAGGGTAACATTATGACCGAATACGAGGAGCGTTTTTCACAAATGGGCTTCCCCATATGCAGATTGGTGGCTAAAAAGACACATTGACATTTTACCACAAAAGCCGGATTGTTTCAATGATTTTTTGAAAGGATAAGTCTTATAATGCTCAGAATCGTTCATTGTGCAGACATACATATAGGTGCATCTTTCGGTCGGCTTCCCTCTCACCTTGCCTCCTTGCGTGCTGAGGAACAAAAAGCCGTATTTCTTGATACCGTAAATTATTGCAAAGAAAAATCAGTCGACGCATTACTTATATGCGGCGACTTATTTGATTGCCCCAATCCTTTGAAAAAAGATGCGGAATTTGTGAGAAAAACACTTTCTTCACTTTCTCCTGTTCCCGTTTTTATTATTTCAGGAAATCACGATTATATTTGCCCCGATTCACCTTTTTTGAAAGAGGATTATTTCAGCGATAATGTACATATTTTCCCGTGCTTTGACCATTTTTTTGAAATTCCTGAAAAAAACACGGTTATATACGGAAAGTCCTACAACAGTACATTTACAGATGCCTCATTTACTGATATGCCCCTGGATGAAAACAGGATAAATATTATGTGTCTTCACGGAGATTTTAATATTGCAGGTGACTACACACAAATAATCCGTGAAGTTCTTTCTTCACTTCCCATAAATTACGCCCCGATGGGACATATACATAACGGTGAAGTTTTTCAGGTTGGAAATGTAAAATGTGCATACAGCGGTGCTTTAGATGGTACAGGTTTTGATGATGATGGGGTTACGGGGTTTATTTACGGAGAAATTACCGAGAATGAAACAAAGCTTTTCCCTGTATCGTTTTCAAAAAGGCATTATCATAATATTTCCTGTGACATAAGCGGTGAGGATACTGAAAAAATCCTGCAGAAGCTTAAAAGCATTGTACACAGTGAAGATTTATATAAAATCACACTGATTGGCGAAACGGCTGATGAAATCAATACTGAATTTTTAGAAAGTGAGCTTCAGGAATACTGTTTTTATGCGGAAATTTATGATGATACTTCTCTTTCCTACAATTTTGACGAAATTGAAAAAGAGGAAAGCCTCCGCGGAGAGTTTTTGAGAGAGGTCAGAAAGCTTACCTCAAGCGAGGAGGAATTTATTCTTTGCAGCAAGGCAGGGCTTGATGCACTTATGGGAAAAATCCCCTCAATGGAGGTGGATATATGATTATTACAAAGCTTGAAATCCTATCATTCGGGAAATTTTCAAATAAGGTTATGGAATTTTCCGAAGGACTTAACACTATTTTCGGTAACAACGAAAGCGGAAAAAGTACAATTATAAGCTTTATATATTCAATGTTTTACGGTTTTGGCGATAAGAGGGGGAAAACACTTTCTCTCCGTGAAAAATACACCTCGTGGAGCGGTGGTGTATGTGAGGGGAAAATAACCGTACTTACAGACGATGGAAAGAACATATGCATTTACAGAAAAGCAGGAAACGTCAAAAAGTACGATACACTTCGGGTATATGATGCAGACACTGGTGAGGAATATCAACTAAATCCTGAGGATATAATAGGTGTCGGTCAGGATACATTCTTCAAAACCCTTTGTATAAAACAGCTAGGGGCAGCGTTTGAGGGTAATAATGACGAAATTACTCAACGGCTTTCAAACATTGCATCAGGTGGTGATGAAGCAGTAAATTACGAAAAAGCACAAAAAATTCTCGAGGGAATGCGCCGTGAGATTCAGCCACAACGTGGGCAGGGTGGAGAGCTTACGAGTATTACAAACAAGCTTAATGAAGCACAAAGGATACAGAGGGCAAAAAGCAGCTTAAAAACTGAACTACACTCCCTTGATACCCTTATAACCCAGACAGAAAATGAAGTTTCCCGACTTTTTGAGAAAGAAAGTAAATTAAAAGACGAGGATTGCACCCTTGAAATAGCCCACCTTCAGGGCAGACTTGAGGAAATGCAGAAAAAAGCTCCTCAAAAGGGAAATACTCCGTTTTATGCGGCAGGAATTCTGTGTCTGGTAATTTTTGCTGTGGCAATGTTTCTTGATTTTAATTTTTTCTATCTGTTTCTTCCCCTTTCATTGGTATTTTTTGCAATAGGATTTATAAAAAGGAATCCTTCTGCAAAAAATAACCTAAAACAGCTTGAAGCAAAGCTTCAAAGATTTATAGAAAAAAAGGAAATTTGTGACAAAGAAAAAGAAGCTGTTTCAAAAGCTCTTGATAAAGCGGAAAAAAGACTTGAAAAGTTAAAAATCCGCAAGGAGTCCATATCTCTTTCCCTTTTGGAAGAAGGTGCAGATACCGACAGTCTTACAGAAAAGAAAAAAAAGCTTGAAGCAAAGCTGCGTGCAGTTACGATAAGCATGGAGGCACTAAAGCGTGCCCACGAAAATATGCAGAAAAACTTTACCCCTGCATTAAGCACAAAGGCATCAGAATATTTCAGCCATATTGCAGGTAGTAAATATTCACGGATTTTCTGTGATAAGGAATTTGGGGTTATGATAGAGGAAGACCTCCCTCGTGAAAGCGGATTTTTCTCAGGCGGTACTGTTGACCAGCTTTATTTATCTGTAAGGCTTGCATTAACGGATATGCTTTATGGGGATTCAAGCTGTCCCATACTTCTCGACCAGCCGTTTTTACAGTATGACAAGGTAAGAAAAGAGAGAGCTATAAAGCTTTTGGAGAATCTTCCCCACAAGAGGCAGGTGCTTCTTTTCACAAGTGACGAAAGTTTAATTTCAGCTAATAAAGCAACAGAAATATTGACATAAGAGGTTTATTTGAGGTATAATATATGTTAGTAATCTAAGGAGGTTAGATATTATGGCAGCAAAGTCAGAAACCAAATACGGCAATATAGCTATATCAAACAATGTAATTGCCAATGCGGCAGGTTTAATTGCCACAAGCTGTTACGGTGTTGTCGGTATGGCGATAAGAAGCCCTAAGGACGGTATTGTAAGTTTGCTTAAACCTTCCAATCTTGCAAAAGGAATCAAAGTTACTATTGAAGATAACGAAATTACAGTAGATATGCACATAGTAGTGCAGTACGGCGTAAATATCAACGCTATTTGCGAAAGCATTATGCACGGCGTTAAGTACCGTCTGTCTGAATTTATCGGGATGGATGTTAAATCCGTGAATATTTTCGTAGAAAGTATTCGTGTTGCAAACGCTTAAGCTGATGGAGGATGACTATGACTAAAATTATAGATGCACCGCTTTTGTCTAAAATGATAATTTCCGGTGCAAACAATCTGAGCAACAACCGTGAATTGGTTGATGCACTTAACGTCTTCCCCGTGCCTGACGGTGATACGGGAACAAATATGTCACTTACCTTCATTAATGCTTCAAAGAGCGTTGAAGGTATGGAAAAAACCGATGTTACAGAGGTTATTAACGCCGTTGCAAAGGCAACACTCCGTGGTGCAAGAGGTAACTCGGGTGTTATTCTTTCACAGATATTCCGCGGAATTTCAAAGAATATAGAAAATCCAGACGGTATTGATGCAGAAGCACTTAAAAAAGCACTCCGCGGTGGTTGTGACACGGCATACCGTGCAGTGATGAAGCCTACTGAAGGTACTATCCTTACAGTTATTCGCGCAGGTGCGGAAACTGCAGAAACTTATGAGGGTGAAGATTCTTTTGAGCTTATGGAAAAGGTGTGCCTTGGTATGGCAGAGGCTCTTAAAGAAACTCAGGAAATGCTTCCCCAGCTTAAACAGGCAGGCGTTGTTGATGCCGGCGGTCAGGGATTGCTCTTCATTTTCGAGGGATTCCTTGCAGCTATCAACGGTAATGAAGTTTCACTTACAGACAATTCTCTTGCCGCTTCTGTAGCCAAGCCTGCACAGAGCAGTATCAGCACAGAGGATATTAAGTTTGCATACTGTACTGAATTTATTATAAATAAGTATGATGCAAAGAAATCTGCAGAAAAGATGCGTGCTGCTATCGAGCCTAAGGGCGACTGTATGATAGTAATTGACGAAGACGACATTGTAAAAGTACACATTCACACCAATCACCCCGGATATGTTCTGGAACAAGCTGTCAAGCTTGGTGAAATGGTTAATATAAAAATTGAAAATATGCGTGAACAGCATACCGATATAGTAGGCGGTGCAATGAGCAAGGAAGAGGAAAAGCCACTCTCTGAGCACAGAGAAACCGCAGTTGTTTCAGTTGCTAACGGAGACGGACTTATAGCCCTGTTCACAGAGCTTGGGGTTACAACCATTATTCACGGCGGACAGACAATGAACCCCAGCACAGAGGACATTTTAAATGCTATTGAAGAAGCAAATGCAGATAATGTATTTATTCTCCCCAACAACAAGAACATTGTTCTTGCGGCACAGCAGGCGGCTGAAATTGCTGAATGCAATGCAGTAGTTATAGAGTCAAAAACAATTCCGCAGGGAATTTGTGCTATGATGGAATTTTCTCCCACCGCATCATTGGAGGAAAATACCGAAAATATGACAGCGGCTCTGGCTAATGTGGTAAGCGGTAATGTTACCCACGCAGTAAAGGATACAGAAATTGACGGTATAGAAATTCATGAGGGTGACATAATCGGTGTGTCGGGCGGTCATATTGTTTCTGATGCAAAGGATATTAAAACCGCTACAATTGACCTTGCAAAGAAAATTGCAAATGAGGACAGCGAGATTATAACTCTCTACTTTGGCGAGGGTGAGACTGAGGAAAGTGCTCAGGATATTGCTGATGAAATTGAAGAAATCTTCCCCGACGCAGACATTATGGTTGCAAACGGCGGACAGAGTGTTTACTACTATATTGTATCCGTGGAATAATCCTATAAACAGGTGATACACTATGCCAATACCCCAGGAAACAGATATCAGATTATTAAAAGGAATAGGCGATGCCAAGGCGAAGCAGTTGCTTCGCCTTGGCGTATTTACTGTTTGGGACCTCATTACCTACTTCCCTGTCCGTTTTGAGGACAGAAGCAAGGTAACAAAGATATTTGACCTGCAGCACGACAGTATGGCACTTGTCAACGGCATTGTGGTAACACCCGTCAGCGAGCATTATGTAAGAAAAGGTCTTACATATTACAAGGTGCAGATTCGTGACGATACGGGAATTGCCACCTGCATATTCTTCAACAACAAATATCTGAAAAATTACCTTAAAAAAGGTTATGAATATTCCTTTTACGGTAAAATCAATATAAACAGGAATACTAGGGAAATTCTCTCCCCTGAGTTTGAGCCTTCTTCCCAATCACAATGCACAAAGTGTATTGTTCCGATTTATCCGCTTACAAGCGGTATTACACAGAAGTTTTTGAGGAAAACTGTTGCGGATGCATACAGAAACTTTCACAAATATTTCCGTGAAGTTATTCCTGCGGAAATTCTTAAAGAACATTCTCTGTGTTCTGTTGAGTTTGCAATAAAAAACATACATTTTCCAAAGGATGCTGAAGCGTTGGAAATAGCAAAAAAGAGACTTATTTTTGAGGAGTTCTTTATACTCCAAGTTGCGCTTAGGAAAATGAAGTCAGGAACGAAAAAGGTTTCAGGTCCTGCTTTTAAGAATAATGATATAACTGAATTTTTGACAACACTCCCTTTTAGTCTGACAGGTGCACAAAAAAAAGTTACCGAGGATATTATAGATGATTTGTCGTCGGGAACTGTTATGAATAGATTAGTGCAGGGTGACGTAGGAAGCGGTAAAACAGTTATTGCGGCAATTTCAATGTATCTGTGTGCGATAAACGGTTATCAGGCAGCTATGATGGCACCTACCGAGGTTTTGGCTCGTCAACATTACAACGACCTTTCTCCTCTGCTTGAGAGTTTAGGAATTAAATGCGAGCTTCTCACGGGAAGCACCACGGCAAAGAATAAACGCGAAATATACGAAAGGCTCGAAAACGGTGAAACAAGTGTTGTCTTTGGTACGCATGCACTTATTACCGACAAGGTTAAGTTCAACTCCCTTGCTCTTGCAATAACAGACGAACAGCATCGTTTTGGTGTACGGCAGAGAATGATGCTCAGCGAAAAGGGAGATGCCGTACATACACTTGTTATGACGGCTACGCCTATCCCCCGTACCCTTGCACTTATCGTGTACGGTGATATGGATATTTCTGTTATTGACGAGCTTCCCCCCGGCAGGCAGAGGATTGACACCTACTGCGTGGGAGAAAATATGAGAGAGCGTATATACGCATTTATCCGCAAGGAAATAGAAAAAGGCAACCGTGCCTACATTGTTTGTCCTGCGGTGGAGGAGTCGGAAATTGAGGGATTGAAATCCGTAGAGGAGCATTATTCCGCCCTTTCAAAGAGTGTATTCCCCGATATTCCTATGGGAATCGTCCACGGTAAGATGAAAGCAAAGGACAAGGAAATGGCAATGAGCGATTTTATCTCGGGAAAGAGTAAAATCCTTGTTTCAACAACCGTTATTGAGGTTGGGGTGAATGTTCCCGAGGCAACGTTGATGGTTATTGAAAATGCCGAAAGATTCGGTCTTAGTCAGCTTCATCAGCTTCGCGGAAGAGTCGGCAGAGGAAAAGAAAAGAGCTACTGTGTACTTTTCTGTGCATCATTTTCCGATGAAATAAAAGAGAGAATGAAGATTATGGCACAAAGCAACGACGGATTTAAAATTTCCGAAACTGACCTTAAGCTCCGCGGACCGGGTGATTTCTTCGGCACAAGGCAACACGGTGAATTAAGCTTTAAAATTGCTGATTTGGCAAACGATTTCTCCGTTCTTAAAGCAAGCGGTATAGAGGCAGAAAAACTCCTTCTGAAAGACCCTGCTCTTTCCGAGGAAAAGCATTTCTATATAAAAGAAGCAACCGATAAATTAGCTGACAATCTGACATTATAAAAAGGCTTTGATGCAAAACATCAAAGCCTTTTAACTTTTATGGATTATTCTTCTGTTGCTTCGGGAGCTTCTTCTACTACTTCCTCTGCTACTTCAACTGCTTCCTCTACGGGAGCTTCTTCTACTACTTCAGCGGGAGCTTCGGGAGCGAGAAGTTCACGGATGGAAAGACCAATCTTCTTTTCATCCCACTTGATTTCTGTAATCTTAGCATCAACCATTTCACCAACAGTGAGAACATCTTCGGGCTTGCCGATTCTCTTGTTAGCAATCTGAGAAATGTGAATAAGACCGTCGATTCCGGGAATAAGTTCAACAAATGCACCAAAGGGAACAAGACGAACAACCTTTACATTTACAACGTCGCCTTCGTTAAATGTTCTTTTTGCAATTTCCCAGGGATTGTCCTCAATCTTCTTATAGCCGAGAGAAATCTTCTGAGTTTCCTTGTCAACCTTGAGGATTGTAACCTCTACAATATCTCCAACCTTAACAACTTCGGAGGGGTGCTTGATTCTCTGCCAGCTGAGCTGAGAAATCGGTATAAGCCCGTCAACACCACCGAGGTCAACAAATGCACCGAAATCGGTAAGAGTCTTAACAGTACCTGTGTAAACCTTGCCTTCTTCCACTTCAGCCATAAATGCAGCAGCCTTTTCAGCACGCTCTGCCTGAGCAACAACCTTAATTGAACCGATTGCTTTCTTGCCGCGTCTGTCTTCACGGATGTTTACAATCTTGAAGCTTGCTTCAGTACCAACGAGGGGCTGAAGATCCTTCATAAATCTTTCACTTGCCATTGAAGCAGGAATGAAAATTCTTGAGCCGTTAACAAGAGCGATTACACCGCGGTTAACATTCTCAACAATTTTACCTGTAAGGATTTCGCCTGATTCATAAGCAGCCTCGATTGTCTGCCAACCCTTAATTGCGTCAATCTTCTTTTTAGAAAGCTTAACATAGCCTTCACCGTCGTTTACTCTTACAACGAATACTTCTACTTCGTCGCCAACCTTAACAATGTCAGCAGTATTTACAGAAGGATCGTCTGTAAGCTCGTCCGCAGGGATGATACCGTCAGCCTTGTAGCCGAGGTCTACATATACTTCTGTGGGAGTAATGCTGATAACTGTGCCGCTTACAACCTGTCCTGTATTTAAAGTGACGAGGGATTGTTCAAATGCCTCGGCAAATGTGGGCTCTCCATTTCCTTGAATATTAGTGTTTTTTTCTTCTACCATGGTTTCCAAAACCTCCTTAATTATATGCTCCGGCGTTGATGCACCGGCGGTTATACCGAACGAATTGCCGAGGGACATAATACCCTTTGGCAGTTCACCTGCCTCCTCCACCAAAAATGTGTGTTTGGAAAGCGGTGCGGCGATCTGGTACAGCTTCTTGGTATTGGAGCTGTGTTTACCTCCGACGACAACAAATACATCACTGACTTTTGCAAGCTCGGCTGCATATTTCTGTCGCTCATTCGTAGCACTACATATTGTATCAAAAACTATGGCACTTTGGCAAGTCTTTTTTATAATTTTCGTAATTTTTTTCCATAATTCGCGTTCAAATGTAGTTTGTGCTACAACATATACTGTTTTTTCAGCCTGAAATTCTAAATTTCGAGCTTGCTGTTCACTGTCTATGACCGTTGCACTGTCCTCACACCATCCGTTGATTCCTATAACTTCAGGATGGTTTTTATCGCCTATAATAACAATATCGTATTTATTTTCATAGGCTTCGGCAACAATATTGTGAATTTTCTTTACAAAGGGGCAGGTTGCATCAATAAACTGAATTCCGTTTTTCTCCAATATTTCCTGCTCGCTTTTTTTGATACCGTGGCTCCTTATGATAACTGTTTCCCCAGGCAATGCATCAGAGGGGCTTTCTATAATCCTTGCACCCTGATTATTGAAAGACTCTACCACAGCACTGTTATGAATAATAGGTCCGAGGGTTGCAATTTTCCTGCCGCTGTCAATACCCTCCTGTGCTATCCTTACAGCACGGCTTACTCCAAAGCAGAAGCCTGCCTTTTCTGCTACTTTTACTGTTTTACTCATTCTTTTCTCCTAAAGAGTATATTGTGTCCATAAGTCCGTCAGCAAGAAGCTGCATAGAATCAGCGTCATGGACACTTTCTGTGTATTCATTATAATTTATGGGTTTACCATATGTAACTGAATTCCACGTAAGATATGCAGGAACAATCGGTACGCCGCATTGAATAGCAAGACGGACAATACCCGAATTAACCTGTTTCCTCTCGCCGTTTTTCATTCTCGTTCCCTCGGGGAAAATAACGGTAGCCTCCCCTTTTTTCATAATTTTAAGGGTTGCCATTACTGCTGCAGCATCGCCCTTCCCTCTTTTTATGGGGAATGCACCGAGTGATTTTATAAGCAAACCTAAAACGGGCTTATGAAAAAGCTCGTCCTTTGCCATAAAGGTAAGCTTTCTTTTGCAGCCTATGGCAAGAAGAACGGGGTCCTTGTACGCTCTGTGGTTCGAGCAAAGTAAAAACGCACCCTCTTGTGGTATATTCTCTTTACCGTTTGCTTTAAAAAGCATAAATACTTTAAATACGCCGTGTACAACTTTTACGACAATGTTATAAAAACTCATCTTATGTTACTCCTTATATGTTCAATAACTGCATTCACTGATTCTTCAAAGTTAAGCTTTGATGTATCAATTACGGTAGCACCATCCGCCACTACAAGAGGTGATACTGCACGGGTGGAATCCTGCTTGTCACGAAGAATCATATCCTCCTTTACAGCTTCAAAATCCACCGTTTCACCTTTTTCAAGAAGCTCCTTATATCTTCTTTCTGCACGGGCATCTACAGAAGCGGTAAGGAAAATCTTAACCTCGGCATCAGGAAGAACAAAGCTTCCTATATCTCTGCCGTCCATCACAACATCATGATTCGCTGCAAGTTTTCTCTGAAGGTCTACAAGTGCTACTCTCACGGCAGGGATTGCGGAAACATTACTTGCCGCCATCGAAATTTCGGGGGTGCGAATCTGGTCTGACACATTCTCTCCATCGAGGAAAATGTGCTGCTCAACACCCTCATGCCTGATGTCAATATCAAGTTCGGGAAGAATTGATGCCACACCCACGCTGTCCTTTGTATCAATACCGCATCTTACAGCTTTTAGTCCTACTGTGCGGTACATTGCACCTGTATCAATGTAGATGTAACCAAGTGCTTTTGCAACCTTTTTGGAGATACTGCTTTTTCCTGCACCTGCAGGTCCGTCAATTGCTATTTTAGTCATACTGAAAGCTCCTTTTCTGCGGCACTGTCCCCTGCAAGGTAGCCCGTTGAAAAGGCTATCTGCAGATTAAAGCCGCCTGTATATGCATCAACATCTATAACCTCGCCTGCAAAGTAGAGTCCCTCTACAAGCTTGCTTTCCATTGTTGATGCGTTAATTTCCTTTACATTGACACCGCCAGAGGTTACTATTGCCTCCGCTACAGGGCGATAACCCTTAACAGTAAATGTAAGGTGTTTTAAAAGGTTGAGGAGAGTCTTTCGCTCATCCTTTGTAATGCTGTTTACTTTCTTGTATCGGTCGATACCCGACTTTTCCACAATGTATTCTATAATCTTGTTTGGGAGTAAATCGGAAAGGGAATTTTCAAAGTTTCTGTTCTGATACTTTTCAAAGTCCCTAAGTATTCTTTTATCCAAGGTCTGCTCATCAAGAGCAGGCTTTAAGTCAATTTCTATACGGCAATCTTCGGGATTTTCACCCATATGACTGCTTGAAGATAGTATCACAGGGCCTGTCAGTCCAAAGTGAGTAAAAAGCATTTCACCAAAATCGGAGAACTTTTTCTTACCCTTGTAATCAAAAACCGTTACTGAAATATTCCTGAGTGATAGTCCCATAAGCTCTTTCGTGCTCTCTTTCGTTTCAATGGGTACAAGGGCAGGCTTGATGGGTTTTATACTATGTCCGAGCTTTTTAGCCATTTCGTATCCGTCACCTGTAGAGCCTGTAAGAGGGTAACTCTTTCCGCCGGTTGCTATAATCACGCTATCACAAAAATAGGTGGATTTTTCTGTTTTTACGCCTGCAACTTTTCCATCTTGCGTGATAATATCCGTTACTCTGCCTGTTACAACATTGACACCAAGGTCATTTAGTTTTTTTCTGAGGGCAGATACAATATCGGCTGCCTTGTTACTTACGGGAAAAATACGCTGACCACGTTCCTCTTTAAGAGGCACGCCACACTCTTCAAAAAAGCTTATCACATCATAGTTTGTGAAGCTGTATATTGCGCTGTATAAAAACCTGTGGTTTGTGGGAATGTTTTCAAAGATTTCTTCGGTGGGACAGGCGTTTGTGACATTGCACCTGCCCTTGCCGGTAATTCTGATTTTCTTCCCCAAGTCGTTATTTCGTTCAATAAGTGTTACCGATGCACCCTTTTCCGCTGCCCGAATGGAGGCAAGCATACCTGCCGCACCTCCGCCTATTACGATTATCATACTTATTTCCCCTGTTCCTGTGCTACAAAGAATACTCTCTCGCTGTTTTTCTTCGGGTTTTCGAAGCTACGGTCGTGATATACCTTCAAAAGACGCATTCCCGAGTTTTCAATAAGCGCCTTTATTTCCTCGATTTCATAAGCACGCTCAGAGTGCTGCTCGTCAAATCTTGTATAGTTTTCCCCGTCTTTAGCAAAAAAAGTCAGGTAAAAATCGCTCAGTTTTCTCCGCTTGTCATATTCATTCTGCCATGAGCAGAAGCAGTCATCATCTTCAAGAATAAAGGTATTATCACCTATAACATTTTCAAGCTTATAGCGGGTATTTATGTCGAAGATAAAAAGCCCACCCGGTTCAAGGTAGTTGTTTGCAAGCTTCATAACCCTCTGCAAATCTCTCTTGTCGGTTATGTAGTTTATACAGTCAAGACTGGAAACTATAAAATCCACCGTACCATAGAGTTCAAATTCTGTCATATCCTGATTAAGGTAGAGAATATCCATCCCCTCCGACTTTTCACGGGCAACCATCAGCATATCCTCGGAAAGGTCAACGCCTGTCATTTCGATACCGCGGTTTGCAAGCTCTACTGTAAGATTTCCCGTTCCACATCCAAGGTCAAGTCCAAGCTTGGGACTGAGGCCATATCTTTGAAATATTTTAAAATAGTAATCTGCCCATTCCTTATAATCCACGTCATTTATAAGCTTGTCGTAAATATAGGCAAAATCGTTATACATAGTTAATCACACCTTTGAAGTTTTGCGTAAAGGCCGAGAAGATTCTTCGTTCCTACGCTTTCAAATGCTATTTCGTAATGTATGTCATTTCCCACAGGAGTTGCATCAATTATAATTCCACGGCCGAATTTCTTGTGAGTTACAGTATCGCCGGGGCGGAAGGTTTCACCGCTTGATTTAACCGTTGCCGTTGTACTCTTTGCAAAAAGAGAGCTTTCGGAAGCTGCTGAATAAGAGAAGCTCTCTGTTTTCGGCAGCCAACTGTCGTTTACCTTTGGAGTGTTATCTGTTACTTCAAGAAGTTCATTTGGAATCTCGTCAAGGAATCTTGAGGGCTTGTAGGGTGAGGTTTTGCCGTAGAGCATTCTGCTGCTCGCAGTTGTTATATGAAGCATTTCCTGTGCACGGGTGATGCCTACATAACAAAGTCTTCTCTCTTCTTCAAGCTCCTCACTACTGTAACAGCTTGCCATATTCGGGAATATTCCCTCGTCAAAGCCACAGAGGAAGACAATCGGAAATTCAAGTCCCTTTGCCGCGTGCATTGTCATAAAGATTGCGGCATCAAGCTCCTCATCATAGTTATCTATGTCACTTATAAGTGCCAGATTATCCATATAATCCTGGAATGTGGCTTCTTCGTTATTGTCTTCGTAATTTGCGGCACCGTTTATAAGCTCGTACACATTATCCGCACGCTCTTCCCCTTTTTCGTCTGTTTCAAGGAATTTGCGGTAGCCTGTTTTTTCAAACACTTCGTTTACAAGGTCGCTGATTTTGTTTTCCTTTTCAAAATCACAAAGGTAAACAATAGTATCGTAAAACTCAGCAACGGAGTTTCCAAAGCCGTCACGGTGAGATGCAATTGCTTTAAGCATACTGCAGTTTTCACGCTGTGCCGCTGCAGAAATTTTGTCAAGAGTTACCTTGCCGATTTTCCTTGAAGGTGTATTTATAATACGCCTGAGACTTATATCGTCGTCGTTATTTTTTATAAGACGGAGATATGCAATCATATCACGGATTTCTTTTCTGTCATAGAAACGAAGTCCCGACAAAACCCTGTACGGAATTGCCTTACGCATAAAAACTTCTTCAAGGACGCGTGAAGTTGCATTCGCACGGTAGAGTACCGCCATATCGTTATAGCTGTAACCGTCACGGGAAAGCCCGGACATTGTTTCAGCAATGTAGGATGCTTCGTCGTGTTCGTTGGAAGCTTTGTAAACGGAAATCTTGTTTCCCTTACCCTTATCTGTCCAGAGCTTCTTCCCTTTTCTGCCGTAGTTGTTTTTTATGACATTGTTTGCGGCATCAAGAATGTTTTCCGTCGAACGGTAATTCTGTTCAAGGCGGATTATTTTTGTTTCTGGAAATGCCTTTTCAAAGTCAAGAATGTTTGTGATATCCGCACCGCGGAATTTATATATACTCTGGTCGTCGTCACCCACAACACAAAGGTTACGGTGCTCCCCTGCCAGAAGAATTATAAGCTCGTTCTGTGCCTTGTTGGTGTCCTGATACTCGTCAACAAGGATATATTTAAATTTGTTTCTGTAAAACTGGAGGACATCCTCATTTTCCTGAAAAAGCTTTACAGTCAGCATAATGAGGTCATCAAAGTCAAGGTCATTTGCCGTTTTAAGCTTCTGCTGATATAGAGCATAGACCTTTGCAATTTGCTTCTTTCTGTAATCGTCTGCAAAGTCAAGCATATACTCCGCAGGTGTTACAAGGTTGTCCTTGGCAAATGAAATTTCACTCATCACACTTCTGGGAGGAAGTTGTTTTTCTTCGAGTCCAAGCTCCTTTAAGCATTCCTTAACCAAAGCTTTCTGGTCGTCTGTATCAATTATATTAAACCTTGTGTCGTAGCCGAGTCGGTCAATATCACGGCGCAGTATACGCACACAAGCCGAGTGGAATGTCCTTACCCACATATCGTTTGCATCAGCACCCACAAGCTTTTCCACACGGTCAAGCATTTCACGTGCCGCCTTGTTTGTAAAGGTGATTGCAAGGATATTCCACGGAGATATTCCGTTTTCGTGTATCATATAAGCAATGCGGTGGGTAAGCACCCTCGTCTTACCGCTGCCCGCACCTGCCAATACCAGAAGAGGACCGTTGATATACTCAACGGCCTCTCTCTGCTGTATATTTAACTTATTTAAAAGTTCATTCATAGGTGTAATTCCCCTTTGGGGTCTTATTTTTTAAGGCTGATTGCCTTTTTCACGTTTTCTGCAATGTTTTCTGCAGAAAGTCCGTATTCCTTCAGAAGTTCGTAGGGCTTACCACTCTTACCGAATACATCCTGAGTACCTACACGAAGCATAGGAACGGGACATTCTTCACAAAGAACTTCTGCAACTGCACTGCCGAGACCGCAGTTTACATTATGCTCTTCTGCAGTAACGATTGCACCTGTAGTCTGTGCAGCTTTTTTAATGATTTCTCTGTCAATGGGCTTAATTGTGTGGATATTTACAACAGCCGCATCGATACCGTCAGCCTTAAGAAGCTCACGAGCTTCAAGAGCGTAAGGAACCATAAGACCTGTTGCAATGATTGTAGCATCTGTGCCCTCTGCAAGCTGAACGCCCTTGCCGATTTCAAACTTGTATGTATTTTCATCATAAATCTGAGGAACAGGAAGTCTGCCGAAACGAAGATATACAGGTCCTTCGTATTTAACAGCCGCTTCAACAGCTGCCATAGCCTCAACATGGTCAGCAGGGTTAATGATAACCATACCGGGGATTGTACGCATAATACCCATATCCTCAAGGCACTGATGTGTAGCGCCGTCTTCACCAACAGAGATACCTGCATGTGTAGCACCAATCTTTACATTGAGGTGAGGATAACCGATAGAGTTACGAATCTGCTCAAAAGCACGACCTGCCGCAAACATTGCAAAGGAGCTTGCAAATACAATCTTGCCTGTTGTTGCAAGACCAGCTGCTGTGGAGAGCATATTACCCTCGGCAATACCTGTGTTTATAAATCTTTCGGGGAACTTTTTCTTGAATATATCAGTCTTTGTTGATTTGGAAAGGTCTGCATCCATAACAACAATATCATATTTTTCACCAAGCTCAGCCAGAGCCATACCATAGCTTTCGCGGGTTGCTTTCTTATCACCAATAGCCATAATCCACACTTTCCTTTCGTATTAACTTATTCAGCTTCAATCTCTGCGATTGCTGCATCAAGCTCACTGATAGCCTGCTCGAACTGTTCCTTGTTGGGAGCAGCACCGTGCCAGCCTGCCTGATTTTCCATAAAGGAAACGCCCTTACCCTTAACGCATTTAGCAATAATCATAGTGGGCTTACCCTCTACCCTGTGAGCTTCGTCAATTGCATTTCTAATCTGGTCGTAGTCGTGACCGTCAATTGTGATTACATTCCAGTTGAATGCTTCAAACTTCTTGTCGATAGGAGTTGAATTCATAACTTCACGAATGTCACCGTCAATCTGAAGTCCGTTGAAGTCGAGGAATGCTACAAGATTGTCAAGCTTGTAATGAGCTGCAAACATAGCTGCCTCCCAAACCTGACCTTCTTCAATTTCGCCGTCACCGAGGATTGCGTAAACCTTGTAATCCTTATTATCAAGCTTCGCTGAAAGCGCCATACCGTTTGCTGCTGAGATTCCCTGACCGAGAGAGCCTGTGGACATATCAACACCGGGAACACCTTTCATATCGGGATGTCCCTGAAGAATACTGTCTGCCTGACGGAATGTTGCGCAAAGCTCTGTGGGGAAAAATCCGCGTTCTGCAAGAGTTCCGTAAAGGATGGGTGCACAGTGACCCTTTGAAAGAACAAATCTGTCACGGTCAGCCATCTTGGGATTTTGGGGGTCAATGTTCATTTTTTCAAAGTAAAGCACTGACAGAATATCTGCTATTGAAAGGCTTCCGCCGGGATGACCCGAAGCGGCATTGTAAATACCTGTAATGGCATGCTTTCTTGCCCTGTAGGCATGAAGTTTAGTGGAATTTTTCATTGTTACTATCACTCCTAAGTAAAATTAAACTATTTTTTCACTGTCTATGACTGCATTGTATGCAATTTCAAGAAGTTCCGAGAGTCTCTCGTCCTCTCCTGCAAGATAGAGGTAGCCGACGAGGGTTTCAAAGCCTGTTGCCATACGGTACTCGGTAACGTCGGCATTCTTTGGGGTGGTGTTGCTCTTTGCATTTCTGCCCCATTTTAAAACACGCTTTTCGTCCTCGGTAAGAAATTCCTCAAGGGCGTATGCGCTGACCGACTGTGAATGTGCCTTTACAAAGCTGACCGATTCCTTGTGCATTTCGGTAACATGACGGTTGCCTTTAGAGAGAACCTTTGTTCTTATAAAAAGGTCATACACCGTGTCCCCTATATATGCAAGTGCCAGGGGGCTGTATTCTCTGGGATTAAGTCCATCTGCCGTAAAAAGCATATCTTTTCTTCCTTACTTCTCAATTTTCCATTTTACTCCATCGGGAGTATCTTCCAAAACGATACCTCTTGCCTTAAGGTCGTCGCGGATTTTGTCGGCAAGTGCCCAATTTTTGTCTTTTCTTGCCTGAGTTCTTTCAGCAATGAGAGCCTCAATTTCATCATCAAGGCTTGCCTTTTCGGTATTTTTGAGAAGACCGAGAACATTGCCGAGTTCAAGGATTGTATCCTTTGCAAGAAGAAGCTGTGCCTTGTTGGGGGATGTTATGCTGTTTGCAAAACGTACCGCTTCAAAGATTGCGGAGATTGCATCTGCCGTATTCAAGTCGTCCTCCATTGCAGTGATGAACTTGTTTTTATAGTTTTCCATTGCTGTCTTGGTTTCCTCATCCGCTTCACCGTCGGGGGCATTGCCGAGGAGGAAATCAATATTATCAATACAGTTGTAAATTCTTTCAAGACCGTTCTTCGCCGCATCCATAAGCTCGTCACAGAAGTTGATGGGGCTTCTGTAATGTGCTGAAAGCATAAAGAAACGGATAACCTCATAGTCGTATTTTGCGGCAATATCACGCACTGTGAAGAAATTACCGAGGGATTTACTCATCTTCTCGTTATTTACGTTGATAAAGCCGTTGTGAAGCCAGTAATTTGCAAAGGGCGTACCGTTTGCACATACACTCTGTGCAATCTCATTTTCATGGTGAGGGAAAATAAGGTCGAAACCACCACTGTGAATATCAATTGTATGACCGAGGTAACGGTTAACCATTGCTGTACATTCAATATGCCAGCCGGGTCTGCCAATTCCCCATGGACTTTCCCAGCCGATTTCGTCGTCGGTCTTTCTCTTCTTCCAAAGAGCAAAGTCCATAGGATGATGCTTCTTATCATCAAGCTCCTTACGGACACCGCTTTCCAAGTCTTCGAGTGGCTGATGGCTGAGTTTACCATAATCCTTGTAGCTTTCTACGGAGAAATAAACGTCCCCCTCAACCTCGTAAGCGTGGCCTTTTTCAATAAGTGTCTGTACGGTTTCAATGATTGCATCAATATTTTCCGTTGCACGGGGATGAACAGATGCTTCGTTGATTCCAAGTGCCTTGGCATCAACGAAATATTCCTTGATATATTTTTCGGCAATTTCGGGAACTGTTGTACCCTCTTCCCTTGCTTTATTGATAAGCTTGTCATCGACATCGGTAAAGTTCTGTACAAATTTTACATCATATCCTCTGTATTCAAGGAACTGTCTTAAACAGTCGAACACGATAAAAGGGCGGGCATTTCCCAAGTGGAAATAGTTATAAACCGTAGGTCCGCAGGAGTACATCTTTACCTCACCTGGAACGAGGGGCTTAAATTCTTCTTTTGAACGGGTTAATGTATTATACAGTTTCATAAAAATCACCTTTCACTGTCATTATTTTTTAATGCTTCAAGCTCTGCCGTGAGCTTATCTATTTTTGCACTCATTCTGCAAAGCTCCTGACTGACGGGGTCGGGAATATGCACCTGGTCAAGGTTATCAATACGCTTATCTCCACGCTTTACAACCCTTGCAGGAACGCCCACACAAGTACTGTCAGGCTCCACTTCACGGAGAAGCACTGCATTTGCGGCAATTTTACAGTTGTCGCCAACGGTAAAAGGACCGAGGATTTTTGCACCTGCACCCACCATTACATTGTTTCCCAATGTAGGGTGACGCTTTCCTGTATCCTTACCCGTACCGCCAAGAGTTACTCCCTGATAAATCGTACATTCGTCACCAATTATGGTTGTTTCACCGATTACAACACCGCATCCGTGGTCGATAAGAAGTCCCTTGCCGATTGTGGCACCTGGGTGTATCTCAATCTTGGTAAAAAACCTGACAAGCTGACTTATAAGCCTTGGGATAAACCGAAGATGACACTTGTACAGCATATGTGCAAAACGGTGAAACAGCACCGCGTGAAATCCGGAGTACAGTAGTGCTACTTCAAATATATTTCTTGCCGCGGGGTCGCGTGCAACTATTGACTTTAAATCGTAAAGAGTTCTGCTTTGTATAATAACCACTCCTTTAACCATTTTATTATACAGTATACAGAGGAAAAAAACAACTATTATTTTATAAATTTTGAGGGCGTTGACGGTAAGGTTTGCTCTTGGATTATTTATTGCTGATGCCGCTGTTATTATGACATCACATATAACATTCAGGCAGATTGATTTGGCTTATGGGGTATTGTAGCACTCTTCCTTTCAATATTTTTCGTTGACTGGCTGATACAGAAATTAAATGTATCAAAGCTCGCCTTTGTGGTAACATAAAAAGGTTCACCGAAATTCGGCGAACCTTTTTATGTATATATTTTGATGTCTTGTTCTTTTAGAAATCATTCAAATATCCTTATTTTGATTTTCGTGCATATTTGTCGCACAAATTGTTTATCTGATCTGTAAATTTTGATAATTCTTTATTTGTCAGATTACGACTGAGTTCTGCAACTGTTTTAAGTCTTTGACAAGCCACCATAAGTCGGTCAAAGGCAAGGTTTGCTCTTCGTCTGCCTTCTGATACTTTAGTCAGCTTGACTATTCTTCCTCTTGCAACGCATTCGCCTGTTTCAAGATCGTATTCGTCACCGCTATACGGTGCTGTTGTTGTATATTTGAGTTTGTTATATATCGTCTGTGAAAAAGAATCGCACACCAAATCATCTCCATGATTAACAAATACCTTTATCGGTGGTTTTTCCATACTTCCAAGCCAGCCGAGAAGCATATCCTTATCCGCATGACCGCTGATGCCTACTATGGATTCAATTCTTGCATTAACTTGAATGTCTTCCCCAAACAATGAAACATACTTTGCACCATTAATAAGTTTTCTTCCAAGTGTTCCTTCTGCTTGGTATCCGACAAAAAGAATAGTGCTGTTTTCTCTCCAAAGGTTATGCTTTAAATGATGTCTGATACGGCCAGCTTCACACATACCTGATGCAGATATTATAACTTTTGGAATCAAATCAAAGTTAATTGCTGTTGACTCCTCTGTGGTAACGCTTAATCTTAATCCGGGGAATAATACCGGATTTATCCCCTGATTTACAAGCGCAAGTGTTTCCTCGTCATAATAGTCCATCAGATTATCCTGATATATCTTTGTTGCTTCAACCGCAAGAGGCGAATCGACATACACAATAAAGTTTTCGTGACCTTTCACAAGCTTCTGTTCTTTAATTGTTCTAAACAGATATAAAAGCTCCTGTGTTCTTCCGATTGCAAAAGAAGGAATAACCAAGTTGCCGCCTTTTGAAAAGGTTTCCTGCATTATTTTTGTAAGCTGTGCAATATAGTCAGGTCTTTCGCCATGAACTCTGTCACCATAGGTTGATTCTATAACCACATAATCGGCATAAGGCGGATTTTGAGGATTTCTTATAAGCGGTCTGTCTATGTTTCCCAAATCACCTGAGAAGAGTATTGTTCTTTCTTGTTCATTTTCATTTACTGTAATATGAATGCTTGATGAGCCAAGCAAATGTCCTGCATCACAGAAATTTATTGTTATACCCTCAAAGATTTCAATTGATTTATTATATCCATATCCATTAAATAATTTAAGTGATTCCATTGCATCTGCCACAGTATATATGGGCATATACTGTTCATAGCCCGAACGCTGTGCCTTTCTATTTTGCCACTCAGCCTCCTGCTCCTGAATATGAGCTGAATCCAGCAACATTATATTACATAGTCTATGGGTGGCTTCTGTGCAGTATACTGGACCTGTATATCCCTTCGCCACCATAGCAGGAATCATGCCTGAATGGTCAATATGTGCGTGAGTAAGGCAAATTGCATCGATTTCTGTTGGAGCAACAGGCAATTCACAATTTTCATAAGTGTCACCGCCCTGCTCCATGCCACAATCAATAAGAATATGTTTTCCACAGGCATCAAGCAGTGTGCAGGATCCTGTAACCTCATGAGCCGCACCTATAAATGTTAATTTCATATTCACCTACTCCTCTCCTAATATTTTTTATTTTCTTTCTGTTTGTATTCACCTCTACCATATGCGCAACAATCTTTTTCTATCCCGCCTTTAGGCAAGGGAAACTTTAGCATTTCGATATTATTCGACACAATCCGTTATTTAAAATCCGAGAACAATTTACATTCTGTCAAATCAATCAATTATTCCGTACAGATAGTCTGACTCTTTTGTGAGGGATTTAAAGTTATTCTGTCGGAGGGCTTCGTAGACTACAATTGCAACGGAGTTTGAGAGATTAAGACACCGTGCATCGCTTATCATAGGGATACGGATTGAACGCTCGGGATGTTCTATGAGAAGCTTTTCGGGTAAACCTTTCGTTTCCTTACCGAAAAGGAGAAAGTCTCCGTCTTTGAACTCGACATCGGTATAGGATGCCGTTCCTTTTGAGCTTAGATAGAAAAATCTGCCGTCCTGATTCTGCGTAAAGAAGTCATCAAGATTTTCGTAATATTGGATATTCAGAAAATGCCAATAATCAAGGCCTGCTCTTTTAAGCTTCTTATCGTCTATTTCAAAGCCCATAGGCTTTACTATATGAAGTCTTGCACCGGTAGCGGCACAGGTACGGACAATGTTTCCCGTATTCTGAGGAATTTCCGGCTCGACCAAAACTATGTTCATACTCATTTTATATTGCTCCTTAAAATTTCGTCCTTAAGACGGAAGAATACACCCTCCTTGACACCTGCAGCACAAACTGTTACCGAGGGGCTTCCTGTCATATCCATCAGCACTTTTACGGGAGTAAGTCCTGCAAGGATAATATCTGCTCGGGAAATATCCATACCCTTTATGTCCTTGCGTTTTTGGGGAGGTGTTCTGAAAATATCCTGATAAATCTTTGCAACAGCGTGGTAGGGTATTTTAATGCCGTCAACCTTGTCGGGTGAAAGATACTCTTTTTTATAAAGCATTGCCATTGCACGGGCACTTCCGCCAATACCGTAAAGAGGCAGACCTTCACACTCGTCAAGCCAGTTTACTCCGCCAATGTAGGATGCAACATATTTATAAAGCTGCATCTGGCTTCTTCTCTCCATTTTTTCGGTCATCATCACGGCACCGAGGGGCAGACTTATACTGTGCTTTATTTCACTATTCTTCACAAGGACAATTTCCGTACTTCCGCCGCCCGTATCGTAGATAACACCGTCTGTTATTTCAACGGTTTCTTTTACCGCAAGGTAGCTGTAATAAGCTTCCTGTTCACCGCTTATAATCTCAAACTGGATTCCTGTCCTCTCCCTGACTCTTGAAAGAAAGAGGTCTTTATTTGCGGCGCAGCGCAAAGCCGCTGTCGCAACAGCCGCAATGGAGGCACATTTGTATTCCCTGGCTTTCTTTACAAATTCCTCTATTGCTCCAAGAACACGGCTGATGGATTCTTCCTTGAGGAAATTATCTGCTATCATACCCTCGCTGAGCCGTACGGTAGAGCGTAGCTTTTCCAGAACAGCCCAACTGCCGTCTTTTTCAAGGGAATTGATGCTCATACGTACCGAATTGGAGCCAAGGTCAATTACTGCAAAGTTATAACTCATAAAAATCCTCCTTCACTTCATCAAGGGATTCGGAAAGAGAATATATAAATTCTCTCGTTTCCCTGACTTTCATACACAGCTTCATTGCTGATGTCACTCTTTCAACAAATAACGGGTCTAAATCCTCAATTTTCATTGCCGTTGCAAGTGGGCACATTCCCCTGCCTCTAATATCCATTATAATCTGAAGCTCCCCTCCCCTTTTTGCATAGGGTACAAGTGGGAAAATCCTGCAGGAGAGCGGACGGAGTTTTCTGTCACAGGTGCCTGTGCAGGTAAAAAGCTCCACACTTTTTCCTCCGTCATATGTAAAGTCAATATCATGAAGCTCGCCCCACCAAGGCATAGGTTTGTACATTTCTATCTCACCCGGAAAAAGATACATACCCGTAATTTCATCTGTCACGGCACAGCAGGCACCGTCACAAAGCTGTCCGCAGTCCACAGTGAGAGGAGTTACGTTTTCAAGCATTTTATAAAGTTTTGTGTAAAATGATTTTTTGTCAAGTGTCAGTTTCAAAGTCTGTCAGCCTTTCACCCTTTTTTTAATATTATAAACCTAAAATTTCTTTACTGTCAAGAACGAGAGTAAACGGACCGTCATTTACAAGGGAAACTTTCATATCCGCACCAAACACACCCTTTTGCACGCGTTTAAAAAGGTCCTTGCTTTTTTCCACCATATGCTCATAAAGCTCCTCTGCCATGGCAGGATTTCCTGCACCGGTGAAGCTGGGTCTGTTACCCTTTCTGCAGTCTGCACAAAGGGTAAATTGAGAAATAATCAGCACTTCGCCATCTACCTCGGAAATGCCGAGGTTTGTCTTTCCCTCGCTGTCTTGAAAAATTCTGAGACGGGAGATTTTCTCAATCATTTTGTCGGCAATTTCTACGGTGTCTTCCGCTACTACTCCCACCAAGAGCAGGTAGCCTTTTCCAATCTGTCCCTTTACTTCGCCATCAACTTCTACCTTTGCCTCTGTTACTCTTTGTAAAACTATTTTCATTTAAAACACCTCATATCACAAATTTTGAAAGCAAAAAGGCGGCGTAAACTTATTTACACCGCCCGTAATATTTTACCGTTCTTCTCTGAAATACGGCAAACCAAGTCCTGCCGGAGGCTGATTCTCTTTTTTATCCCTTATGCTAGTAATAACAAGAACGAGAATAGTAACTACATAGGGAAGCATCTCAAAAAGCTTCTTCGTACTTACTGTGATTCCTGGAATATAAGTAGGTATTACATACAGGAATCCGAAAAGTATTGAGCCGATGATTGAGAGTGACGGTCTCCATACTGAGAAAATAACAAGAGCGATAGAAAGCCATCCTCTGTCACCGAAGCCATTGTTTGACCATACTCCGTTTGCGTAGTCCATTACATAGTAAAGTCCGCCCAATCCTGCAATAGCACTTCCGATACAGGTGGAAATATACTTGTATTTAGTAACATTGATACCTGCGGCATCGGCTGTTTCGGGGCTTTCACCGACAGCCCTCAAATGAAGTCCTGTACGTGTTTTGTTAAGGACATAGGAAGATACCAATGCAACAGCAATTGCCACATACACCAAAAATCCGTAGGAAAGAAAAATGTCTCCAAACCAGTCAAGCTTATCCGCTATGGGAAGCTCGGTTTTAAATACCGTACTTGTAGTGGAAAGGGCAATTGAGGGAACGTCGGAGTCGACAAGCTTTATGAGTGAGCCGCCGAAGAAATTACCCAGACCAATACCAAAGGTAGTAAGTGCCAGACCCGTAACATTCTGATTTGCACGAAGAGTTACTGTCAAAAAGCAGTATATAAGTCCCATAATTGTTGAGCCAATCAATGAGCATATGAGCGGAATAAATACCGCAAGAAGCGGATTCATAAGCTCGGGTGATGCCAGAGTTTGCTCATAGAGAAAAGAGCCTGCAACACCGCTTATGGCACCAACATACATAATTCCGGGGATACCAAGATTAAGGTGTCCCGATTTTTCTGTAAGGATTTCACCCGTTGAGCCAAACAGCAAAGGAGTTCCCTGCATTACTGCACGCTGAATTATTGTAGCAATCATACATTTTCCTCCTTTTTGCTTATTTTAAGCTTGTAATTTATGAAAAATTCTGAACCTATAATGAAAAATATGATGATTCCTGTAATGATATCGGAAAAAGACGAATTAAGACGGTACACCTCGGAAATTTTTGAAGCACCCTTTTGCAGAAATACAATTAAAAGCGAAGTAAGTACCATAAATACGGGGTTAAATTTAGCAAGCCACGAAACCATAATTGCGGTAAAGCCTCTTCCCCCTGCTGTGTCGCTTTTTAACGAATGGTCGGTTCCAGCAACAAGCAAAAATCCTGCTATACCGCAGATAGCACCTGAAATTGCCATTGTTCTCAAAACGACTTTCTTTACATTGATGCCTATATATTTTGCTGTATTTTCACTTTCGCCTACTACGGAAATTTCATAGCCCTGTTTACTGTATTTAAGATAAATGTAGGCAATAACGGTCAGCACTGCTACTATCAGTATATTTATCAGGTATTTTTGACCAAACAGAGCAGGAAGCTGTCCGTACTCAAGGGTGCGTGGTGTTCCCGAGCCTTTTGGCACGGACCATTCAAGTGTAAAGTATGCAACAAGCTGTATTGCTACATAGTTCATCATCAGTGTAAAAAGAGTTTCATTGGAATTAAAACGGGTTTTGAAATAAGCAGGAACAAGTCCCCACAATGCACCCGAAATAATGCTTGTAACAAGCATTACCAAAATCAGAATTGGTGTGGGAAGCTTTTCACCGAAGAAAATCATACAGCTTGCAGTTGCAAGTCCGCCGATTAAAACCTGCCCCTCTGCACCGATATTCCAGAATTTCATTTTAAATGCAGGGGTCACAGCAAGAGAGATACAAAGGAGAATTGCCGTATTCTGCAAGAGATTCCATGTCAGTCGTGGTGTACCTACTGCACCGTCTATCATTGAAACATACATATCAACAGGGTTTATGCCTGTTAGCAGAATGGTTACTATACCGCTTACTATGAGTGCGAAAATTACAGCTGCAATTCTTATAAGCCAAGCCTTCCACCACACTATATCATCACGCTTTATCACGTGAAAAAACGGGGTTGAAAAGGCGTTTTTAACATTCTTCATTGCTGCTTCCTCCCTTCTCCTCAAAATTGCTTGGGGAATCGGACTTTGTCATAAGAATACCGATTTCTTCCTTGGTAGTATTTCTTCCGTCTACAACTCCGGTGATTCTGCCACCGCCGATAACCATAATTCTGTCACACAACTCCAAAAGGACATCCAGGTCCTCGCCGACAAAAATTACGGCTACACCTTTTTTCTTCTGTTCGTTAAGGAGGTTATAAATTGTATAGGAGGAATTTATATCCAATCCTCTTACAGGGTAGGCTGCCATTAAAACGGTGGGAGAAGACGCAATCTCCCTACCTACCAGTATTTTCTGAACATTACCACCCGAGAGTCTTCTTACAGGGGTATTTGCAGAGGGAGTTACAACCTCAAGACTGTTAATTACCTCTTCTGCCAGATTTCTCGGAGCTTTTCTCTGCAGGAATACGGATTTACCTTTTTTGTAGCTCCTGAGCATCATATTGTCTACTATATCCATATTTCCTACAAGTCCCATACCGAGTCTGTCCTCAGGTACAAATGCAAGACGAACACCCATTTGACGTATTTCCAACGGTGTTTTGTCACGGAGATTTTCCTTTTCGCCGCTCTTGGGGTCAATATAAAATACACCGCCGCCGTTAAGGTGCTGAAGCCCTGCAATCGCTTCAAGAAGCTCTCGCTGACCGCTTCCTGCAATGCCTGCAATTCCGAGGATTTCTCCTGAACAGGCTGTAAAGGAAACATTGTCCAAAAGCTTTACTCCGTCACGGTTTACACAGTCTATGTTCTCAACAATCAGTCGGTCACAGCAGTTTTCAGCCTGACTTCTCTCTATGTTAAGGGAAATCTTCTTTCCTACCATCATTTCTGTAAGCTCGGCTTCGTTAGTTTCGGAGGTCTTTACTGTTCCCACATATTCACCTTTACGAAGAACAGCCACGTTGTCTGAAAGAGAAAGCACCTCGTGGAGCTTGTGGGTAATGATAATGATTGCCTTTCCATCCTCACGCATATTGCGAAGCACCTTAAAAAGCTTGACCGTTTCCTGAGGAGTAAGCACGGCTGTAGGCTCATCAAGAATAAGTATATCTGCCCCTCTGAAAAGAACCTTTATAATTTCTACCGTTTGTTTTTCGGATACGGACATTTCATATATTTTCTTATCCGGGTCAAGTTCAAATCCGTACTGCTCGGTAATTTCCTTGATTCTCTCGATGTACTTAGGCATATCAAAGCCCTCTTCATCCTTGAGTCCCAAAACTATATTTTCAGCAGCAGAAAACACATCAACAAGCTTAAAATGCTGATGTATCATACCTATTTTGTGGTCAAAGGCATCTTTAGGGGAAGCAATTACAATTTCCTTACCGTCAGCAAAAATCTGTCCGCTGTCGGGGAAATATATTCCCGATACCATATTCATAAGAGTAGTCTTTCCGCTGCCGTTTTCACCGAGTATTGAAAGGATTTCCCCTTTCCTTACTTTAAGTGAAATATTTTTGTTGGCAACGACACTACCAAATGTTTTGGTTATGTTTTTCAGTTCAAGAGCAACATTCTGTTCCATAAAATTCTCCATTCCCTAAATTATGTTCTTTCATAAACACCCACACTCTGCTTATGGAAAAACACAAGATATTTTGTAGAAAGCTAATATAGGGCGGAGTTTTCCCCGCCCTATATCAAAGCTTAATTAAAACATGCTGTTAAGCAAAGTAATACCGTCAATCTGAATATCGAAGTAAGGAGCACTGCGGAATTCTGATTCGTGGAAGTAACCGTCAGCGATAACTTCTGTATCCTTTTCGTAGTTAGCATCTGTATCAACATCTGCAAGGTAAGAATCAAGCTTCTTGCCCTCTACTGTGAATGCATCTGTATCAAATACCTGGATTTCGCCTGCGATAAGCTTTGCCTTAGCAGCTTCCATAGCTTCCTTTGTTCCGGGAGCTGCTACGTTCTCATTTATGTCTGTAAGCTTTACAGAGCCTGCTTCAAAGCCTTCACACCAGTCAAGAGCGATTTCTTCATCGTTCATAGCTGCATTGATGATATACTTGAAGTAGGGAGCCCAGTCAATTCTGGAAGAAACAATGAATGTGTTGGGGCAAGCAGACTGCGTGCTTCCGTTGTAGGAAACATTGGGAACGCCTGCATTCTCACAAGCTGTGGGAGCACCCATTGAATCTGCGTGCTGGCTGATAAGTACGCAATTGTTTCCGAGAAGCTTTGTTGCAGCTTCCTTTTCAAGAGCTTCGTCATACCAGCTGCCTGTGAACTGTACTTCCATAGTAACGCTGGGGCAAACGGACTTAGCACCAAGATAGAAAGAAGTGTAACCGGATACAACTTCTGCATATGTATAAGCACCTACATAACCCATCTTAGCCTGGTCTGCTGTGATTTTTCCGCTTTCAATCATCTCGTTAAGCTTCATACCTGCAGCGATACCTGCAAGATATCTGCCTTCGTAAATGGAAGCAAATGCGTTGTGGAAGTTAGGAACATTTTCTGTATGTGCTGTTGTGCCTGTAGCATGGCAGAATTCAACTTCGGGGAATTCCTTTGCAGCCTTCAAAATATAAGGCTCATGTCCAAAGCTGTTTGCAAATACTACATTACAACCCTGGTCAGCAAGGTCTGCTGCTGCCTCATAGCACTCGTTACCCTCAGGAACATTTGTCTTGAAAATAACCTGCTCAGGCTTAAGACCGAGTTCTGCTGTTGCCGCTTCTGCTGCATCAAGGAAGTTCTTGTCGTAGGTTGAGTTTTCATCATGCAAGAAGATGAAACCAATCTTGAAATCGCTTGCTGCAGTTTCGTTTTCGTTACCGCATGATGTGAATACACCCAAGGATGCAACAATCATTACAGTAACGAGAAGAAATGAAAAAATCTTTTTCATTTTTAACCCTCCCTGCCTTTTAGGCAAAAATTTTATGTAAAGTTTCTTTACATATCATAGTTATTTGCGGAATATTAAGGAGCTGTCGGTCATAGATTCCACAATTGCCAGGGAATCTACACGAACACCCTTCTCCCTTAACTCATCACCGCCGCCCTGAAAGCCCTTTTCAATTGCGATGGCACAACCGATGAGCTTTGCACCTGCCTGATTTATTATATCAATAAGTCCGTTAAGTGCATTTCCCTTTGCAAGGAAATCATCTATAACCAAAACGCTGTCATTGTCATCAAGAAACTCCTTGCTTACAACGGCATCATACACATTTTTCTTGGTATAAGAGGTTACCCTTGAAGAGTAAACCTTGTCGGAAATATTTCCGGACTTGTCCTTTTTAACAAAAACCACGGGCACATTCATAAACTGTGCAGCGGCAAATGCTATGGGAATCCCCGAGGTTTCAATGGTTAAAATCTTATTAACCTGCTGATTTTCGTAAAGACGAGCTATTTCCTTGCCCATCTCCATAATGAATGGGACATCTATACGATGGTTAAGAAAACAGTCCACTTTAAGTATGTCACCGGGTAAAACCGTACCCTCTTTTAATATTTTTTCTTCCAACGCTATCATTAGTGTACACTCTCCGAAAACAAAGTGGATATAATTTTAAAAGAATTGTAGCATAAAAGCACCCAAAAGTCAACAAATTTACCCCCTATTTCTGCATAATATTTACATTTTTTCACAAAAAAATTTTTGTTAAATAAACTGAATATTGGAGGTGCTGTATGAACAGTTATGTCTTATTGGCACTCGTTGCAACACTTGGAACATGGTTTTTGACAGCTCTCGGTGCGGCAACGGTTGCTTTTTTTAAATCTCCCAATCTGAAAATTATGAATTTTATGCTTGGCTTTGCATCAGGCGTTATGATAGCAGCTTCATTCTGGTCACTTCTGCAGCCTGCAATTGAAATGGCTGAAAAAGTTCCCTTCCCCCCGTCATATTTCGTTGCTACAACCGGGTTTTTATTCGGTGCATTTTTTATGTGGGTATCCGACAAGGCAGTTTCCTTTACAAGGAAACGTGCAGACAGCACTTACGGTAAATCAAGCGAAAAGCTTAACCGTATTATTATGCTGATATTATCTATTACCCTGCACAATATTCCAGAGGGGCTTGCGGTAGGAGTTGCCTTCGGGGCATTAAAAAACACGGGGTTTTCTCCCGAAAGCATTATGGGTGCAGTAACCATTGCCATTGGTATAGGCCTGCAGAATTTCCCCGAGGGAGCTGCTGTTTCGCTTCCTTTAAGACGAGAAGGATATTCAAGGAGAAAAAGCTTTCTCTACGGTCAGGCATCGGGAATGGTTGAGCCTGTAGCAGGAGTTATAGGTGCATTATTGGTGGTTTACGTAGAAAAGATTCTTCCCTATGCCCTTTCTTTTGCTGCAGGAGCAATGATTCTTGTTGCCGTACATGAGCTGATTCCCGAATGTCAGAAAAACAAGAAAAATCATCCGTATTTTTCTACAATGGGAATTATATCGGGCTTTGCTGTTATGATGCTTCTTGATGTTATGCTGGGATAGAAAAAAGATGGCGTAAAAAACTTAGTTTTTTACGCCATCTTTTTTCTATTATATTCTTTCTTTTATGCTTCCTGTTTCATAGCATTCAACCAATTTTGTTAAATCCTCAATCTTTTCACTGATTGAAGCACCTATATCAGTATTTTTTACCCTTATTTTATCCGTAGCCTGTTCAAAAATAACAGTTTCCGACAAAATATCCGCGTTATTATTTATCGCATTTTGCACACCGCGGAACGGCTCATGTGCAGAAATTCTCATACCGTCAGCATTGTAGATAAGAGTATATCCTGCAATTCCCGTAGTCTGCTGATATGCACGACAGAAGCCTCCGTCAATAAGAATCAGCTTTCCGTTTGCTTTTATCGGGTCCTCCCCTTTCTTATACTGAACGGGAACGTGTCCGTTTATGATATGCGAATGCTTTCCCCCAAGAGAAAACTCCTCCAATATTTTCTGGACTATACTTTCATCATTCCAGCATTGATAATACGCATTTTTAGGCTCTCCCCAGGTTTCGGGTGCTTCTATCAAAAGCCGTTCAAAAGTGGCTATTTTCTTCCTTGCACAAAGGGGTGAATCCTTACCACACCATAAAAACCAAAGAAAATCCTTGCCGAACTGTTTTGTGCCGCTTCCCTCTCGTGAAAAAAATCCTTTCCGTGCCGTACGGTCGCAAAAATCCATAAATGCTCTTCCCGACATTCCCCCTGCTATGGGAAAGTTCATAAAGCTACCGTCCTCGTTAAGAGGAATACACCCGTGAAACAACAGATTCTTATTAAAAATTGTGTATATTTCACCTTTTTCAAAAAGGAACTTTATATGATTCTGCAATTTCTGTGACCTCATAAAAGCACTTTTTAAATACTGCATAAGCTCCTTTTCTCCGTCAGTAAGCTCATATGGATTATCCTTGTCAATGGTTGGGAAATCTTTTTCCTTTAACGGATACTCTCTTCCACTTATATTTACTGTGCCGTTATCCCAGTTAATTTTATCCAGAAGAAGTCTGTGTTCCATTCCAAAGTCGGGATTTCTGAGAATTGTCTGCCCCTCCAACTTAAACTGAATAATGCTTATGGCTTTATGCATACGGGCAACCAGTCTGTCATCATCATTTATGAATGCATCACCGTCTGAATTACCCTTTGGCATATAATTGGAAACATCTGATTTTGCATATACGTCATTGGCAAACAATGCTAACGGGCGTAATGAGATTCCATAGCCTATTTCTACAACATCAAGATTCTTGTATGTAATGGAATTATTAAGCACAGTTGCAATACATACCCTCGAGCCTGCAGCAGCACCCATCCACAATGCATCATGGTTTCCCCATTGAATATCTATGGAATTTTCTTTCATAAGCTGCTCCATTATTAAATCTGCACGGGGTCCTCTGTCAAAAATATCCCCCACTATATGGAGATGGTCTATAACCATACTCTTTATGGCAGAACACAAAGCTATAATAAATTTTTCTGCAGAACCGACACTTATAATCGTATTTAAGATATTATCGTAATAATGACCCTTGTTTGCAGCGTCATAGTCATTATTTAAAAGCTCGTCTATAATATAGTCATAACCCTTTGCTGTACGCTTCAGATGCTTACGCACCTTGGAACGGGTATACTTACTGCTAATAAACCTACAAACCTCTAGAAGCCTTTTAAGGGTAACCTTGTACCAGTTATCTTTTTCTTCATTAACAAGCAAATTGGAATCAAGCTTCTCTTCGGGATAATATATGAGAGTAGATAACTCCGCACGCTCGTTTGGAGTAAGGGTCTTTTTAAAAAGCACATCTACCTTTCGCCTTATTACACCTGATGCATTTCTTCTGATATGTGAAAAGGCCTCATGCTCCCCGTGAAGATCACTCATAAAATGCTCAGTGCCTTTAGGCAGGTTTAAAATAGCATTCAGATTAATAATTTCGCTTAAAGCACTGCTTCTGTCAGGGTATGACTTTGCAAGCTCGTTCATATATTTATTTTCTTTTTCGGCAATCACAACAATCCCTCCTATAGAATTATATGAAAAACATTTCACGGTATTACTTCTCTACCTGGCTAATCTGTTCTTATATTTTTCGGGATTCAGTCCGTATAATTGTACTACCTTCAGTTTATCGGACATCGCTATATTGAGTGGTGTTACGAAGATACCCCCGTTCGGGTCAATATCTACGCCTGCCGCTTTGTATGCCTGCCAGACTATATGGGAGCAATGAGAGCTTTCAGGAACTTCTTCGTCTGATTTATCCTTTTTTAATACACCTGCAAGAATGTTATAATCAATTCCCAAAAGATGCTCTTTTGCATACTCTGCCGCTTTTTCAGAAACACTCTCATCAGGATACCTGAGCACAACAAAGCTTGGGTATTCTCCCCAGTTTTTTGCATAAGTAAGGCAAGATGGATTGCCGATTGACATATGCTCCAGAAGAATACCTTTCTCTTCATCAAGAACCATTCCGCAATGTCCGTGCCTCCAGTCAAGAGTATGTGTGTTGAATGTAACTAATATATCACCTTTTTTAAGGTCGGCAAGAGGGGTAATCTGATTTAAGTTCCTCTCACTTGCGGTCACGGGAAATGCAACAAAATCCGTTTTTATCTCAGGATTATTCAGATATAGCTCATTCATTTTTAAAAGGAGGTCTTCTCTTCCATTTTCAATCAGCTTTGCCGATACGTAGGGAGAAAGTCCTGTTTGTTTAAAAAGGAGCGTATAATCCTCCTCTATCAAGGAATCCTTTGACAAAATCTCCGATATGTCCTCTTTTGGGTAATTCACCTGATAAAAAGCTTCATTTGCGTTTTTTATATGACGGAAATACAGCACCGTGAAAAAGAGTGAAAGTATAATCGCAAAGGCTTTTTTTGTTTTTAAAGGCTTCATCTATATTTATATTCCTTCGCAAGTTTTTCAAAGGAGGGAAGTGATTTTTCAATCATTTCGGTTGATACACAGTAAGAAATTCTTACATAACCGGGATAACCGAAGCTGTCACCGGGAACAATCAGAAGTTCATACTTTTTAGCCTTTTCGCAGAAATGACGGGAGCTTTCTTCAAGTGCTTTTACAAAGAGATAGAAAGCACCGTCGGGCTGTGCTACTGTGTAGCCATATTTGGAAAGAGCATCACAAAGTATGTCACGGTTTTTCTTGTATATTGAAATATCCGCAGTTTTTCCAATACATTTGGGAACTATTTTCTGGAAAAGGCTTGGTGCACATACAAAGCCGAGAGAACGGCCTGCACCGCATACTGCAAAGTAAACTTTCTGCCATTCGTTTGCAGTATTGGGGACAAGAACGTAACCGATTCTTTCACCGGGAAGTGAAAGGGACTTACTGAAAGAATAGCACACGATTGTATTGTTATAGTAGTTGGGTACAAAAGGCACAGTTACACCGTCTGTATAAACAAGCTCGCGGTAAGGCTCATCTGCAATGATGTAGATGTCCTTTCCGTAAGTCTTTTCTGCTTCAGAAAGAACACAGGCAAGCTTTTTTATTGTATCCTCTGAGAAAACAACACCTGAGGGGTTGTTGGGTGAGTTTACAATTACTGCCTTGGTATTTTCATTGATGGCAGCTTTAAGTGCATCAAAATCAATCTGAAAATCCTCTTCACGGCATTTTACAATAATGGGAGTCATTCCTGCCTGATTTATAAATACAGTATATTCCGGGAAAAAGGGTGCAAGCACGATTACCTCCCCCTTATCCTCGGAAATAGCAGAAAGTGAAATTGTGAGTGATGCCGCTGCACCAACTGTCATATAGAAATTGTCAGCGGTGTAGCTTGTACCGAAGTTGGCGTTTACATAGTCAGCACAGCTTTTTCTGACATCAGGAGCACCCTGAGCGGAAGTATACCCGTGAAGTGCCACGGGGTCTGTGTTCAAAACCAAATCTGCCAGTGCTTCCTTTACACAATCGGGTGCAGGAACACTGGGGTTACCGAGGCTGAAATCAAATACGTTTTCCGCACCTATTTCTGCCTTTCTTTTAAGTCCGTATTCAAAAAGCTCTCGAATTTCGCTTCTGCGGCTTCCTAATTCATACATTTTTTCTGATACCATAATATTATCCTCCTGAACATAGGTAATTCTACTAATTATTTATTATACTACAAAATTTTAACAAAAACAATACGCATAAAAAGAAAATCTTCTTTAAATATTGACCTTTTTAAGGTTATCGGTTAAAATGGTACTAATCAGATTTAGGAGTATTGCTATGGATATTCGAGAATTTAAAAATACATATAAAGAATATTGCCCCTCTCTGGTATGGGACTGGTGTGCAAAGCCTACTGCGGAGGAAATTGACACAAGGCTGATGGAATTTTCCGAAATGGGGATTTCACGTATTTACATACGCCCGTCAAAGGGACTTGTTCTCCCCTATTTGTCAGCGGATTATTTTGAGCTTATCCGCACCGCTGCAAGAAGAGGCGGAAAATACGGAATCACCCTTGTTATATGCGACGAAAATTCTCCTGTAAGCGGAAACGGCGGCGGAGAAATCACAAGTGTGGGTGATTACAGATGCCGTGACATTATGAAAGTAAAAAAGAGTGATACAGAAAAGTTTGACGAGGTAATTTCCGAAGGCGGAGAGTTTGTACTTGTACTCCGTGATGTAAGCAAGGTACGTGCTTCGGGAAGACTCCCGTTTGCAGATATTACGGACAGATTTGTTACAGAGTGCTTTGTTGATGCTGTGTATAATAAATATTTCCGTGAATGTAAAAGGTTTCTCGGAGTGGAGATTGAGGGCTTCCTCACAAATATAGATTTTCCCGAAAGCTTCGTGCCATACTCAAAATCCGCCTTGAAAAAGGCAGGAGCAAATGTATCGGAAAGCTTACTCACAACACAAAAAGAATCTTATAAAAATTCCGTAAGCGAATGTATAGGTGAAAATTTCACTGCATTTTTGAAAGACGAATGTAAGAAGAATGAGCTTTCCCTTTCTGTAAGCATTGGCGGTGAAAAAAGCTTTTCACGGCAAATGCAGTATATGAGAGCCGATTCAGTCTCCCTCTGCGTAGACACGGAAAATCCTGATTTTGCAGAAATCAAGCTTGCACAGACAATTTGTGAGCAGTTTGAAAAGCCGTTTTTTGCAAGACTTCTTCTCCCATCGTTTGCACCTTGCTCGAAAAGATACAATTCTGCTTCATTTATGGCATCTTTCGGTGTCTGCGGAGTTATTTATGATAGTGTAGCATTCTCCCTTTCCGACAGAAGAAAGTATGAAAAGCATACAGCAACGGTTTCAAAGTTTTCTGAAAAAACTATCTCCGACAGGCTTGCAAGGCAATGCTTTGCAGGGGCGAACACCAAAACCGATACGAAAATTCTTGTTATATACAATTCCGATTCAGACATCCTTTTCAATGGCATTGCAAAGAAGCTTCTTCTTTCGGGTGTTCCTTTCCATATGATGGAAAAGAGTTTTTTTGAGAAAGCTGCAAGGATAGGTAAAAACACTGTTACGGCAGGAAAATATGAGTACACAACAATAATATCCGACACTGCAACCATAGACGGTTTTGACGGAAATATCATTAGGGCTGATTTTGATTTTTCCGCAGAAAAGCTTCTTAGTAGAAATTCTGTAAAAATAGAGACGGACAAAGACATTATTATAAACCGCAGGACAAATGGAAACGACGAATATATATTTATTACTTCACTCGGTGAAGATACTACCGTTACTGCACATATTGACGGCAAAAAGCTTTTTGCCGCAGACAGTTCGAACGGTGAGCTTTATAAAATCCCCTCCGACGACGGAAAGTGTGTATTTACTCTGAAAGCAGGAAAAACGGCTATGCTGATATATTCCGCGGAGCTTAACGAGGATAATGCACCTCCCTACACCGACGATATTGAGTTTACTCCTCATACAGTAAAAAGCGAGGTGCCGTTTGCCCTTGCTTCGGCAGAGGAAAATATTCTCCCTCTTAAGAATGTTAATGCCTGCTTTGGCAGAAGGTCTTTTAGAGAGAACAGTATTGATAATCTGCATAAGGAATTTTACTCTCTTAATGACGGTGAAACAGTTAAGGTCAAGTATCCCTTTGAAGCAGACCTTGAAAATATAGGTGAAGTTAGGGCATTCGTTGAAAATGCGGACAACATTGAATATACAGAGCTTAACGGAAATAAGCTTGTCGGGTTTATCCCCTCGGACAAGGACCCCCGATTTATGGGTGTTAACATAACACCGTATCTTTCAAACGGCAGAAACACCCTTGCACTGGGATATAAGAAATCGAATAACTATAACCCCGATTTTTCAAGCTTTACACCCTCGCATTTTTATTCATATAACATTACATCCTTTGAGCCTGTATATCTGTGCGGTGATTTTGATGCAACGGAAAGCTCGCTCATAAGACTCAGTGAATATGAAAATGACATTACTAAATCGGGAATGGCATATTATTACGGTCCTCTTACCTATCAGGCAAAGCTTCCTGACAAGGATTTGGGCGACTGCATCTTATCAGTACACGGTGATTTTGACATCTGCCGTATAAAAATCGGCAAGCGGTCGTACACATTCTTCAGTGAAACCCCAATGCTCGAGGTATTTAACCTTGACTGCGGTGCAGTTGCAGAAATTACAATTTACAATACCCCCTACAATCTTCTCCGAAGCAGTAAGGAAGAAGCTAAACCATTCGGTCTTGAAAAAATTGAAATATGCAGTTTTGAGTATTAAAAAAGTCACCCCTCGGGGTGACTTTTTTACTTACTGATTTTTCTTTTGTTTTTGGTAATTAAGAATAAATATTCCACCGCAGATAAGAATGAGTGCGGAAATAAGGTTTAACGGTGAAACTGTGCTTTTTTCCGTCAGCATAAGGTTCGTCAGAAGCACACCGAAAACAGGAGTCATAAAGCTGTATATACTAACCTTGGAGACGGGGTTAAACTTAAGAAGCACACCCCACAAAGAATATGCAAGTGCAGAAAGCAGGGAGAGATACAGCATAACACCGAAAGCCTCAGGACTATTTATAGTAATTACTCCGCCTGATAACAGACCCACAAGAATCATTACAAATCCGCCCATTATAAACTGATAACCGCTGATGATAACGGGGTCTTCCTTGCTTGAATACCTTTTCATAAGGGCACCCGAAATACCGTAGGCAAAGTTTGAGAGAAGAACACATCCGTCACCCCAGTTAAGATTCATACTGAGACCGTTAAGGTTAATCAGAACTATTCCTGCAAAACCGATTATGCAGGCGATAATCTTTTTAGCAGTAAGCTTTTCCTGACGGAATATTAGTGTTGCACAAAGAATTGAAAAGAAGCAGTTGGAGCCGCTTATAACAGTACCCTTTACACCCGTTGTAAGGGAAAGTCCTATGTAAAAGAAAAGATACTGTATAATAGTCTGAAAGCAGGAAACTGTTGCTATTGCCTTAAGATTCTCTTTCTTAGGAAGCAAAAACTTTCTGCGTGCAATACTGTATATAAGCACTGTCAGCACACCTGCAAAAAAGAATCTTACCCCTGCAAAAAGAATTGTTGAGGGTACATTATTTTCTGTACGGATAAGCTGATAGCCAAGCTTGATAAAAGGTGTTGCACTGCCCCATAGTGCACAGCAGAACATTGCCGCAAGTGCAACTATAAAAGTATTTGTTAGAAGCCTGTTGTTTGAGTTATTCATTATTTATTCTCCTTAGTACATTGTCTTCTATATGATACCACGGAAGGGGAAAAATAGCAACAAAAAAAGCAAAATTTGTTTGACAGTTTGTTTTATATAATATAGAATTAAAACATTGAAAAGATGACAAGGAGAAATTTTAAATGTTCAGAAGATTTTTACGGTATTACAAGCCGTATATAGGGCTTATTATAATAGACCTTTTCTGTGCGGCTGCATCTACTGTATGCGAGCTTGCATTTCCGCTTATTGTGCGTAAAATTACTAACACGGCACTGGGTGGTTCGAGTGCTGTGCTGATGTCAACGGTTATGAGGCTAAGTCTTATGTACCTTTTTTTACGCCTTTGCGATACGGTGGCAAATTACAATATGGCAAACCTCGGTCACGTAACGGGTGCCAAGATTGAAACCGATATGCGCCGTGATTTATTCAGTCATTTACAGAAGCTCCCGTTCAGCTATTACGACAATGCAAAGGTCGGTCAGATTATGTCAAGGGTTACAAACGACCTTTTTGACGTTACGGAGTTTGCACACCATTGTCCCGAGGAATTTTTCATTGCAGGAATCAAAATAATAGGTTCATTTGTTATACTGGCACAGATAAATTTATGGCTGACCTGCCTTATATTCCTGCTTCTCCCCTTAATGATGATTTCAATGATTCTTTTCAGGAAAAAGATGAAAGGTGCATTCAAAATACAGCGTACACAGATTGCCGAGCTTAATGCAGATCTTGAGGACAGCCTTTTAGGTATAAGAGTTGTGAAGAGCTTTGCAAACGAAGATATTGAACGTAATAAGTTTGAAAAAGGAAATCAGGAGTTCTTAAAATCAAAAAAATGGGCATACCGCTATATGTCACTTTTTCAGGCAGGAACAAGATTTTTTGACGGAGTTATGTATATAGGCGTAATTTTAATCGGTGCAGTATTTATGACCAAGGGGCACATAAATTCCGCTGACCTTATTGCATATCTTCTCTATATACAGACACTTATAACATCAATCCGCAAGATTGTAGAATTTACAGAGCAATTCCAGAAAGGCATGACGGGAATTGAGCGTTTCTATGAAATAATGGATGAGCCAATCTCTATCGAGGATAGCACCAATGCTGAAGATGTAGATAAACTCAGCGGAAATATTGAGTTTAAAAATGTAAGATTCCGCTACAATGACAACGGAACAGATATTCTCAATCACATCAATCTTGACATTAAAAACGGGGAAAACATTGCTATTGTGGGACCCTCGGGCGGTGGCAAGAGTACACTTTGTAACCTTATACCCAGATTTTATGACATTGCCGACGGTGAAATTTTCATAGACGGCAAAAACATTCAGGACATCACATTAAAATCCCTGAGAAGCAATATAGGTACTGTTCAGCAGGATGTTTACCTTTTTTGCGGAAGCGTGTATGACAACATTGTTTACGGTAAACCAGATGCAAGTCGTGAAGAGGTTGAGGAAGCTGCAAAGGCGGCAGGCGCGCACGAATTTATAATGGGGCTTAAAGACGGATACGACACCTATGTAGGTGAAAGAGGTGTAAAGCTCTCCGGCGGGCAAAAGCAGAGAATTTCCATTGCGAGAGTCTTCCTCAAAAACCCCCCGATTCTGATTCTTGACGAGGCTACCTCGGCACTTGACAACGAGAGTGAAATGATTGTACAGAAATCACTTGAAAAACTGTCACAAAACAGAACTACATTTACGGTAGCCCACAGGCTTACCACAATAAAAAATGCTTCACGCATTCTCTTCCTTACTCCCGACGGTATTACGGAGGAGGGTACTCATTATGAGCTTATTGCAAAGGGCGGAGATTACGCAAAGCTGTATTCACTATATACAAGCCAATAAAAAAATACTACGGTCAATATGACCGTAGTATTTTTTTATTGGTAATCATATGGAAGCACAAGCGCTGCAATTATATATGCCAGAAGTCCTGTTCCTGCACAGAAAATAAGCAACGCCCATATCAGCCGCACAATGGTAGGGTCTATACCTAAAAATTGTGCCAGTCCACCGCAAACTCCAAAAATTTTTTTGTCTGTTGATGATTTACAAAGTCTTTTGTTCATATTAATTATCTCCTTACCATACAGTTATTCTTTCTTCCGACGGTACATACATTCCGTCACCCTCTTGTATATTAAATGCTTCGTAAAATTCAGGGAAATTAACCAACACTCTGTTAACCCTTATTTTACCGCTGCTATGCACATCAACCTTGGAAAGGTACTCCGCATATTCCCTTGAAAATGTTCCTGCCCACGTTTTCGCAACAGAGGTGTAAAGTTTCTTATAATCGGGTTGTCCTTTTTTCCCTGCAAGCTGAGTTATACAACTGACTCCGCCTATATCTGCAATATTTTCATTACGGGTAAGCTTACCGTTCGTCTGCACCGCGGGAATAGGCTCTTCCCCCTGATAAAAGTCCTCAACTCCCCTGCATATCATTTCAAACATTTCATAGTCTTTTTCAGTCCACCAGTTATTAACATTTCCATATTCATCAAACTGTGCACCGTTAGGGTCAAAGGCGTGTGTTATTTCGTGGGCTATTACGTAACCGATACCGCCTAAGTTTTCCTCGTAGGATGCATCCTTGTTATAAAGAGGTGCCTGCAATATTGCCGCAGGCAGCACTATCTCATTCCCTGAGGGATTATATTCTGCATTCACGGTATATGGTGTCATTCCCCATGCGTTACGGTCTACTTTACTCTGCTGTATTCCTTTAAGCTGATTCCGACTTTCTTTTGAAATAGCTGTCATATTGGAAAAATATGTTCCGCCCTTCTCTTTCGGAACTATATCGACATTATCAACCAAGCTGTCCATTGATTCGGGATACCCTATTTTAACATTCATTTTATCAAGTTTGAGCTTTGCCTTTTCCTTTGTTGCCTCGCTCATCCACGTAAGATTGTCAATTCTCTTTTTGAATATTCCAATGATGTCATAAGTCATTTGCTCAACATCTTTTTTAGATTCTTCGTCAAAGAATTTTTCAACATAGCTTTTGCTTATATATTCAGGTATTACGTTTTTTATAACATCAACTGCATCCTGATATACGTTGTGAAATCCCTCTGTTCCCATAACAACACTTTCAAACTTATATGCAGCTATCTTGAAATCACCGCTGAGCATACCTCCGCAGGAGTAAAGTACGGAAAGCTTCATTGTAGTTTTTAAAGAGCTAAAGTTCGACTGGTTATATATTTCAGCAAATTTTTTCGCCATACCTATATCAGTAATATAAACTTTATCCGCTCTGGAAAGACCTGAATAAGAAAGCACCCTTTCCATATTAAAATCAGGGTACATTGCACAAACTTTTCCATAAGTTGAAAGTGTGTACATTCTGTTTATATCGTTCTGACCTTCAGTATCAAGCATTTCGGAAGCAAGGGTCTTTTCCAGTTCAAAGTACTCGAGTGCATTTTTCATTGCCGTCTCGCTGTCTTCTCCGCCGATTTCGAGGAGAGTTGTAAGATACTCTAAATACGCCTCCTGCTTTTTACCTTCCTCAAAATAAAATTCTTTGTTCATCAGCGGTGTCATTGTGCCGAAGTTAAGGACATATTTTGAGCTGTCGTTCATATCTACGCCCAGAGAAAAGCCCATAAATGAGCTTACGCAAAGCTCCTCTGAAATGACATATTCAAGGTTTGTCAATTCAGATATATTCTTTGCATCATCAATCATATCAAGATACTTTTTTATCGGCTCTACACCCTGCGAGTTTCTTGTTTCACTGTCAACTATGCACTTAAAAAGGTCAGTAACCTTCTGCCCGGGAGTGCCGTATTTATGATTACCTATGAGAATATCTTCAATAATAAAATCAACCTGACTTGTTGCCTCAATTTGCAAATCTTCCAATGTTCCTGCCGTAAGGTTTCCGGGTATTATTTCCAACTCGTCAAGTGTTGTCTTATTTATTGATGCATAAAAATCATCCTTTGGATTTGTCCCGTGTAAAGCATATGCACGCTCTATAAAAAGCTCCATTTGTTTTTTTGTTACGCGATTATCGGGAGAAAATTTGCCCTGCCCCGTTCCTGCAACAATTCCGCTGTCAAAAACCTGCTCCAGTTCAGTTTGTGCCCAGGCAGGGATGTCTGTGAAATCCTCCTTAGTAAGTGCCACACGCTTATTATGTCCCGTAGGCTTGGGAAGTTCTTCAAATGCACGGCTGAGCATTACAAGAGCCTCCGCACGGGTGACATATCTTTCTTCGTGCAAAAGTCCGTCCTCATACCCTTTAATAATATCACTTTTTACTACGTCAGGGTTGTAAAAATCAGCAGCCTCGAGAAGCATTGCGGCAACTTCTCCGCGGTTTGCAAATTCATCTGCCGTATAACCGGGAGCATATGAAAAAATTATAAAAACAAGCATTAAAAATGCAAGAATTCTTTTAATTTTCAAATCTTGATTCTCCTTTCAGGACTCTACATTAAGTATAACATTTTGTAAAATAAAAATCAATATGTCCCTCCCACATATTTATAATTAAGAAAATTTGGAATAATTAAAAAAAAGTGTTGCAATTTACAATTTATTATGCTAAAGTAATATAGATGTTAAACGCAGATTTACGGAGGTGTAGAAAATGAAACTGGCAGTTACTATAGCTTATATCGTGATAGCACTTTTGCTTACAGTTATTGTTTTGTTCCAGAAAGGTAAGGATCCCAGATCGGCAGGCTCCGTATTTGGCGGTTCCGGTGAAACTTTCTTCTCAAAGAATAAGTCCAACACACGTGAGGGCTTGCTTGAAAAGCTTACAGCTATTTTTGCAGTACTTTTCATTATTCTTTCAGTTATACTTTCTCTTGGAATAATAAAATAAGACTATTGGCAAACTAAAGGTGCTTTTTACAGAGCACCTTTTATTTTTTTGTTGGAGATGAAATTTATGCACAAGGAAAAAGTTGCATCATTTATAAACAGCAGTGAATACTCCCCTATGACAAAAGAGAATATTGCAATACTTATGTGTGTCCCTGCAAATGATATGGATGAGTTTAACTCGGTTATTGATGAGCTTATTTCCGAGGGCATAATTATAGTCGGAAAAAAAGGTAGATGCTTCAGTGCAAGGTCTATGGGACTTGTTGAGGGTGTTTTCCGCAGCAGTTCAAAGGGCTTCGGTTTTGTTTCAGATGAAAAGGGTGACATCCATATTCCCGAAGAAGTTTTGGGCGGTGCACTTAACGGAGACAGAGTTTTAGTTAAAATACAAAAATCTGCAAAAGGACAAAAGAGCCGTGAGGGGGCAATCCTCAGGGTGCTTTCCCGCGCCAACAAAAAAATTGTCGGCATTTACACGCAGGAACGTGGTTATGGCATATTAACACCAGACAACGACAAGCTTCCCGACGAAATTTTTGTTATGCAACGCGACAGTAAGGGAGCACTTAACGGACAAAAGGTTGTTGCCGAAATTACAGAATACGACTCTCCCACAACCTCCCTTTCCTGCAGGGTTATAGAGGTTTTAGGCTTTCCTTATGATTTTGGAGTGGATGTTCTGTCCGTAATAAAAAGCTACGATTTCAGTACGGAGTTTCCGAAAAAAGTTCTTGAAGAAGCTGACAAAGTTGCAGTAATAAACGATGAAGATTTTGAGGGAAGACTTGATTTAACAGATAAAGCCATCATTACTATTGACGGCGAGGATACAAAGGATATTGATGATGCTGTTTCTGTTGAAAAAACAGAAAATGGATACAGGCTTGGAGTACACATTGCCGATGTAAGTAATTACGTAAAGCCAGGCTCTGCCCTTGACAAAGAAGCATTTGCCCGCGGTACAAGCGTGTATCTTGCAGACAGAGTTCTGCCAATGCTTCCCACCAAGCTTTCAAACGATATTTGTTCTCTTAATGAGGGTGTTATACGCCTTACAATGTCGGTGTTTATTGATTTTGACTCAAGCGGTAATGTACTGAACACCTCTTTTTACAAGTCATATATTAGAAGCACAAACCGTATGACCTACACCAATATAAAACTGCTGATTGAGGAAAAACCCGAGGATTTGTGCAAGGAATATGCTCATCTTCTGCCAATGCTTGAGGATATGTATGAGCTTTATCTTATTCTCGCCCAAAAAACGGCTGAGCGAGGAAGTATAGATTTCAATATTCCTGAAGCAAAGGCAGTTTTTGACAAAAATGGAAAAACAGTCGATATTGTGATAAGAGAAACTACCTTTGCAAACAAAATAATTGAGGAATTTATGATTGCGGCAAACAGTGCCGTTGCAAATTATTTGTGGGAAGATAAGAAAATTCCTGCTATTTACAGAGTTCATGACGAACCAAACAAAGAAAGACTTGAAAACACACTCAATTTCATATATAATATGGGTTATGGAAAATCAGCAAATATTTCCGGTATTATGGAGAATATAAAAAACACTCCCTATGAAGCCACCATTTCCACAATGCTTCTCCGCAGCATGGCAAAGGCAAAGTACAGTCACCAAAATGACGGACATTACGGACTGGGGCTTTCCGATTACTGTCATTTCACCTCCCCTATTCGCCGTTATCCCGACCTTGTGGTGCATCGTGCATTAAAATCCGCAATTGAAAATGACAGCAAAATGAAAAAGTCACTTTCAGCATTTGTTCCGGATGCGTCGGAAAATTGCAGCGAACGTGAAGTTGCCGCAGCAATGTGCGAGAGAGACACTCTCGACATTAAAAAGGCAGAATATATGGAGTCCTTTGTAGGACAGGAGTTTGACGGAGTTATATCTTCGGTAACAGGATTTGGATTTTTTGTAGTGCTTCCAAATACGGTAGAGGGACTTGTAAGGGCTGAAACCCTGAAAGACGATTATTACGCATTTGATGAAAAGACGCTCTCCCTTATTGGAGAAAGAAGCGGTTACACTTTTACAATTGGTGACAAGGTGAAGGTTAAGCTTGCGGCAGCAAGCAAAATCTTACGCAGAATAGATTTTATACTTCTGGAAGGAGGTAAACCCGGTGGCAGAAAAAGAACACAGAAAGATTCTCGCCCAAAACAGAAGCGCACATCACGAGTTCTTCATAGAAGAAAAGTACGAGGCAGGCATTGAACTTTTTGGAACAGAGGTTAAATCCGTGCGTATGGGCAGGGTTAACCTTAAAGAAAGCTACTGTGAGATAGATGACAAGGGTGAAATGTATATATTAGGTATGCATATATCCCCTTATGAAAAGGGAAATATATTTAACCGTGACCCGTTAAGACCAAAGAAACTTCTGATGCACAGACGGGAAATCATGAAGCTTTTAGGCATTGTAAAGCAGAAAGGCTTAACACTTATTCCCCTTGAAATGTATCTTAAAGGTCAGCGTGTAAAAGTCACCATTGCCGTAGCAAAGGGTAAAAAGCTTTATGACAAGCGTGATGATGCAGCAAAGAGAGATGCAGGCAGAATGATTGAAAGAACTTTAAAGGAAAGAAATTCTTATTGACATAACATATAAGCTTAATATATACTAAATGATGCTGCCCGTGGCAGTATCATAAATATGGGGGCGTACCGGTTTCGACGGGGATGTTGAAGCATGGGAAGCGAGCCGCAGTGGGAACTGCGTTAAAATCCCGAATTTTAAATTTAAACGCTAACAATAAAGTAGCATACGCTGCCTAATTAGGCGGCCGTCCTTACCGGGAGGACCACGGCTTGGATAAGGGCGTCACACAGTGGTGAACGTGACACGGGTAAGCTTTGCCCCGTGCATGACGAATGAAGCTACCAAAACCGCTTGGGCTGTCACTTGCCTTGCGGCGGAGGGAATTTTTAATAAGTGACTGCGCTCGGAGATGCCTGCGTGAATATGTTTTCGGACAGGAGTTCAACTCTCCTCGCCTCCACCAGTTAAAAAGATAAAGAGTGTACCGTAAGGTATGCTCTTTATCTTTTTGCTTTAGCTGAAATCAAAATGACCGCTCAAAAGAGCGGTCATTTGTTCTTCTATTTTTTATATCCCAAGCTCTGCTTTTAGCTGTTCTTTACTCATATATCCGACTGTTGTTTTAACAGGCTGTCCGTTCTTAAAAAGCATAACGGTGGGGATACTCATTACATTGAACTTGATTGCAAGTTCCCCCTCTTCATCAACATTGATTTTTCCTACCTTTACAATTCCTTCTTCTGCAATTTCTGAAAGCACAGGTGCAAGCATTTTACAAGGTCCGCACCACGTTGCCCAGAAATCCACCAATACAGGAACGTCACTTTTTAATACTTCCTCTTCAAAGTTTGTTTTTGTAATTGTTACTTCATTCATGCCTTTTTCTCCTTCTCCTTATAGTAAAGCAAGCAATGACAATATCCCTCAAAATCAGGGTCCGCAATTTGCTTTTTAAATTCCTCACACATACATTTATAATCTTCTGTCCGCTGAATCCTGCAGGGGCAATATCCGCCTGTTTTTTTAAGTCCTTCCCTGACAGAAGCTACAATTTCCTTGTCGGGGTTAAGTTTAATAGCCATAGTTATTCTCCTATCAGATTTTCTATATAGCCGCTTAGCATTTGCTCGTTCATTCCACCAATTCGCTTGGTTATGATATTTCCGTCTTTATCAATAAACACAGTTACAGGAATCGCTGAGATATAATATTTAACCGATGCGTCCAAATCTTTATCGTAATATACGGGGAAAGTATATCCGTTTTTTTCAATAAAGGACTTCGCTTTTTCCTCAGTTTCATAACTACCCTCGGTCATATTAACCATCATAAACTGGACTTTGTCACCGTATTTTTTATAGGCTTCCTCGAAATGAGGAAATTCTGTCGTACAAACACCGCACCACGTTGCCCAGAAATTGATTATAACGGGCTTCCCCTTAAAATCCGAAAACAAAACCTCGTTCCCGTCGCCGTCATATACCTTAAAATCGGGAGCCTGTTCCAATACTTCCTGTCGATTTTCCTCAGACTGGGATTCTCCGGTATAATTTGAAGCTAACATATTATAAATCACAACTGCCGCTATCAAGAACGCAACGAACAAGGCTATAAATATACCAGTCCATATTTTTTTCATAATGAAACC